>NZ_SRSR01000199.1:0-336 GCF_004792275.1 Mesorhizobium sp. M4B.F.Ca.ET.143.01.1.1
CAGAGGCGTGCTGGTGCCGGGCTGGATCCTGGCATCCGCCCTCAGCCGTGCCACCACGCCCTTGCCGCCGAGATTGGTGACGGCGAAGGTGTCCGAGCCCGCCGGCTCAACCACTTCGATGTGGCAGTCGGCGGTAGCGATCTCGGATCCGTTACGCTCGGCACCTTCCGGATCGGTCAGCGCTTCGGGGCGAACGCCGAAGATGACCTGCTTGTCCTTGAAGGCCGACAGACCAGCTGGCGCGCCGGGCATCGGCAGCACGATCGGCTGGCGCGCCTCGCGGTCGAGCACGACAGAGAGTCCACTGCCATTGGCGTCGATCTTGGCTGGGATCAG
>NZ_SRSR01000200.1:0-335 GCF_004792275.1 Mesorhizobium sp. M4B.F.Ca.ET.143.01.1.1
GGAAGTCCTCGTTGCGGTTCAGCTCGCGGATCGCCTGGCCGCGTTCGTCCGGGTTGCCCCAGCCATTGGCGGAAAAATTCATCCGCAGATTGTAGCCGATCAGGCGCGGCCCAAAGGCGAGGCGGGCCGGCGCGTTTTTGTCTGCCGCGCGCTTCAGCGAGGCGACGAAATTCTCCGGCTGTTCGAGGTTGGAGAAGTCGCCGGATCCCGCCACCGCCTGGACATCGCGGTCGGCCCAGGTCGAGAGCTTGTAGTGCAGCTCATTGAGATAGGGCAGCTGATTGCCCTTCTCGTCGACCTTCCAATAGTAGGGGTTGCGGCGCATGACGATGATG
>NZ_SRSR01000201.1:0-335 GCF_004792275.1 Mesorhizobium sp. M4B.F.Ca.ET.143.01.1.1
CTCGCAGAAAGCCCTGCTTCACCAGGCGCTGCTCCGGCGCGACATTGGCCGGATTGGTGTTCTGGATAAGCATCGCCGTCACCGGCGGGCCGCCATAGAGCGCGTCCGCAGCACCGGTCAGCACTGGGCCGATGCGCGAATGGTCGAGATAGCGGATGTTCGGGTCGCGCATCGCAGTGCCTTCCAGCACATCCTGGTTCAGCTTGAAGATGCCGGAATTGGAATGGAAGGCGCCGCCGCCCTCATACTGCCAGGCGCCTGTGACGGCGGCGATGCAGGAGGCGGCATGCATGTTGATCGAGCCGTTGCGCTGGCGCGCAAAACCATAACCGAGG
>NZ_SRSR01000202.1:0-335 GCF_004792275.1 Mesorhizobium sp. M4B.F.Ca.ET.143.01.1.1
GCGTTATTTCGTTGTGCATCTGCACCGTTTGCTCGATCCAGAATCGAAGGTCGGCGGTTGACGTCGATGGAGCATGAAGCGGTGAAAGGGGCGACCGGGCGGCGTTCCGCCCGAAGCGGCGGAACGCGCACGCTGTGGCGGCGCATCCGCGAGCCTTTGGCGCAGTCGAATTTCGTCAAGAATTTCATCGCCAGCCTGTTCGCCTGGTTCATACGCCTGATTCGCCTCACCAGCCCGCTTGTCGAAGGCTCGACCCAGGTTGCCGGCGGCGCCTACGCGCATCTCGAGCCCGGCATCATCGCGCTGTGGCACGGCCAGCATATTCTGACCCCCGC
>NZ_SRSR01000203.1:0-334 GCF_004792275.1 Mesorhizobium sp. M4B.F.Ca.ET.143.01.1.1
ATCGCATTGGCGTCGCCGTAGACATTGTGGATGAGCCCGAGCGCATCGGGGCCGCCGAGCGGCAGATACTGGATCAGCCCGTCCGTCCGGTCGCTGGGAACGAAATCCTCATAGAAGATCAGTTGGAACGCCGTGCAGATATCCGCGCCGGACGCAGCCATGGCGCGGACGAAATGGTCGACGGCCTCCGGAAAAAGCGCGTTGTCGTCGTCGACGAACAGGATGAGCGCGCCGCGCGCGGCGCGGACGCCGGCGTTTCGCGTCGCGCCAAGGTGTTTGTGCGGCCGGCGCAAGATCTTCCATCCGCGCTGACGGAATGTCGGCTCAAGCGCAT
>NZ_SRSR01000204.1:0-334 GCF_004792275.1 Mesorhizobium sp. M4B.F.Ca.ET.143.01.1.1
GATGACGCCGTGCGGCAGAAGCTGCACCATCAGGTCGGGCATGGCGTCATCGGGGTCCTGGTCGCCGCCTTCCTGGCGGTGGCGATGTCGACGGCGAGCACCACGCTGCTGATCACCGCCACCACCTTGCAGCGCGACGTGATCTCGCGGTTGCGGCCCGGCGCCAGCGACAAGGAAAGGCTGTGGACCAGCCGCATCCTGCTGCTCGTGCTCGGCCTGGCGGCGCTGGTCGTAGCGCTGTCGGTACCCGGCATCGTCACCATCCTGATGCTCGGATTCTCGGTCTATGTGCCGGGCCTGCTGTTGCCGGTGCTGTCGGCCACCTTCGGCTGGC
>NZ_SRSR01000205.1:0-334 GCF_004792275.1 Mesorhizobium sp. M4B.F.Ca.ET.143.01.1.1
GGCGGCCACAACCGGCGCAGGCCTCGCAAGCTTCGGCTTGAACGGCGCCATGCCTTCGCGCGCAAGCTCGTCGGCGCGCTCGTTCTCCGTGTGGCCGGCATGCCCCCTGACCCAGTTCCACGTGACCTTGTGGCGTCGGGTGGCCTCGTCGAGCGCCTGCCACAGATCGCCATTCTTCACCGGCTTCTTGTCGGCGGTCCTCCAGCCGTTCTTCTTCCAACCATGGATCCATTTGGAAATGCCATCCATGACGTATTTGCTGTCGGTGTGGAGCTCGACTGCGCAAGGCTCCTTCAGCGCGTTCAGCGCCGAGATGGCGGCCAGCAGCTCCATG
>NZ_SRSR01000206.1:0-334 GCF_004792275.1 Mesorhizobium sp. M4B.F.Ca.ET.143.01.1.1
CTCCGCCGAGCGTGTGCCGCGCTCCGGCTGCGTCGACATTTCGAGCAGATGGGTATGAAGGTGAAGGATCGCCGGATGCGGGGTCGTGCCGGTCTCGTCCGACATCCGGATCGAACGCTCGCAGATCTCCAGCGCTTCGAGCACGTCCGAATTCGGCGCCGGCGCGCCGGTCTTGAGGTTCCACAGCCGCCGCACCGTGCGCATCATCAGCGCCTCGACCGTCAGCGCCATCACATCGTGGTCGTCGGGAAACGAGCGATAGACCTCTCGCATCGCGGCGGCATAGGCATTGTCCCATCGTTCGAACTCGGCCGGGCTTACGCCATGCGGTTGC
>NZ_SRSR01000207.1:0-332 GCF_004792275.1 Mesorhizobium sp. M4B.F.Ca.ET.143.01.1.1
CCATGCACGATCGCGTCGAACGCGCCGTGCATGGTTGCAATTGCCAATGTGTGATGGGCAAGGGCATTGCTCTGTCGATCAAACAGCGTTTTCCCGCGGCTTACGTCGCCGATCTAGCGACGGCCAAAGGCGACCGATCCAAACTGGGAACCATTACGCTCGCCGAGATCGAGCGCGGAGGGCGGAGTTTTCATGTCGTCAACGGCTACACCCAGTTTCATTGGCAGGGACAAGGTGCGAAGGCCGACTACCAGGCAATCCGAAACGTCATGAAGGCGGTCAGGGCGCGGTTTTCCGGCCAGCGCATCGGCTATCCAAGGATCGGCGCTGGC
>NZ_SRSR01000208.1:0-332 GCF_004792275.1 Mesorhizobium sp. M4B.F.Ca.ET.143.01.1.1
AAGCGCTTGGCCCGGCCGCGAATGGTGATGAAGCCTTCGCGGTCGACCGAAACGATGTCGCCGGTATCGTGCCAGCCGTCGAGCGGTTGCAATTCGCCGGGCCGATCTGATGTCATGTAGCCCATCATCAAATTCGGCCCGTCGAGCCACAACCGTCCGGCCCCGCTAATGCCCTCGACCGGCTCGAGCTTCATGCGCATGGCCGGCAACAGCCGCCCGACCGTGCCGTCCGGGCCGTGCATAGCGGTGTTGACGGCAACGACGGGCGCTGCTTCGCTCAGCCCGAAACCCTCGATGAGCTCGGCCAGCAAACGCTCCCGGAGGCTGCGGCG
>NZ_SRSR01000020.1:0-33675 GCF_004792275.1 Mesorhizobium sp. M4B.F.Ca.ET.143.01.1.1
CACCGCGCCGCAGAGTTGCCGGTCTGGCTGCACAGATACAATTGGCACCGTCCCCACGGGAGCCTAAAGTCCAAAACACCTATCAGTCGCCTCGCTCTAACCGAGGACAACCTGTTGAGGCTCCACAGCTAGCGATCCCACCAGTTGAGTTGCTCCAAGTCGGTGTCTAGCTTTCTACATTCTGTGTCCGACGCTGGACAAGAATGTTGCAATCCCGACCAGCAAGTCAGCGCAGGCGCCACCTGTTGCCCAGCAAACGGCAAGGATTATCGAAAGACGAATTCGGCACGGAGCTTGCACCAACGATTGCATGCAAATGCCGACAGCATCTCATGAACGGTCTCTCGATTCTGGCGCGGTTAAATCGCGGCCGGTTCCAGATCATGTCCCGCCCGAAATGGTGAGGGACTTCAGCCTGTTTACGTCGCCCGGCATGTTGCCGACCGCTAACGGGGATCCGCATGCAGCGGTTGCTTGCGTTCATGCCGGGCCTCCGATCTTTTATTCAACCAGCAACACGCGCGACGGTCGGGGTACCTGGGTCATCACTCGCGCGAGCGACCAGCGCCGGGTGCTGCAGGACACCGAAACGTTTTCCAGCCATCGCAGCATCTTCGCCTCTGTGCTCGGCGAGAGCTGGCCGATGATCCCGCTTGAGCTCGATCCGCCATTCCACGGTGTTTTTCGCTCACTGCTCAATCCGCTGCTTTCGCCAAAGCGGGTAATGGCATTGGAGCCGGCTGTCCGGGAACGAGCGATCAAGCTGATCGACAGGATCGCCGCATCAGGCACGAGCTGCGACATCATGAAGGATTTTGCAGTTCCGTTCGCGGTCAATATCTTCCTTCGCTTTATTGGGCTTTCGGACAACGGACTAGAAACATTTGTCGGCTGGGCTAGAGATCTGCTCCACGGCGATAAGGAGCAACGACCACCCGCAGCCCGGACGATCGTGGCCTTCATCGACGAACTTGCCACCGAGCGCCGCAAGGAGCCGGTCGATGATTTCATGACCTTCATCGTGAAGGCAAAGGTCGAGGGTCGTCTGCTCAGTGACGAAGAAGTCCGTGGCATCGGCGTGCTTGTGTTCGTCGCGGGACTCGACACGGTCTCAGCAGCCATATGCTTCGACTTGGCCCATCTCGCGCGCAACCCCAAAGATCAGGAATTGCTACGAAGCGAACCGGACCGGATTGCCGTCGCTGCGGAAGAATTGCTGCGCGCCTATTCGACCATTCAGATGATCCGAGTGGCAACGAAGGATGTCGACTTCAAAGGCGCGCCGATCCGCAAGGGAGACTATGTTTCCTGTGCCACGATGATTGCCAATCGTGACCCGGCGGAATTCGAATGCCCGAATGAGATCGATCTGGCGCGCGAGGACAACCGGCACGCTGCCTTTGGCTATGGTCCCCATCGTTGTCTTGGCTCACACCTTGCCCGGCGGGAGATTGTCATTGGCCTGGAGGAGTGGCTGGCGCGCATCCCAGCCTTTCGGATCAAGACAGGGACTGAACCTATCACCTTCGGCGGCCATGTGTTCGGGATCGAGAATCTGATCCTGGACTGGTCCTGAAGTTTCAGCCAACGACATTGGAGTTCGCTATGCGTGTCGTCGTACATAAAGCCAGATGCCAGGGTCATGCGCGCTGCTGGGCGCGGGCGCCGAGAGTCTTCAAGCTTGATGACGCCGGCTACATCTTGCCCGGTGATATTGATGTTGCCGATGGGGAGCAACTGCTTGCCTCAAAAGGGGTACGAGCCTGCCCCGAACAAGCTCTGGAAGTTGACGAGCCCCCCGCTAACTCAGTTGTAGAGAGAGACACACGCAAAGTGCAGACTGGCATCGGGAAGGATAAAACAATCATACAATTCGCGACAGACCCTGTCGACCACGCGAAAATTACCGAACTGCGTGACCGAGAGGCGATCCGCAACTGCCTGTATCGGTACTGCCGCGGGATAGACCGCGCCGATGAGGCGGCGCTGCGTAGCGCATACTGGCCCGAAGCGTATGACAGGCACGGTCCCTATTGCGGACCGGCAGAGGACTTCATCCAATTTGCTCTCGGTCTGCCGGGGCACCGTAACATCCATCAAATCACGAACAGCCTGATCGACTTCATCAGTTCAGCAGAGGCCGCGGTCGAGAGCTATTTCACCGCGCTGCAACGCGGACCGGATACAGACCAAGAAATACGTCAGACGCTGCTTTGCGGCCGTTACTGCGATCTGTTTCAGAAGAGGCAGGACGAGTGGCGAATTGCGGAACGGACAGTCGTCTACGATTGGGTTGAGGAGCAAATCCCGCCAGCGATTCTTGAGGCAGATAGGTTCGGCCGGCGACAGCCGATTGGAGCACAACATCCAGACGATCCCATCTACCAGTTGCTCAAGGGTCACATCCCCACCGACCAAGATGGCGTCGAGGGTCCCCAACTGGGAGCTGCATAAGTGGGTAGAAATGGAGGATGAGCGCCCTACGGGAACGACATCTGTGTGGGGCCGCAACTGGCGGTCACTGCAACGATTTGGCTCGGCCCTTCATTCCGCCCAAGGTTGATGGGCTGAGATCACAAGCGGTCATCGTGGAGAAGCTCTCGTGAAACTGGCAGCACGCACCGTAATCATCACAGGCGCTGCGGGCGGGATCGGCCGTGCCCTGGTCGATATCCTTGCCGCGGACGGAGACACTGTAGTTGCGGTGGACCTTCCGGGCAGTGGTGTGGTTGAACTGGCTCGGGATCTCGGGTCGCCGCACGTCGGTCTGGAGTGCGATGTGTCGCGAGAGAAGGACATGCTCTCACTTTTCGGCCAGGTCGAAGCACGGTTCGCGCAAATCGATGTCCTCATCAACAATGCGGCGGTTGGACCCACGATGGATAGGATCATCGACACCGCTGTCGATACCTTCCGACGCGGCGTGACAGTGAACCTTATTGGGCCATTCGTTATGGCCCGGGAAGCGGCGCGGCGCATGAAGCCGGGCGGTGCGATCGTCAATGTGGCTTCGATGGCGGGCGTGGTCGGCAATCCCAGGCGCAACGCCTACGCAGCCTCGAAAGCTGGCGTGATCTCGTTGACAAAGTCCCTTGCATGCGAGTGGGCTATGCGAGGAATCCGCGTCACGGCGGTGGCGCCGGGCTCCGTCCGCACCCCAATGGTCACAGAACTGGCACGCGCTGGCAAAATGGACCTCGCGGCGATACGCCGCCGCGTGCCGATGGGGCGCTTGGCTCGCCCCGACGAGATCGCCAGGGTCGTGCGTTTTCTGAGCAGCACGCAGGCGCGCTACATCACCGGCTCGGTGCTGGCAGTCGACGGAGGCTGGATGTCATTCAACCAGCCGGGGGATGCTCACCCGCCGGTGGATGGTGCGCTCCAAGCCGAGCTCTCCTGTCCGGCCGAATGCACAGATGCGCGAATCGTGCTCGTCACCGGTGGCGCAAAAAGCATTGGCGCGGCCGTCGCTCGCCGCTTTGCCGCGAACGGCGACACCGTCGTGATTGCTGATAAAGATGGCACTGCAGCGGCAGAGCTGGCTACATCGCTCCCCGGCAAGCATCTGGCGAAATCGCTGGACGTGGCCGTCGAGAGCGATGTGGTGTCGATGTTCGAAGAACTGAGGGGACGCTTCGGGTATATCGATGTTCTGGTCAATAGTGCTGATACCGCCGACAGGATTGTGCCTGCGATCGAGCAACTGTCGAAACAGCTCGAACACGTCCTGGATGTCAACCTTACCGGCGCCTTCACCTGCGCGCGCGAAGCGATCAAGGCTATGCGCCCGGGCGGCGTGATCCTCAATCTCGGGTCGATCGACAGCTTTCTGCCGTTCGCGCCGCGCCATGCCTACGGCGCCTCCAAGGCGGGGATGGATATGCTGACCCGTTGCATGGCGGCCGAACTCGGGCCGGTCGGAATTCGGACAGCCACCGTCGCTCCTGGCCACATCCGCACGCCCGCACTTGCTCAGTTGGCCAAAGCCGGCCGCATCGACCTGACAGCAATCGGACGACGCATCCCCATGGGCAGGATGGGACGGCCAGAAGACGTCGCAGATGCATCGTTCTTCCTTGCTTCGTCTGACGCCTCATACATCAACGGCTCGATCCTCTACGTGGACGGCGGCTGGACCTCGTTCGGTGATGCGGGAAACGCCAGCGAACTCTATGACGAATGTTTTGCGGAGGCCGCAGGTTAATTGCCAGGCCTTCGCAGGGCGACCGGCCGAGCATTATGAAGCCTCGGCTCCACGACGCACCTGAGGTGCTTGAGATCCAAGCATGTGCATGCCGAGCACATTCCCGGTCGGCTGACGTGTCTATAACGAGGAGAAATCATGGAATTTGCCACTTTCATTCTGGCCGCCCAGCGTGGCTATCACCAATCCTCAGAAAGCGTCATCCGCAACTCCATCGAACAGGCCGTCGCTTCGGAGCAGGCTGGGTTCAACACCGCGTGGTTTGCTGAGCACCACTTCAACAATTACAGCCTCATACCATCCCCGCTGATGATGGTGGCGCACTGCGCCGGCTTGACAAGCACGATTCGCCTGGGCACTGCCGTCTGCGTGCTGCCGCTTTACCAACCGCAGCGCCTGCTGTCCGAGATCGGCTTCGCCGACATCGTTGCGAACGGCCGTCTCGAGCTCGGCGTAGGCTTGGGATACCAGCAGTTCGAGTTCGAACGGTTCGGCGTGGACATCGATGAGGCGCCGGCCGTCTTTTCGGAATACCTGGACATCATTCTCAAGGGCCTCAACCAAAACGTCTTCGAACACGACGGCCAGTATGAGAAGATCCCCCCAACAGCGATTTCGGTCCGCACAGTCCAGCAGCCGACGCCGCCTATCTGGATCGCTGGCGGAGCCGCACGGATGGCTCGGGCCTACCGCGAGGGGCACAATTTTTTTGTCACAGCCTTCCACGACGGCTTAGAGACTTTGACCACACTGCGTGAATCAGTCGAGAGGGCGGCGGCATCCGAGGAAAAGAACGTCACCGACGTCAAGATATCGCTGCTGCGCTGCTGCTATGCCAGCCACGACGAGTTGGAGATCAACAGCTATCTCGACAATGCCCGCTTCCAGCGCCGGCTTTCTGAAGCCCTGCATCAGCGCCGCCAACAGAGCCACGATGGCTACCTGCTGCAGGAGACACCGACCCAGCAGGATCTGTCCTTCGAGACCATGCGCAAAAATTTGCCGATTGGCAGCGTAAATCGCGTGATTGATCGCCTGCTGGAAGAGATCGATATCTTGAAACCGGACCAGATCGCAGTTCAGACTCAATTGGGCGACTTCGACCAAAAGACGATGCTGCGCCAGATCGAGCTCTGGGGCGACAAGATCATCCCTGCGGTCAACAAGGCGCTTTGTCATGCCGGAAGCTGAAGCCGGCCGTTACGATGATGGCTGCCTATCCAGCGCGCAATGGCGTGGGTCCGAGCTAGGGAGGAGCTTCGATCAGCATGTGCTGCCCTGCGTACATTCACGTTCGCTTGAGGAGGTCCAGGCGGGCGAGGTGTTGGCGACGGAGGGGACAGGCCTTTCGTCTGTCGAATTGCGTGATGTCTTGGCCGCAACTTTCCCGTCTACCTCCAGCAGCGTATTCGCTTTGGAGGAGTTGAGCGAGCCCGAGCCGGAACTGGAAGAGGAGCTGCTACGCCGGCTGCTGCTAGCGCATGCTGCGCCGGCCGACCCGGCGAGCGGCCGCTTGGCCAAGATCATCGCCCGGCGTGCGATGCGCACGGACCATCTTTGGCGGGATCTTGGCCTCTCAAATCGCGCTGAGCTCAGCCGCCTGCTTGCCAGACATTTTCCCGCGCTGGCGGCAGGCAACACAGAAAACATGAAATGGAAAAAGTACTTTTACCGCAAGCTGTGTGAGGCCGAAGGCTTTTCGTCATGCACTGCACCCAGTTGTCGGGAATGCCAGGACTTCGAAAGCTGCTTCGGCCCGGAGGAAGTTGAGAGTCGCCTCTCGCCGACCAGGAATGCCGGTTAGTCACTTCGCTTGATCGCAGCTGCGGACAAACGCTTATCGCGGCGCCGTAGTATGGAGGAAGGGATGTTCATCGCCTCGCGATATTTGGTGACGGTACGGCGAGCGACATTGATGCCGGTCTGCTTGAGCTGAGCAACGATGTCTTCGTCGGAAAGTACCTTGTCGAGCGATTCTTCGGCGATGATTGCCTTGATCCGATGGCGGACAGATTTGGCGGAGTGCGCGTCGCCGCCCTCGCAGGATGCGATTGTCGCTGTGAAAAAATACTTCAGCTCGAACACCCCGCGCGGAGTTAACATGTACCTGTTCGAAGCCACCCGGCTTACCGTCGACTGGTGCATTTTGATCCCGTCAGCGACATTTTTGAGACAGAGAGGCCGCAGATGGGCGACGCCGTGTGTAAAAAAGGCATCCTGCTGGCGCACGATTTCGGTCGCAACCTTAAGGATCGTCTTAGCGCGCTGCTCGAGGCAGCTGATCAGCCAGTTCCCTTTTTCCTGGCAATGGTCGAGAAACGCTTTGCCTTCCGGATTTTGATTGGTCAGCTGCGAGATTTCGGCGACATAGGTGTGGTTGATCAACACTTTGGGCAGCGTGGCCGGATCAAGCTCCACCCGCCATCCACCTTCGGACTTGGGCATTACCCAGACGTCCGGTACGATGGTTTCCGGCGTCCCGGACTGGAACCGGTCTCCAGGCTTGGGATCGAGCGCGCGGATTTCGTTCCTCATGTCGAGGAGATCCTCCTCGTCGACTCCGCAACGCTGCTTCAATCCCTGAAAATCCCCCCGTGCAAGCATCTCGAGATTGGCGACCAAAGCTGCCATAGCCGGGTCGAACCGGTCTTGCTGGCGCAGCTGAATCTCCAGGCATTCGCTGAGAGTTCGCGCAAAAATCCCCGGCGGATCAAATTGCTGCAAGATTCCGATGACCCGTTCCACATCAGCTTGCCGAACGTTTAACCTCCTGGCCAGATCGAAAAGGTTTACCTGAAGATAGCCAGTGTCCTCCAGATGGGCGGCGAGCTGTCCGGCAATCAGCCGCTCCTGGGGGGTGAACGGGGTGAGGGCGACCTGGCGGGCGACATGGTCGTGCAATGTTTCGGTGTGGGCGGTAAACTCCTCGACGGCAGGTCGATCGTTGCCGCTACTGCGTTGCGACTTCCATTGCCCGCGCCCGCCAGACGGCCCGCCAATGGGCGATTCGCCGATTTCGCTTCTGCTTTGACTGCTCCGCTGATCCACCCCTGACAGCGGCGAATCGTCGTCAAACGGGTCAGGCTTCAAAACGGGGTTCCTCTCGAGTGCCTGCTGCACGAGCTGATGGAGTTCAGTATGCGTCAATCGCAGCAAGCGAATAGCTTCAATGGCTTGAGGCGATAAGACCATACGTTGCTTCTGGCGTTGAAGCAGGCTTGCTGAGAGATGCATGTTGAACCGTAATCTGCCGAGGATGCTCTAGTGTGTGCTTGGGTTGTGTGAGACTTGCCACTTCTGGGTCATGCCGCCGCCTTCAGTTTGTCGAGAACGTTTTGCGGGGATGAAACGCCATAGGGGTCCGTCTCGCAGTTGTCACAGAAGCCTTCCTCCTCGAACCACTGCTCCACCACGCCATCGTCGATCAGAGCGGCGTATCGCCAGGAGCGCATGCCAAAGCCCAGATTGTCCTTCGCGACCAGCATGCCCATTTTGCGCGTGAACTCGCCCGACCCGTCTGGGATCAGCTCGATCTTCTGCAGCCCCAAGGACTTTCCCCACGCATTCATGACGAAAGCATCGTTGACCGAGACGCAGTAGATCGCGTCAATTCGCAGTTCCAGAAATTGATCATAGAGTTTTTCGAAATCGGGCAGTTGGAAGGTCGAGCAGGTCGGGGTGAAGGCGCCAGGCAGCGAGAACAGGATGACGCGCTTGCCCCCGAAATAATCGTCGGAGGTCTTGTTCTCCCACCGATAAGGATTTGGCCCCCCGATCGACTCATCGCGAACACGCGTGCGAAAGGTCACGAGAGGAACGTTCTTTCTGTCGGTCATTGATTTGCTCCCAGGCCAAAGTGGTACGGTGCATTTTTCGGTTAAACTGAAGCGGCATCGACTTCGGTCGACAGTTCCGGCAGCCTCGCGCCTTGGCGTGGTTGCCTCGGACCGGTCTTGTGCAAGACCGCCCCCGAGCAGGCACGTTTAAAGGCGACGAGCTTCCGCGGAGACGGGGAATTTCGCTCGCGTGCTTTATCGAGCTTTGAGAGGTAGGCATGGTCTGCAACCGTGATTTTGACTGCGTTCTATCGACCGAGTCGCAAGCGCCATGCCAATTGACCCGATGCCTTGGGTTCACTTCGGTTTTTGCAGCAACTTTCGTGTTGTGCAGTAATGCCGGTCGATATTATTGCTCAAGCAGCACTGGAAATTGGGTGCGACTCCGTTCGGCAAACCCGGCCTTTGTCCGAAGCCGGACACGAATGTCGGAAATAGCCAAACGCCAGGATCTGGGGCGGGTTAAGAAACGTTGCCGTGGGCACCGGCTTCAGCACAATTGCGCCACGCGAGCATGGCTCCCAGCGTCAATGCCGTGCAGCAGCGAGACGAAGTCACTGCAGAATATCAACCTCTGCGAAGTCGTTGAAACCCAGCATGTGCGAGCCGTTCGAGGCGCAGATCAAGGCATGCTCGAGGAAGAGCTCGTGCTCTCGGCAGCAAGTGTTGCGACGTCTGACAAGGATCGTCGCGCTTCAAGGAAAAGAACCTGAATGGTGCACGGCTTGTGAAGGCCGGCGCATGGAAATGGCTGGGCTGATCATCCTCCATGAGGGTTGAATGAAGAGCTGGCCCCTATCTCCCTCAGCTGCAACGGGGGGAGGTAGGGCATGTCCGTCTATCGCGCTGGGTAACATTCCTCGGTGAGGCAATAAGGGGGAGCAATTTCTCATTTCGGCAGACACGACCCAGCTCTCCTTTCATGCGCTGATTCCCCCAAGGGAAATCGCGACTCCAGGCTTCCTATGCAGCGAATCGCGGTGCTGTCCGATGTCCGACAATGTCGGATGCGGATCGTAGCTGGGCTAGATCCGTCACTTTGCCTCGATGGTTTCCCACTGGCCTTATATCTGCTTCGCCCCAAATGCGGCGACATAACCTGTGCGGCATCTGTGAATGGATCGACTTCAATCGAGACCTCGGAGGTCCCGATGCGCGAAGGGAGCTTGCCGATATGACGGCCACCATAGCGAACCACGGTCCGGACGACGAGGGGACTTGGATCGGCGGGCCTGCGGCGCTGGGACACCACCGCCTGGCAATCATCGATATCCAGGGCGGCCGTCAGCCGAGGATGCTCCAGGAGGATGGCCGACCTGACTTGGTGCTCGTCTACACGGGTGAGACTTACAACTACCGCGAGCTGCGTCAACAGCTGGCCGGCCTAGTCCATCGCATGAACACGAGCAGTGACACCGAGGTGGTGCTGCACCGCCCCCGCGAGTGGGGCTCTTCGGCGGGTACACTTTTTTCACGAAATCCGTGAATGTTTCTCGCGACATCATCCCGCAATCGGTGGTGCAGCGGGTGAAGAGCCCGTATCCGGCTATCCAGAATGCCGCCTACGACAAAATACTACGTACGCGGTTCACTGCGATGCTGGACGACCTAGTGCCGGCAGTGGCACCGCTGTTGTCCGTCGACAGGTCCCGCGCTTGCTCGGTGCGACCAACAACCTTAAGCGCTAGGGCGTAACCTGACCCTGCAAGATCTCCTCACCGACTATAAGGTGCGCCTCACGATCTGAGACGATGGGACAGGATGGCTAAGGAGGTGCGCCGTCTTGCATGCCCCGCCACCGAGGCGAACCCTCTTCGCTACGCGCGCCACAGCGACGCTCCATATCGTCAGGCCTGCGTCTCATGCTCAGATGAGCCGGTATTTGGCTCTCTCATCAGCAAACCGAGAGAGCCCATGCCAAGACGGAAGCAAGCAAGACGAACGAGCGTCAGAGATATCCTGCGCCTGACCCATAAACAGGGCAGTCCGGTGGGCCAGGTGGCAGAGCAACTGAGGTTCGGCAAGACTTCGGCTTCCACCTATCTGCGGGCGCTGGAGACGGGCTGTCGTGCAGGCCCTGCATGCGGCTTTGAGGACGATGCGATGTTGAAACACCGTCTGTTGCGCCGAATCGGCCGTCGGCCACACGTTGGGTCGTCATCAGGTTCTCGACAGCTTGCCGGTGTCAAATCCAAACCGTGGTCGGCGATCCCCACCAGGGTGGGAAGGCAGCGCTGATATAGCCGAACGTCGATCAAGTCACGATCAACTATTGCCTCATGTCACATGCCCTGCGGGACTGAAAAACGGAGAAGAACATGTGCGATGCAAAACTGAAGACCGTGCTTTCGCTTTTTTCGCCGGTGGCCAGCAAATTAGATGCTCTCTCGTCCAACGGACCAGCGACGGATGCAAATTGCGTTAAGCTAAATACGAACGAGAACCCGTTTCCGTTGCCGAAGAGCGTAATGCAAAGTGCAATTGCTGCGATCGAACACCAGTATCTTTATCCGGAAGACGACAATCTCAGCTTAAGGGCAGCTGCCTCCGATGCTTACGGATTTTCCAAAGATCAGGTGATTGCCGGCAACGGTTCGTCGGAGCTGCTCGGACTCATCTACAGAGCTTTCCTCGCCCCAGGAGATAGAGTGGCGATGCTGTCGCCCGGATTTTCGTTCAACCGTAAACTTGCCATGTTGCAGGGTGCCGAGTTTCTCGAAATCGCATCGAGCGAAGCTCATCCCCTGCCGATAGAAAAACTGCTGTCCGGCCCCGCAAAAGACGCGAAGTTCATTCTGTTGGCTAATCCGAACAATCCGACCGGAACATTCGTGCCGGTGGCCGAAATCGAACGCCTTGTGGAGCAAGCAGATCGCTTGGTCGTCTTGGATGAGGCCTACGTTGACTTCGCACCCGACAATGCCCTGCGCCTCGTCAATAGACATCCGAATCTTTTGATCTTGAGGACTTTTTCAAAGAGCTATGCTGCTGCTGGCGTGCGAGTCGGCTTCGGTTTCGGTCACCCAGAAATCATTGGCAGGCTGCGCAACATCCAGAATGTCTTCAACATGAACGTGATCGGGCAGGCGGTCGGGAAAAGCATTCTTGCGCATCGCCACGCCTACGAAGAGAACCACAGGCACATCAAGCATGAACGACAGCGAGTGACCCTGGCGCTGTTGCAACTTGGCTTTTCCGTAACACCCTCCCACGCAAACTTTTTGCTGGCCCGTGTGCCGGCGGGACAGGAGGGCTCATGCTGGCAAGCCGCGTTGAAAGAGCAGGCGATCCTCATCGCCAGCTTTCCTGACGTAGATTTGAAGAACTGTATTCGCGTCAGCATTGGCACCACAGAGCAGATGGACAAATTCCTTGCTGCCGCCAAACGCGTCTGTATGAGCTTTAAGAAGAATCGCGGTGTGCACAAGCATTAAGTCAATTCACATTAAGCGCCAAGTAATAGGTGCTGATATGTCGCCAGCTATGATGATTAGCGAATAAATAATAGGTAATTTGGAGAACAATTAATTGAAGAAAATTTCCGCTTCGGGCCTGACCTTCGGCATCTTCGATCATCTGGACGAAAACGGCGATGACATCGCACAACAATATGCAGATCGGCTGAGCCTAGCAGAAGCGTGCGATGGCTATGGCTTTTATGCGTATCATCTCGCCGAGCACCACTGTACGCCGCATGGCAGAGGTCCATCACCGAATTTGTTCTTAGCGAGCGTCGCCCAGCGAACCCGCAGTCTTCGTGTTGGTCCCATGGTAATGCTACTTGCGCTCTATCATCCGCTGCGTGCCTTCGAGGAGATCTGCATGCTTGATCAGTTGAGCGGCGGCAGGCTTGAACTCGGCATAGGGCGCGGCTCTGCTCCCACTGAATTGGGATACTTCGGGGTTGCTGTAGAAGCAGCACCAGAACAGTATGCGGAGGCCAGTGAGATTCTCATCAATGCGATGAAAGGCGGGACGCTTTCTTATCAGGGCCGCCACTTTGAGTTGAAAGATGTTCCGCTGACGTTGAGACCTCACCAATATCCCCATCCGCCGACATGGATCGCCACCAATCGACCCGAGCCGGCTAGCTGGGCCGCTGCGAATGGGGCAAACATCGCCTGCGTCGGACCTTCCACTTCTGTTCGCAGCGTTACCGACGCGTTCCGCGCCGCCCGAATTCACGATGCTGACATTGGCCAGCAAGCGCCATTTCTTGGATTGCTCCGAATGGTGGTGATAGGGCGTTCTGAAACAGATGCGTATTTGCTCGCAGCACCTGCCTATGAACGATGGCTCAATAGCTTCAAATTTCTATACGAACTAAATGCCATTTCCACTCCACCAAACTTGCCTTTGAACTTCGATGCAGCAATTGAAAGTGAATTGTGCGTCGTGGGAACGGCAGATTCTGTCCGAAAAGCTCTCCTTGATCAGCTGGAAGAGGCAGGTGCTAATTATCTTCTGTGTCAACTGGCATTTGGGGATTTGCCGCTGGATGCCTCACTATACACCGCATCGGCCATTCGATCCGAAATCATGGCTCGAGTTGCCGCATCGTGAATCCGTCGTGTGATTGGAGGAGCAGCGGCAGCGCTGCTCCTCATTGCGAAACGGTTGTGGGGGCCGGACTCCTGTCAGGTGTAAACCATTGGAGCACGTCCTATCTGATCCAGGTCATATCCTGCGGCTTTGAAGTAGTTGGCACATTCGGCTGGGGTGAAGAGGTCGACGACCGCGCCGAGGCCTTGCCCCTCTGATCTAATCCGGTTTGAAGTTCGTTCTGGCCCATCCAGAGGATCAGGACATGAAACGCAGCCGCTTCTCTGAAGAGCAGATCATCGGAATTTTGAAGAAACACGAGGCCGGGGTATCGGTTGGCGATCTGTGCCGCAAGCACGGGGTCAGCGACGCCTCGATCTACAATTGGAAGGCCCGCTTCGGCGGGATGGATGTCACCGAGGCTCGGCGACCTGAAGGGCTGGAGGACGAGAACACGCGCCTGAAGCGGCTTCTGGCCGACGCCATGCTCGACAATGCCGCGTTGAAGGACCTTGTGGGAAAGAAATGGTGACGCCCGCCGCCAAGCGGAAAGCTGTCGCTCGCCTGAAGGAAGGCTTCGGGATGAGCAAACGGCGGGCGTGTAAAGCCATCGGCTGTTGCCGCATGACGGTTCGCTACCAGACCAGCAGGCCGGACGACCGGGAGGTTCGCGAGCGGATGAAGGCGATCGCGCAGGAGCGTCGCCGGTTCGGCTACCGGCGTCTTCTCGTGATGCTGAGGCGGGAGGGCCTGGTCGTGAACCACAAGAAGCTGTTCCGGCTCTATCGGGAGGAGAAGCTCGCCGTTCGCCGCCGTGGCGGCCGCAAGCGGGCGATCGGGACCAGGGCGCCAATGCTGGTGCCGCTGAGGCCCGACGAGTGCTGGTCGCTCGACTTCGTATCGGACCAGCTCACCGACGGGCGCCGCTTCCGCATCCTGGCCGTCGTCGACGACTGCACGAGACAGTGCCTGGCACTCATCGTTGATACGTCTCTCTCGGGCATGCGGGTTGCCCGCGAATTGGACCGGCTCATCACTAGCGCGGCCGGCCCAGGATGATCGTCAGCGACAATGGCAGCGAGTTCACCTCGAACGCCATCCTCTCCTGGGCGGATCAGAACCGCGTCGAATGGCATTACATTGCGCCCGGCAAGCCGATGCAGAATGGCTTCATCGAGAGCTTCAACGGCCGACTGCGCGATGAACTGCTCAACGAGACGCTGTTCACCTCGCTGGCTCAGGCGCGCGTAGCCATCGCCCTGTGGCACGCCGACTACAACACCGCGCGGCCGCACTCCCAAATCGCCTGGCAGACCCCGGCCAAGTTCGCCAGCACCTTCAATCCGCGACGGTCGCTCGCGCTGCGCTATGCCAAAGGCTCCGCGCCAGCGCCCGTCGCTTCACCCGCCCAGCAGGGCACAACCCACGCCGGAAACGAACTCAAAACTGCTGGGGCAACGTCAGTCCCATAGAGCCTTGATGGTCGGCCTTTGCTCGCAGCAGCGCCTTAGGTTGGGCGAAGGCGTTCTCAATCGGATTGAAGTCGGGACTGTAGGGCGGCAGGTAGAGCAGGCTCGCCTGCGGCCTCAATCGCGCCGCGCAGGGTTCTCCAGGCGGATGTCGCCAATGTCAAATTTGCTGGCATCCATGTCGCCCTCGCTTTCTGGTTCGAGATCGGAAAATCGCCGAATAATCAGCACATCAACCTGCGCCTGAAGGAGCTCACTGCCACTTTCGGCTGGCGGGGTGTGCCGCCCCACAATTAGAATGTCAATTGTCGTGCCAACCGCACAAGCGAAGGCCAGAAAGCCAACATGTGTTCTGCGGCTTAATTAAGAGTCAGCCGATGTCGGCCGAACATCACCTTGTCTCGAAGTCGACGATCCGACAGCAGATTGCGAAAGTTGGCGCGATGCGAAACAAACTGCTGAAGCGCTCAACTTTTATTGATCACGCGTGTTGGACGCGACGCACTCCCGTTCCAATCGGGCTGAGCGCAAATTCTCCCGGTTCACAAAACTGAGTCGCTGGAGTAGTGGGGGCGCAGAGAAATCTCCGGTCGCAGCCTTACCCGGTCAAAACAAGGATACCAATGATGAAGACTCTCGCCGTCTGCTCTGGCGGATTGGACTCCGTTTCCCTTGCTCACATGGTGGCAGCGGAGCACGAACTCACCGGCCTTCTATCTTTCGACTATGGCCAACGGCACAGGAAGGAATTGGGCTTCGCCGCTCTTTGCGCGCAGCGACTGAAGGTCCCGCACCAGATCATCGACATCGGCGAAATTGGCCGTGGCCTTTCCGGCTCAGCGCTGACTAGCAGTATCGACGTGCCGGACGGCCACTACGCCGAAGACACGATGAAGATTACGGTGGTGCCGAACCGCAATGCCATCATGTTGGCAATCGCCTTCGGTCTCGCCGCCGCCCACAGCGCCGAAGCGGTGGCGGCGGCCGTGCATGGTGGGGACCATTTCATCTATCCCGATTGCCGTCCGGCCTTCATTGAAGCTTTCCAGACAATGCAAGACCGCGCGCTCGACGGCTATGCGCAGATACGCCTCTATGCACCGTATGTGAATCTCGGAAAAGCTGACATTGTTGCGGATGGCGCAAGATACGGCACCCCGTTTGCTGAGACCTGGTCCTGTTACAAGGGCGGCGTGCGTCACTGCGGACGATGCGGGACCTGCGTCGAGCGGCGCGAAGCGTTCCATCTCGCCGGGCACGCTGATCCCACCGACTACGAGGACGCCGATTTCTGGCTTGAGGCGCTGCGCAGGAGGCGCGCGTAATGTTCCACATCACCAAGGAATTCCACTTCTCGGCCTCGCATCAGCTCACCTCCTTGCCTCCCAACCATCAATGCGCGCGCCTGCACGGGCATAACTATGTCGTCGTAGTGGAGCTGTCGGCCAAGGAACTGGACGCCCACGGCTTCGTGCGCGACTATCACGATCTGGCGCCGCTCAAACGCTACATTGACGAGAGCTTCGACCATCGGCACCTCAACGACGTGCTGGGACATGAGAAGGTCACGGCGGAATGCCTGGCCAGACATTTCTATGAATGGTGCAAGGCACGTCTGCCGCAGACCGCGGCCGTGCGCGTTAGCGAAACACCGAAAACTTGGGCGGAATACCGTCCGTGACCGACATGCATCCCGCAATCCGTGTGAGCGAGATATTCGGGCCGACTATCCAGGGCGAGGGCGTGCTCATCGGCTTGCCGACGGTGTTCATCAGAACCGGCGGATGTGATTATCGCTGTTCATGGTGCGACAGCCTTCACGCGGTGGACAATCAGTATCGCCATGAATGGCTACCGATGCCGATCGATGCCGTGTGGCAAACCGTCCATGCGCTTTCCGGCGGCAGGCCGGTTATGGTCTCCTTGTCAGGCGGCAACCCGGCCATTCAGCCGTTCGGTCCCCTCATAGAACGCGGCCATCGCGAGGGCTATCGTTTTGCACTGGAAACGCAGGGTTCCGTGGTGAGGGAGTGGTTTGCGGATCTTGACGTGCTGACCCTTAGCCCAAAGCCGCCGTCCAGCGAGATGACCACCCGTTGGGCTGCGTTTGATGCATGCCTCGAAGCGGCGCAAGAGAAGCCGCAAATCGTGCTCAAGCTCGTCGTTTTCGACGAGAGTGACTATGCCTACGCCAAAGAAGTCGCGGCGAGATATCCGCACCTTCCGATCTATCTGCAACCCGGCAATCACACGCCGCCGCGCCCTGGCAGTGAAGACGCCTCTGTCGACTTGGACGGAATAATGATGCGAATGGAATGGCTTGTCGAAAGGGTGACTAGCGACAGGTGGTTCGAAGCCCGCGTGTTGCCGCAGCTGCACGTTCTGCTTTGGGGTAACAAGAGGGCGGTCTAGTCTGCGGCTTGCGTCGCACCGGAAGGCCGGGCTCCAACGGCTTGGCAGGCTCTCTTCGCGTGCCGAGTACAGCCGAGCTTTGTTCGCGTCAGCGGTCTCGCGATTGTGCGGCTGGAAACCGCCCGGACACCCCGCTGCCGGCGTGTGTCACCTTGACTCCGATGAGCTGTCGTCACGCAAAGTTGAAATCCGCAAGAACTGGCCTTCTCGCCCCACCTGCTCCGTCGCAAGCACGTCATCCCCTCATCCTTGTCCAGCTCTTATCGATGTATCTCATTGTCCGGCCTGACGCACGACTGTCAGCATGGGAATGCATCCATTGCGCAAATGCCTTCCATAAAGAAGATCGATTTCCTCACTGGCCCAACGTGAAATATAGCAACGTTTTCGTGGCGTGGGTCGGCTGCGTCGGGAGTAGCGATGAAAACGTATTAGGGTCGCCTGCGTCTCCTTGGGCAGCGAGTGTAAAGTATAGCGATGCGGCCTCCGGCGCGAACGGCAGCCGCGCAGTGATCACCTTCGCCTGTGCCTTTGCGGCGGGGGTCAAGCGCTGGTCTGCTCAAATTTTTTATCGTTTAGCTGGTTGAAACTGCTCCCGTTGCGGGCTGCAGAAGCCGGCCAGCCGAGAAACGGCAGCCGCACTTATGAAAGCACGCCAAGGCATGCGGGCATCTATCAGTTGCAAAGGACAATACTGGCCGCGCCGATTGGCCATCACGCGTCCATTAGGGCAGCCACCAACATCAGTTCGCAAGAGGAGCAAAAGTAATATGTATCGTCGTCACCTGATCAAAGGGTTGGTTGCGCTCGGCGCATGCCGGATTTGCGTTCAAGCCGCCCAAGCGACCAGTGCCCATTGGGGGTACACCGGTCCGGTCGGACCGGAGCACTGGGCTGATCTGGATAAGGAAAATTTCGTATGCTCTGCCGGCACGCAGCAATCGCCGATCAATATCAACAGCGCGGTCAAGGCGGATATCCCGCATATCGCCATCGGCTGGCACAAGGGCGGCGGCAATATGGTGAACAACGGCCACACCATTCAAATCAATATGCCACAAGGCAGCACGCTGACCCGCAGCGATCGTGTCTACGAACTGGTACAGTTCCATTTCCATGCGCCAAGCGAACATCACGTGGCGGGCAAGAGCTTCCCGATGGAGGTGCATTTCGTTCACAAGGACACGCAAAGTGGTACTCTGGGCGTGCTGGGCGTCTTTTTAACGCCCGGCGCGACAAATGCCAGCTTTGCTGCCCTTGCTGCGGCCTTTCCCGAACTGCCGAATGGGGAGGTGACGATCGACGAGGTGAATCCCAACTGGCTTCTGCCAGCCTCGCTTGGCTATTGGACTTATGAGGGCTCACTGACGACGCCGCCGTGCACCGAAAACGTCGAGTGGATGGTGGCGATGGAACCGGTTGACGTTGATCCGGCAGACATCCAGCGATTTGCCTCCCTCTACCCGTCGAACGCGCGCCCTATTCATTCACCCAATCGACGCTTCATCCTGCGCCAGAGTTGAGCGCCGCCCCAGCGGTTCCGCACGGTCCAACATTCTTGGCACAAGTTGGCGCGAAGCCTCCTCTTCCGGTCTGGCGGTCTGACGGCGCTCCCCAAGCTGGCTAGTCTAAATGATAGGGATTCGGTGCCGACACCACTCGTCCCAAAGACGTCGCGGCGAGGTTTGTCTGCAACCCGGCAATCACACGCCGCCCCGCCGTGGTAATGAAGACGTCTCTGTCGAGTCCGACGGAATATGATGCGCATGGAATCGCTGGTAGAAAAGGTGACCAGCGACAGGTGGTTCGAAGCCCGCGTCTTGCCGCAGCTGCACGTTCTACTCTGGGGTAACAAGAGGGTGGTGTATACCTTCTCCTAGCTTCGCCGCCAACTACTCGGTTTTCCGAATTGCTCTCTATATTCTTGAAGACGATGCGTTCGTTAAAGACATGTGCTGCGCACCTGGTGTAAAAGCTGCTCTCATCATGCAGAGGTCAAGCCAGTCGGGCTCATCCGAGGCTATGGCCGTGAGCACTGTTCAGTTCGGCAGAGAGGGCGCTTTTGTACACACTTTGCGATCGTGGCGGCCCCGTGGGCAGATCTGCAAGCTGCCGCGACACTAACCTCTCGAAGCCCGCCCGCCCGCCTGTTGATGCGTGTCTCCCAGTAAGATTCCTGTCCAAGAACGTGATAATCTTCTTGCCAGTGTTGTAGCTGATGTTGCCCTTGATGCCGCAGCCTACCGCGGCGGGACCAAACTCAATGGCAAGCAGGCCGGCTAGGATCGTGCAGCCAGTCGCGAGCCTCGCCCACAACGGGGTCTCACGCGCATGAGGGCGCCGACCATGGGTTCGGCGGTTCGTACGCGTATAACACGTATCTTTCTGAAAAAATCAATGCTCTCGGCTAAGCTACTGAATTATTTGGCTTCCATATAGCGCGTCGGCGGAACCAACTTGTAGACGGGCTATGAAAGGTTAAGCGCGGATGTCTATCGGCCGCCGGCGTTCCCGCTCTGTAAGCCTGCCTGAACTACCCGCGCCGCGGTCAAGCCCCAGGCTCCTGCTCATCCAGCGACCGCCCGATCAATGGCAGGCTGGAAAGACAAGAGCCGATGTCTTCCGATGGTCTCGCCATCAGCTTTGGGCTAACTTCCCCATTCTCCCGCTTCGAGCTCGACACACGGCGGTTTGGATGGCGCACGACAATCTGTGTCGGCTTTGTCGTGTCCGTGACAGACGCCTGAAAGGCCCGTTCGCGCGTTTTGCCGCCGTCTAAGCGGCTGGAATTTAATGACAAAGTTTTTTCTGGGATCGGCCGATCACGCTGGTACGCTTTTTGCGATGCTTGGTGTGAGGCGGCACGAGCTGCCTATCGGCACTTGTGTCGCGGGCAGTCGCGATGATTAGAACGAAGGAAGGAAAGCTATTATGTCAGGTCTGCGTCAGATCGCCTTTTACGGAAAAGGCGGCATCGGCAAGTCCACCACGTCCCAAAATACGCTCGCTGCCCTTGTCGACCTCGGGCAGAGAATCCTCATCGTAGGATGCGACCCCAAAGCCGATTCCACACGCTTGATCCTGAATTCGAAAGCTCAGGATACCGTCCTGGATCTCGCCGCACAGGAAGGTTCGGTGGAAGACCTCGAACTCCAGGACGTGCTCAAGGTGGGCTACAGAGGCATCAAGTGCGTGGAGTCCGGCGGCCCCGAGCCGGGTGTCGGTTGCGCCGGCCGCGGCGTCATCACCTCGATCAATTTCCTCGAGGAGAATGGCGCTTATGACGATGTCGATTATGTCTCCTATGACGTCCTCGGCGACGTGGTATGCGGCGGCTTCGCCATGCCGATCCGCGAAGGCAAGGCCCAGGAGATCTATATCGTCATGTCCGGCGAGATGATGGCGCTCTATGCCGCCAACAACATCGCCAAGGGCATCCTCAAATATGCCCATTCGGGCGGTGTGCGGCTGGGCGGGCTGATCTGCAATGAACGTCAAACCGACCGCGAACTCGATCTGGCCGAAGCACTGGCTGGCCGATTGAATTCCAAGCTCATCCACTTCGTGCCCCGCGACAACATCGTCCAACATGCCGAACTCAGGAAGATGTCGGTGATCCAGTACGCGCCGGACTCAAAGCAGGCAGGGGAATACCGCGCTCTGGCCGAGAAGATCCACGCCAATTCGGGCCAGGGTACGATCCCGACGCCGATCACCATGGAGGAGCTGGAGGAGATGCTGCTCGACTTCGGCATCATGAAGACCGACGAGCAGATGCTTGCCGAGCTTCACTCCAAGGAAGCGGCGAAGGCGGCGGCCCAGTAGTGACATTAGCGCTGCCATGAATCGGCGCGCCTTGCAGAGAACGGCGCCTATTCTTTGAGGCGTCACCCAACCTTGAAAGGGGGACTCATGAGCCGGGAATACGAGAATGACGGTGCTCTTCATGCGAAGCTTATCGAAGAGGTGCTGTCGCATTATCCCGACAAGGCGGCGAAGCGCCGCAAGAAGCACCTCAACGTCGCAAAGAGCGGCAACGAGGCTGGCGGGGAAAGCGAGGTCCTTTCCGAATGCGACGTCAAATCGAACATCAAGTCCATTCCCGGGGTGATGACGATTCGCGGCTGTGCATATGCTGGTTCGAAAGGCGTGGTGTGGGGGCCAGTCAAGGATATGGTCCATATCTCGCACGGCCCGGTCGGCTGCGGCCAATATTCTTGGTCGCAGCGCCGCAACTACTACGTCGGTACAACGGGCGTCGACACGTTCGGGACAATGCAGTTCACCTCCGATTTCCAGGAGAAGGACATCGTCTTCGGCGGCGACAAGAAGCTGGAACAGATCATTGACGAGATTGAAGTCTTGTTTCCGCTCAACAACGGCATCACCGTGCAGTCCGAATGCCCTATCGGCCTGATTGGCGATGACACCGAGGCCGTTTCTCGCAAAAAGACCAAGGAGTATGACAAGACGATCGTGCCGGTACGCTGCGAGGGCTTCCGCGGCGTCTCGCAGTCGCTTGGCCACCACATCGCCAATGATGCAATCCGGGATTGGGTCTTCGACAAAAAGGATGTCAAGTTCGAGGCCGGCCCCTACGACGTCAACGTCATCGGCGACTACAATATCGGCGGCGATGCCTGGGCCTCGCGCATACTGCTTGAGGAGATAGGGCTGCGCGTGGTTGGCAACTGGTCGGGTGACGCCACACTCGCAGAGATCGAGCGCGCCCCGAAGGCTAAGCTCAATCTTATCCACTGCTACCGGTCGATGAATTACATCTGTCGGCATATGGAGGAAAAGTATGGCGTCGCCTGGATGGAGTACAATTTCTTCGGTCCCTCCCAGATCGAAGCCTCTCTGCGCAACATAGCCAAGCATTTTGGGCCGGAAATCGAGGAGAAGACCGAAAAGGTCATTGCCAAGTACAGGCCGCTTGTTGATGCGGTCATCGCCAAGTACCTGTCGCGCCTGGAAGGAAATACCGTGATGCTCTATGTGGGCGGCCTGCGCCCCCGCCACGTCGTCACGGCCTACGAGGACCTCGGCATGGTCATCGTGGGCACCGGCTATGAATTCGCCCACAGCGACGACTATCAGCGCACCGGCCACTACGTGAAGAACGGCACGCTGATCTACGATGACGTGACCGGCTATGAGTTGGAGAAATTCATCGAAGGGATTCGCCCAAATCTGGTCGGCTCGGGAATCAAAGAAAAATACCCGGTGCAGAAGATGGGCATACCGTTCCGCCAGATGCATTCCTGGGATTATTCAGGCCCGTATCACGGCTACGATGGCTTTGCCATTTTCGCACGTGATGTGGATCTCGCCATTAACAACCCGGTCTGGGACCTATTCCACGCGCCTTGGAAAAGAAGCCGGGGCGATGAGCGGGCGATGGCTGCCGAATAAACATTTGCTTCAGCCCCAGTCTCCCACTGAGACGGTGAACTCCCGCGGCCTCTGATCCGCCGGAGCCTGGAACGTCTTGACGTCCTGAGCTGCCGTCCCGCGCAGCCAGATGCAAAAGAGGTAATCATCATGCCGCAGTCGGCTGAAAAAATTCTCGATCACGCTCCCCTGTTCCGCGAGCCGGAATACAGAAAGATGCTCGCTGAGAAGAAGCTAAACTTCGAATGTCCGCACCCCGATGAAATCATTTCCGATCAGCGCGATTTCACCCAGACGTGGGAATACCGCGAAAAGAACCTCGCCCGCAAAGCGCTTGTCGTGAACCCGGCCAAGGCCTGCCAGCCGCTGGGTGCGGTATTCGCTGCCGCCGGCTTCGAGCGAACCATGTCCTTCGTCCACGGCAGCCAAGGTTGCGTCGCCTATTACCGCTCGCACCTGTCGCGCCATTTCAAGGAGCCTGCCGCGGCGGTCTCCTCCTCAATGACCGAGGATGCGGCGGTGTTTGGCGGCCTGAAGAACATGGTCGACGGGCTCGCCAACACCTACCAGCTCTACGACCCCAAGATGATTGCCGTGTCGACGACCTGTATGGCAGAGGTCATTGGCGACGACCTGCACAGCTTCATCCAGAACGCCAAGGACGAAGATTCAGTCCCGCGCGACTTCGACGTGCCCTTTGCCCACACCCCGGCCTTCGTTGGCAGTCATGTCGACGGCTATGACAACATGGTCAAAGGCATTTTGGAGCACTTCTGGAAAGGTCAGGAGCGTACGCAAATCGAAGGAACCATCAACATCATTCCGGGCTTCGACGGCTTCTGCGTCGGCAACAACCGGGAGCTCAAGCGCCTGCTCGATGTAATGGGCGTGTCCTATACATTGATCCAGGATGCCTCTGACCAGTTCGATACGCCTTCGGACGGTGAATACCGCATGTATGACGGGGGCACGAAGATCAACGAGGTGAAGAAGGCCCTCAACGCCGAGGCAACGCTTTCGCTGCAGCATCACAACACCCGAAAGACACTGGGCTATTGCGAGGAGGTCGGGCAGGCGACGGCCTCGTTCCACTATCCGCTCGGCGTTCAGGCGACGGACGAATTCCTGATGGAGGTCGCGGCGATTTCCGGCAAGGAGATTCCCGAGGCAATTCGCCTCGAGCGCGGCCGACTGGTAGACGCCATGGCGGACAGCCAATCCTGGTTGCATGGTAAGAAATACGCCATCTACGGTGATCCCGACTTCGTTCACGCAATGGCCCGCTTTGTCATGGAGACCGGCGGCGAGCCAACCCATTGCCTCGCCACCAATGGCACCTCGGCATGGGAAGCCGATTTGAAGAAGCTGCTAGCATCCTCGCCTTTCGGCAAGGCTGCCCAGGTTTGGGCGGGCAAGGACCTGTGGGCGCTGCGCTCACTGCTCTTTACCGAGCCGGTGGACCTTTTGATCGGCAATTCCTACGGCAAGTACCTGGAGCGCGACACCGGAACACCGCTGATCCGGCTGATGTTTCCGATCTTCGATCGGCACCATCATCACCGCTTTGCGCTCTTTGGCTACCAGGGAGCGTTGCGCGTGCTGACGACGATCCTCGACAAGATCTTCGACAAACTCGATCGCGAGACGAGCGAGACGGGTGTGACGGATTATTCCTATGACCTCACGCGCTAAGAGCCGTGGCCGGCTTTTCGCCGAGGCCATTCCTTGCCCAATGGACTGGGGAGGCTGAGCAATGTCCTCCCTCAGCGCCAAAATCAAGGACGCCTTCGATGAGCCCGCCTGCGATAAGAACCGTGGCAAAGATGCCAAGGCGCGCAAGGAGGGCTGCTCGAAGTCGCTGACACCAGGGGCGGCAGCCGGCGGCTGCGCCTTTGACGGAGCCAAGATCGTCCTGCAGCCGATCACCGACGTTGCGCATCTGGTCCATGCGCCGCTCGCCTGCGAGGGCAATTCTTGGGACAACCGTGGTGCGGTTTCGTCAGGGCCGACCTTGTGGCGGACAAGCTTCACGACCGACCTCACCGAACTCGACCTTGTGATGGGGCAGGGCGAGCGGAAACTCTTCAAGGCGATCCGCGAGATCAAGCACACATACGCGCCGCCGGCGATCTTCGTCTACTCGACTTGCGTAACGGCGCTGATCGGTGACGACATCGAGGCCGTGTGCAAACGCGCCACGGAAAAGTTCGGTTTGGCCGTGGTGCCGATCAATGCGCCTGGCCTGGCAGGCTCCAAGAACCTCGGCAATAAGCTCGCCGCCGAGGCGTTGCTCGATCATGTCATCGGCACGGTCGAACCCGACGACCCCGGACCCTACGACATCAACATCCTTGGCGAATTCAACCTCTCGGGCGAATTCTGGCTTGTAAAGCCGCTCCTCGATCGGCTCGGGATCCGGGTGCGCGCCTGCATTCCCGGCGATGCGCGTTACCGCGACATTGCTTCCGCGCACCGCGCCCGGGCGGCAATGATGGTGTGCTCGACCGCGCTGATCAGTCTTGCCCGCAAGATGGAGGAGCGCTGGGACATCCCGTTCTTCGAGGGCTCCTTCTATGGCATCTCCGACACATCGCAAGCTCTTCGAAACCTTGTCAGGCTGCTGGTGAGGAAGGGCGCCGATCCGGAGATCCTCGAGCGCACAGAGACGCTGATCGCGCAGCAGGAGGCGATCGCGTGGAAGAAACTCGAATCCTACCGGCAAAGGCTCCAAGGCAAGCGCGTGCTGCTCAACACAGGCGGTGTGAAGTCCTGGTCGGTTGTCCATGCGCTGATGGAGATCGGAATCGAGATCGTCGGCACCTCGATCAAGAAATCTACGGTGCAGGACAAGGAGCGCATCAAACAAGTTCTCAAGCACGACAAGCACATGTTCGAATCCATGGCTGCGAGCGAGCTGTACGCCATGCTCTCTGAACACAGGGCCGATATCATGCTGTCGGGCGGTCGCACGCAATTCATTGCGCTCAAGGCCAAGACGCCCTGGCTCGATATCAACCAGGAGCGCCAGCATCCTTATGCCGGCTATGACGGCATGGTGGAACTCGTACGCCAGATCGACCTCGCCATTCACAATCCGATCTGGTCTCAGGTGCGCCAGCCGGCCCCGTGGGATTGCCAGCCTGAGCTGATAGGCGAATTGCCGTGCACGAGGAACGAGACCGCGTACCTGTTTGATGAATTCGCCTGCGCGACGGCACACGAGTGTTGAGGCGACCGATGGCCCGCATCCTTCCCCAGAGCAAATCGGCGGCAGTCAACCCGCTGAAGTCGTCGCAGCCGCTGGGTGCCGCCTTTGCCTTTCTTGGCGTCGACGGTGCGATGCCGCTGTTCCACGGCAGCCAAGGCTGCACAAGCTTTGCGCTCGTTCTCTTCGTGCGGCACTTCAAAGAAGCGATTCCCTTGCAGACTACGGCGATGGATGAGGTGGCGACCATCCTCGGCGCAGCCGACCATCTGGAAGAGGCGATCCTCAACCTCAAGAACCGCACGAAGCCAACGCTGATCGGGGTGTGCACGACCGCGCTGGTGGAGACGCGTGGCGAAGATTGCGCGGGTGATATTGCCAACATCATGCGGAAGCACACGCAACAGCTTGCGGGTACGGAGGTCGTGCTGGCCAACACGCCGGATTTTGACGGCGCGATCGAAGAGGGCTGGGCCAAGGCAGTCACCGCAATGATCGAAGGGATTACGCGCTCGGGCGAACGGGCGCGGCACCCGAAGAAGATCGCAATCCTGCCCGGATGCAACCTCTCTATCGCCGACATCGAGCATATGCGGGACATGGTTGAAAGCTTTGGGCTCAAGCCGGTTATTCTGCCCGACATTTCAGGCTCGCTCGACGGTACGGTTCCTGACCGCTGGGTAGCGACCACATACGGCGGCACCAGCGTCGAAGACATTCGCGAGTTGGGCACGGCCATGCAATGCATCGCCATCGGTGAGCACATGCGCCGCCCGGCGAAAGCGCTGCACGGGTTGACCGGCGTGCCTTACGTGTTGTTCCAGTCACTGACTGGGCTGCAGGACACGGACCGCTTCGTGTCGCTGCTGTCTGCGATTTCGGGCGCGGCGGTACCGGCCCGCGTGCGCCGGCGCCGGGCGCAATTGCAGGACGCGATGCTCGACGGACATTTCCATTTCGGCGGCAAGAAAATTGCCATCGCTGCCGAACCAGACCAGCTGTTCCAACTTGCGACCTTCTTTGCTGGCCTCGGCTCCGAGATAGCCGCGGCCGTCACAACGACCGACAGGTCTAAAATTCTCGAGAAAGTCCCGGCGGTTTCGGTTCAGATCGGCGATCTCGGCGATCTGGAAAGTCTTGCCGTCGGTGCTGACCTGCTTGTCACGCATTCGCACGGGCGCCAAGCATCGGAGCGGCTCCGAATTCCGCTCATGCGCATCGGGTTCCCGGTCTTCGATCGACTAGGCAGCCAGCACAAGCTCGCAATTCTCTATCAGGGCACCCGCGACATGATCTTCGAGGTCGCCAGCATCTTCCAGGCCAACCAACACGCGCCCACTCCTGAGGCGCTTGATCCACTCCGTAATCGAGAAATATCACGATGAACGCTGTTCGCCGCCTCTCGCTGGTCAGTAGTGAGGTTTTCGCCCCGATGCCTGAACGACGTAAGGGCGCATTGCGCGTTGCGATCGCCACTCAGGACATGCAGGACCTCAACGCCCATTTCGGGTCGGCCAGGCGCTTTGCTGTCTACGACGTGACGCGCGAGGAATGGAATCTCGTAGAAGCCGTGGCCTTCGATGACGTGTCCGATGAAAGCGGGGAGCATCGGGCCGAGCGCGATGATCGCATCACGCCAAAGGTGGATGCGCTCAAGGGCTGTCAGATCCTGTTTTGTCTGGCAATTGGCGGCCCTTCGGCAGCCAAGCTTGTCGCGGCAAAAATCCACCCGATCAAAGTGGCGGAGCCCCAATCGATCCCACAGGTGCTCTTGCGCACGCAGATGATGCTCAGGACGTGTCCTCCGCCTTGGCTGCGCAAGGTGCTGGCGCGAGCGGGCATTGCCGAAAAGAAACCGTCCTTCGAGGACGAGGACTGAAAAGAGGAGGACGCCAATGCCTGACCCCGCAATCCCCCCAGCTGTCGCCGAAGACGAGGCGGCTCTTTGCACCCCGTTCGTCAAATGCCTCGTGCGGCTGATCCGTTCTCAGGATTCCTATGGCTCGTGGGAACGCAAAGCGGACGCTGAGCTGCTGGGCGACTTCATCATTACCAAGGAACAGCGCCGAGGGATCCCAATCATCGGAGATCCCGATCCCGACGTGCTGTGGAGGCTCGACAAGTACTACGCCGCCATCGGGCTTGCGATCGAGGAGCGCTGCGGCCTTATGGCATCGCCGATGATCCAGGTGAGCCATGAGGGTTTTGGTCGGGTGCTTTTCACGACCGGACGGCTGGTCGTTTTGTCCAAAACGCTGCGCGATGTCCACCGGTTTGGCTTCGAGACGCTCCTGAAGCTCGCCACGGCCGGTACGAAGCTGGTCGACGATGCGATTTCAGTCATCGAAACCTTTCCCCACGTGGCGCTGGCATGATGGGCGCGATTTTCGAGAAAGGCCATCATGACGGACCCGAGAAACTATGTTGGCCAGTCCCCTCGATCCAGGGACTCGAGGCCGACCAGGTTGTTGGGGTATCGCCGATGAAGAAGCCGCTGGTCCTGATCTGCTCGCAAGATGCCGAGTTCTATCTGCTCTACAGCCACATACTGGAGGTTGACGGTTTCAGCAGTGAGACGGCAGACGGCGCGAAGGCTGCGCTGGCCTTGGCCGAACAACGGGAGCTTCAGGCCGTAGTGCTGGATTGCGACCCAGCCAGCATAAACGGGTCCGCAATTTGCGCCCACCTCAAGCGGGAACCGCGCACCACCGACCTGCCTATCATCGCCCTGATCGCGCCTGGCGCCGAGCACCAGCACCTCGATCTCTTGAAGGCAGGCGTTGAGAGCTTTGTGCGGCCGGTGGCTCCGGCCAAGCTGCTCGACTGCCTGCGGGCGAGGCTCGGGCTGACCAAGCGTGGTCCGAACGGGGTTGAAAACGACAGTTGGATTTGTTGTGGAGGCCTGGAGATGAAGCTCGATGCCCATCGGGTTCGCGGTAATGGCCACGACATCCATCTCGGACGGATCGATTTCAACGTGCTGCGGCTTATGATTGAGGCCCCCGGCAAGGTCTTCAGCCGGGACGAGCTTATCGGGGCGGCCTGGCTGCCCAACATTCATGTCGGTGCACGCACCGTCGATGTCCATATCAGCCGAATCAGGAGGGCGCTGAAAACGGCCTTGCCCGGCAGCGTCATTCGCACCGTCAGGTCGGCCGGCTACTCGCTCGAGAAGCCGGACGACTGAAATCGGTGATCGAACGTGGTGCCGCTCTCTCTTCCTCCTGAGAGCGGTGTTGCCGCTTTGAGGCGCTCCTAACGAAGACCAGGAGAAGCAGGCAAATGGAATTTAAAAGCATATTCAGTGTGACGGGTGCTGATCATTCTGATGAGGACCTCACAACAGCTGCCGGACTGTGTGCCGAGGTCGGCGCGCACCTATCGGTACTCATTATACCGCCTCCATTGCTCTTGATGTTGTCTCCGCCCCCCGAATGGAATACAGGACGTGCACAGGCAATTGCAGTACCGAACTATCGATTTCAGCAAATCGAGAAATTTTCACAGGACGTGACCAGAATGGAAAGACGGTCCGCGGATATCCTCAAAAGGCTGAAAGCTATGTCGCTTTCCTGTGACGTTGACACCGACTATTGCGATCCGGCTAGCCTCGGTGAAGTGGCACGACAGCGGGCGCTCTGCGCTGACCTGACGATCGTTGGAGGAGACCTCCTCAACGATGAGACTCTCGGACCTCCTGTTGTCAACGGCTGCTTGTTCGATAGCGGAAAGCCGGTGCTCATCGTGCCGAAGGGCGTTAAGGCGACGCTGTCGCCTCGACGCGTGCTGGTCGGCTGGGATTCGCGTGTAGAGGCCTCGCGTGCGGTTCGGGAAGCTCTTAGTATCCTATCCGCTGCCAAGGAAGTCTGTGTCGCTATGGTCGATCCAAAGGCGCAAAACAACGGGAAAGGCGCGCAGTCTGGAGCTGACATCGCTGCCTATCTTACTCGGCACGGTGCTCGGGTCTCCGTTGACCTGCTTAAGAGCGCCGGCAAATCGGCGGGCACAGTGCTGACCCAGCACGCGAACGACATCTGTGCTGACATGATGGTTATGGGTGCTTATGGCAGCCGTGGGCTGCGTGAGCGGATTTTCGGCGGTCCGCCGAGCTGGAGCTTTGGGAAGACCACATTGCCGCTGTTTTTGGCTCGCTGATCAGCTCCGTAGGAACACCGATCAGGTCGTAGGACCGCCAACCAGTCCGAAGTCGTCGTCGGTTACCGGTCGGATTGCGGAGACATGGCTGGATCCGCGAACATCTTGCGACGCTTGTCAGAGCCAAACCGGACGCCTCGACTGCTTCACGACGCTCTCGTGAACCAACTCGTGCGAGATCGTCCGCAACGGGCAGTAAAGACGAACGGCTGCAGCAGACCGCAGCCAAGCCACAGGGCGGGTGTACCAGGAGACCCCGCCTCGTGCGCGAACCCTGTTGGAAGGCCCCTTATCAGTACCCGGACGCGCGTCAAATCGGCGGCTGTCCCTGTCAGCCTGCGGTGTGCAAGGGCCGCTGCCGCGGAGCTTCCCCTGCCCGATCGTCGGGCGTGCGACAATGTCGGATTCCAGACGAGCTGGAACTGCGCGAACTCGTTGGTTTGACAGGTCTTTATCCGGCACGCCGCATGCATGGGAGTCTCCGAAAGCATTAAGAGCCGTTATCCATGGTTACGCCCCTCGAAAGAAAGAGCCGCTTCCGTCGTGGCAGGGAAACAGCCACTCCTGGGGTGGAGGCCGGCGCTAGAAGCCGCCGTAAGATCCGGAAGAGCCGCGCGACAGCATCACACACTTTCCTTCTGCTCTTGGGTTCGGATCACGCCGCGCCGCTGTCGATGCCGCCGACATTGAGCCCAAGACCTGGAAGGCGGCACACGCTTTTGCTGTCCTCTCAGTCGGGACCGCGGCTCAAGCATGCCTGTGAGGTTCGCATTGCTCAATGCCCGGCAATCGACGTCAACATGCCGCTGAGTTGGAAAACACTCCTAGAGGAGTAAGGATAAGTGGACCTCTTTTGTATTGGTGTGGGTGCTGGACCATCTAATTTGAGCCTTGCGTGTCAGATACAGGAAGAGATTGCGCAAGGGGCACTGTTCCTGGACCGGGAGGTCGATTTCCGAGGACATCCAGGCAGCGCTTTCGATTGCGCGGAGCTCCAGGTCGGCCACTTCCAGGATCTGGTTACTCTGGTCAATCCGCGATCAGCCTACACATTCGTAAACTACCTCCACGAGAACGGGCGTCTTTACAATTTCCTCAATGCGCAATTTCACGGGGTGCTTAGAGCCGAGTTCGCCCAATATCTCAACTGGGCGTTCCAGAAGAATCCGCTTGTCCGTGGCGGCGAGGCCGTTCGCGAAATCCGCTTTGACGGCGAGTTTCGCGTGCGGACGGACAACGCGGTCCTTGATGCAAGAAACCTCGTCATCGACATAGGCAAGCAGGCGCAAATTCCGCCTCAGTTTCATGGCTGGACTGGACCCAACCTGTTCCACTCATCTGAGTTGGCCCACATCAATCCTGAGGTGCAAAAAAAGCATGTCTGCGTTGTTGGCGGCGGACAGTCGGGAGCCGAGCTGCTACTGCACCTTGTCGGCCGGCCGAAAGAACGGCGGCCCGCGGCGATCACATGGGTCTTGACGCGCGAGATGCCTTTCGACGACCACGCGTTCACAAACGGGCTGTTCACGCCATGCTTCTCGGATCGTTTTGCTGCGATGAGCGAGGTGCATCGACAGCTGTTCCTGCGGCGTTTCGCGCTTGCCTCCGAGGGCATTTCAGAAAGCAAGTTGCGCGCGGTCTATCAGGCGCTCTACCACCACGCCTTTCTCGAGCCACACCAATGCGAGATCACATTGCGGCCAAGTTGCAACGTGTCGCGCTGCATCAATGCCGGAGCAGGGCACAGGCTCACGCTGCAACGCGGCTTGGACAACATCGGAGAAGTAACCGCCGATATCGTCATCCTGGCCACCGGGTACGAGAAACCGCTGCCGGGTTTCCTAGAACCGATCGCAGATCGCCTCGAACAGATCGGCAATGAGCTCGCCATCGGCGAGGATTTTTCGGTGTACTGGGACGGACCGCGAGACCGACGCCTTTTCGTTCAGAACGCCTGCCTTGGACAGCGCGGGCTGGCTGATCCGAACTTTGGGCTGCTGGCCTGGCGAGCGCGCCGCATCCTTGACAGCCTTCTGCGGCGCGCGCCATGCGCCAATCCCGAGCATCTAGGGTTCATCAACCGTCCCTTGACGGAGTGCTGGCCCGACCTCGGAGTCGAACAAATGGGCAGCGGGATATGATTCGTCGATATTGATGATCGGCGGTGGCATTCAGGAAAGATTTCCGCCTCTGGCGGCAAAAGCGGGACGAGCAATATTCCTACGGCGTCAGATCGCTCTGCTCGCGCTTGAGCAAGGTAGCGTCGCGCGACTCCTGCTTGGCGTGAAACAGCAAAGGGCATTCAATCACGATGCAGCTTTACGTGCTGTCGGGCTCAACGCCACGTGGATCGAGCCCAACGCCGCCGTTGGCAACCGCGACGCGAATTATGACGCCGGGCCACATGCGGCGGTGGCTGCAAGGGTACCGAGCCTCTCCCGCACTTTCGACCCCATCGCCGAAGTGCGACTACTCCAGGACGCCGAAGCCGGTCTTATCGCCAGCGGGCCAGCCAAACTCTCACCTTCCTAAACGGCAGCCGCTAAGGTGAGCCGTCGAAAGCCGACATTCAGGTTAACGTCAGCTGGCCGTGTTAGGGCTCGCTTATTCAAGGCGGTACCGGCGCTTGCCGAAGCTAAGAAGGGTTGGCATGCCCTTTGCCGTGCTTGATGTGCGGCAACACGGTGAGAGCTCCGCTGAAGCAAGCGAGAGGGAGCAATGCCCTCGAGACCGTGTCCGATTTTGACTGGAAAATATTCCGCGACAAAAGAGACGAAAGGTGTGGAATGACTTTGGACACCAAGATGGAACTGCGTATGGGGTCCCCGGCTCCTGCGCTGAAAGTGGAGAACTGGCTGCGTGGCGAGCCCCTCACGAGCCTTCGGCCCGGCAAGGTCTACCTCGTTGAATTTTGGGCGACTTGGTGCCGACCATGTGTCCACGCCATGCCCCATTTGATCGAACTGCAGGAGAAATATAAAGACAGCGGATTTGAGATTATCGGAGTCGCAGCTTGCGAAAAGGCTGCAACCGCGGACGAAGCGCGGACCAACGTGGATGCCTGGCTGACCGAGAAGTTCCCGAATCTGAATTATCGGACAGCGTTCGATTGCACTGGCGAAATGAAAAAGCTCTGGCTGGAACCCAGCTCTTCGTTCGGGATTCCCACCTCGTTCGTGGTCGACCGCGACGGCCACATCGCTTATATCGGCCACCCGGCACCTCTCGATGACGTTTTGCCGAAAGTCCTTAACGGCAGCTGGCGCAGCAGCTATGAAGCGAAAGCCGTCGATGCAAAGCGAATCTCGCGTGTGCGCGAATCGTCGCTGAGTCAGCCGATATACGCCAAACTTGGGCCGGCGATGCAGGACGAGGATTGGGCAGCGGCACTATTGGCCATCGAAGAAGGCCTCGCCGTGATGCCAGACTCTTTTGATTTTCGGCGGGTTCATGCGGATATTCTGCTTCACAAGCTGCGCGACATCAAAACCGGCTTGCCGCTTATGCGCGAATTGGTCGAGGACGCGATCAACAAAAAGTTCGAAGCGATGTCTTGGGTGGTGATGGCGCTGAACCAACTCTTCCATCCCACGATCGACAACTCCCATCTTCCGCATGATGATCGCTTTGCGATGGGCAAGGAGCTCTCCGAACAGATCCTGGAACTTAATCCTCCGCAAGGCGATGGAGACTTTAAATTCGGGTGTTACTTTCCGGTCGCTCAGTATTATTACGAGAGCGGCAACAAGGACCGGGCGATCGAGTTGATCGAGGTGGCAATCAAATCGCTGGACCATTCGGAGCCAGTGCCGGACCAAACCAAACAGCGCTACCTCACCTCGTTGCTCCAAGCCCTGGCCAACTACACGGGTGAGCCTGCCTGTCACGCGGGTCTCTGTGTGGCTCCGCAAAACAAGACTTCCGAAACTCAAAACGCTGTCACTTCCTGAGCAAGGATCGCGAAGGGCATGACAATTGGAATTGAACACCGGCAAATCCGCCCGCCCAGGCGCACTTCGCAGCAATAACGTCGATGCCGCAAAAGTGCGCGGCTTGCGGCAGGTGGAATTTCCATTGCGTTTACCTCGGGTCGAACCGCGGCGCAGGCGTTCGCGCCGCGGTGAAAGGTCTCGCATTGGTGGACGTGCTCGAGGTCGGCCACGGGACACTGTTGCGTGGGATCGGCTCGCCCAAGCCATTCCCCGCCCACGCAAGCGCCCGAACCACACATCGCAGAAAAAGAGATCGTCCTTCAAGAGGAGTACTGAAATTGGGGAAAAGCGAAATTCCTCATGAACCGGTTGGCCCTGCTGTCCACGGGGACGGCGAGGCCCTTGCTTCCCCGTTCGTCAAATGCCTCCTGCGGCTCATTCGTACTCAGGATTCCTTCGGCTTATGGGAAGGCCATTCGGATGCCGAGCTGCTGGCCGAGTTCATCATCACCAAGCAACAGCAACG
>NZ_SRSR01000020.1:33774-112240 GCF_004792275.1 Mesorhizobium sp. M4B.F.Ca.ET.143.01.1.1
GCCCTTGCTTCCCCGTTCGTCAAATGCCTCCTGCGGCTCATTCGTACTCAGGATTCCTTCGGCTTATGGGAAGGCCATTCGGATGCCGAGCTGCTGGCCGAGTTCATCATCACCAAGCAACAGCAACGTGCGGTACCCTTTGGCGGCGATCCCGATCCTGACGCGCTGTGGAGGCTCGACATGTTTTACACCGCCGTAGCGCTTGCGATCGAGGAGCGCTCCGGCGTGTCGACGTCGCCGACAATAGAAATGAAACCCGTGGGGGCTTCCGGCGGTTGGGCGTTCTGTCGAGACGTCCACCGGTTCGGCTTCGAGACTTTCCGCAAACTTGCTGAGGCCGGTACGAAACTGGTCGACGATGCGACTGCAGCCATTGAAGCCTAGCCCGAGATGGAGCGCATCAAGAAACCATTGTTCCAGAAAGGATCTATGTCAGACCTAGATAGGATGAGGAAAAAAGTCCGAAAGCTCCAGTTGCGTGCAGCTATTGCCAAGATGGCATTGCAGGACCTCGTCGAGGGTCTGCCGGGCAAGTGGGCCGACATACAGGAAGTCGCCGAGAAAACCCAAGCCGTTTATGCCGAGTTGGATGTTGCCAAGAGAGAACTCGCTTCAATGAAGAATTTAGGATGATGCGCACATTCACCACCCGTGACGGCTCCATTTGGATGCCGCCGTACCTGACCTCCATCGATAGCAAACCTGCATCGGCTGCTGCCGTTGTTTCAAGGTCTGCTCGCGCGATGTCATGCATCTTCACGGCGTTGATGATGCGGGTGAAATCCTCGGCCCCTGCGATGACGAGGACGACGATTTCGACGGCAAGCTCAATCGCATGATCATGGTTGTCGATGATGCCGGCCGCTGCATCGGCTGCGGAGCCTGCGGCCGCGTCTGCCCCAAGAACTGCCAGACGCATGTTGCGGCCGACGAGCTCGCAACATGATCTGGCGAAAACCAGGGGAGCGGCGTGCACTTCATCTTTTTGTCGGCTCGTGGGGCTGGTCCTGTGCAGCAATGCGTCGATGGTTTACTTCGCTTTGGATTCGCTCCGTGTGGCAGTCGTCACGACGCTGGCCTGTTCGCTGCTGCTTCAGGCCGGCTCCTTCGGCCGCGTGCTCTTTCTGATCTGGCAGTCCTCTAGCCGCGCTCGTGGAACTCGCCACAGGGGCCAGCATGCCGATGGTTACAGGAAAGCTCGGGTACCAGTCGTCTGACTCTGATCAACTGCGGAATGCAATTTTCAGCTGTGTCCCGGCTTGGTCGAATGCCCAGCATGTGCTGCTGCTTTGATGCGCGGATGACAGGATCAGTGCTCAGACCCACACCAATTTTGGTCACCCTCTGATGACTGAGCTGATCGTATAGGGAATCTGTGTTCGGCTAACACGCGACCATACCCCTGGGCTGACCGGTGCGTAGCCGGTTCAGGTACTTTTTTGCTGGAGATAGCATGCTGGAAAAATTCGAACGTTATCCGCTCACCTTTGGACCCACGCCGATCGAGAGGCTCGACCGCCTCGGCAAGCATCTGGGCGACAAGGTGGAAATCTACGTCAAACGCGAGGACTGCAACTCCGGTCTCGCGTTCGGCGGAAACAAGCTGCGCAAGCTCGAATACATTGTGCCCGACGCGATCGCGTCAGATGCCGATACGCTCGTCACAATCGGTGGCGTGCAGTCCAACCATACGCGCATGGTCGCTGCGGTCGCCGCCAAGATCGGCATGAAATGCCTCCTGGTCCAGGAGAGCTGGGTCCCACATGATGATGCTGTCTACGACCGGGTCGGCAATATCCTCTTGAGCCGCATCATGGGGGCAGAGGTGCGCCTGGTTGACGAGGGCTTTGACATCGGCATCCGCCGCAGCTGGGAAAAGGCACTTTATGAAGTCAAGGCAAGGGGCGGCAGGCCATATGCGATACCTGCCGGCGCCTCTGTCCACAAATACGGCGGCCTGGGCTATGTGGGGTTCGCTGAGGAGGTGCGTGCCCAGGAAGAGCAGCTTGGGTTTGCCTTCGACTATATCGTCGTCTGTACGGTGACTGGTTCAACCCACGGCGGCATGCTCGTCGGGTTCGCCAAGGATGGTCGACAGCGCAACGTGATCGGTATCGATGCCTCCGCCATGCCCGCCAAGACCAAGGCGCAGGTGCTCGGCATCGCCCAAAATACAGCGAAGCTCGTCCACCTCGGAGCGGAAATTGTCGAGGCAGACGTGGTGTTGTTCATGGACTACGCGTACCCGGGTTATGGCGTTCCATCGGAGGAAACCAAAGAGGCAATCCGTTTGTGCGCGCGGCTCGAGGGCATGATTACGGACCCCGTTTACGAGGGCAAATCGATGCAAGGGATGATCGACCTCGTCCAGAGGGGCTTCTTTCCACAGGGATCGAGGGTCCTCTACGCACATCTAGGCGGCGCGCCGGCGATCAACGGGTACGGCTACACCTTTCGCAACGGCTGACGTTCGGCAGTCTGCGATTCCGCGGTCGCGCTCGAACGTGGGTAGGTAGCGTCGTTCGAGCGCTTGGCTGGAGAAGTGGAGGCAGCGACGGGCATCCACTAATTGGTACCATTACGTGCTGTCGGGGCTCAACGCCACGCGCATTGAGCGCATGCCGCCGTTGGCAACCGCGAGGCGAATTTTGACTCCGGGGCAAGAATCCACACGCGGCGGTGGCGGCACGAGGACCAAGCCGGCGAGTTCGCGCTTTCGAACTGGCGCCAAACTGCCACTGCTCGAGGACCGAGGCCAGTCTAATCACAGGCGAGCCGTCCAAGCTCTCAAGAGATAGGGCGAAACCCGACAGCGGCAGAAGACATGTCGGGTTCACGACAATCGGCCGCATTTAGCCTCGTGGAGAATTTCAAAGCATTTCCCGCCGCTTACCGGAGCTGAGGGAATTGGCACCTCCGTTGCAGCTTGATGTGCGGCAACACGGTGAGAGCTTCGCTGAAGCAAGCCAGAGGGAGCGATGCCCTCGAGACCGTGTCCGATTTTGACGGGAAAATATTCCGCGACAAAAGAGACGAAAGGTGTGGAATGACTTTGGACACCAAGATGGAACTGCGTATGGGGTCCCCGGCTCCTGCGATCAAAGTGGAGAACTGGCTGCGTGGCGAGCCCCTCACGAACTTTCGGCCCGGCAAGGTCTACCTCGTTGAGTTTTGGGCGACTTGGTGCGGACCATGTGTCGACGCCATGCCCCATTTGATCGAACTGCAGGAGAAATATGAAGGCAGCGGATTTGAGGCGGTCGGAGTTGCCGCCTGCGAACAGGGTCCTACCGCAGACGAGGCGCGGACCAACGTGGATGCCTGGCTGACCGAGAAGTTCCCGAATCTGAATTATCGTATCGGGTTCGATTACATTGGCGAAATGAACAAGCTCTGGATGGATCCCAGCTCTTCGATTGGGATTCCCACCTCGTTCGTGGTCGACCGCGACGGCCACATCGCTTTTATCGGCCACCCGGCGGAACTCGATGACGTTTTGCCGAAAGTCCTTAACGGCAGCTGGCGCAGCAGCTATGAAGCGAAAGCCGCCGATGCAAAGCGCATCGCGCATAACCAACTTGCAGCGCGCGAAATGTCGCTTACCGGGCCGATATACGCCAAACTTGAGCCGGCGATGCAGGCCGAGAATTGGACGGCGGCGCTCTTGGCCATCGAAGAAGGCCTCGCCTTGATGCCAGACTCTTTTGATTTTCGGCAGATTCATGCGGATCTTCTGCTTCACAAGCTGCGCGACATCAAGACCGGCATGCCGGTCATGCGAGAATTGGTCGAGGACGCGATCGACAAAACGTCCGACGCGGTGTCGTGGATGGCCTTGGCCCTCAACCAACTCTTCGATCCCACGATGGACAATTCCCATCTTCCGCGCGCGGAGCGCTTTGCGATGGGCAACGAGCTCTCGGAACAGATACTGGCACTCAATCCCCCGAACGGCGATGGCCCGTTTAAATACCGCCGGTACCTCCCGGTAGCTCAGTATTATTACGAGAGCGGCAACAAAGATCGCGCAATCGAGTTGATCGAGGTGGCACTGAAATCGGTGGACCGGCTGGGGCCAATTCCGGACCACACCAAACAGTACTATCTTACCCCATTGCTCGAAGCACTGGCCAACTACACGGGTGAGCCTGCCTGTCACGCGGATCTTTGTGTGGCTCCGCAAAAGAAGGCACCCGAAACTCAAAACGCAGTCACTTCCTGAGCAAGAATCGCGAAGGGACTGACAATTGGAATTGAACACTGGCCAATCCGCCCATCGAAGCTCTCTTCGCAGCAAGTATGTCGATGCAGCAGGGCGGCGGCTTGCGGCAGGTTGGATTTCAATTGCGTTGACCACCGGTCGGATCGCGGCGCAGACGATGTGCGCCGCGAATTCGCGCCGCAGGTCTCGCACTCGTGGACATGTCGAGGTCGGCCACGGGGCACTCTTGGGGTTGGCCCGCCCAAGCCATTCGTCGGCCACGCAAGCGGACCCGGAGTGGGCATCGCAGGAAAAGGAAATCGTACCTCGAAGACGAAGACTGAAATGACGAACAACGAAATTCCTCCGGTTGGCCCTGCTGTCAACAATGACGAAGAAGCCCTTGCTTCCCCGTTCGTCAAATGCCTCCTGCGGCTCATTCGTACTCAGGATTCCTTCGGCTTATGGGAAGGCCATTCGGATGCCGAGCTGCTGGCCGAGTTCATCATCACCAAGCAACAGCAACGTGCGGTACCCTTTGGCGGCGATCCTCGATCCTGACGCGCTGTGGAGGCTCGACATGTTTTACACCGCCGTAGCGCTTGCGATCGAGGAGCGCTCCGGCGTGTCGACGTCGCCAATAATTGGAATGAAGCCCCTGCGGGCTTCCAGCGGTTGGGCGTTCTGTCGAGACGTCCACCGGTTCGGCTTCGAGACTTTCCGCAAACTTGCTGAGGCCGGTACGAAACTGGTCGACGATGCGACTGCAGCCATTGAAGCCTAGCCCGAGATGGAGCGCATCAACAAAACCATTGTTCCAGGAAGGATCTATGTCAGACCTAGATAAGATGAGGAAGAAAGTCCGAAAGCTCCAGTTGCGTGCAGCTATTGCCAAGATGGCATTGCAGGACCTTGTCGAGGGTCTGCCGGGCAAGTGGGCCGACATACAGGAAGTCGCCGAGAAAACCCAAGCCGTTTATGCCGAGTTGGATGTTGCCAAGAGAGAACTCGCTTCAATGAAGAATTTAGGATGATGCGCACATTCACCACCCGTGACGGCTCCATTTGGATGCCGTCGTACCTGACCTCCATCGATAGCAAGACCTGCATCGGCTGCTGCCGTTGTTTCAAGGTCTGCTCGCGCGATGTGATGCATCTTCACGGCGTTGATGATGCGGGTGAAATCCTCGGCCCCTGCGATGACGAGGACGACGATTTCGACGGCAAGCTCAATCGCATGATCATGGTTGTCGAAGATGCCGGCCGCTGCATAGGCTGCGGAGCCTGCGGCCGCGTCTGCCCCAAGAACTGCCAGACGCATGTTGCGGCCGACCAGCTCGCAACATGATCTGGCGAAAACCAGGAGAACGGCGTTGCACTTCATCTTTTTGTCGGCTCGTGGGGCTGGTCCTGTGCAGCAATGCGTCGATGGTTTACTTCGCTTTGGATTCTCCGTGTGGCAGTCGTCACGACGCTGGCCTGTTCGCTGCTGCTTCAGGCCGGCTACTTCGGCCGCGTGCTCTTTCTGAGCTGGTCATGCGGCTTGGCGCAAAGCAAGCTTCTTGTGCTCGCGCAGGTCATCCATGTTGATGTAGCGGTTGGCCTCCATCCAGTTTTCGTTGGTTTCGACGGCCAGCGCCCTGACCAGGCGCAGGCAGCTTTCGGCGTTCGGGAAGATGCGCACGACATAGGTGCGCCGGCGGATTTCCTCGTTGAGGCGTTCCAGCATGTTGGTGGACTTCAGGTGCTTGTGGTGCTGGCGCGGCAGGCAAAAGAAGGTCAGCGTGCATTCGATGGTCTCCTCTCCCCAGCTCGTCAGTCGCGGATAGCGGCCCGACCATTTGGCAAGCCATGCGGCGAGATCGGCCTTGGCCTCGGCGAGATCGCGCGGTCGTAGAGCCAGCGCAACTCCTGCAGGCAATCATCGCCACGATTTCTCGGCAGGTGATCGAGCGCGTTCCTGAGGCACGTAGCAGCGCTGCCAGGCGGGCTTCGGGGATCACCCCGCCGATCGCCGCCACCAGGCTGGCATGATCGTCGGACACGACCAGTTCGACGCCCCTGAGCCCGCGCGCCTTCAGCGCGACGAGGAAATCCCTCCAGGCCGAGCGGCTTTCGCGATTAGCCATCTCGACGGCCAAGATCTGGCGCCGGCCGTCCCAATCGATGCCGACAGCGATCAGCACCGCCTGGCTCATGACGACGCCGCCCGACGCGATCGCGCCAGATGCCCGATACGCTCGTCACAACCGGTGGCGTGCAGTCCAACCATACGCGCATGGTCGCTGCGGTCGCCGCCAAGACCGGCATGAGATGCCTCCTGGTCCAGGAGAGCTGGGTCCCACATGGACATCCGCGCCTGGTTCAGCCCTAGCGGTGAAGGCATGGCAGCAAGCTCAGCGCCGCTAAACAACACATCGCCAAGGCATGCGAACATTGCATGCTCTCTCGCTCGAACACGCCGCGGCGGGGGCGCTCGTCTCCACGTAGAAGGACCAGATTTGCCATCGAGCCTTCTCCTGTTCACGGCAAATTTCACCCTAAATGCACCGCCGCCTCGGAGATTGGCCCCAGCAGATGTCCGTAGGCAATCATTCTCTGACGTTGCCGAGCGGCGGAACTGGGCGCCATATTCCTTTACCATCAGACGGACCCGGTTCTCGACGTCGCGGCTGATAGCGACAAGGCAGGTGCCAGCGGGAGGATGGCGTTCCAGCGGCCCGCCCCAGTTCGAAATACGACTAACCGTCACGGAAGACTTAACTTGGCAGTTCGGCCACCGTCTACGACAAAAATCTGGCCGGTGACGAATGCAGCTTCGTCGGAGGCAATCCATGCGACCATGGCGGCAACTTCCTCAACGCGGCCTGTTCGGCCCAACGGATGAATGGTACCAAGCCGTTCCAGTGCCTTCTCGGGCAAAGCGGCGACGAAATCGACATTGAGATCCGTATCGATCCAACCAGGCGCTACGCCATTGCAGCGCACCCCGTCTTGCCCGCCGTCCACCGCTACGGCGCGTGTAAGGCCATGCAGCCCAGCCTTCGAGGCACAATATGCCGCGTGCCCTGGGTTAGAGGCCAATCCCTCTATCGAGCCAACATTGACGATTGAGCCACGGCTTCTGCGAAGATGAGGCATGGCGCGACGGATCAGCAGGAAAGGAGCATCAAGATTCAGCGCCATTGTGCGTCGCCACTCGTCAAGCCCGGTATCATCTACCCTTGCTTCAACCATGCACCCAGCGTTGTTGACCAGGATATCGAGGCGGCCAGCCTGTCGAACGACATGGTCAATTACCATGTTCGGAACGCCGGGGTCGCAAAGGTCCGCGACTATCCCTTCTCTATGACCGGTCGCCTCGAGCTGAACCGCAAATACTCTGGCCCCGTCGCTGGCAAGTCTGTCGGCGATTGCCGCCCCAATGCCGCGGCTAGCCCCGGTCACTAAGGCGACCTTCCCCATAAAACGCTTCATTCGGCTGCCCTTTCGCCATTCACCGTTACAAGCATGCCGACGCGAGACGCACGCGCAGGCCGGTTTAATCCGGACACCTTCTCCCGCGTGGTCAAGGCCTACTCCACCCCGTCGGCGATGCGACCATTAAGCGGCCGCAAGATGAATAGGCGTCTCTGACTCCGAAGGCCCAACCTGATGGCCGTGCGCGACGCACGAGCCCGGTCCGGCGCCGCGATTCGTTGCTCTTAGTCGATTTGAACTGAAATGCGAGCATCTGCGCTGACGCTTCTTTCTTCGTTAGGTGCCCGGGCTTTGTCCCATACCACCATGATTTCATGGGTTTCAAAGGCATCCTCAGAACATGTTTAGTAACACCCTGTATATTGATGCCAATTCAGCTGCGATGGACCCATATGCCTGAACGAATTGGCCCGTAAGCCCTTCTTGCTATCAAACCCTTTTATGCTTTCTCCTCGGCCCGCCCTGCGATCGTGCCTTCAGGACATTGCTTTGCGGAGCCGCACAGAGGGCGCCGTAATAAACCTCCTCACCCTTGTAGTTGGCTAAGGCCTGCAGCAAGTTCGGTAGAAGGTGTTGTTTCAGCTCGTCCAGCATAGGGTCCGCACTGTCCAGCGATTTCAGTGCGAACTCGATTAGCTCAATCGCACGATCTTGGTTGCCGCTCTCGTGATAGTATCGAGCCACCGCCGGATAAGTCCGGAACTTGTGGCCGTCGCCTTGGAGTGGATTGCGTGCCAGGATATGCTCGGCCAACTCTTTGCCGAGCGCGAAGCGCTCATGAGACGGAAAGTGCGAGTGGTCGTGCGCCGGACCGAAAAGTTGGTCTAATGTTGCCAGCAGCCAATGCTCGGAGTTCCTTTCGATCGCGTCGCGAGCCAATTGGCGTATGACAGGCAACCCGGCCGGCATGTCTTGCATTCTGTGAAGCAATACATGCGCCTGAGCCAAGCGGAAGTTGATGTCGTCGGGCATCAAGGCGCTGCCCTCTTCGACTGCTGAGAGTGCCGTCTCCCAGTCCTCTTTTCTCACTGCGGCCCAAAATCTCCTATTAATTGACTTGGTCAACGCTTGTTCGCGCTCGGCGATCCGCTTCGAGTCGACTTTCGATGCGTCGCTGGTGCGCCAGCGGCCGTTGAGCACTCTCGCCAAGACCTCGTTAAGTCGAGTAGCGTGACCGATATAGGCGATACGACCGTCTGCATCGATTACAAACAAGATCGGAAATTCGCCAGAAAAGCTTGCTTCCATCCAACGCTTTTTCATTTGGCCCGTATGGTCGAACGCGATCGGAAAATTCAGGTTCGAGCACTTTTCGGTCAACCACGCGTCCAGCTTGACCCGCGCCTCAACCGTCGATAGCGCGCCTTCATGAGCCGCGACCACGATGACCTCGAGCCCACTGTGCTTGAACCTTTCCTGCATCTGCATCAGATGGTGCATCGCCGCCGCACATGGTTCACTCCCAGTTGCCCAAAATTCGACGACGTATACTTTGCCGGGCTGGAAATGTGCGATGGGCTCGCCGCGCACCCAAGTCTCCACATTGATCGAAGGAGCCGGCGACCCCATCTGCAAAACCATATTGCTCTCCAACGCCATCCCAAAGCTGCGCGGCTTTATGGCAAGCTGTTCCCTGAGAGACGGTGCACCGAGTCGACTGAAAGGAGGCCTCTATCGTCAGGCGGGCTTCGATGCAGTCAGCCGTCAATCAGTTTTGCCGCATTTCAACCAGCAAAGGCCGTGCCAGCGCGCTGAACGCCCGCTGACGGCATTAATTTACCTTTGAAAACATCCATGTGTAATGATGCGGACATTTTTGTCAGGTGTTTGTTTCGAATCCGCCATTTTGTCAGTTGCTGTCGGTCTGGGCGTTTAGAGTCCTCGCGCCAGACTGCGATGGGGCAGCAGCACCTGAATACAGACCTGCCACTGAGAATTTCCTCCATCTGAGACTAGAGTCAGGGTCCTTGATTACGGACTGATGAAGACAAAGCGATTTACGGAAGAGCAGATCATCGCGGTTATGCGCGAGCATGAAGAGGGTGCGAAGGCTGGCGATCTTGCCCGCAAGCACGGGATCTCCGAGGCGACGCTGTATAGCTGGAAGGCCAAGTATGGCGGGATGGACGTCTCCGACGCCAAGCGCCTGAGGCCTTGGAAGACGAGAACGCCAAGCTAAAGAAGCTGCTCGCCGACGCTCGAAGCCTCGGCAGTGCGCGAGCTTCTGTCGAAAAAAGTTAGGACCCGCCGCCAAGCGCGAATCCGTAGCGCATCTGCAGGCCGTCATGGGCCTATCGGAGCGTCGGGCCTGTCCTTCGTCGGCGCCGATCGCAAGATGATTGATACCAGTCTGGCCGACCGCCAGAGACACAGCTGCGTGGTCGGCTGCGCGACCTCACGCACGAGCGTCGACGCTTCGGTTACCTGCCCGTCGTCCACGGTGGCGGCAATCTGTTCTTCCAACTCGCAAACGCCCGCTACGAGAAGGGCGCAATGATTGTTACCTCAAATCGCGGCTTCGCCGAATGGGGCGAGGTCTTCGGCGACCCTCGTCGCAACCGCACTTCTCGATCGCCTGCTTCACCATGCGGTCGTCGTCCAGATCGAAGGATCGAGTTATCGGCTCCGCCAGCACGCCGAGCTCATGCCAGAACACTTGCGATCAAAAGCCTCCATCACATTGCCGACATTAAATTCACCATCGCGACCGCGCGGCCGGCCACCGAAAAATGGACACCCCCACCGGGACAGCCTGAGCGGCGAAACTGGGGAATTTTACTTCGGCACTTTTGGGGACGAGTGGCATTGACAGGTGACGCGCAGGGGATTGCACAGATTGTGCGCACACGTTGGTTCAAGGCAGTTCATCTGAAGTCCGCTACTGGCCAGAGGCCGCGCACGCTCACCGCGGCGCGCAACACTGTCAGGGCGGCACTGCCAACGAGCAGGTCATCCGACGCATGTTGCGTTCCCTGGGGCTAAGCAACCCTATCTCTCTCTTGGAAGGTGCCTTGGGTTTTCTTGAGGTACGGTGCGTAAAAACCCGATACGAGCAGAGGATGATCGCGAGGCAATGTGGAGAAGCCTCCGGCTGAGCCTCGGCAATTTCTAGACGAACAAAGACATACCGATACCCCAATGCACTCGAATTCCGATGTAGCGTAGTTCCACGTCACTTCGGCGCCAGAAGAGATATGCTGAATGGCGACGAAGTCGTAGGCCCCGAAGCGATTGGGCACAATCGCTAAGTTTGGATCACAACAATGATTCACAATGACAGCCGGCTTATGAAAGAGAGCATGGACATTCCAGTCCAGTTGAAAGGAGTTTGTCGTTCGAACCGTTTCCATACGGTCAATTAGCCCGATGACGACAATTTCCCCCGGCAGGAAGTCGCGAGCAGCGAATACCCCGCGCCCCCTTTCTCCTCCCGTGCTGAGGATTTTTACGTTGCGGGCATTGAGCTGCTTTGCGCACGCGACGTCATCCGTCAAAATAGACAGATCTTGGTTTATGTGAGTATCAGACATACTGTTTCTTTCGCCTGCTCGATTGAGGGATGAGTACTTTTCGCCAGAGGTCGCTTGGAATTTCGCTGTTTTCGGAACGTCCTCCTAAAATCCCGATGGTTCCAAGTAATTTACGAAGTTGGGGGCTTGTCCATGTTTTGCGCCTTAGGTCCCAGTCAGCGGCGCCTACTGTCTCTCCCAGGAAACACTCAAAAATCGTGCCGATTCACCCGCCCGGCAGCCGAGGATTTTGATTTCTCTCGGCTATTTGACTGAGGCTAACGAAGAGATTGCCTATCACGCGTGTGTAGCGAATCCGACAGACCAGCAGGCGAAGTGGTGACAACGCGTCTGCAAGCGAGCAGTTTATCCTGCTGCGGATGGTGCGCGTGACACGCCAGCCGGGGGTCCAGGTCTCGAAAGCGTTAGCATACCGCAGGAAGTGGCTGCAAAACCCCTGTTGCCGCCAGATGCCGCGCACATTGAGTTTCAAAGGCGCGGTCAAGGGACTAATGCGTGACAATACTGTCCCACCTATGGCGTTTTCTGAGTTCGACTGGGCCGCTTCGACCCCGCAGTGTATTGTCACGCGAGTAGGCGGCGGCCCGCTCTCTCATGCTTTGGCCAAATGAGCATAACTTGCTGCGAAACGCCCGAGTTTGTGTTCGCCGCAAGTCACCGGCCGGTAGCGCAGAGGGTTGCTGTCAGTGACACATGAGGCCAATGGCTCAATGATCGCATCGAAATCAGCATCGATAAAGAAGGGGATTGAGTATCGCTCACGCCCTGAGCTATTCACTACGCGATGTAGGTTGGCCAGATAGACACCGTTGGTGAGCCGCTGAAGCAGGTCCCCGACGTTGATTATGAAAGTACCGTGGATCGGCGTGCCTTGTACCCAATCGCCGTCTCGGTTCATGACCTGAAGACCGCCGACGTCGTCCTGTGCAAGGATGGTCAAATTGCCGTAGTCGGTGTGGGCGCCGATTCCGATCATGTCTTCGCTGATATAACCACTCTGCGGCGGGTAGTGAAGCAGCCGCTGAATGCTGATCGGGTTCCGCATGAGGTCCTCGAAATAGCTTTCCGCCAGGTCCAGACTGAGCGCAATTCCCTGCAAAAGTTTTTTCGATAGGCCCACCATCTCTTGATGGTATCTGTATGTCAGCTCCCGAAACTCGGGCCAACCTGAGGGCCACTGGTTAGGACCAAAAAAGGGACCTTCTAAGGTCGAACGTTCAGGTCCGAAGTCGAAGCACTCCTTGAGGTCTTTGGTCTTGCCCGGATCGGTGTTCTCGCCGAACAGCTCAATGTAACCGCGAAAGGCCGAATCGGAATTGCCAATATGCAGTGACGACTTCTGCGACAATGGCAAATTAAAAAACCTGCGGCTCACATCAAACACCGATTGTATGAAATCCTGCGGGACTCCGTGGTTCTTCACATACATGAATCCAGTATTGGAAAGCGCCCACCGTATCTCCCTGGCCACCACCTGTTTGTTCGTACCGTTGAGGAGCGGTCCGATGTCGACCACCGGTATTTTGTCAAAGCTTTCGCGTTTTGCGCGCAGCTTATCGTCTAGTCTGGCTACTAAACCTTTGGACATTAGTACACCTTTGTTTTGCCGATTGAAGCCGACGCATAGCTGCCGGCCATTTGGATTTATCGTGACGCGAAGTAGTACTGAAACGCGCCACCGTGCTGGAAATACCCCTACTCGTCTTTAGGTCATCCACAACAGGGTTTCGCTCCCGAGGCAGAGCATGATCACAACCCCTGTCGCTCTGCCGCGCTGACCTTCTCGGGCACTTGAAAGACCCAATAGTCCGCACGCTCCTCGGCCACGTATCTGCCGTTGCTTAGACACTGCGCCAGTAAAAGAACGCCCTCATCCTGCAGACGCCGCGCTTCGTCCTCGAAGAATGCGGCCTCGGCGTAGCTCTTGCGGATGCTTGTGATGATGAATCCTTTCGGGCGCGTGACGCGAGCCAGCTCGCGCAGCCCGTCTGGTCTAACGTGCCCAAGTGTAAAGACACCGCAGCAAACCGTGATATCATAGCCCGCGTCGGCGTACTCAGAGAGTACTCCGTTAAGGTCGACACAGTCTTGGACATGACGGTAGACTCGGGTTTGCCGCGCCTTTTCGGCCATCTCTTTGGAAAGATCGAACCCATCGATCAGCCCGAAGCCGAGGCGTTCCAGTTGCACGCCGACAAGGCCTGTTCCGCAGCCAGCATCCAGGATTGTGATGGCAGTTCGCTCGCTGCTCAAATAGGCTGCCTGCACGGTGCCCGCTAGTTCCGCCACGATCATCGGGCCGTAGTACCCCTCGGAGCCAACATCCACATCGTAGGCCCCAGCCCATCCCCGATAGAATTGGGTTAGGCGATCGGCGTCGCCCTCGAGTACGAGGGCGTCCCTGATGCGCTGTCGTGCGACTTGTTCCAGTGTCGTCTGCTGATCGACGGTATTCATGGCAACTCCTCTGATAGGCATAATCGGAAGCGGCTATTCGGCTCCTGATGCCAACTCTCAAATGTGAGAATCAAAGCTCGTGCCAATTGGCCAAAAGCCCGAAGAAAAGCAATTTTGATGAATTCTGCTATCAGGCTGAGGCACAACAACACAACATTGCTCCAACGAAGCCTGTCCGCAAACAACAAAGCCGACAAAGTGTCGGGTTGTGAACTTGCGACCCAGCGTACAGCACTGCCCGCGAACTCATGAAAATCCCGCGCGCCTCCTACGTTGTCAGCTCTATCAATTCCAGTGGCCTGCTATGTGGTGGGTCCGGAATGAGCTGGTACGGGTTGATCAGCCCGGTGCTCGATTGCCATTGGCAATGCAGATGCGGTCGAAGATTTGCGGCCGAAGGAGGCGTCCGCTGGGACTATCGCCGTTTTGGGGCAGGTCAGGATTGCCCTGGCGCTGGAGTCAGTGATGAGGCGCTAAGCTGGGCTTTGGATGGTGTCCTCTCGGACAGCCCAGGACGTCATCCAGCGGCAGACGACGATGGCTTCTTCGGTCGACGTCAGGCACGGTGCTCTTCGACGCCTCGGCTCCCATCGGAGCATCGGCCCGATCGCGTTGAGCGCGAAAGCCAGGCTGCCGAGGTGCTTGCCAATTGATGGCACGTGGGTTTTGCGGGGCTCGTAAGGGGGCGTCACCGAGTATGGGTCAGCCGCGACAGGTACTGGGGTTGGCGCCGAAGGCTTCGCGGAAGCACTTCGAAAAATGTGAGGCCGACACGAAACCACAGGCGACCGCGATCTCAATAATCGGCAACTCTGTTTGTGCAATGAGACGCTTCGCGCGGCTAAGTCTCAAATGCAGGTAAAAGCGCATGGGAGACAACGAAACCGATCGCTGGAAGAGCCGTTCAATCTGACGCTGTGAGCGGCCGACACATCTTGCGATGTCGCGTAAGGGCAGCGGGTCCTCAATATGCTCCTCCATAATGCGAATCACTTCGGCGACCGGCTTGCAGATGCCGGCTTCGCCGCCATTCATGGTCCATTGTCTATCAGAGGCAGGGCGCCAATACCCGGCAGTCGTATGTCGGCAGACGGTCAACGCAATGTCTCTGCCGAGGCGTTCGCTGATCAGCTCCATAACGAGGTCGAACGACGCAAATTCTCCTGCGCAAGTGAGGAGGTGACTATCACGAACGAATAGCCGGTCAGTGACCTGAAGCCGGCCAAATTTTTCAGAGAAAGCGGCTCTCTTGTCCCAATGGATTGTGCACGCGGTGCCGTCCAGCAACCCGCTGTCCGCCAACAGCCATGTCGCCGTACCCAACGCTGTGATTGGAACACCATGCCGCTTGCAAAGCCGAAGAATCTTGCTGAGAGCAGCAGACGTCTGCCTTTCGACCCGTTCGCCTGCACAGACAATGACCATGTTCGTACCTTTGCCAGCCGGAACGCATTCGCCGGTGCTAGCGAAGTCGCTGCCGACCGACAGGACGAACCCGCTGGCGCATTCAACCGGCTGGCCATCCAGGCTTGCAATCGTCCACTCGAAGAATGATCGACCGGACACAGAATTCGCGATGCGAAGGGGATCTACAAATGACGAAAGGCTGAGTAGCGAAAATCCGGGAAGTGCCAGGATAACCAGTCGGTATACGTCCTGCGTGTCGATCACCTGCCGGCTGGGGTTCCATCCCACGATCCGCGAATGATCTCCTGTTGAAAATGGCGCATTCATAAGGTCATACATCCTGGTTGATGGTGATCAACATCGAGCGGCCGCAAACGACACCGGCGCCTTCAGGGTTGGCACCGCAGCCATTCAACTACGGGTGTTATGCTTGCGCTTCATGAAGTCCTTGGCGGTCTCGACAGCCACCGCCGCGTCGCGGCAATAGGCATCGGCGCCGACGGCCTTGCCGAATTCCTCGTTCAGCGGCGCACCGCCGACCAGCACGACATAGTCGTCGCGAATGCCCTTTTCCTTCATCGTGTCGATGACGACCTTCATGTAGGGCATGGTGGTGGTCAGCAGCGCCGACATGCCGACAATATCAGGTTTATGCTCTTCAATCGCCGCCATATACTTCTCGACCGCATTGTTGATGCCGAGGTCGATGACGTCGAAGCCGGCGCCTTCCATCATCATGCCGACGAGGTTCTTGCCAATGTCGTGGATGTCGCCCTTGACGGTGCCGATCACCATCTTGCCCTGCTTTGGCGCGCCGGTGGCGATAAGCAGCGGGCGCAGGATGAACATGCCGGCCTTCATCGCATTGGCCGACAGCAGCACTTCCGGAACAAACAGGATACCGTCGCGAAAATCCTCGCCGACGATGCGCATGCCTTCGACCAGCGCCTCGGTGAGCACCTTGTAGGGCGCCCATCCGCGCTCCAGCAGGATGGCCGTGCCTTCCTCAATTTCTTCCTTCAGCCCGTCATAAAGGTCGTCGTGCATCTGCTGCACGAGTTCCTCGTCGGACAGCTCGGAAAGGATGATCTCTTCGTCAGCCATGTTGGTTCACCTGATGCTCAATTCAAAGGAGGTCGGCGCCCCATCTCGATGGGGCACCGATCAGGCTTCCGGTTCGAAGCCTTGGGAGTTGATTTTCAGGCTGCCAGCCACTATTCCCGCAGGTGAATCTGGGAACCGGAAGACTGGCCTGTGCGGCGCCGGATTGCGGGAATATCAGTGTCCATCATCGCGTCACCCTCAGCGGAATGACCCGCATCCCGCGTCAAACATCAGTGGCCCGGCCGTCCAATAGGGGCGGACCCTAGCTTAATCTCGCGCTGATGATAGGCGCCGGCAATTGTCCTGAGAATGCGCAAAAGCTTTCGCTTGTCTTAAATCCAGTTTATATCCAGAGGCGGATAGGGTGAGGGGCAATTCAGGTCACGGGCGGAGTTCTTCAGACTGGACGAGAAACCAGTCAACCAAAATCTTGCATCTCTTGTTCTTGCTGGCATCCTCGCTGGCCAACAGAAAGAAGGCCCTGTCGGTCTGGATTTGGGTTGGCAATGGCTTGACCAGGAGGCGGTTGTCGAGCAACTGCTGGGCGGTAAGGGACCACCCCAATGCTATTCCTTCACCAGCCAGAGCCGCTTGAAGCGTTAGCTGGTAGTCATTGAACACGATATTGGGCTTGATGTCGCTGGCATCGCCGCCTGCCAACTCGACCCATTCGGGCCAATCCAGGCGCTTGCGAAAAGCATCGGACGAATGAATCAGTTGATGGTGGATCAGATCTTCGACGGCTTGGGGAGCGGGGTGCGACAGAAGATATGCCGGTGAGCAGACGGGAAAGATGATCTCGTCGCAAACGAACCAGCTGTTGGCCCTTTCAAAATTCCGGGGCCGCACCCAAACCGTCACGTCGATCTCATGATCTGGCTCGACATCGCGGTCGGTGGCGACCACCTTGATCCTGACGTCCGGATGCTCTTCCTGGAAATGATAGAGTTGAGGCGCGAGCCAATGTGCCGCCAGAGATGTCGAAGCTGCGAAAGTTATGTACTTCGTTCCGCGATCAGTGATGGTCTCAAGCCGCTGTTCCAGACGGCGGAAGCTGTTGCGCACCTCATCGTAGAGCTGCCTGCCGGGCTCGGTCAGCTGCACTCCCCGATTGTCTCGGACAAAGAGTGCCGTCCCGCAATGCTTTTCGAACATTTTGATCGAATGCGAGATACTTGGCTGCGTCACGTTGAGTTCGCTGGCCGCGTTCTTGAAACTCAGCGTTCGGGCCGCCGCTTCGAAGACGAAAAGCGAATGCGTCGATGGGACAAGATTGCGAAGCTTGGACATGAAGCAGGTCTATATCAGACCGCATATTTTCCGTCTACGAGACGAACGACACATCGTTTATTCGAAACAGGAACAAGCCAGAGCGAGCGGTGCACTACCCACCGGCCGCCTTCACCGAGCGAGTTGGCAGTGAACTCTTTGAATCAAACAAAGACAAGAGAGCGTATTGTCGTCCAAGCACCGCATCCGGAGCCAACAGTCTCAGGGTGGTACCGCACGTCGGGACCGGAGCTACCCTTAGTGCCGCAGCAAGGCGATGTCACATGCGATTGCCTGGTCATTGGCGGCGGCTGGATGGGGCTTCACGCGGCCCGCCGATTTGCCGAACTCAACCCCCAGTCTTCGGTAATCCTCGTCGACGCCGGACGTATCGGGGACAATGCATCGGGGCGGTGCATGGGCTTCGTCATCGATCTCGCGCACAATCCCCGAAAACGCGACTTCGTTGAAGACATTAGGGGAAACAAGGAAGAGCTGTACGTCAACCTTGAGGGCATCGCCTACATTCGAACCGCCGTCGAGGAGCATGGGGTAGACTGTGATTGGGACCCGCAGGGGAAATACCACAGCGCGGCCACGTCTCACGGCGTTGCCGATCTACACCGCTTTTCGGAGGCGCTCGATAAGCTTGGACAGAAGTACAGCTGGGTTGAAGCCCCTGAAATTCAGTCGATCACCGGCAGTAAGCACTACGTCAAAGCTTTGCATCACCCTGGCACGATTCTGGTCCAGCCTGCGAAGTATCTCAAGAACGCCGTAAACAGCCTCCCCGAGAACGTTACCATCCATGAAAACACCGCCATTGTGGCGGTCCAGTTCGGTGCGCCGAAGCACATCTGCGAGACGCCTGCTGGAACAATCAGGGCTTCGAAGGTCATCATCTGCGCATCGGGTTATCTGACGAGATTTGGCTTCTTCGAAAACCGAGCCATACCACTCTACACGTTCGCGAGCATGACCAGACAGCTCACTGAGAGCGAGCTTTCCAACGTGGGCAACAAGCGAACATATGGGCTTATTCCGGCCGATAGCTTTGGGACGACGGTGCGACGTACTATAGACAACCGTCTTTTCCTTAGAAACGTTTACTCGTATGCGACTAATTTCAAAACAACCAAACAAGATGTCCTTAGGGCGCGGACCCAGCAGCAGGTAGCATTTGACCGCCGATGGCCCGGGCTTTCGTCAATCGGCTTTGAGGCCAGCTGGGGTGGTCTGCTTACGCTCGCGCAAAATGGCGGCATGGTCTTCGGCGAGTTGGCGCACGACGTCTATGGTGCCGCCTTCTGTAATGGAACCGGCGTCGCTCGAGGGGCTGCCTTTGGCAAGGCTGTCGCCGAACTGGCCACGGGGCAATCTTCGGCTGTGATCGATATCCTGAAGACGCGGGCCGCTCCGAGCAGGACTTATCCGAGACTTGTCACATCAATGGGCGTCCGGTTCGTGACCGCTCTTCGTTTCAGGCAGGCAGGCGCGGAAGTCTAGCAATAAGAGGAACGGCAATGGCGGACCTGAAGGGCATCAATCTTGCAATGCAGACACCGTTCGAACCTACCGGTGCGATCGATTACGGCCTCTTCGAAGAGTTGATCGAAAAATACGTATCGGCGGGAGTTCACGGCTTGGTTCTTGGGGCAGGTACAGGCCAGCACCCTTACCTGACCGAGTCCGAATGCAATCGGCTCTACGAGCTCGGGGCGAAGCGCATCGCAGGACGCTGCAACGTTGTCTGCCAGACCTCGGCCCTGAATATGGACGAAGTCATACGGCGGTCACAGCAAGCTGAATCGGTCGGCGCGGACGCGCTGATGATTTTGCCGCCGTATCTCGAAGGTCCGTCAGACGAGGATGGAATTTTCAATTTCTACAGGGAAATCGACGCGGCGGTTGGCGTGGATATTGTGGGCTACAACATCCCGCAGGCTACCGGGATCGCGGTTTCGCCACGCCTTTTTGATCGACTGAGCGGTCTCAAGCATTTCAATTACATCAAAGATAGTGCCGGCGACTTCACCGTGCATCAGGAGTATCTGCAGACGGGAGGCAAGGTGCTAAATGGTTGCGATACAACAACCCTCTATGCGCTGATGGCAGGCGCGCGCGGTGTTATCTGGGGCGCAGCAAACTACATGCCTCTTGAGGCTGTCGAATTGTACAACCTTGTGGCAGCGAAGGATTTGGAGAGGGCTCTGGCACTTTGGCAGCGGATGCTGCCCTCGTTGCTTTTTATCTGGCGGGCACCATATACGCCTTCTGTTCTGAGAGCCGCGCAACTGCGCGGCCTCGGAACCGGGAATGTCCGCAAGCCATTGGCAAAACTCTCGGCGGACCAGGACATGGCGCTTCGCGCCGCACTTGCCCCGCTGTTTGAGGTCGCCTCCTAGCCGTCAGGATATCCAGGGGAGTCCCTATGCGAATTGTCCTGGTTGGTTCGACTGGGATTGTCGGGTCGGCCGTAGCGGCCGAACTTGGCAAGCGGCACAACATTATAGGAGTCGGGCGAACTAGCGGCTTATTCAACGTCGACATCGCCGAGCCGAACTCTATCGACCAATTATTCGACAAGATCGGTGCATTTGACGCGTTGATCTGCACAGCAGGGGCCGTGCACTACGCCCCGCTGAACCAATTCACGAATGAACAGTTCGAAATCGGGCTGCGCAGTAAGTTGATGGGGCAGGTCAATCTCGTAGCGAAGGGTCTCAAGCGTATCCGCGACCACGGATCATTTACCTTGACCTCGGGTCTAACCAACGAAGATCCCATCCGGCAGGGAAGCTCGTCCGCCCTGGTCAATGGCGCGTTAGACGGTTTTGTACGCAGCGCGGCAATCGAGCTTGGGCGGGGGCTGCGGATCAATCTGGTCAGTCCGACTCTCGTACAGGAGTCGGTTCAGCTCTACGGCGACTTCTTTCCTGGCACCGCGGCGGTGCCGGCGAGCGAGGTGGCGCTCGGCTACGTCAAGAGCGCAGAGGGCAGTCAAACGGGTCGAGTTTATCGCATGGGTTGGGTCAGAGACGCCTAATCTGACCAACAATGAACGTCGCGCTAACGGAGGACAAGCATGCCCAGGCAACTCTGCATCGGAGGTAGGTGGGAACTCGGTGGTAGAGCGGCCCAATTTCGATGTGACAAACCCTGCGCATCGTTCTGCGGAGGGGGCATCAACTTGTGGATGTCGCTCCATGAATAGGCAGCGGGTGGTCGGCTTAGAAAATGCCCATCAAGGCGCACTATCGTCGTTGCAGGCGACAGGTGAATGTGACGCAGGGCGCCACTTCACCCCCGTGCCAGAAGGCCATATCCGCATCAGCCTCTGCCAGCCCGAACCTATGCTGCAAGAAGCAGCGCTCCGGCTGCGCCGTTTCGCTTCCAGCTACCGCCGCGAGGCCGCATGACCGCCAAAGCCATTCCCGCCAAAGCAAGAGCGGTCATCATCGGTGGCGGCGTTTCCGGCTGCTCCGTCGCCTATCACCTGGCCAAACTCGGCTGGACCGACATCGTGCTTCTGGAGCGCAAGCAGCTGACGTCAGGCACGACATGGCATGCCGCCGGCCTGATCGGCCAGTTGCGCGGCTCGCAGAACATGACCCGGCTGGCGAAATATTCCGCCGACCTCTACGTCAAGCTGGAAGCCGAGACCGAGGTCGGCACCGGCATGCGCCAGGTCGGTTCGATCACCGTGGCGCTGACCGAGGAGCGCAAGCACGAGATCTACAGGCAAGCATCGCTGGCGCGTGCCTTCGATGTCGATGTCCGCGAGATTTCTCCCAATGAAGTCAAGCAGATGTATCCGCATCTGAATGTCTCGGACGTCGTCGGCGCCGTGCATCTGCCGCTCGACGGCCAGTGCGACCCCGCAAACATCGCCATGGCGCTGGCCAAGGGCGCGCGCCAGCGCGGCGCCACCATCGTCGAGAACGTAAAGGTCACCAAGGTCCATACCAGGGCCGGCCGCGTCACCGGCGTGTCCTGGGCGCAAGGCGAAGAGCAAGGCACGATCGAGGCCGACATCGTCGTCAATTGCGCCGGCATGTGGGCGCGCGAACTGGGAGCGCAGAACGGCGTCACCATCCCGCTACACGCCTGCGAGCATTTTTATCTCGTCACCGAGCCGATCCCCGGCCTCACCCGTCTGCCGGTGCTGCGGGTGCCGGACGAGTGCGCCTACTACAAGGAAGACGCCGGCAAGATGATGCTGGGCGCCTTCGAGCCGGTGGCCAAGCCGTGGGGCATGGACGGCATAAGCGAGGATTTCTGCTTCGACCAACTGCCTGAGGACATGGAGCATTTCGAGCCGATCCTCGAAATGGGCGTCAACCGCATGCCGATGCTGGCGACCGCCGGCATCCACACCTTCTTCAACGGTCCGGAGAGTTTTACGCCCGATGACCGCTACTATCTCGGTGAGGCGCCGGAGCTGTCCGGCTACTGGATGGCGACCGGCTACAATTCGATCGGCATCGTCTCCTCCGGCGGCGCCGGCATGGCGCTGGCGCAGTGGATCAATGACGGCGAAGCGCCCTTCGACCTGTGGGAGGTCGACATCCGCCGCGCCCAGCCATTCCAGAAGAACCGACGCTATCTCAAGGAGCGCGTCTCCGAGACGCTCGGCCTGCTCTATGCCGACCATTTCCCCTATCGGCAGATGGCGACCTCGAGGAATGTCCGCCGCTCGCCCCTGCATGAGCATCTGAAGGCGCGCGGCGCGGTGTTCGGCGAAGTCGCCGGCTGGGAGCGCGCCAACTGGTTCGCACGCGAGGGCCAGGAGCGCGAATACCGCTATTCCTGGAAGCGGCAGAACTGGTTCGACAACCAGCGCGAGGAACACCTCGCGGTCCGAAACAAGGTCGGCCTGTTCGACATGACCTCGTTCGGCAAGATCCGTGTCGAAGGCCGCGACGCCTGTGCCTTCCTCCAGAAGCTCTGCGCCAACGACATGGACGTCGCGCCGGGCAAGATCGTCTACACCCAGATGCTCAACCAACGCGGCGGCATCGAGAGCGACCTGACGGTCTCGCGCCTGTCGGAGACGGCGTTCTTCCTCGTCGTCCCAGGCGCCACGCTGCAGCGTGACCTCGCCTGGCTGCGCCGCCATGTCGGCGGGCAGTTCGTTGTCGTCACCGACGTAACGGCGGCCGAAAGCGTGCTCTGTCTCATGGGTCCGGATGCGCGAAAGCTGATCCAGAAGGTCAGCCCGAACGATTTCTCCAATGAGAAAAATCCGTTCGGCACATTCCAGGAGATCGAGATCGGCATGGGCCTGGCCCGCGCCCACCGCGTCACCTATGTCGGCGAGCTCGGCTGGGAACTCTATGTCTCGACCGACCAGGCAGCACACGTTTTCGAAGCGATCGACGAGGCCGGTGCCGATGTCGGCCTGAAACTCTGCGGCCTGCACACGCTGGATTCCTGCCGCATCGAAAAGGCTTTCCGGCATTTCGGCCACGACATCACCGACGAGGACAATGTGCTGGAGGCCGGCCTCGGCTTCGCGGTGAAGACCGCCAAGGGCGACTTCATCGGCCGCGATGCCGTGCTGCGCAAAAAGGAAGCCGGCCTGTCACGCCGGCTCGTCCAGTTCCGGCTTAAGGATCCAGAGCCCCTGCTCTTCCATAACGAGGCGATCCTGCGCGACGGCAAGATCGTCGGTCCGATCACATCAGGCAATTACGGCCATCACCTCGGCGGCGCGGTAGGGCTGGGTTATGTGCCATGCCGGGGCGAGAGCGAGGCCGATGTGCTGGCTTCATCCTACGAGATCGAAATCGCCGGCGAACGCTTCGCGGCGGAAGCATCGTTGAAGCCGATGTACGATCCGAAGGCTGAAAAAGTGCGGGCCTGAGTTACAAACACCTATAGGAATGAGTGGATAGCTGCGCAACGCGTCTTCGCAAGGGATGCAGCTTCGATACGTAACGCGAGCAATTATACGTCAAGCGTCTAGGTGTCCGTATCCCCAATGCCGTCTCTTGTTGGGAGACCTTGAAAGTAGTGATGCTGGCCAAGGCCCGAGAGATATCAGCCCTAACCGCGGTGGAGCGGCTCAAGGCCTTGTAGGCAGACGTCCTCAGTACCGGTCCCTACGATCGACCACAGCCGTGGGTGGGTGGCAAGTCTTCAATAGGACCAATTTAAATGTGTCAGATCGGCGGTGGTAAAATGGGCGTGCGGATTTAAAGCCCGTTGCGTCCACCGCGCGTGGATCGCCCGGGCGGAACGTAAGTCATCGCCGCGAAAGGGCGACGGCGGGGTCCTTCACGAAAGTAGTTTCAGACTGTTCAGCATGCAGGGCGCCGGGGCACTGCGCGAGCACTTCTACTAAGCACGGGACAAGGTCGGTTCGCTCATTTCTTGCCTTCGTCGCTGTGAGCAGAGAGCGCAGCTGTGTCCATATCGATTGATCTTCCAGAGCTTGTTGGGCGGATTGAGGGGGCAGAGCTGCCCCCGTACTGGCAAATTTTTCCCGATTTCAAACCACTCACGGCCTTGGGGCTCGATATCACGCCTTGAATTCCTGAAAACAGGGCGCGCCGGGTGACGACGCCCGCCGGCTCGCTGCCGTCATAGACTGCGATCAGATCGCCGCCATCCGCAGCGGTGCTGATCACAGCGGAGAGCTTGTCAGTGGTTTGCACGCGGGGGAGCGCTTGGAATTTCTTTTCAGAAAGCGTCGCTATGCTGTCCCGCGGCTGCATGATCTTCCTGGCAGTGACGAGATTGAGCAGCGAAATGCCTGAGACGAAATCAGCGACATAGCGGTCCTTGGGCGCGGTTACGATGTCTTCCGGCGTTCCCACTTGAACGAACTTACCATCCTTCATGATCGCAATACGATCGCCCAGGCGAATGGCTTCGTCGAGGTCGTGTGTGATAAACACCGTTGTTTTCTGGACGACCTTCGCGAGGTCTAGGAACTGCTGTTGGAGTTGGCGGCGGATCAACGGGTCGAGCGCTGAGAACGGCTCGTCCAGTAACAGGATCTGCGGGTCTGCCGCCATGGCACGGGCAAGCCCCACCCGCTGCTTCATCCCGCCCGAGAGCTCGTCCGGGTAACGCTCGCCCCAACCGCTCAAGTCAACGAGCTTGAGGTTTTCTTCCGCCACGCGGCGGCACTCCTTGCGTGATTTGCCTCGGAGTTCGAGACTGAGGGAAACATTGTCGTAGACGGTGCGGTGCGGCAGCAGCGCCATGTGCTGGAAGACCATGCCGACCGTCTCTGAGCGAAGGGTCCGGAGTTCAGACGGCGAAAGTTTGTTGATGGCATTTCCGCCGATCCGAACCTCGCCTGCGGTTGGTTCGATCAGCCGATTGAGATGGCGGACAAGCGTCGATTTCCCTGAGCCGGACAGCCCCATGATGCAAAAGATCTCGCCGGGCTCGACCGAGAAGGACACATCGGCCACACCCAGAACGCAATCGAATTCTTCAAGGACTTGCCTCTTGCTGAACCCGCGATCGCGGGCCGCCGCGAGGGCTTTCCCTTTGCGCGTCCCGAAAATTTTCCACAAGCCGGAACAGACGATGGCGGGTATAGTCATGTGCGGAACTCTCGATAGTGTGTTGTGCCTATCTTCAGACCGTAATCGGCCGGCGGATGCCGCCGGCCGATTTAAACCTCAGAGCCTCACTTGGCGGCCTTGGCTTCAGCGATCCACTTTTCCCAATCAGCGTGGTGAGCGGCGATCCAGTCGGTTGCGTGTTTCATGATCTGCTCGTTGCTCTTTTCACCATTGGCAACCTTTTGATTTTCCGCGTTGACGTCCGCAATCGGGATCTGCACGAGCTCAAAGAATTTCTTGGCTTTCGGGTTGGCTTTCAGCCAAGTCGTATTGGCGATGATCTTCTGGTCGTTCACGGCGAAGCCAAGATTCCCGAGGCCTTCAACAACTGTGTTGCCGGTCTCCGCGTCAGGAAGAGAGGTGTTCTTGACGTTGAGCCAGACAACCTCCTTGCCTGGGCGGAGAATGGCAGATACCCACAGCGGCGTCCAAGTGTAGTACAGTGTCGGCTTGCCAGCCTTGATGCGTTCGATCGCGTCAGGAATGATGGCGAAATAGCCGCCTTGCTTTTCCTCGACGGTATCACGCAGGCCATAGGCGTCGAGCTGATGCTCGATCACGCGTTCGCAGCCCCACCCCGGTTCGCAACCGTAGAGGTCTGCCTTTCCATTCCCGTCGATGTCGAAAAGCTTGGCCTTCTCGGGATCCTTGAGGTCCTCAAGATACTTGATGCCAGTGGCGTCGGCCGTTTTCTTATCGATCAGATAGCCCTGCAGGCTGTTCTTGATTAGGGTGCCGACGCTCATCAGCTTTTCATCGCCGCCTGATGCTTTCCAGAAAGTGTCGTGAAGCGGAACCCAGTGCACCGCATAAAAGGTGAGATCGCCGTTAGCTACAGCGGTATGCGCCAGCTGAACTTGAACCTGGGTCAGGTCAGCTATGTTATAGCCGAGCTCCTTGAGACCCTCATCCACGACAAATGTCTGGAACAGCTCTTCTGTCGCTCCGCTCCAGGCCGGCATGACCTGATCTGCCATTGCCGGCACCGCATAGCCAGCCATCACGGCCATGGCCAGCGCCACACATTTTATCTTCATCGTTTCCTCCCTGTGTGAGCAAATTGCTCAGCTTCTGTGACTAGTTGTTAAGGTGACGGCCCTGAAAAGTCCCACCGGACCTTGATGCCAGAGCTCGCCCGGCCTTCGCTTCTGTGTCGACAGCGAATGCGTGAAGCGATCCAGCACGATGGCCAGCGCGACGATGCCCAGGCCCCCGACTGTCGCCAAACCCACATCAAGACGGCCTATGCCGCGCAGCACCGTCTGGCCCAGTCCACCAACAGCGATCATCGAACCGATGACCACCATCGATAGCGACATCATCAGCGTCTGGTTGATGCCGGCCATGACGGTGGGTAGCGCAAGCGGCAGCTGAGCCTTCCACAGAAGCTGACGCTCCGTAGCGCCGAAGGCGCGCATGGCTTCGATCACCTCTTCCGGTACCTGCCGTATGCCGAGGTTCGTAAGGCGGATCAGCGGCGCAACCGCAAAAATTACCGTAACGATCACGCCCGGCACGTTGCCGATACCGAAGAGCATCACAATGGGAACCAGGTAGACGAACGCTGGAATGGTCTGCATCCCGTCAAGGATCGGACGCATCACCACAAATACTCGCTCGCTCCGCGCCGCCCAGATACCGAGCGGAATGCCAAGCATCACCGCTACGACGAGCGAAGTCAGCACAATTGAAAGCGTCGTCATGGCGTCCTGCCAGACGCCGATGAGACCCATAAAGATGAGAGCGCCGACGATAACCCCGGCGACCTTCCGTCCGCCGAACTGCCAAGCCGCCAGGCCCGCAACGATGATCATCACGACCGGAGGAACCGAATGGAGCGCTATGCCGAACCACTGCAGTAGAAGGTCGAAGGGCGCCTTGACCGATTGAAAGAACGGCCTGTAGTGATCAACAACCCAGCGCAGCCCGATAGTCATCCAATCAGCGAGAGGGATTACCCCGCACTCAAAAGGATCTAGTATTCCGCACTTACCCATGTTGCTGTTCTCCAGAAGCTTTCTCGCTCGAAAACTTGCTACGCCACCAGGGTCCAGGGGAATATCGCGGCGTCGCGCTAAAGTTAGTTGTGTGCAATAGGTGCTCCGGATTCCGCAAGGCCCTACGGCAGGTAGAGCTACTCTTCTATTCCTGAGCAGGTCGCACCGTTACCGACAGATGCGCAGTTCTCCCTGCTTCATGGTGCCATCGTCCAGACTTCACCGTCCTGTTCACCCGACGACGTCCATCTGGACACCACGCTCCGGACCAGGCCTGCCCTCCAGTCGGCGTGCTCGACTGGAGCCTTCAGGCGGCGAGCCAGACGTTCTGCAGATCCATTTGAAACGTCGGGTGAATTACGTAGTTCTGGACCTTTTTGTTCATGTGACCGAAGAGGCTTTGCCAGAACGGCTGGATGATCACTCCGGAGTCCTGCAACACGTCCTCGATGTTCTTCATAAACTCTTTGCGCTCGGCAGCGTCACTCACGGAGAAGGCCTTCTTGAGCTTGGCGTCAAACTCGGGGTTTGAATAAGCGGTCTCATTCCAGGCTTCGCCAGTGCGATAGGCCAATGCAAGAACCTGAACGCCGAGGGGGCGCATGTACCAGACGGTCAGCGAATATGGGTACTTTGACCAGTCATTCCAGAATGTCGAACCCGGAAGCACAGTACGTTTGACCTTGAAACCGGCCTCGCGCAGCTGGGCCGCGATGGCGTCCCCGGTGTTTTTCTGCCAATCCTCGTCGATCGAGATCAACTCATGCTCGAAGTCTGTATGTCCGGATTGAGCAATGAGTTTCCTCGCGCCCTCTACGTTCCGGCTCTTTTTGGGCAGAGCATAATATTCCGGATGAATTGGGCTGACGTGATGGTTTTCGCCGACCGTTCCCCGCCCTGCATAGCCGAGTTGAAGGACAGCGTTGTTATCGACCGCCATCTGCAGCGCGTTTCGGACCTTCTTGTCGTCATATGGTTTGTGGGCGGTGTTGGTGCGGCACACGAGCGTCGTTGCCGTTGCGACTTCCGATTTTACCAGGTCCATCTTGTCCAGAATGTCGATGAAGTCAGCCGGAGTCTCCAGATTGAGATCGACCTCCCCGGACTCGAAAGCAGCCACCGTCGCCTGGAAGTCGGTCCCATAATCGACGAACTGCACGCCATCGAGCAACGCCTCGCCGCCCCACCACTTGCCATCCTGCCGGCGTTTGACTTCAGCCTTGCTGCCGACCAAGTAGGATACCAGTTCAAATGGACCCGTCCCAATCGGCTTCGTGACTGGGTCGGCGCCGCCGGCATCGAAACTGGGGTGGACGATCAGCCCGGGATAGTCGGTGAAATTCGCGATTATGGCGATGTCGGGGTCGCTTAGCTCGAGTTTGACGGTATAATCATCGACCTTGACGATCGCTCCATCTCTCGCCTTGCCGTTCTTGGCATCGATAAGCCCCCCGACACGAGCGGCCATCGAGTTGCCCGAGACGCCCTTCTCGCACCACCGGGTTATGTTGAAGATTACGTCATCGGCGTCGAATGTATCGCCGTTGTTCCAGGTGACGCTCTTCCGGACGTGGAAGACATACTCCGTCGCGTCCTCATTGATCTCCCAGCTTTCCAGCAGAACAGGTTCGAACGTGAACTCATGTGTGTAACGGACGAGCGGCTCCAGCCAGCAACGAGAGATGTTGGCAAGTTCCACCCAGTCATAGGTACGCGGGTCTTTCTGCGCCTTGACGGGCATTGAGACGCGCAGAATTCCGCCCTTCTTCTGTTCAGCGGCGCGCACCGATTGGGGAAATGCCACGCCGATCAGGCTATAGGCCATCGCACCCGAGGCGCCGAATGTACTTGCAAGCGCAAGGAACTCACGCCGGTCCATCGTGCCTGCTTTGACCTCGCTCGCCATCTTATCGATGGAAGCTGGAACGCGATCCCCATTGCTTCTGAAAAACGCCATGTTTCTTCTCCCTAATTTTATTGTTCCCGGTCCATTTATTCATGGGCGCCTGGCTGGACTTAGGCGAGGCTCGGGGAAATATCCTCCTGGCGTTTCGCCACAAACGCATCGAGTTCCTCGCGGACGGCAGGGTCCATCGGCGGCTGCTCGTAGCTCGCGATGATTGCTGTCGCCTTCTCCCTGCAGCGCTGTGCCATGTCCTTGGAACCTTTGACCTTCCACTGCTCGTAGCTTAGGTAGTCGAGGATCTCCGGCGCGATGAACGCGTCCTTGAAGCGCTTGAGCGTGAAGGAATCTCCGAGATAGTGGCCGCCGGGTCCGATGCGGCGGACGGCTTCGAGCGCATCCTCGAAATATTCGAATGATATGCCCCGCGCGTATTTCTCGATGAGCAGGTTCTGTTCAGCATCGGCGATGAACTTCGCCATGCAGCACACCAGACCGGCTTCATCCCAGCCGCCGGCATGCATCATAAGGTTGGAGCAGGCGCTGGCGCCGGACATGTAGGCGATGGCTGATTCATAACCGGACTGGGCATCGAAGGTTTTGGCGGAGGATTGAGACGCAGTGGTTCGCCACGGCACGTTATAGCGCCTTGCCAGTTGTCCGATGACGGCGTTGATCAGAGTAACTTCCGGCATGCCGGACATGGGGGCGCCGCTGCGCATCGACACCGAGACGGAATATTGACCGTAGATCATCTTGGCGCCTGGCGCGGCAAGCTGAGTATAGGCCAGCGCGGCGAGCGCCTCCGCATTCAACTGGGCGATCGTGGCGGGGATGTCGGCGGGAGTGTTGGCGGCGCCGAGCACGAATGGAGACAGCAGCACGACCTGGTTCGCGTCGGCGAAGGCGCGAAGCCCTTCCAGCATGGTCGAATCCCAGACAAGCGGCGAGTTGCCCGACACGTGACCGATCATCACCGCGTTCTGATCCATGAATGCCTTGCCATGCACGATCTGGCCCATCGCGATCGAGTCGTCGGCACGTTGCTTTCCGGTCGTCAGACCGAAGAAAGGCATGTTGGTTTCCACCAGGCTCGAATGATTGATGTGCAGATGGCGCCATGGCACGGCGATGTCGGTCGGCTCGCAGGTGAACCCGCCCGCGATATGGAAACCGGGCAGCATCTGGGTCAGCCGGTTCATGTTCCGGAGATCCTCGATCGTGGATGCGCGCCGCACGCCCTGAAGATCGCGGATGTTTGGCGCACCCTGCATGACGCCGAAAGTCATTGTATCTGGCGCGATCTCGAAACGCTGTGACGGATCGCGAGACGTCATTTCAAAACGGGAAGGGGCCTTGGAGATGAGATCCATGACCATGTCGGCCTCGAGGCGAACGCGGTGTTCACGGACATCCGCCCCCGCCTCTTTCCACTGCCTGATCGCTGTCTCATCTCTGAATTCGATCCCGATCTCGCGTAGGATCGCCAGCGAAGCCTGATGAATGCGCTCAAGCTGTTCGGCGTTGACGGCCTCCACAGGTCGAATTCCGTACTTGATAGTCGAGACACGCGGCCTTCTTTCAGCCTCCCGTGCCGCAACCACCGAAGACCGGCCTCCGCGGCGTCGGTTTGCGGGAACGTCAGTGTCCATTCAGAGCCTCGCCCGCGATAGCGGAACGACCGGCGTCCCGCATTAAAACACTCGTGGCCCCGCCGTCTAAGAAGGCGTGCCGGATTTGTATCTTGCTGATGATAGGCGCGGGCAATAGCCTTGAGAATGCGCAAAAGGTTTCGCTAGTCTTAAACCCACTTTATGTCCAAGTCCCTCGGGCGAAAGCTTTTTGCGATCCCATCACACCACTAGAGCAGTTCGCGTTTTATCTGATTCGGGATTCCCAAGGATGAGCAAATCAGATTTGATGTTCTGACCGTTGGAGGTCGGGACTGACGAAGGCTTATTCGATGGATCTTCGGGAGCGAGCACTGGCCCGACTTGAAGAGGGCGAGACGAGCCGTGAGGTAGCTGCGGCTCTGAGGGTGGCGGTGTCGAGCGTGATCAAGTGGGCGGCGCGCAAGCGTCGCCTTGGCAGTGCGGCACCTGGCAAGATGGGCGGTCACCGGCCCTATCTGATCGATGGGAGCATCGTGCTTTCGTCCTGGGCTAGGTCGAGCGAGATGCCAACGTGACGCTTCATCAGTTGACGGCGGCACTGGCTGAACGTGGTCTCATCATCCACCCTGCGAGCGTCGGTCACTTCCTGCATCGCGAGGGCAAGAGTTTTAAAAAACCCATTCTGCCGGCCGAGCAGTTCAAGCCCAAGCTGATGCGCCGGCGAGCGCAATGGATGCGCTACCAGACCCGCATTGACCCTACGCGCTTGGTCTTCCTGGATGAACCATGGGTCAAGACAAACATGGCGCCATTGCGCGGCTGGGGTGTGCGCGGCAAGCGGCTGATGGCCCACGCACCATATGGCCATTGGAAGACCATGACCTTCATCGCCGCGCTACGCCATGATCGGGTTGGAGGCGCCTTGGGTCATTGACGGCCCTATCAATGCGCAGGCCCTCCGTGCCTATGTCGCAACCGAGCTCATCAAAGCCCTGAAGCCGGGGGACATCGTCATTCTCGACAATCTCGGTTCCCACAAAGGCCAAGCCGTCCGCGATATCGTCAGAGCTGCTGGGGCGCGGCTCTTCTTCCTGCCGCCCTACAGTCCAGATCTCAATCCAATCGAGAAGCTGTTTGCTAAGCTCAAGCACTGCATCCGACCGTGCCGCCAAACGATCACAACGCCATCGCCCACACCCCAGGTCAGCCCAAACGAATGCAACAACTACATGGAAAGCGCAGGCTATAAGTCAACCTAAATGCGAACTGCTCTAGGACTGCAGAACCTGTGGACGTCGTTCCGCTATTCCTCTCGTGCCGTTCGGACTAATGCTGCCCGGGCCGGCCGCGTACGGTCGTTAGGCTCCCCCTTTCCAGGCGCGTATGGGATGGACTTTCGCGATCCCTCGCTGCGGGCATCGTGTCAGCGCAAAAATTGAATGCTCCTACGAGCGGCTTTAAGCTTGTCATGAAGATGGTCTATGTCGGGCAGCAATCTTTCGCCTGTCAAAGCACTAGCGTCTGGAATAAAGAGCGGCTGATTGCAGTAGAGTTCTTCGAACAGGCCTGAGAATTGAACCATCTGACCAGGAAGTGGCATTCAAATCGCGATTGCGGCGTGGTTGCTTGCGCATTCCGTGCCCTCATTGGCAAATAGCCGTTTGGACGGACAATTGAAGGTGCGCCCATGCATCGGCACGATCGACCTCGGAGCGTTTCTATCACGACTCGCGGCTGTTTGAAGATGTCCTTGGGTAAATTATGAACAAGGGGAAAGGTTCTCGACATGACGTTGCCCGATCAGTTCAAGCGCACTGTAGTCATTGCGGTGGATTTACATGACTGCATCGAAGCGGATGGGGCATGGTCGATCTACAATCGAGAAGAGCTGCTGCGGAGTGCCAAGACAGCTCTCCGATGCATGCCGTGCAGCGGGGCTGCCTATTGTCTATACACAGAATTGGTATGATCCAAGAGGAGTAGACGCGCTACGTCACGAGGCTTTGAACGGCGGACGCCCATCACATAGCGTCGGGCAGGCTGCCGAGATTCATCGTGGACCTGAAACCGGAAGCTAGCCTTGTACGAAAGCAGCGTCCCAGCGCGTTCTACAACACGAATTTGGAGATTTTGCTGCGCCGATTGAATGCGGACCATCTTATAATGTTCGGAGCTTAAGCGAGGTTTGTTTGGAAACGACAGTGTGAGACGCGATTTCGCGCGACTACCGCATCAGGATTTTCAAGGATGCCTGCGGCACCGCGACTGAACTGATGCATATGACGCCATGCTTGACTTGGCCAACTGGCTTTACGCAGGCTCGGTGATCACCGCGGACAACCTAAAGAGGGCTCTGGAGGGTATGCCAACAAGGATTGGCGCTTCGATAGGCCCACTGCATTTGCTTACACACTGGAAAACGTTAAATCCTCTCTACAGCTCCCTTTGAGAGAGACGGCCTCTCAATTGGAAGCCTTTTAAGCAGGCCTATCGCGAAGCCAACCGCCGGCGCGTCAGCCGATCCGGGCAGTAAAAGTTGGGTGGACAGAACTGGGCGGTCAGTTCACGCCGCTGCTGCATAGGGAGGAACCCGGTTCGCGGCACTGCTACAGTTGCCTTTCAGGTTCTGTCATGTGCGGATCTTAACGCGTCACGTTGAGTTCGCTGGCCGCGTTCTCGTACTTCATGCGCGGCCACCGGTCCACGGCGAGAAGCGATTACCTCGGGTGAAGATTGTGAGGCTTGATATCAATCAGGTCTATACCCGACGCCATCCTTTCAGTCTACGAGACGCCCGGAATATGGTTTATTCGAAAAGAGTTATTCTGGGCTTGCGTGCCGCGACAATCTTGGTCGGCGATAGGTATCGAGTAGCCACATCGACAACGGGTTTGACCGGAGTAGATCAACTTGGAACACAAAATAGAGGCGTCGACGTCTAACATTATGCCTGCTCAATTCGCGAGAAGCTTGTATTACGACATGGCGCGTATCAGGCAGTTTGAGAACCGGGTCGTCACCCTAGTCGATGACAACGAGATCGCCGGCGTATGTCACGAGTACAGCGGGCAAGAGGCGGTTGCGGTTGGTATTTGCGGCGCACTCACGACTTCAGACATCGTCACAAGTACCCATCGAGGGCATGGCCACACACTGGCGAAGGGCGGCGACGTTGGCAGAATGTTTGCTGAGCTGCTCGCGCGAACGGGCGGATACAATAAGGGTCGCGGCGGATCCATGCACATTGCTGACGTCGGGATTGGAATATTTGGGGCGAATGGTATCGTCGGCGCTGGAGCCCCTATAGCCTGTGGTGCGGCTCACAAATTCAAAGCTGCTCGCGAAAACCGCGTTGCTGTTTCATTCTTCGGCGACGGAGCAATCAACCAAGGGGTCCTCCACGAGGCGATGAACCTCGCGGCGATTTGGGATCTTCCTGTCATTTTCGTCTGCGAGAACAATCAGTACGCGATCTCGACGCCTCTCAAAGAAGTCACGATCCTAGACCCTTACGTTCGCGCCCAATCCTACGGAATGCCTGGTGTGTGCGTCGATGGCATGGACGTCGAGGCCGTTTATCACGCTGCTCTCACTGCTACGGAACGCGCTCGGACCGGCAAAGGCCCAACGTTCATTGAGTGTCAAACCTATCGCTACTTTGGGCATTATACAGGCGAGCGTCACATGAAGATGAACTATCGATCTCAAGAGGAAGTCGATCGCTGGAAGTTGCGGGACCCTATCAAGATCTGGGCGGCGCGTATGATGGAAAGTGGCTTGTGCGCTCAAGAAGACATTGAAGCTATCGATGCCGAGGTCAACATTGAGATCGATCGGGGCGTCGAGTTCGCTAGGAGCAGCCCCCCGCCGAACCCGGCCGAGGCTCTCGATTGCATGTATGCCGTGCCGTATCCGAACACTCCGGCATGGGGAGTAGAGCCGTGAGACAGCTGAGATTTCTTCAGGCCATGAACGAAGCCTACCATCAGGCCATGGGGGCAGATGAGAGTGTCATGATTATCGGGGAGGACATTCGAGGTGGAATTCGCGGTGAGACGAAAGGCCTCCATGGCGCTTTCGGCGATCTCCGCGTACTCGACACACCCATTTCCGAGGCAGCGTTCACCGGCTTCGCTACGGGGGCGGCTTTGGCCGGTTTGCGCCCAATCGTTCAGTTTCAAGTTCCCTCACTGATTTACGTCGCATTCGACCAGCTAGTCAATCAAGCGGCGAAGATGCGATTGATGTTAGGAGGTCAAGCAAATCTTCCAATCACTTACACGCTTATGGTGTCTGGATCGCGGGGTGGAAACGCGGGCCAGCACTCAGACAATCCCTATCCGTACCTCCTACACGCTGGCTTCAAGGTTGTTTGCCCTTCGAATGCCTACGACGCCAAGGGCCTCATGATCCAGGCGATCCGCGAAGACGACCCCGTCGTTTTCATAGCATCAGCCATGTCGCTTCCGCAAAAGGGTCCGGTGCCGGAGGAAATCTATGCCGTCCCTTTCGGTTGCGGTGACGTTAAGCGTGAAGGATCCGATGTCACAGTCATTGCTATCGGGCATTTAGTGCCCGAGGCTCTAGCTGTCGCTGAGCGCCTCGCCCAGGAGAAAAACATCAGCGTCGAAGTGTGGGATCCTCGGTCTCTCTTGCCGCTTGACAGGGAAGGGCTGTTGAAGTCCGTCAAGAAAACTGGCCGCGTCGTAATCTACGACGACACGAACCGTACTTGTGGGTTCGCCGCCGAATTGAGCGCAATAATAGGGGAGCTGGCGTTTTCATCTCTCAAGGCCCCGATCAAGCGTGTCACGCGAGCTGACGTTCCTATGCCGTTCAATCTTGCGCTCGAAGCTGCTGTTCTGCCGAAGCCGCAGCAACTGGAAGACGCGATCTTAGCCGTAAGGAGCTATGCTCATGTTTGAAGTTCGTATCCCGAAGATGGGTGCATCGACGGTCGAGGTTGATCTTACGAAGTGGTATGTTTCGGTCGGCACCTCGGTCGTTCCGGGTCAGATTCTAGCCGAAGTGGAGTCGGAAAAAACTAACATTGAGATAGAGGCGGAGACCGCAGGCGTGGTTGCCGAAATCCTTGTTGATGAAGGGTCAGCGACGGAAGTCGGAATCGTCATCTGTCGCATCAACACCGGGCAGTAGAAAAGAATCACGGTTCGTTACTTATCTGACTAAACTTCAGAACCTCCGGCGATTTAAGTGCCACTCCTGGCTGCTTACGTCTGCATACCCATTGGTTAGTATTCGGAGTCAACTGCTCGTTGCTGTAGGACTACCATGACGCGGGACAAACGCTTCGAAGGCAAGACGGTTTTGATTACTGGTGGAGCTCGAGGTCAAGGTGCGGCGGAAGCCGTCCAAATCGCAACGGAGGGAGGGCGGGTTGTCATCGGCGACCTCCTAGACGAGCAGGGCGAACAACTTGCAGCGACTATTGGTGAAAAAGCGTCATACGTGCATCTCGACGTCACTAGCGAGCAAGACTGGCGAAGCCTGATCCGCTGTCTGGAGGGGGAGGGGACGGGACTTCATGGTCTGGTCAACAACGCGGCGATTTATGAACCCGTGCCAATGAGGGATTCGAGCGTCGCGCTCTTCGAAAAGCACTTCCGTGTGAATCAGTTGGGTTGCTTCCTCGGTATGCGGGAAGTCTCACCTCTGATCGAGGCATCCGGCGGTGGCGCAATAGTAAACATCTCGTCTGTCGCCGGGATGCGCGGAAGTCGAACTTGTATGGCCTACTCCGCGACGAAATGGGCCCTTCGAGGCATGACAAAATGCGCGGCCCTAGAGCTTGCGCCAGCAGGAATCCGCGTCAATTCTATCCACCCCGGGTGGGTGGAAACCGACATGCTGCTCGCCGAGGATCCGTCCGACAGAGAGCGCCAGTACGCGCTCATTCCGCTCAAGCGGGCCGGGACGGTCGACGAGGTGGCCGACCTCGTTCTCTTCCTGCTCTCGAACGAGAGCCGCTACATTACCGGGGCGGAGATCGCGATCGACGGAGGACTGTTGCTGTGAGCATTTGAGCCTTCTTAGCCCCAACATCCGTTCAGCTCGAAGATTTTTCCGCTTCGTACCCCAAGCAGAGCAGCCCGAACCCGCAAACCGCTAGCCCGCTAGATACCTCAAAAGCCACAGTAGAGCCGATGCCTATCAACGTCAGAATGCCGGCCTTCGTTTCCGATATGGGAGCAGCCACCATTGTAAAATGGATGTTCAACGAGGGGGACGACATAAAGGCCGGAGATGTTTTGGCTCAAGTATCAAGCGGTAGCGATACAGGAGAGATCAAGGCCGCTGCCGGCGGTACTCTGGAAAGGATTGTCGTTCCGGAAGGCGCTAACGGTCTAAAAGTCAGGGACCTGGTCGCCGTTCTTGCCATAAAGACTGAAGCTGGTTCGGTTGCCGCAGCCCCTGGACAACGGTCCGACGCGCCTGGAGGCCCTGCTCCTGCAGCGTCGTCTGGAAGCAAAGGTGCCAAGGACGACGCTGTTCTTAAGCTGTTTGAGGGCGGATCATATGAACGCATACCTAACGACGGGATGCGAAGGACGATTGCACGTCGTCTGCTGACCTCGAAGCAAACCATTCCGCATTTCTATGTCGCAGTGGATTGCGAGATCGATCAGCTTCTAGGACTGCGCTCCCGACTCAACGGTGCGGCGCCTAGGGCCGCGGACGGACTGCCGGTCTACAAGTTGTCCGTCAATGACATGGTGATAAGGGCCTTGGCGCTTGCGCTGCGTGACGTTCCGGACGCGAATGTCTCCTGGACCGAGGGCGCTATTCTTAAACACCAGCACGTCGACATAGGGGTAGCTGTCTCGATCGCAGGCGGTCTGATCACGCCGATCATACGCAAGGCTGAACAGAAAACACTTCAAGTCATTTCCGCCGAGATGAAGGACCTCGGCAAACGCGCGAGAGATCGCAAGCTAAAGCCTGAAGAATATGAAGGCGGCACGACATCGATCTCGAACATGGGCATGATGGGGGTCAAAGAGTTCGCTGCCGTGATCAATCCCCCCCACGCTACGATTCTGGCAGTCGGTGCGGGCAGACAGCATGTAGTCGTCAAGAGCGGTTCAATGGCCATCGCAACGGTGATGAGTGTTACCCTTTCCATCGACCATCGCTGTGTGGACGGCGTGCTCGGAGCAAAGTTGCTGCAGATATTTAAGAGCTATATTGAAAATCCTATGAGCATGGTCGCCTGAGCATGAGGTCCAAGTTTGGCAACTAGACGCTTGCGTTATGGCCGGCGAAGGTAGCGTATTCGCGATCTTGCGCATGAGCGGCTGGACATAAGCTGGGTTTACGGCCAGCGAATCCTTTTGCGCATTCTCAGGACAATTGCTGGCGCCTATCATTGCAAGCCAATTGGCCAGGCTGCCTATACGGGTTGTTTCTGCGGCAGAATGTTGATCCCTGTCGGACGGTGCTGGACAATGTCATTCCGTATCCGTGTCGCGGGGCCGTTTTAGTGATGATAGCCGGCAGAGTGGCACAGACCCGCAAAAGCAACAACGGGCGCCACCCGTATCGGGATCATGATCCCGGTCAATTTATTGGGGCGAGGCCAACATACAAACTTGGATCAAAGGCAGCATGGATTATCTGAAGAAATTCGACCTGTCCGGCAAGCGTGCAATTGTAACCGGAGGGGGGCGCGGTATCGGGCTTGAAATCGCTCACGCTCTCGGCCAAGCGGGCGCGTCAATTGTCATCGCGGACTTGGACGCGAATAGCGCTGCTGCCGCTGCGGCCAAACTCGCATCATGCGGTATCGCGGCAAGTCATCGCGGCATCGATGTGGCAAAGCCGGATGCGGTTACGGCGCTCGCCGACGAACTGAATGCCGAACAGCCGATCGACGTCCTTATTAACAATGCCGGTATAGCCCGGATAACCGAGGCCCTCGACACTTCCGACGCGGACTGGCTGGCAACGATGCGGGTCAATTCGGATGCTGCATTTTGGTGTGCGAGGGCCTTTGGCCGGCACATGATCGCCCGTCGCTGGGGCAACATCGTGAACATCGGATCCATGTGCGGCATGATAGTGACGCAGCCACAGAACAACACCGCCTATATTACCAGTAAGGGCGCCATTCACATGATGACGAAGTCGCTGGCCTGTGCCTGGGCAAAGCATAATGTGCGAGTAAATGCGGTAGCTCCAGGATATGTTACAACAGAGATGACAATTTCCCCGAGGAATGAAAGCTCATTTCAGTATGATCGATGGTTAGAGCAGACTCCGCTGGGAAGAATGGGCGAGTCCCATGAAGTTGCATCCGCGGTGCTGTTTCTTGCCAGCCCTGCATCAAGCTATTGCACGGGAGCCATCCTGTCCGTTGATGGCGGCTATACATGTATGTGAGCGACGGATAATTCATTGGAAGTGACTAACTGCCGCGTCAGTAAGATGTCACTTCAGAATCAATATAAGCGTATCGATTTGGGGGAGTGGAATGTTGGTGCAGGTGCGTCGGGTGCGGAGCCACCTAAGAGCTTAAAATCGTGGCGTGAAGGATAACTTGGACGTTCGGGTTTTAGAGAGAGATCTCGTTGGGGAAAACGGGCCATGGCCTGCTATTTGGCGCATTAACCGCCGCTGATCCGCCTGCATCCGCCGGCCGGTCGCGGTTGCGGGAAGAACATCCGCTGGCTGGCCGGAGTCAAATAAAGTCGTATAGCCGGACGATGCGTGACGATCCTGCGCAACCGCGGAATACGGATCTCCATTGCGAGATTTGTCGGGCTATCACTAAAGGCTGAGAGGTGCCCCAGATAGGCTGATGGGAAGTTGATGGCAAACTAGGCTCGGTGAGGCGACCGGTCTCACGCCACCATGACATCCCGCCGCTCGGGTGTTGGGCCGAGCCTTGACGCGCTCCATGCGAGAGCCAAGTTGACCTAAGTCTGCGCGAAACCTGTCACTCGGGACTAAGGCTAGCGAGCGCAACGTTTGATATGAATCGGCTTTATGCCAGTCGCGAGCTTTTCAGTCTGCGACTCTTCAGCCTCGTCGTCTATTCGAGGTGAGGACGAGGACGGCGCTCGCAACTTGGTCGCCGGTCCCCCTTCGACGAACACGGGTATCCCTGCCACCGCTTTTGTTCCAGCAGGTTACCCGCCGCCTTCTTGCTGAACCTCAAGGGCAGTTCGGCAAGCGCGAACGCATATGAGGATTGGACCATGGATGACATCCGCGTTGTTACCGACTTCCCCCGCAAAGTGCGCGAGATCGAGAATGTCTGGATCCCGATGCCGGACGGGGTAAAGCTCGCTGCCCGCCTCTGGTTGCCGGAGGACGCCGAGGCGGACCCGGTCCCCGCCATCCTCGAATACCTGCCCTATCGAAAGAGGGATGGGACTGTGGAGCGCGACCAACTCACCCATCCATACTTCGCCGGGCATGGCTATGCAGGTGTGCGCGTGGACATGCGCGGTTCGGGTGATAGCGAAGGGGTCTGCAGGGGCGAATATCTCAAACAAGAGCAGGACGACTGTCTTGCCGTGATCGAATGGTTGGCGAAGCAATTATGGTGCTCAGGCAGTGTCGGTATGATTGGCATCTCCTGGGGCGGGTTCAACAGCCTTCAGGTTGCTGCCCGCCGTCCGCCAGCCCTCAAGGCGATAATCTCGCTGTGTTCGACCGACGATCGATACCGGGATGAATGTCACTATTTCGGCGGCGCGCTTATGTGCGAAAATTTGATGTGGGGGGCAGCGGCTTGGGCGATTGCCATGACCCCGCCCGATCCAGCTCTTGTGGGAGAACGCTGGCGTGAGATTTGGGAAGAGCGGCTCAACGGCAACGGGATCTGGCTGCAAGACTGGTTCGCGCACCAGCGTCGGGACGATTTCTACAAGCATGGTTCTATCTGCGAGGACTATTCCAACATCGAGATTCCTGTCTACGCGGTGGGTGGCTGGGCGGACGCCTATCCCAACGCCATCTTGCGCATGCTCGAGAACCTGCCGGGACCTCGCAAAGGCCTGATCGGCCCTTGGGCTCATAAGTATCCTCACATCGCCATGCCCGGGCCTCGCATCGGCTTTCTCCAGGAATGCTTGCGCTGGTGGGACCAGCATCTTAAAGCCATCCACACCGGCGTTGAGGACGAGCCGATGTTGCGCGCGTGGATTCAGGATCCTTTGCCCCCCGCCGCCATCTACGACGAGCGGCCAGGCCGTTGGATCGCTGAGCCTTCCTGGCCGACGGCGAGCATTGTCGAAAGACGGCTGTCGCTCTCACCGGGACTTCTTGCCGAAGGAGATGGCAGTGATGCTGTTCTTACGATCTGTTCACCGTCCACTTCGGGGCTATCATCCGGTGTTTGGTGCGCGTATGGCGCAGTGCCGGACCAGCCCATCGACCAGCGCATGGAAGCCGGAAACGCCTTGGTATTCGAAACCGAGCCTCTTCTGGAGGAGGTAGACCTTCTCGGCTTCCCCGAGCTTGAGGTAACCCTCTCTTCCGACAAAGCAGTGGCAATCCTATCGGCCACGCTTTCGCTCGTGTTTAAGGACGGCTCGGCCACCCGTGTGAGCTATGGCATTCTGAATTTGACCCATCGCCACGACGACCTCGATTTGAAGCCAATGACGCCCGGTAAGGCTGAAGCAATACGCCTGAAGCTGCGGTCTTGCGGGCAACGCTTTGAAAAAGGGCAACGCATAAGGCTCGCCATCGCCACCAGCCATTGGCCTATTGTCTTTCCTAGTCCAGAGAGGGCAAGTCTATCAATACATTGTGCGGCCAGCAGGCTTATCTTGCCGGTGCGCAAAGCGAATGCCGTAGACTCCAAACTTGTACCGTTTCTGAAGCCAGAGAGTGCTCGGCCGATGGCAACAGAGACTATTAAGCCTGGTAAACCTTTCTGTCGCGAGGTAATCACCAACCAAGCCACGGGCGAGACAACTTTCCGGATGGCGAGCGACGCGGGGACCGTGGTGCATCCGCACACCGGAATGGTCATTTCGGCTAAGCACAGTGACACACTTACCATGCATCCCGACGATCCGAGCTCGGCGCGCGGAACCTCCAACTGGGAAAAGTCGTACGCCCGCGGTAACTGGAACGTGCATATTGCGCTCTCGGCCACTGTCCGCGCGCTGCGCGACGTATGGCGCATCGAGACACATATCGTGGCGAAGGAAGGCGACAAGCTTTTACTTGAACGAGACGACGTCAAGGAGTTCGCTCGGGACTTAAACTGACCGGTACTGGTCCCGCTCGGCCGGGGTTCAAATGTCGCTTTTTACAACGAGATAGTAGGTATTGACGCGTTCCAACCAGCAGTGAGGTTCACGCCATCTCCGCAACTTCTGAAGGAAAGAGTGCTGCGTCGGCAACTAGGCCGAGAGCTCATGACATAAACAGAATTTATGCCTGACGGTATCTTTTCCGCCTGCGGCTTGGCTGCCCCATAGTATATTCCAAAGAGAAACACACCCGAGCAAGGAACGCGGGCGCCGCGGCCACGGCAAGACGCCTCGGCAAGTCGCTCGGCAAGGGGAACAGCCATGGAGGACATGATGCAAAGTGTAAGCCGCCGCACCTTTCTTAGGGCAGGAGCCGCGCTAAGCGGTGGCATAATCTCTGCTGGCATGCCCTTGTCTCAAGTCATCTGGGCGGCCGAAGGCAAGGTGCTCGAGGTGCGTTCCAGTGGAGACCTGGTCACGCTGGATCCCGCTTTCCTCGGGCAGGCGGCGGAAGTAGACCTAACAAACTGTATCTATTCAAAGCTCACGCGATATAAGCCCGGCACCGAATGGGGCTGGGAGTTAGAGGCTGCAGACAAGATCGAGCAGGTTGATCCCACGCATATCCGATTTCGCCTCAAGAAAGGCATAAAATTTAGTGGCGATTACGGCGAGCTGACGGCCAAGGATGTTAAGTTCTCTTTCGAGCGCGTCATCAAGCTCAATTCACCCATCAAGCCCCAATGGGGCTCGTTAAATCACGTCGAGGTGGAGGACGACTACAGTGGTGTTATCGTGTTCAACGCGCCATTTGCGGCTGTTTGGCTTGTTCCGCTGCCTTATGCCGTCGGCCAAATCGTTTCTGAGGCTGCGGTAAGGAAAGCCACCAAGGACGGCGGTAATTTCGGTGTGAAGCCGCCAGCATTCTCAGGTCCCTACGTGCTGGCTGACTGGAAGCCCAACCAGTACGCACTTCTCACGAGAAATCCGGACTGGTCAGGCCCCAAGCCGGGCTTCGACGAAATCCGTATCCTGCCTATTCCGGACGCTAAGGCAGCGGAACGTGCTTATCAGGCGGGCGACGTCGATTTCACCGTAGTCGGTTTGGACTCTCTCGCGGCGTTCAAGAGCAATCCGCCCGCCAACACGGAGATCGCGGAAAGGGCATCGACCCGTTATACATGGATCGGCATGAACATGGATCATCCCAAACTGAAGGACATAAATGTCCGCAGGGCGATCCAATGGGCGATCAATGTACCACAGGTTTTAGATACCGCGTATGACGGTCAGTCAATTGCGGCCACGGGTATTATTCCTCCAGGTATCGTTGGGCATCGCGCAAAGACTCTGGTTCCGCCGGAAGGTGATCTCTCAAAAGCCAAAGAGCTTCTCGAGAAGGCTGGGGTAAATGGTTTGACATTGAGCCTCGACTGTACAAACGACAGCCAGACTTCAGCCATAGCTCAGACGGTGCAGGCACAATTGTCCCAAGTCGGAATTTCTCTGGTGGTTAATGCCCGAGATCCCGGGACATTCTGGTCACTCGGCGTGGAGTCTGAGGGAGACAGCTGGAAGGACGTGCAGCTCTTTATTATGACCTTCTCCGGACTGCCGGATCCGTACGACTACGTGACTTGGTTCGTGCAAGATCAAGTGGGTATATGGAACTGGCAACGCTTCCGCAGCCAACGCTTTGACGAGCTAAACGCTAAGGGACTGTCCATTAACGATCCCAACGAGCGGGCAAAGGTTTACGAGGACATGCAGGACTTGATGGAAGATTCTGGCGCATTTCGGTTCCTGACCAATGAGACCAATCCAATCCTATATCGGAAGACGCGAATGAAAGCGGCGATGCGCCCAGATGGAACCCCATTATATATCGATTTCCAGCCGGCTTAAGCTTGAGCGTGAACTGTGTGGATCTATCTACTGAAACGCGTTTTCCTCGCGGTCGCCATTACGGTGATCGCGGTGACCCTTGTGTTCATGATGATCCATGCGGTGCCTGGCGACCCAGCCGTTGCTCTGCTAGGTCCCCGCGCCACGCCTGAAATGATAGCGCACCTTCATCGGGAGATGGGGCTGGATAAGCCGCTTGCCGTGCAGATCGTCATTTTCTTCGAAGGGCTGCTGCAAGGCAATCTTGGTTTTGATGTGTTGAGCCAACGTCCGGTTGCGGACATAATATTCGAGCAACTTCCTTATACTATCGAACTAATCTTCGTCTCGATTTTGTGGGCGGTGGCGATTGCGGTGCCGCTCGGTTGTTATTCGGCCATGAGGCGTAATTCTGTCATCGACCAGATCGTCGCGATCATGGCAGTCGCCACGATCGCGATTCCTTCGTTCGTCATGGCTGTCTACGCACTCCTGATCTTCGCTGTCACGCTCCATTGGTTACCAGCAGTCGGAGCCGGACAGGGTTTTTTGGACGGCCTTGTTCATCTCATTCTGCCAGCCTTCGCCGTCGGGATCGGCTGGGTTGGATACATCTCCCGGCTGGTACGGGCATCCATGATGGAGATCCTGGGTGAAAACCATGTGCGAATGGCCCGTTCCTTCGGCATTTCCGAATGGCGCATTGTTTTGCATTACGCGCTGCCGCTTGCGATCCTGCCGACAGTGACGATCCTCGGCGTGGGCATAGCGTGGTTGCTTTCGTCAGCTGTCTTTATCGAGGTCGTTTTCGCAAGACCAGGTATCGGTGCCTTGATTGTACAGGCGGTCAACACGCGCAACTATGCAGTCGTAATAGGGGCCGTGCTAGTCACCACTGTTGTTACTGTCTTGGCGACGACGGCGTCCGATCTGATCGCTGCCTCTCTTGATCCTCGAACCCGCGAGAAACTTTAGCATGGCGAGCCTTGAAGCGCTCCGCGGCGAAACTGGCCCAGAGCTAGCACCCGGCAGCTTCCGTAAGACGGTGCGGCAACTGCGCAAGAACCGTCTTGGCGTCCTTGGAGCCGCGCTGGTCGCGATCGTTTTCGCAAGCGCGATCTTCGCCCCGATCATCATTACACATGATCCGACCCGCATCATGGTGGGGCCGCGCTTGGCGGACCCGTCACTACTTTTTCTTCTGGGCACCGATCAACTGGGCCGCGACACATTCTCGCGCGTCATGATGGGCGGCCGCGTCCCGCTGCTTGTCGCCTTCGCCTCGCTAGGCAGTTCGCTGGCAGCCGGCCTCGTGCTTGGTCTGATCGCAGGCTTCGGACCGAGGTGGCTGGACAATTTGCTCCTTCTTTTATTCGATACGATCCGCTCCTTTCCGGGCATCATCTTCGCGTTGGCGATTATCGGCTTACTTGGACCCAGCCTGGCCAGCATGATTTTTGTTATCGCAATCACCTCTATGCCCATTTATGCACGGGTCGTGAGGACCCAGACAGAGGCGCTACGCAACAGTGAATACATCGCCGCAGAACGCACTCTGGGCGCTGGCACGATGCGCATCCTGGCAGTGCACGTACTGCCTAATGTTATCGGCCCGCTTCTCATCCTCGTGAGCATGGACGTGCCCGCGGTAATCGCGGTGGAGGCCGGTCTCAGCTTCCTTGGTTTGGGCGTACGTCCACCCACGCCCGATTGGGGAGCAATCCTCAACGACGGCTATAATTACATCCAGCAGACGCCGTGGCTTGTGGTTGGCGGTGGTATTCCAATCGTCCTCGCAACGCTGGGCTTCACATTCCTGGGTGAGGCGCTACGCGACATGTTCGATCCAAAGCTGCGGAAAGATCTATGATACCACACGATCGGTCATCGCAATCGACCACACCCCTCCTGGAGATACGTCACCTCCATCTTGATTTCGGGACACCAGAGGGGCGCATTCATGCACTGCGAAACGTGTCGCTTAATGTCGCAGCCGCAGAGGTGGTCGGCGTTGTCGGCGAAAGCGGATCTGGAAAGTCGACGCTTGCGTATACGGTGATGGGTCTGCTTTCGGAAAATGCCGATGTCACAGGTGGCGAGATCCTGTTTGAAGGGCGAGACCTGCTGAAGATGCCGGCTCAGTCGCAGCGTAGCCTGCTTGGCGATCGACTTTCCATGGTTTTTCAAGATCCAATGACTGCGCTTAATCCTGTGCGCACCGTTGAGAACCAGATGATCGACATCCAGCACCACCAGCAAAAAAGCCGGAGTGAAAAGCGTGCTCGTGCCATCGACATGCTACACCGGGTCGGAATTCCGGATCCGCAAAACCGGATCGGGGCCTATCCGCACCACTTTTCCGGCGGCATGCGTCAGCGGATATGTATAGCCATGGCGCTGCTTGTAAAACCCGTGCTCCTCATCGCCGACGAGCCGACGACTGCGCTCGATGCGACACTTGAAGTCCAGATCATCCATCTGCTCAAAAATCTCCAAAGGGAGATCGGTTGCTCCGTCCTCTTCGTATCCCATCATCTTGGAGCTGTGGCTGAGTTGTGCGACCGGGTCGTCGTCATGTATGCCGGCGAAGTGGTCGAACAAGGCGATGTGCGCAGCATATTCCGCAATCCCGCTCATCCCTACACCCGCGCCCTGCTTGAGTGCGACCCGGGGCGGCTTAAACGAACCACACGCACATTGCCGACCATTTCCGGCGAGGTGCCCAGCCTCCTGGGCTTGAAGAAGGGGTGCATCTTCAGCGCGCGATGCCCGCAGGCATATGATCGCTGTCTCGAGGAACAGCCAGTCGATCGCCCGATCAGCCCAGGGCAGACGGCACGATGCCATCTGCTCGAAGAAAATCGACTAGTTTCGGCATGAGTGCCCTTGTCAGTGTTCGGGACCTCTGCGTCCGCTTCCGCACGATGGGGCCGCTTAAAGCGCTCGCGACCGGGACAAATGCGCCTTTCATCGACGCGGTATGCAGTGTTTCTTTTGAAATTCACAAGGGTGAGACGCTGGCCCTTGTCGGCGAGAGCGGCTCCGGAAAATCCACCGTCGCTCGCACGATGATTGGCCTGCAGCGGGCGGTGAGCGGCAGCATCAGCTTCGATGGGCAGGAACTCACGGACCTCAGTGCGGTAGAACGCAAGCCCTACTTGCGACGCATGGCGATGACGTTTCAGGATCCGATCGGTTCACTTTCGCCCAGGCTGACGGTGCGATCGATCTTGACCGAGCCTTTCCGCATCCATGGGCTGAAGGATCGCGATTTAGGAGCTGAAGCGACGCGCCTCCTGCGGATGGTGGGCTTGCCGGCCGATTTTGTTGGCCGCTATCCTCATCAACTCTCCGGTGGTCAAGCCAGGCGCGTCAGCGTGGCGCGCGCCCTAGCGCTCAATCCGGACTTGATCATCGCCGATGAGCCGACCGCGGGCTTGGATGTCTCGGTGCAAGGCGAGGTGCTAAATCTTCTCACTCGCCTGCAGGACGAACTAGGCATCGCGATCCTGATAATCACGCACAACCTCAATGTAGTGCGCCACATAACTGACCGCATGGCAATCATGTATCTCGGCCGCTTCATTGAAGTCGGCACGACGCAGAGTATTTTCCATCAGCCAAGCCATCCCTATACCGAAGCGCTGCTTGCGGCCAATCCCGAACCGGACCCAGACGCAGTGCTCAACAGGATTGAGCTCAAGGGCGAAGTGCCAAGCGTGATGTACCGGCCATCCGGCTGCGAGTTCCACACCCGGTGTCGTTACGCTCAAGATCGCATCTGTGGCCGCGTCGCTCCCCCATCCTCAGTGAGCCTGCAGGACCCGGAGCACAGCTTTAGATGCCATTTCCCGTTAAGCTCCAAATCGTTGACCTGCTGAACGTTCATCCCTCGCGGAAACTGGGGGCCGATTTGTTTAAAATCTTGGCTGGGCTTAGGCAATTTGTCAGGCGCGAAGCCTTTCATCAGCGCAACAGACCGCGGGTCTGGCGTAATGCATTGGCATTCCATGGCGAGCAATTGGGGTGTTCCGGCCGAACAGCCGAACCCGGCGATTGCGACGGCGTAACATAAAAACGGGGTGGCCTCGAGGGCTTCGCAACTGGGGAACTGCGGTTGGTGGGCACCCTCGGCAGGCGTCCATGGTTCAGCTGTGCCGCACAAGCAGTGCCCGGTTCGCGCGCCCTATGAGGGTACGGCTTATGGGGGTAAGGCGGAGGCGCCCACTGTTCCCGCCGGCGCGCTAATAACGAATGGGGCATCAACATCATGCTGCGCATCAAATTCAATGATTGAATCTGGCATCCAGGGACCGATAACCTCGGGCAACCGGTGTCCGTGTCCGCTATGTAGTAAGCGCCTATGAAGTGGCGGCGCTCCTCTACACGTATTTCGCGAGCGCCGAATCGTTCTGGCTTAGAATAGCGGTCCTGGAACGCTTCTTGTTGGGACGAAAGCCACAGATGTCGCTCAGCCCGAAACTGGCTTGCAATCGAGATATAGTGGGGTTCCATCTGGGCGCATTGCCGCCTGCACCTTCGTTGTGCGATACACGACGGGAGTGGCCCCGTGGGTCAGGAATCGGAAATTCCCCGGATTCTTCCATGAGGTCCAGCATCTCCTCGTAGAGCTTTCCACGCTCATTAGGTCAGCGATGGAGAGTCCCTTGACGTTCAGTTCGTCATAACGTTTCGCTCCGGAAGCGTTGCCAATTCCAAACGCCAACTTGAGCCTGCGTGGTACGCATCCGGTGAAGACCGCAGACGTGCGTATCTGGTGGCCAGAGAACCTGAGCACCGGAGTGCTGGGGTCAAGCTTTCGATGGGGAGACGCGATGATGTTCTTCGAGGAGGAGTTTGACCTCCTCGAAGCCTTCATCGGTGAAGATCCCGTCGTCATCATTGGCGCCGTAGACCCAGATGACGCCGTCCTAATCCGGGACACAAAGGGGGTGAACTCCCGTCTCGACGGCGCGGGCGTCGCCGCCGTTGCAAAGGCGGTCGTCGCCATCCGCTCGTACCATGCCGCAGCGAGTCAAAGCGGCCCGCATCTGACCCTGCCTCTGTCAACCAAGGACAGCCGTGCGGTGCTCGTGACGCTTAAGGTGGAAGCGGAAGGTGAGGCGCTGATGGCGGCCGAGCAGGCACGCGCCTTGGGGTGCTTGTGAGCGGCGTAGTTGTCAAGAACGACGTGGATGGCCCTGCTGGCCGCCACCTCGGCATCGACAGCGTTGAGTGAGGCGGATGAATTCCTGGTGACGATGGCGCTGCATGTTCCTGCCGATAACGGTGCCATCGAGCACGGTAAGGGCGGCAAACAGGGTGGTCGTGCCGTTGCACTTGTAGTCGTGGTCGTGGTGCCGAGCCTACCCTTCATGGGCAGGCCGGGCTGGGTGCGGTCGAGCGCCTGGATCTGGGCTCTTCTCGTCGACCGACAACAGGATAGCGTGAGCCGGTGGATCAACTAGTGGCATGGCCGACGACGTTGCGCAGTTTGTCGACGAACTGCGGATCGTTGCAGAGCTTGCACTGGCGCGCCACACGCAAGTCTTGAACTTACCAGATTGCCGCATGATCTCGAGGGTGCCCACGCCGTCGCTGCTCAACAGAATGATCTCTGCGCGCCAAACGTGCTTCTGCAGCGCACTGCGATGGGCGCGCTGATCAGAGAGAGGCTGACGATCAATCGAAGAAACGGTGAGGTATATTCCTGTGCGCATGTACCAGACTCGCATGCGCACTCACAAAAGGGAATCCTCAGCCGAACTCTTATGTCAGGCGTAAACCACTAGCACGACAGGGCTCCCGGCAAAGCTCTGGGATCGACAGATTGCCCATTGCGGCGCGCTGGAAGGCTACCTGGTTCCAGTTGTGGTCGCAGGCACCCCAGAGCACGAATGCAGATGAATTGACTTTATATCGAGCAATATTTTTTCCGCCTTTAGCATCCAAGAAATCCGGTCTTAGATCCACGTAAGAGTGAGCCACTAGGGCGGCCTTAACATGTCCTCGTTTTCGATTGTGAACCACAAAATTGATCCCACGCGAGTGGCAAAAGCACTTAAGCCGGATGGGAGCATGGATGACAACGATCGGGTTGAAATTGGGCCGACGGACGTCGCCTTTGCGGAGTGGGCAGCCTTGGGCCTGACCACGCCCAACCTAGATCGTATGCGCAAGACCCGTCTTGATCGGATTGTTCTGCAACTCCGCCAAAGAGACTATGCGGGCGTGCTCTGCTTCGACCCGCTGAACATACGATACGCTTCAGATTCCTCGAACATGCACATATGGATCATGCACAATCCGTCACGAGCTGTGTTCGTATCGGCCGACGGCTATGTCGTTCTCTGGGATTTCCATCGTTGCAGCCACCTGTCAACCTATCTGCCGCTCATCAACGAAACCCGGGATGGCGGGGCCGGCTTTTACTATTTCGTTGCCGGCGACCAAGAAGAAGCAGTCGCCAAGGACTTTGCCGGACAAATTGACGAACTGTTGCGCCGCTCTGGTGGCAAAAACCGTCGTCTTGCCGTCGACAAGATCGAAATCCCCGGCCTTCGTGCGCTAGATGCAGTTGGCATCGAGGTTTGCAACGGCATGCAGCTCATGGAGCACGCCAGGGCCATTAAGGGAATCGACGAGATCAACGCCATGCGCTGCTCTCTCGCGACCTGCGAGATTGCCGTTGCCAAAATGCGAGAACGTTTGCAGCCCGGCATAGCCGAAACGGAACTTTGGTCGGTTCTTCATGCCGAAAACATCGCACGTGGTGGCGAGTGGATCGAAACGCGCATTTTAACTTCCGGCCCGCGCACGAACCCCTGGATGCAGGAGGCCGGCCCCCGTCGCATTGTCTCAGGAGACCTCGTCGCCTTCGACACCGATATGGTGGGCCCGTACGGCATGTGTGCCGACTTCTCCCGCACTTGGCACTGCGGTGACGGCCGACCCACCGAAGCACAGCGAAGGCTGCACGACATAGCCTACGAGCACGTAGCTGCAAACATGGCTATGCTAAAGCCGGGCGTCTCTTTCACCGAACTCACTCAGCGCAGCCACAAGCTTCCCGCGGATTTCGTCAAGCAGCGATATGGCGTCATGATGCATGGCATTGGTCTTTGCGACGAATATCCCGCGATTCTCTATCCTGAAGACTTCATCCCGGGAGCATTCGACTATGTTCTCGAGCCCGGAATGACCCTGTGCGTCGAGGCTTATATCGGTGCCGTCGGTGGGCGGGAAGGCGTAAAACTGGAAGAGCAGGTGCTCGTGACCGAGAGCGGAGTTGAAAATCTCACGAGATGCCCGTTTGATGAGGCTTTGGTGGCCTAGGGATTTCGGCCGAGTCTCTTCAAATTGTCCAATTCTTGAGAGATCCGCGGAAAAGCTGTTTGTTGCGCATCTGGCTCAGCACTTTTGCGGAAGTTGGCTTTTCGTTGGTCCAACTCGCCCGCCTACATTCGTAGAAAGGGGGGTGGAGGCATCCAAGTCCATGGTCGACGCCCTGACCCGCGAGTGCTGTCGATACTCTGACCAGCAGTCGGGCAGTGGCAGCTGTGGCGTCAGATTTGCAGCAAGTCCGCTGTTAGCCTCCGAACACACGGTCTCTGTTGGGGGTGGCGCATGTGGCCATTCCGCCAAGGATATTGGTCGAATTGCAGGCAATAGCCGGTCAGTGTCAGGTCACACTGGGTTGGCGCTTCGTGACGACGATTTTCGTGTAGCAGACATTTCGCTGAGTGGTTTGCATGCTCTCGATCTTGGCTGGGGACACAACAATGTGGAGCTTCGGTGTATGGAGCGCGGATCGGTCGTCATCGTTCGGCGTGTTCGGTGCTCCATGGGGCGGTCAATTCATCTGCTTACGTCACAGCCGGGACCTGCTTGACAAGAAACCTGAGGCAGCGCGATACTATGAGAAGTCCCTCCTGTCGTGACGGAACGCTATCTCGGAGGATAAATATGCACTATTCCCTAGATATACATGCCGAGGCTGGGCGTTTGTTGGAAGAGAAATGCTGTGCGATTTCCGCCCTACTGATCACGACTCCCCTGGTCGGCTTGCTTTTCGCATTTGCGTCACAGGGGACAAATCTTTTTGACTCTACTAACCCGGAGAGGGCCTTCCTCCAGAGTTCTTCGATCGTGCTGCCGCCGCGCTGAGCAAGTCCAATAAGTCTGCCACGGATGTAGCTAAGCTGAGCGTCCGACGGAAACGCCCCAGTGTTGATTTTTCGAGCTTTCTCTGACTTGCCTGTCGGAGTCCACCAGAGGCGATCCGTCGCGACGCAGCCTAGTGCTACTTTGGCAGATTTTTGGCGATGTGGGCATTTTGAGGATTGAACGAAGCCGCTAACGCGGCATTTGGCGGATCGGTTTGCAGGAACGCTTCTGTTTTGAAGGATCGCGGCTGTTGAAGCGCAATCTGAGAACAGGAGCTACAGAAATGGCCAAGTTGACCCCAGTTCCCCGGCGCATGATCGAGGATATGACGATCCGTAATCTGCCGCCGGCCACGCAGCGATCCCCACGTGCATGCCGCGGCGAAGTTTTCGCGCTACTTGGCCGTTCGCCGGACCGGCTCGGTCTGGAGGACGTGCGCGCCTTCCAAGTTCATTTGATGTCGACCGGAATCTCGTGGCTGCGCTGAACCAGACGGTGTGCGCGCTGCGGTTCCTCTACGGCGTGACGCTGGGCCATGCCGAGAGTCCGGAGCGGATCGTCTATGCTCGCTCGCTACGCACGCTGCCGGTGGTATTGAGCGCCGACGAAGTCGTGGCCTTCCTAGAGGCGGTGCCGAGCCTGAAGTGCCGTACGGCCCTGACGACGGCCTAAGAGCAGGTCTCAGTGCTTGGAGACTGTCGGGCTGAAGGTCGGCGACATCGACAGCGGTCGCGGGGTGATCCGTGTTGAGCACGGCAAGGGCGACAAGGACCGCACCGTGATGCTGTCGGCGCAGCTTCTGCGCATCTGCGAGTCTACTGGCGGCTTGGCGAAGCCGCGGGACTGGCTGTTTCCCGCGCGCGGGTGTTATTTGGGCTTGTCGTTCGGCGCGTGCGGCCGCCTAAGCGGGTGACGGTCCACACGCTCAGGCACAGCTTCGCCACGCATCTTCAGAACGCACCGACATCCGCACCATCCAGGTTCTACTCGGCCACAACAATCTGTCCGGCGGCGCGCTACGCTAAGGTCTCGAACAGCCTCATCCGACGCACGACAAGCCCGGCTGAACATCGAGGTGCCGCCAGGGTGAGTGGTACCGCCATGTCGGCGAGACTGAAGGTGGCGGATATCTTCCGCCGCCATGGCGAAGTATATAGACAGGTTCATGACGGCTATCTAGGCTCGCATCGAGCGGCGTGTGATGAGCGCGATCGAGCTCTGCCGGACCGCCGAACTGGGCGGCCAGTCTACGGCTGCCGCTCCTGCGGTCGATCCGCGTGGCCTACAATTCCTGTCGCAGCCGGCACAGTCCCAAATGCCAGGGTCAGGCCTGCCGGGACTGGCTTGCCGCACGCCAGAATGAACTGCTGCCGGTGCTCTATCACGCAGTGTTCATGCTGCCGGCTGAGGTTGCTGCGATCCCTTTCACAAGGCGGCACCTTATACGCGGCCGAAACGCCTGCGCGCGAAGCCAATCTCAGGCATTTGGGAGCTGAGATCGGCCTCATCGCGGCGCTGCATAGCTCTCATCTACCATCCCGCCTGATTGTATCGTACCGGGTGGTGGTGTCTCGCCCGACGGCACACGCTGGATCTCGTGCAGGCCGGGCTCTTTTTACTCGTGCGCGTGCTGTCGCGCCTGTTTCGCTGGCGCATGACACGGAAGACGCGCTTGTGATTGACGGCCGGTTCGCCGTCTTTCGCGTTCCCTGTTCGTCAGGGCTGTGATGCGACGATCGCCATAGGTCGGGCGTTCGTCGATCAGGCGGCGACCAGCTCCAAGAGCCCATCGTCATCGGGGTTGCGATAAGGCCCGCGCGGCTTCACCAGGCGATGCAACTCATGGAGATGGGAACGCGCCGCCCCGAGGGTCTCGGCAACGGCCTTCATCGGGAACCGTCCCTCGGCTGCGACAAGAGCCGCAAGTTCGGTTTTTTGACTCCGACCTGGCCAGCGCGTCTTTGAGGATCTCCACTTCCATGGTCTTGCGGCCGAGAAGCCGCTCGAGGTCGCGAAGGCGCTCTTCAAGCCGCCGCACTTCCGAACTCCCGACCACAGATTCGTCCGATCCCACCGCAGCCGTTCCGCCTTCCTTCAATAAACGGCGCCAACGATACAAGAGATTTGGCGCCACGCCTCATCGTGCGGCGACAGAGGACACGGTCTCACCCGGAAGGAAACTCTCCTCGATAATCTGCAGCTTCTGTTCGGTCGTCGTCCAGTGTCGGCGCCGTACCTCCCCGGTGATCAGTTCAATCCGTCGACAGTCGTCAGCCATAAGCCTGTGCTTGAGGATATCCCCAAGCCTCCCGCGTTAGGCCGACTGTCCGGCCGAAATGGGGGCCAGTTCAGGATCCGACATTGTTGGCGAACTTCGAACAAAGGAGGTCTGTGCAGTTCTTTCACGACGCCTTTCTTCGATGAAGAACAGTGTAATGCGAGCCTTCAGGTCAAATGGCATGACGCATGCACAGGGTTGTGCGAGCCGGAAGGAACAAGGCCATGCTGACAGAGAACCAGATGAAAGTGCCTGCCGAGATCGTGCCTCGCCAGGAGAATGCCGAAGAGACCCGCCACGTACCTTCGGAGCTCGAGCACGAGGATTTAGCCGATGCGCGCTGTTGGAATGCAGGCGATCGCCCCTTGCTGACGGGCAGGGTTGGGTCATGCAGTTGAAGGGCGATCGTAGGCTAGAGGCTTTTCGACGGATGCTTCGCATCCGCCGATTCGAAGAAGAAGGTAGGCGCCTGTTCAACGGTGGTCAGATCCCTGGTTGGTTTCACACGACCGTGGGTCAGGAAGGCGCTATCGTCGGAGCAAGCCTCGCCCTCCGGGACGATGACGCCATGACCGGAACACACCGTTCGCATGGCCATCCGATTGCGAAGGGCGCGCATTTGCAGGCGCTTATGGCAGAACTGATGGGTAAGGAGGGCGGCGTTTGTAAGGGGCGTGGCGGTTCGATGCATTTTGCGGACAGTTCAGTGGGGATTATCAGTGAATCGGGAATCGTCGGAGGGGGCATTCCTCTTGCCACAGGATGCGCATTTAGCGCCAAGGTGCGCGGCGTCGATCAGGTTACCCTTTGCTTTTTCGGCGACGGAGCAGTGAACCAGGGCACTTTTCACGAGAGCCTCAACATGGCCTCGTTGTGGAGGCTTCCCGTCATTTATCTTTGCGAGAACAATGGCTATGCAATGACCACCTCCGTAGCAACAAGCCACGGACAGCCGGACATTGCCCTACGAGCGGCAGGTTACGGAATTCCAGGAGAAATAGTAGACGGACAGGACGTCAGTGCCGTCTATCAATCTGCGGCATATGCGGTCACGCGAGCACGCGCGGGGCAGGGACCCACTCTCATAGTGGCCAACACTTATCGGTTCGATGAACACAATATAGGCTTGGCCGTTTCTGGGGAGCCTTATCGACAGGTCGCAGAAGTCGAGGCACACAAACGCGACCGGGACCCAATTTTGCTATATCGCACTGTGCTGCTCGAAGAGGGTGTAAATGAAGAGACTCTAGCAACCATCGAGCATGAAGTGGCCCAAGCCGTCACACAGGCCGTACAGTTTGCTTTGGCTAGCCCCATGCCCCGGCCCGAAACGTTGCCCGACTATATGTTCGTGTCGACCATTGCCCGCTAAGGGTGGGCTGGAGGGATTAATGGATGTGAAAGACGATACCCACAGAGACGCAGCCACGCCCGGTCCCCATATTCAGATGACCTATTTTGAGGCAATCGTGCAGGCCCAGCTAGAGGAAATGCATCGGGATGAGCGCGTTGTATTGTTGGGAGAGGACGTCTCAGTTCATGGCGGCGGCAAGCTTATCGAATGCTTCGGCAAGAACCGGGTTTGGAACATGCCAATTTCAGAAGGCAGTTTTACGGGACTTGGCATCGGGGCTGCCATCAATGGTTTGCGACCGATTGTAGACATTTCAACTGCCAGTTTCATCTATCTCGCTTGTGACCAGATTGTAAACCAGGCCTCAAAATTGCGGTATATGACTGGGGGCCAGATAGACATCCCAATCGTCTTTCGCTGCTGTATGTTCTCGACGGGCTCCGAAGCGGCACAGCATGCCGACCGGCCTTACCCGCTTTTTATGAACGTGCCGGGCCTTAAGATTATCAGCCCGACCAGCGCTGCCGATATCAAAGGCCTCATGAAATCCGCCATTCGCGACGGCGATCCTGTGCTCGTCTTCGAGGACACCCGCCTCTGGCCTCTCAAAGGCGACGTCCCCACGGATCCGGACCATTTAATCCCAATTGGCAAAGCGGACGTGAAGCGCGAGGGGGAGCACGTTACCGTCGTTGCCATCGCCGGTGCTATCAGGCCGACCATGGAAGCTGCCAACTACCTCATCGAGGAAGGCATTTCGGTCGAAGTGATCGATCCACGTACATTGAAGCCGCTCGATTATGAGGCAATCAAGATGTCAATCGAGAAGACCGGACGGCTGATTATTGTCGAGAACGGACACCGTATCTGCAACGTCGGAAGTGAAATCGCAGCGGTGATGGCGGAAGAGTCCTTCGATCTTTTGAAGCGACCTATCTTGCGGCTGAGTGCTCCAGATATTCATGTCCCATTCAGTCCGGCTCTTGAGAAGGACTTTTTTCCAACACGGGACAGCATTGTTGGCGCCATACGACAGTTACTCTGAGTTCCCAAAAAACGCATGAATGGAAGTAACACAGCAACTGCCGTTATCGTCGCAGTAGGAGGTGATAAGACGCGCTTAGAAAAAGAAGGCAGGCCATCAGACGATAGGCGGGAAACATTCCAGAAGGGATAGGGCTTATACATGAGTAAATCATTCATCGATGGCAGATTCGGTCTGAGTGGGAAGACCGCTTTGGTGACCGGCGGAGCACGCGGCATCGGATTGCAAGTCGCGCTTACATTACAAGAAGCTGGCGCCGATATAATTCTCACTGGAAGGGATCGGGTTCGCGTGGCCGCGGCGGCAGATCAGTTTCCAGTCAAGCCTAAAGTCTATCAGCTCGATGTTAGGGACTCGCAGGCGGTACGCGATCTCGCCGATGGCATCGCCGTTTGCCCTGACATCCTTATTAACAATGCCGGGGTGTCCCGCGCGGCGCCGACGAAATATACCACCGACGAGGATTGGCGAGCTGTCCTTTCAGTCAACTTGGACGGCCTGTTCTACTGCAGTCGCACCTTCGGCTCTCTCATGGCGGAGCGCGGTTCCGGCGTGATTGTAAATATCAGTTCGATATGTGGAGATGTTGTCACCCGACAGGAATCCGTAGTCACGGCTTACAATGCGAGCAAGGCGGGGGTAACTATGGTAACCAAAACCCTTGCTTGCGAATGGGCAAGATCTGGGGTTCGGGTGAACGCAGTGGCGCCTGGATTCGTACAGTCAGAGATGACCGACCAGTATCCTGTAGAAGTGGTCAGGGCATGGTCTGATCGGACGCCAATGGGCCGCTTCGGCCAACCTCATGAGATTGCATCTGCCGTCCAATTTCTTGCTAGCGACGCGTCAACCTATATCACGGGAACGGTATTGTTGGTGGATGGTGGCTACACTTGCTGGTGAGATTTTCTATTGGTTAATTCTGGTGGGCCATCCTGCTGCCTGGGGTGACAAAGCAAGATGATCTACCCATCGAAGTTTCTGTGCGTCGCACTACTTGATCCATAGTTTCGTAGTCAAAAGCACGGTGAACGTCAACCGAATCGATGAAGCTATCCAGCAGTTTGGCGGTGCGTTCTTGAGGCCGCTGTAGGTTAGGTGTAAGGCCGTTCACCAAGCTCGTTTGAATGACAGTTCGCGCGACGAGCAGAAGCTCGTGCATCGTACCTTCTCCCAGACGCTCCCCAGCCAGCTGAGTGATGTAGACACCGGTCATCACCCGTTGCCATGGGATCTCTGGTCCTTCACCAGGATCGGTGCGGCGGTAACGGATCCCATCATCGCGCCTCTCATTCCCCAGCCGACTTGCGCGAGAAGAATAGGCCTATATTGCGGCAACCAAGACACTCTTTTTGGTGGTCATGACGTCACATCCTGCAACAGATAAATACAACTACTTCACAAGAATTTACCAATCGCAAACCACGAGCAGTGGTATGTTGGACGAACTCACGCGCGGAAAAAAACCAGACAAGCTATTCGGAGTCGACAAACATGAAAAGAAGAGCGCTTATCCTGATCGAGGGTACAAGGAACAATGGTCCTCTATATGTCCAAGCGGCCCGAAGTCTTGGCCTGCACTCGATTACCCTGGCGGCTGATCCACTTAGGCACTACTATCATGCCGCAGAAGACAGTGAGGTAATCTGTGTGGACACATCCAATCTCGATGCGCTGATTTGCGAGTGTGTTCGGCTGCATGCGACCTATGATATTGCTGGGATTACGAGCTCGGAGGAAGCTGCATATGCGACAGTCGGCATGCTCTGTCGACATTTCAATCTGCCAGGTCCGAACGCCGAATCGGTTGAACGATGCTGCGATAAATTCACTCAACGTCAGCTGCTTGGGCAAGCCGACATTCCAATTCCTGCCTACGCGTTGGCAACGAATGCGAGCGAGGTTGTAAGCTCTGCCGCTAAAATCGGCTTTCCTGTAATTGTAAAACCAGCCACGGACACCGGCGGCAGCGAGGGGGTCCGATTGTGCGGCAGTAGCGAGGAGCTAATCCAGCATACTGCTTATCTATCAAGCAGGTGGAGTACATGGCAGTCCCCAGCAAGAATATTAGTGGAACAATTTGTGAAAGGCTTTCATTATTGGGTGGAGATGATGGGAGATGACGTCATTGGAATCGCCTCTCTCGAATTCGGTCCCTCGCCGCATTTCGTATATAATAGATGCGCCTATCCGGCCTTGCTTACCAATGAAGAGGATGAGCGCATCGCCGATGTTTCACTGAGGTGTTTACAGGCTCTCGACCTTCACTGGGGTCCGACCAACGTTGAACTCAGGTGGACGGCACATGGGCCGGTCGTCATTGAAGTAAATCCGCGTATGTCGGGCTCGCCCGGTGTTGAGCTAGTTGAGCTAGCTTGCGGTATCAATCTTATCCGAGAGCACATTAAACTCGTGATCGGCGATGAGGGCGATTTGCGCGGAACCCGTTCAGAAACTGCTGCTGCGCAATTCCTAGTTCCTGAACGGGACGGCGTTCTCGATTGGATCGATGGCGTCAGCCGGGCGGCTGCTGTACCTGGCGTCGCCAAAGTGAAGCTTTACCTTGAACCAAACACCACGATCAAAAGGAGAGGCGATCACCGAGACTTAATCGGATATGTGACCGCCAGCTCGCCTGACATCGCTCGGACGGAGGCGATACTTCAGCGGGCCGTCGGCTTAATTGAGTGGTCGGTTACATAGGTTCGATTTCCCTTGCTACCTGGCGGAGCGGCGCTTGTGTCCACCGTGTGGTGTTGCCGGGTTCAAGCGCCAGCCGCTGAAGATGATGAAGCCGACGTGCATCATTGTTGAAGCTGCTGAAGCGCTAGCGCAGCGAAGAAGAACCGCCAGGGAGCCATACGATCAGCGGATGGCGCACAGGATCGCTGGTCCTCGACGCACCCGTTTCCGGTTAACCTCCGAGCCAGCGACTGTCGGCCCTCCAACAGGGAAACCGGCAGTCCCGCGCGCGTCCGCAACAGCGGACGGTTGTCGTGCGTAGGACGGAGGAAATTCGCCCCTGCCTCGGGCGGTGAACGGGACAGCCGTAGGAGCGTCAGCAAAGCGCAGGCCGCAGGACGGGACGCGGGACGACTTTCCCCGTCCGCGGCGATCCGCATGTGTTTGCGTCAGGAGAAAGGCTGACCGGACGAAAGGCGCACTGCCGCTTCTCGAAAGTCCGGTCGCTGATCAGCGACGTGCGGTAGGATCGGCCATAGCAGGGCCGAGTTCCCCCTGGAAGAAAAAACAGGTGTTGCACCCGTCGGGTCCCCCTCAATTGCTGGGCAGCCCGTTAACTTCCAGCCTGGCATACTCGCTCTCCAGGTCGTCTTGCGCGGGTTCGGCAATTCCTCGAGCGTCAGCTCCACGGCCAAGATCGCCCGCTCAACGATCTCACCCGCGTCGAGCTCGGCCAGGCCCGAATCAATACCGGCCCAGCTGGTTGGCTGCCAGTCGCAGGAGACTGAGATTCTGCATGGCAGAGTTTACTCGGCAAGCGCCAGCCAGCGCTCTCGGTGGGCCGCATTCATACCCCAACAGAGCGCGTTCAAAGCTGAGGTTGCCGCCAAGGCGCTGTCAAGCAGAGGCTTATCGCGAAATAGAGACGTACGGGCTGCGATCGTTCGAAGGTCGTCGAACGATCGACCTGATTGCAGACCGCGCATACGCCTACGAGGCCCGGGGGTACGTCCTGGGATGTTTTAGAACAGCCATGCCCGCATTACTCCAGGAGCTTGGCGCAAGGCAACGGAGGCCTACGAGTTCTGCTGCACCCGGACAAGGAGCCCGTGTGCCGGTACTCACCAAACCGCCAGCTGGTTCCGAAATAAGGCGATGTCGCAGGTCCGAACAGCTTGCGCACGACTGCGCGAGGCATAAACTGGTTTTAACCCTAGCGAAACCTTTTGTGCATTCTCAGGGCAGTTGCTGGTGCTTACGATTAGAATGACACAAGCAAGGCTCGGCTTGCCGGATCCTGAGTATGTAATACTCCGCTTCCGCCGCTGCAGAAGCCAGTCGTCGGGGGGAACTTCGGCGGGGGGAAGGAAGCCGCGGGTCTCGATCAGCGGGATGGCATCTGGGTTTGAGGTAGCAGAACCGGGGAAGCGTCTTCACCGCTTCCCCGTCGATCCTGCGGATAGGGGCAGAGCTTGGCAAGCTAGTCCGCTCGGCAGATCGCAGAGGCGGTGGCATCGCCCAGACCATCGTGCCTCACGCGATGTCCCGCTGCCTATGCATGTCGCTCGTCGAAGTGAAGGGTGGAAAGGCAGTTGGATAAAAGGTTTGCAGGTAAGGTGGCTCTCGTGACGGGCGGGCGTAGCGGCATCGGTCTTGCGACTGCGCGACGTCTAAGGGACGAGGGCGCTCGCGTGTTCACCGCTCAACGTGGTGAGGACCGGGAATTCGAGGCCATTTCGGTCGACTTCACAGCTCCGACCAAGGCGGCTCATGCTATCAAAGCGGTTGTCGAACGGGCGGGACGGCTCGATGTCCTGGTAAACAACGCCGGGGTCATGCAGGAGGCGCTCGTCGAAGATATGAGCCTAGCAGATTGGGAGAGGACGATCGCCATAAATCTGACCACCCCATTCGTGCTGATAAAGGCGGCGATGCCTCACCTGCGGTCCACTGGCGGCGCGATCGTGAATGTCGGATCGATCGAGGGGCTGGGATCCAACCCGAAACACGCGGCCTATTGCGCCTCCAAGGCTGGTCTCCACGGTCTCACCCGCGCGGTTGCGATCGACCACGGCGCCGAAGGTGTGCGCTGCAACGCTGTCGCGCCTGGCTGGATCGACACCGACCTGAACTTGGATTTCATCGAGAGCATGCCGGACCCCAAGCGCTTTCGCCAGCAGATCGGTAATATCCATCCAATTGGGCGAACGGGGAAGCCGGAGGAGGTCGCGAACCTCGTAGTCTGGCTGGCTTCGCCAGAATCCTCGTTTATCACCGGTCAGGTGTGGACGATCGATGGAGGCCGAATGGCGAAGCTCAGTCTGCCACAGTAGAACCTGCGCAGGTTTGCCAAGCCGGACTTCATTGGACACCGCTCTCTTAAAAGGTGTTTGACAGCTTAGGTTGCAACCTGAGCGAAACGTTTGCGTTGTGCCCGGTATGAAAGAGGTCTAGGATTTCGGAGGATCTCTTGCAGTATAGTTCTAGAATTTTCTAAGCGAAAATTAACGAGCTTAAGTTCTGCGCAATGCAAGCGAAACAGGAGTATGATGGACGGTACCTTATGTTTTTTTGGATGGGAGTCGGTTTCAGCGGACACCTCCATGTGCTTCCCAATATACGTCGACCGGGCTAGATTTGGGATGTCGTGAGACGGCGATACATTTTGTACCGGGAATGGGCGCTCTCGCGGTCGGGCACTCGATCCTGATACTTGGCGCTCAGGCCAGGCCCATCGCTAGTTCCAACGCCTGCCGTTCGAAGAGGCGGCGGTAAATGCCACCATCGAGATCGATCAGCGCGGCATGATCGCCGTCCTCCATGATGCGGCCACGGTCGAAGACGAGCAGCCGATCGAGCGAGCGGACCGTCGACAGCCGGTGTGCGATGACGAGTGTGGTTCGACCCACCATCAACCGATCCACCGCTTGTTGAATGAGCACCTCGGATTCCGAATCGAGGCTCGATGTGGCCTCGTCAAGAATAAGGATCGGCGCGTTCGCCAGGAAGGCGCGCGCGATCGCCACGCGCTGGCGCTCGCCGCCGGAGAGCTTCAAACCTCTTTCGCCGACCAATGTCCCATAGCCCTTCGGCAGGGGCGCGATGAAGTCATGCGCACTGGCCAGCCGTGCCGCTTGCTCGATTTCGGCCTGGCTCGCGCCAGGCCGGCCATAGGCGATGTTCTCGGCAAGCGACCTGTGAAACAGGATAGGCTCCTGCTGCACGATCGCGATCTGCGAACGGAGCGACTCTTGGGTCACCTCGGAGACGTCCTGGCCGTCTATCAGGATCCGGCCGCCGCTCAGGTCGTAGAGTCTCTGGATGAGCTTCACGAATGTTGACTTGCCGGAACCGGAAGGTCCAACCAACCCAACCCTTTCGCCAGCCTCAATCGACAGCGAACATTGGCTATAGATCGGCAGGGGATGGTTGGCGTAACGGAAGTGGACGTTCTCGAAATCGATGCGGCCCGTCGTGATCCGGATCGGCTTGGCCTCTGGACGATCCGCAACATCCAGCTGCTGATTGTGGATGGCCACCAGTTCTTCCATATCATTAACCGAGCGTTGCACGGTGCGGACATGCATGCCGGCATCACGCAGATAGCCCTTCAGGACGATGAAGGACGTGAGAACATAGGCTATCTCGCCCGGCGTTGCCTGTCCATGCGACCACAGAAGCAGGGCATATCCGACCACCGCCACCCTGAGCGCAACCAAAGTGACGCCTTGGGTTGAGTCGACGATCGTTCCGCGCACCCAACTCCGGCGCGCGCGGTGCCGCCATTTGGTCATGATATTTTCAAGCCGCTGGTCTTCGCGAACCTCGGCGCCGAAGCCTTTGACCACAGCGTTGCAACTGACCGCGTCCGCAAGCGCGCCGCCGAGCTTTGTGTCCCATTGGTTGGCAAGGCTCGCCGCCGGCGCGACATAGCTGAGCGACAGCGAAATCGAAAACGCTAGATAGATCAGAGAGCCGCAAGCAAAGATCACGCCCATGACCGGCCAGTGCCAGCCGAGCAGCGCCGTCGAACCTACCAAGATGATAAAGGACGGGAACAGCGCGACCAATATTGTGCTGTTTAGAGGGTCGAGCGCCCACATGCCGCGCGTTATCTTGCGCACTGTCGAGCCGGCGAAGCTGTTCGCATGCCAGTCTGTCGAAAAGCGCTGGACATGATAGAACGCTTCGTTCGCGACATCGGACATCATCTTCAGCAAAAGATCGTTCAGGCCAATGACGGCGATGTGGCGCATGGCGATGGCAACGAGCGCAAGCGCAATCGGTACAGAGAAGGCTGCAAGGGCCGAATGCCAGGCTGGTGCTGCCACAGCAGCGCCGCCTGCAACAGCATCGATGAGACGACCTGAATAGACCGGCATCAGCACGTCAGCCAGCGTGGAGGCAAGCATCGCAGCCGTGATGATCGCGAGCCGCACCGGCTGCCGGCTCCAGTGGCGGACAGTGAAGGCGAGTACGTGGCGACCAGTGGCGCCGCGTCCATGGACGGGGAAACGTTTCATAGTTTCCAAGCGGGCGCATCAACACGCTCGGTCCCAAAGACGTTAAAAGACAAAACTAGAATTTTCGACCTCCCCCATAACAGCATCAATTTTGGCGGGCAGCTCCTGCCGCCTCACGACGGTGATGTTCAAAAGTCGTGCCAACTGAGCGGGAACATCCGAAGGACAAATTCAGCAGGTTACCGAGCCTGGAGAAAGTCAGCCGCGATCCAGTCGAATACTTTTGCTACGGCTGCCCAGCTCGGGAGATTGGAAAAGAAGGTCGACGTATCGATTGAATTGTGAACTTGTTCTTTCTCCATCCGATAAGCGGAGTGAGTGCATCACGTTGCCTCGATCAAATAAGTACAGTTGCCATGCAGCTTTCTCAGGCCCGGGACTTAGGTGCTGATTTCAAAAGCGCGCCGCGAATACGTTCCTGCCCATATTCCGTCAATCGAATGCTCGACTGTCGGATTGTGCGCTCCCCGACACAGTGCTGTTCGGTTCGCCTCCTGGGTACCTCCCCCAGTCGATTGACGACCTGAAGAAGAAGCTTCGCTCGCAAGCTGGCACGACTCTTGAGGGTACTCCAGGTGGCGAAAGGAACTCCGGCTCGAGTCCCGTTGACTTCGGATGTTGCGAGGCTGGGCTGGAGCAAACTTTGCACCGATGAGAACGCAATGAAGGAGGCATCATGGAACTCCCGCAGGTGGAGTTAGACCTATTCCTCGAGATGACTGATGATATCGCTCAATCCGAACAGTTGTTCGAACGGATGTCTGCGTTTGCGCTGAAGTTCGATTGCCCGTGGATTGCCTATGGCCCGCTCGCATCAAAACAGGGGGTTTTCAAGCCGAACCGAGAGGGTTCTGTGGTGATGTGGAATTATCCTGCTGAATGGCAGGAGCGCTACTCGAGAATGGGCTATGCCAAAATAGACCCACTCATCAAGAAAGGTCGAAAGGAGGCGGGGCCCTTTCGATGGAGCGAGGTGTATACCGATGAAAGCATAACTGAAGATGGACGCCGCGTCTTGGACGAAGCAGCAACATTCGGCTTGAGGTCAGGCGTTACCGTCCCATTACATGGCCCTGGTGACAGCTTTAGGTTTGTGAGTTTTGCTCAATCCTCGGACTGCGAATTGCAGAATAGAACGATCACCTACCTGCAAATGGCCGCGCTGCGGTTTCATCGGATGGTTACGAAGTTCGACACTACGACTGCGTCGGAACGAGTACATAACCTGTCTCCGAGAGAAATACATTGCATTGATTGGGTGTCGAAAGGAAAATCGTCATGGGAAATAGGAACTATTTTAGGCAGATCACGAAATACGATAGATTTCCATTTAAAAAATGTAATGCGGAAGTTGGATGCGACCAGCAGAACGGTAGCTGTTGTAAAAGCTTTGAAACTTGGGATTATCGAACCGCCGTAGGTGCGCAGCTAGTTCTCCGCCCGTAGTAGCGCGCGTGATAGCCGAGAGCTCCGGCGTGCGCTCGCTCTTCGAAGCCCCAGCGCCTCGTCCATCTCGGCCTCGAGCACCTCCTGCATCACCCACCTCGTTCGATCTATCCGGGTTTCAAAGCAGAATGTCTTTGACGGCAGCGCTGGCGGTCTTACTTTCCGTCTTGATCATGGCGGCGTTCCTTCCAGGGAATCGGTGACGTTGAGCACCACCCTGTCATGACCGCCCGCTCTCAGCGAATTTGCAGAACTCAGCACGCCATTCTGTCTTAAGCGACTGACGCATGAGTGATGTGTGTCCAAAATCTGACAGCCGTCAGAAAACATGTCGGGTTCAAAACAGCGGAGCGTCTTGGGCCTGTCGGGCTTTTCGAAGCCTATCACGCAGTAACTGCGCGCCAAGGGCACTGGCACGGCCTTTGCTGGTCGAGGTGCGGCAATATAGTGTGAGGGTTAAGCCGCATGAGAACACGGAACTCGCTCGACGTAAGGGATGATCGACCTCATCCAGAAAGCTTCTCTCCGGCGGGTTCGAGGGTGCTGCGCGCGCATCTCGGCGACGGGCCAGCGATCGACGATTGAGGCTACATCTCCGGAGCGAGTGATGCCTCGAAAATTGCAATGCTGTCTCTGGTCCGACGCGCTGGAAGTTTGTGAAGAGTCGGCCCGGCAAATCGGCGAACCGGTCGGCTTAGGCTGCGAAAAAGGGTAGATGGCCGCGTTGCCGCGGTGGATCAACAGGCGGTGTCAGAAAGCCAAAGGCACACGTACACTATCGTGGCGCTTCGCAGGAGGTAGATGGGAGTAATCACCAGTGATTTTACCGGAACTTCGCTCAGCAAACACAGCCGGCAGGGTTTTGGAGATAACGACGACCACGGGATGTGTCGTAGGATGTTCATATTGTCCCCAGGACAAGTTCGCGGTCCGGCAAAGAAAAGTGTCTCATGCGAGTCATCTGGGTCTTGAAGATTTCAAGCGGTGTCTGGCCCGCGTACCGACTTCCGTCGACATTGGTTTTGCGGGATACTCCGAACCTTGGCTCAATCCGGACTGCACCGAAATGGTGGAGCACGCCTTCGCCAAAGGCCATGGCATCAGGATTTTTACGACGCTGGTGGGAATGAACGGGCAGGACCTGCAGCGATTGCAAGCCTTGCGCTTGGGCGTATTCGTGGTCCATGTTTTCGATGACGGCACCTACATGAACAGCCGCCTGGTCGGAGACAAGTATCGCGATCTGGTTCGTCAACTCGTCGACGCGGACATCCCCTTGATCCGATTCGTGGCCTTGGGCGAGCCCCACCCAGATATAGCCGACATTATTCCTACCGAAGCACTGATAAAAGCGCGGCCGGTGAGCAGTAGGGGTGGAAGCGTCGACCCTAAGATCGTTGCACCACGTCAGCCAGTGCTCGGAGCCCTAACCTGCGTGGACGAACGACAGTATCGGAATGTTCTTCTTCCAAACGGCGACGTCACCCTGTGCTCCATGGATTTTGAACGGAGTCACGTATTGGGCAACCTTCTATATGAGGGTTACTCCGATCTGTTTGAAAAGCCAGTTTTTCGCGAAATCGTCGACCGCATGAATGGAGCGGATGGTTTTCTGCTTTGCAGAATGTGTGAATTCGCCGATCCAAACGACCGGACCTGGGCGGATGCCGGCCGAGAGGGCGTGCCTGGCAATGCGGATGGCCCCACGACAAATGCACCTGCTCGCGACGCCATCGTGTTTTCGCGTGAGGCGCGGCAGTGGGCCTCGACCACATCGAAAGGGGTCTTCGGCTTCCAACCGAGCTTGTCGGCCTGCCTGCCTTGAGGTAACGCCGATCACAGGTCAACCTCGGTCGGACGGAAACAGCGTTCGTCGATCCCGATCAGCGCTTGATTACTTACTCACGGCCCACCTCGTCAACGCCTTCAGCCTCCCAGACGATCTCCTGTTCGACTCGCCTGAAGGCAGCAGCCCCAGCTGCGGCCGGGGATGGTTGCCGTCGCGGTAGTTGACGCTCTCGAAACCGATGCGGCCCTTCGCCAGCGCGTCTCCCGGTTGCTTCCGCCTGGCCTACGAACGGGCTTTCCGTCAAGGGGGTCCACGGCGGCCCCGCCCTTTTGATCCGGCGGCTCGGGCCAGTTATCGCGCAAGAGATCGGAATCCGCATTCTTCTCAAAGAGAGCGTGGCTTTCGCTGTGTCATCGGTCATCAAATAGTTTCTTGAATCAGGTTGGTGTCCGCAGCCCGAGGTTGAACGGCGAATATTGATGACCGCCGCGAAGCCGCTCGCTCGCTACGGCGCCATCGAGGAGCGCGCTCGCGAGCGGCTTCGCTACCGCCGAGCGACACAACCTCTGGCGACGCGACCCTGCTGATCTCCTTGGACCCATTCATTTGTGCGGAGGCGCTATGGGCAGCGATGGGTGGGTACGTCAACTACCTGATGCCATAGTATCGGTGCTTTCGCGGAAGGTTTAGAAGCCATCTTGTTGCAGCACATTCCCCGAAGACATCCGAATGGAGGGCAACGCAACCAACAATATTCAATGAGGATCCCGGCACCACCAGACCAAACCCAGACCAAACAAAGCTGCCTCCGGCATTCTGCTTCAATGTTAAACGACGAACATATGCCGCAAACCACTAGCCATTAAACAGCTCTCTTCTTTGACGACTATGTGCAGAGGACTTAATATGGACACCGACGCTTTCACGGCTCATGAATCTAGCGTTCGTCGTTATTGCCGGGCGTTCCCCACCGTCTTTACGAAGGCCCTTGGGGCGACGATCTGGGACGAGACGGGTAAGCCCTTTATCGATTTCCTGGTGGGTTCCGGCGCACTCAACTACGGGCACAACAATCCGGATATTATGGCGCCGGCGATTGAATATCTCGTCGGTGAGAACATTCTTCTGTCGCTTGATATGCATACGGCGGCAAAGCGTGACTTCATTGAAGGGTTCGTCGATTGGATCCTGAAACCCAGAGGCCTTTCATACAAGATTCAGTTTCCTGGGCCGACCGGCACGAACGCCAACGAAGCGGCTCTGGCGCTGGCGCGAAAATACACCGGCCGCTCGAGCGTCATGGCCTTTACGAATGCGTTCCACGGCATGTCGCTCGGCTCTCTAGCGGTGTCGGGCTCGGCCTCAACCAGGGAACTGGGAGGCGTCGCTCGCCACGATGTGATCCGTGTTCCCTATGACGGCTATCCGAGCCAAGCTTTCGATTCCGCCAGTTACATCGACAGCGTTTTGAGCGACCCGGGGAGCGGCATAGAAAAGCCTGCCGCAATCATTCTGGAGACCATCCAGGCAGAGGGCGGCATGAACGCCGCATCCGCAGCGTGGCTCACGGAAATTCAGCGCATTTGCCGCACGCATGGCATTGTTTTTATCGTCGACGACATCCAGGCAGGTGCGGGCCGAACTGGCGACTTCTTCTCATTCGAGTCTGCAAAAATCGAACCGGATATTGTTTGTCTTTCTAAGTCCCTTAGCGGTTCAGGTAGTCCGTTGTCCATCGTTCTGATTCGACCCGACTTGGATATATGGAAGCCCGGAGAACATAGCGGGACCTTCAGAGGAAACAATTTCGCCTTCGTGACGGCAGGAGCCATGTGCAAGATGTGGTCGGATAGGAAATTTACTGCAGGTGTCGAGCGGACAGCCGTCAGGCTGCAAACGCACCTCGATCGCCTGGTTGCGAAATTTCCAAGATACATCGAACAGAAGCGCGGCCGCGGTCTGATGGCCGGCCTGAAATGCCGTTCACCGGCAGTTGTCGGCCGCGTGCACGATGTCGCATTCGAAAATGGCCTTCTTATCGAATCCTCGGGGCCAAATCGCGACGTTATCAAAGTCCTCCCGCCGATAACCATCACCGATGCCGAACTCGATCGTGGCATCACCATCCTTGAACACGCACTACAGGAGCAAGACAATGCCTAGTCAGATATCTCAAGTGCCAGCCATCTCGCCGGTTTCGATCAAAGAACGGACCGGGTCGATCAACACGGCGGAGATCATCTCGGTCCTGAAAGGTGAGCTCACCGCTCTGCACATCAAGCAAGCTTTCAGCACCGAAGTAGCAGAGGAGATCACTACGAACTTTATTGGAAGCTCCGGTCTCAGAGAGCGTAAAGATGGTGTGCCCGGACAATATGTCGGTGCATCTCACTACAGAAAGGATGCAGCCACCTATTTCGCAGACGCCGAAAACGCGCGGCCGTACGTCGATGCCCTTTTTAAGAATTTGGTTGACCCGGTTCGAGCAGTATTCGGGGCGTTGAAGCGAGAGCTTCACAACCAGGGAATCGAATTGCGGCTAGCGCGTTCCGAACACGGCCAGGCCAATGTTTGTCGCGGCCTCAGTTGGTCGGGCACAGGCACGTTTTCCTTGGATCCCCACGACGACGTCGCTCAAGTCTTACGTGCTGGCGATGATTACGAGCTTTCTGCGGTGGCGCACAATACGGTCGCAGCGCTCAACCTCTATCCCAGCATGCCTGAGGAAGGCGGCAATCTGAAGCTCTGGAGCCACAAGCCGACGGTTGCGGACCGGATATCGCAAGGTGTGGAGACCACTGGATACCCCTATTCGGCAGCCTATCTGGAGGCCGTCCCTTGCCGCGAGTTCGAGCTCAAAACTGGGGATATCGCCCTAATCGATGGCGGCTTCGTTCACGGGGTTACCGGTCAATCAGGCAACGGAAAGCGTCGCGTGCTGCTGAATTGCTTTTTCGGATTTGCGCGGCCAGATCTTGTTCTCTGGTGGACCTGAGTGGATGTCCCCGACCGCGGGTCATATCGGCCTGAGTGGGAGCGCCGCGGCGAACAGAAGCCACAAAAGCTCCTGAACCGTCTAGCAGGAGCGGGAAGTAGTCGGCGGTGGCCAGGGAGGCGCCGCCGACGTCGTCCTGATTGTGGGCGATACAGGTGCCGCCCCTCCGGTGTTCAGCTTTGATTGTGCCGATGACGGGCTCGACCGCGTGGCGGTTCCCTTGTCTCGCGATTCATTTCCGGTGTCATGTTCCACCTAGTGCTGAAAACTCCAACCTGGGCTTTGCGGCACGTTGTGCCAGGATGCGCCGGCTACTCAGGGCAGAAGAACTCTTCACCCCAGAACTGGGTATTCGGGTCTCTCCACCCAGGGCGCGCCAGCTCCTCATCCGACAGACTGAAGGTGTCTTCGGGATCATATCAGACGGCCATCAGCCGCATCGGAATTCGGCGGTTCGCAATTTGGATCACGTGAGACTGGGGAGCCAATTTACCGCAAATATGCACTTTTGAAAGGACGTCCAAATGTCTCCGGTGGAATTCACAGCGGGCGCTGCAAACGCCAGTCATTTCCGCAACACCGCTTCGGTCATTGATCGGACGCGAATGCATTTCGAACGGGCTCACCAACGTGGTCTCATGGGTGTTTACGGGCGGTCTTTAGAGGGGAGGGCGGTCATGATCACGGAGGGCGAGCGTCGAGGCGATACCATGGCCGACTACGTACGTTGTTGCTACCTCGGCTTGGACAATCATCCAGCTATCGTTGCAGGCGCGGTTGCCGCGATAAAGGAATACGGATCACTCCACTGGTCTTGTGCACGCACGCGCCTGAATTTCGGACTCGTTGGTGAACTTGAGGGATTGCTTTCCCAACTCTTTGGGGCGCGGATTATTACTTACTCGACGGTTATGATTGCCAACATGGGCGCACTGCCAATCATCGCCTCCGGACATTTAACGGGAGGTCAAAGACCTGTCATGGTGTTCGACCGTCTGGCACATGCCTCGCTTGCCTTTCATAAGCCAGTTGTGGCCGAGGAGACCCAAGTCGAGACAATTCCTCACAATGACCTCGATGCTTTGGAGCAGCTTTGCCGCAAGCATCCAATCGTCGCTTACGTCTGCGATGGCGTCTATTCGATGGGCGGCTTCGCGCCGATCGAAGGGCTTCTTGAGTTGCAGGAAAAGTATGGCCTTTTTCTTTACATCGACGACGCACACGGAATTTCACTATTTGGCGAAAGTGGCGAAGGTTTTGCGCGCTCGCAATTACCCAACGAGCTAGGTGAGCGCACGATCGTCGCGGCGTCCCTCGCCAAGGGCTTCGGCGCGTCGGGCGGCATGCTCATGCTGGGAACGGCATATCAAGAAGAGCTATTTCGTTGCTACTCCATTCCGCATGCCTTCTCGGCTTCGCCCAACGTTGCAGCTGTCGGTGCCGCTATGGCCTCGGCGAAAATCCACCGCACGAGCGAGCTCAGGGTTCGCCGAGATCAATTGATCGACCGCATCGCCCTGTTCGACGATCTCATCAACACAGATCAGCGAGGCGCTCCTCTGCCAATTCGCATGATTAATGTGGGCGATGAATTTGCGGCTATTGATTTCGCAGCACGCCTATTCGATGATGGCTTTTACACTTCCGTCACGTTCTTTCCGACGGTCGCTCGGGGCCATGCGGGCATACGCATCTGTCTTACAGCGAGTCACGATCTGTCAGACTTGGCGCGGCTCTGTAATAAGATTCAGATCCACGGACAATCCGTGTTTACCGCAACAGAGGAGCCTCACTGAACACCAAGAATTGTCAGTCGTCCGTGAACAACGAGATTAGTCAGGCTTCGAGTCCTCTCGGCTGACTGGGCTGCGATGAGAAGCCACAAAACCTGTGAACCAGTTGAGCAGGAGGGAGAAGTTGTAGCCGGCGGCGGCGTTGAGGGCGTCGCCCTGCTGGCCGGCGAGGAGTTGCGGCTCATCCGGTGCTCAGCCTTGATGTGGCCGATGCTCTATGGGCTTGCGAGCGTGTGGCCGCCATAGGGATTGCCGGGCAGCGCTTTTTGCATGCAGGGCGAACTGGCCGCCCGGACGCTTCAGCGTGGTGGCCACCGACACCTTCCCCCCGAACTCGTAGGGCATATGCGCCTTCCCTTGCCAATGCATTCCACCTCGTGCGCGTGCAGGCAGTAGATCTTGCGGACGCGCTGGCGCTGACGTTGCTGGAGAACGGTGGCGGCCTGGTAGAGCGGCCATTTGAAGAGCGCGTCCAGCCCCGCATTGCCGGCGATCTGGCGACCAATGTCGCGAATGGTCCGGCCGACATAGTCTTGAGCCTGCGCAGCGCCTTGTTGGCCCGCTTGAACTGCTTGGCGTGGGCATAGCGCTGGTGGCTGATCAGCGCCAGCTTGCCGACCCGCACATAGCTCTGGCGCAAATGGAGGCCCGTCCTCTTGGCCAGCCGCACCAGCCGCTCGCGCGCCCGGTGGATGAGCTTGGCGTCGGTCGGGAACATGACGTTCTTCGGCTGCACGGTGGTGTCGGTCCTCGGACTGATCCGGGGATCACCTGGCGCGTGTCGGCCGGCTTCATCGCCCCGGTCTTGACCGCAAGGCTGAGTCTCGCCTGCAACAGCGCCACGATCCGCTCCTCGCCCATGCGGCTGCGCCAACGCGTCATCAACGAGCGGTCGAACGGCAGCGTATGGCAAAAGAACGTCTCCCGGTGAGATACTGGAAATAGGGGTTCTCCACCCAGCGCTCGCACAGCACCTCGTCGGACAGGTTGAAGGTGTGCTTGAGGATCGCCAGCCCCGCCATCAGCCGGGTCGGCAGCGGCGGCATGCGGGGGCCGTCCGAATAGACCGCGCCAAAACGCTCCTCCAGCATCGGGCAGTCGATCGCATCCGCCAGCCGCACCAGCTCGTGCTTCATGCTGATGATCTGGTCGAGCCTGGAGCGGAACAGGTCCTGCTCTCCCGTCTCGCGCTTCTCGCGTGGCCCCGACATTCGCCGTCCCTCGATTCGCCCGCCGCCGGCCGAGCGAATCACGTTTCGGTTACAGCGTCTATGAAGCGCCCCGCCCACTTGTCTGATTCTAGGAAGGCAGACTATGTACAAAGGGCCGATTCAATTTGAATTCTAGAACAATCGTCATGCCAGTCCATATGTAGCAAACCATTTAGTATGCGAAGGATGCGACACTTCCCGCTCTCGGGACTGGTCAACATGAGCTGAAAAAGGAAGGCTGCGACTTCGCAAAGCCCGGCGTGAGACTGGGCTGCTTGCGGAGCCGTCATGCCTTTGATCATCTTGTCGCAAAAAGAGCTGCCGCTCACGACCGCATCGCTCTCGGCGAATCAAAGAGCACGGAAAACGTGTATCGGATCGGGCACACTCACCATCGTAAGCTGCCATGACAGGTCGAATGTTCGCAAGTGCGACCTCGGCAAGCTGCGAGGTGGCGACCTTTACGTACAATGGCGTTGTGTTGATGCTTCGGTGCCCTAGAAGATCGACGACCTCGTTGACCGGCCTTCACTGCTTGACGAGCTGGGTAGCAAGACTGTGGCGCAGGAGATGCGCACCTGCGACTCGCCCGAGTTCAACCCCGCCATGTCGCAAACGCGCATTTGAATGCTGCCACGGGCGGCGTGAAGGACAGGAACAGATACGGACTATCCACCTTCGGTCGAGCGCGCAGGACGTAGTCGGCGAGCGCGGCGCCGGTCTCCTCGAGCGGCGGCGCCACCCGATCCCGCTTGCCCTTGGTGCGCCGGACCGATACCTCGCCAGCACGCCAGTCGATATCCTGCAGCTGAATGGCGCGTAGCTCACCGTTGCGAATGCCCGTCGTGGCGAGTAGCAGCAGGGCTCGATCGCGGATGTCGACGGGCGTCGTTGCGCCGATCGCATCGATTGTCGCCGAAGGTCATCCCATGAAGACGCGGCGGCAAATGCGCCAAACCGCTTTGATGGGTCCGCGGCTTCGGTGCCGGCGAAGCCCTCCGCCTCTACCTGCTGGCCATCCAGGCCCAGAAGCAACTGGTCCTCGGGCAGGCCCTCCGCCCTTGGCCCGAAGCGATAGCGCTGCAACTCCTTGATGATTTGGCGGAGCCTCTCATTCTCCGCACGCGCGGCCAGAAGCATCGCCTGAAGCCAAAACCTCGAGGCGTTGACGGCTGAGCACGTCCTCGCTGCTGTCGAGCATCCGCTGTCGCTATCGGCCACCACCTCCCGCCAATGAGGCGTCCTTGGAACGACGCGGCCGAGATCCTGTCATGGTGGCCTTCGGATGTGAGAAGTCGCCGCCGTGCGCGTGATGCCAGGGCTCGCTTGGCTTGACCACGGCCCTGTCCGAAGGCAGCCTGTTCCAGGCGTTCGCCATGGCCCCTAGTGCAGCAGGTCCGTAAGTTCGCGCATGCGCAGAATGTGCGGGAGTGGCCGGCGCCGCGTCCTTCGTCACTGAATGGTTTGTGCCGCCGGCCGACAGATTAAGAGGGGGCGAACTCACCGCCGTTGACATCGATGATGGCGCCGTTAATGAAGTCGGAATCCGAGCGAACAAGAAACTTAATGACGCGGCTGATGTCTTCGGGCCTGCCGAGCCGGCCGATCGGGATCCGCGCGAGTGCAGCGCGGTTTCCGGGCCTCTCGGGCGGTCCCGTCATATTGCTTAAGACACGGCCAGGGCAGATCGTGTTCACCGTGATACCAAGCCCGGCGTATTCGCTCATGATCGACCGGGCGAGCCCTGCAAGCGCGCTCTTCGAGGCAACGTAGCTCGCTCCGGCGATCTTCGGCTGCGTACGCGCCGCGAGTGAACTGATCAGGACGATACGGCCTTGCCGGGCTTCCGCCATACCGGGCAACACCTCGCGGCAACAGAGGAAGGCGCCCGTGAGGTTCACCCGGATAACATCATCCCATTTGGCAAGCGGCATATGGCCGAGAGCGACACGCTGATCGTTTGGACCTTTCGGCGAGTAGCCAGCATTGCAGACAAGCGCGGATACCGTTCCCCACCGCTCGCGGACATTGGCGAAGAACCGGCAGACGCCGCGTTCGTCACGGAGGTCGACCGTGTCGGCGTGGATATTCCAAGCTGGAAAACGGGCGCGTAGATCGACAGCGGCAGCCTCCACCCGCTCTCTCGTCTGGCTGAAGAAAGCGACGCGCCAGCCAGCGTCGATTAGATGCGCGACGGTCGCAAACCCGATCCCGGTTGCCCCGCCGGTGACGACCGCAACGCCCATTGATTTGGTGTTTTCTGTCGTCATCAAACGGAACCCACGTCGCGCACGACGTTCTGGTCAACCGCGCCGCCGAAAAGGGAAAGAGCAGGATGGGCGTTGGGGGCGGCGACGACCTTGACTAGCCACGGCCTTTCAGAGGCGAGCGCCTCGAGAGCAGGCCCTATGTCGTCCGGTACCCTGACGACGGTCGCGCCGCAACCGCACGCCCGGGCGATTGCTGCGTGGTCGACTGGAGCGAAATGGCAGGCGCTCGTACAGGGTCCTAACGGCATTGCTTCGGCATGCCTTTGGAAGCCGAGCACGCCATTCTTTAGCACGATTACGACGACGGACACGCAGTTGCGTACCATCGGCGCGGCGGCGCCACAGGTCGATGTGTTGGAGGATTTGACAAAGAGCGTTGATCGTGACCGCAGCATGGACCACGAGGCACAGCGCCTCGTAGGTGCAACCGACCTCGGTTGGATCGACGCCGATATGGATGTTGCACGCGCCAGGCGTGATCTGGCGCCAACTGTCTGTTCCATTCTGGTTGGTGCGCGTTCCGACAGGCTCGCCTTGAAAGCCTCCGGAAGTGATGGCACGAGGATGGCCGCGGGCGGCCCGTTTTGGGTGGTAACCACTGCAATCCTGCTTAAGACGCGTTCAAAGTCGTCTGCCATGGCGCCCCCCATCTTCTCCTGCCGGTAGGCGAGCTGGCGGGATGCCAATCGTACCGCAGGCGAGGAGGACGGCAGACGGCAGGCTCTGGCCAAACAAGGGCTTCAACGCACGCGCGATCGCCTGTGCGACGGTTTCTTCCATGATCTAACCCGTGATAGTGTCGAGGAGCGCCGCGCGCTGAATTAGGAAGCGGTCGAAAGCATTTGCGACGAAGGCGATCTCATCCTCCCCCATCGGTGTTGAGAGGCAAGCGGCGGCCGCTTTGGGCAGAATGATGCCTTCCGTGGCGAAGAAGCGAGTTAATTCCGTCATCACGGCCACCTCCTGTAGGGTAAGGAAACTTTCTCGGAACTCTCGCGGCGGCTTGCGCCGCGGGTGAAGGCGAAAGAGGGAAGTGGCTCCAGTGACGCTGAAAGGGGCGCCGTGCCGCGCGATGATGCGTTCGAGCCCGTTTCGCAGTTTGTCCCCCAGCCGCTCGAGGTAATCGAAGGCAGCGCGGTCGAGGGCTTCCATCGCGGCGAGTCCTGCTGCCATCGAGAGCGGATTGGCTGAAAAGGTGCCGCCCTGCGGCAGAGCAGGACCGCCTGATGCGGCCTCGAAGACTGCCATCACCTCGCTGCGGCCTCCGATCGCGCCGATGGGGAGCCCGCCGCCAATGATCTTGCCGAGCGCGAAGAGATCGGGGGCGAGCCCATAGAGCGCAGAGGCGCCTTCGTAACCCTGTCGGAGGTTGAGAACCTCGTCGCTGATAACAAGGATACCGTGACGACGGGCCGTCTCTTGGATGGCGGATACGAAATCCGGCGTGGGCGAAATGAGCCCACTGCGGCTCGGCATGGGATCAACGAGGACGGCTGCGAGACGCCCTGCATGTTCCGTGATCAGCCGGCGCGCGCCCTCGGCGTTGTTGAAGCGCAAAATCACAACGTCATCGAGCACAGCTGGCGGCATGCCGCGATAAGAAAGAGTGGGCGCGGGATGTTCGGGATCGCCCCACGTTTGAGGCGTTGCAGCCTGGCTGACCTCGACCCAGTCGTAGGCGCCGTGATAGGCTCCCTCGATCTTGGCAATGGCGGGACGTCCCGTGAACGCCCGCGCCGCCTTAATCGCAAACATGACCGCCTCGGTACCGGTATTGACGAAGCGGATGCGGTCAAGATGCGGAATTCGGGCGCAGAGAAGCTCAGCAAGATCGATTTCAATCTCGGTCGGGTTGGCGAAGCAGCATCCGCTTCTGAGCTGCTGCGTCACGGCCTCGATCACGGGCGGGAAGGCGTGGCCATGGATGAGGGTCGTGAAGTTGCCGTTGAGGTCTAGGAGACGACGGCCATCAACGTCGACAAGAAACGCACTCTCTCCGTGATGCATGTAGCGGGGAATGGGATCGCGCTCGATAGTGATCCGCGTGGTGCCGTCCGGGAAAACCCTGCGCGCCCGGCCGAAAGTCTCGGCAGAACGGGGTCCGACGAGCGGAGGGGGGGGCAGGGCTGGTTGCTCTAACACCGCGGCTATCCTCTTGCTGTGGCCTGGGAATTACTCGCGCGACATAGCCGCCGCAAAAAATCAGAAGACAATTGTCCACCGCAGATAAGTTCAATTGCCTAGAGGTTCCCAGAAACAAAATTAGGTATCATTCACTTTGCGACGACCGCACTTGATTTTGCACTACAAGTTTCCTCTTCAATAGCTTCCCCTGGTGCGGCGACTTGAGGGGCTGATGATTGTCTTTGTTCACGGAAATGGAGAGATCGACCAACTGATTAAGTTCACCGCACGCTGAATTATCGCCTCGGTCCGGACACGGTCGGGTGAAGCGGCTATGACATGTCCCATGCGATCTCGATAGTCGCCTTTCCTCACGATAGGGGTATTGGGCTCGACACAAAATTGCACCTCTGCGACACCCGGTACAGCAGCAGCCTGACTGCCGCCATGGATCCAATCGACGATGCCATCACGGTCAGGAATTAGGACCCGGACGGCCACAATGTGTGAATGCCTTCTGCGCAAATCCCATTCGTGGCCGACGGCAAGCTTGATGTGTTCGGTGATAAGATCGACTCCATAAGCCAGCCGAACCAATTGAGAACCCGTCCCGCCCAAAAGTCGCGGATTCACTTCAATGACGACAGGGCCAAGCTTCGTCCACCGGAGTTCAACATTCGTGGGACCCCAGCCAAGGCCGAGAATTCGCAAGCAGCTCAGCGAAACGTCGGCGATTCGCTCGTGCTCGTCATCTGTCAGCGAGGCTGGCTGGGTGCCGCTATGAAAGACGAAATGCGGTGGGGGGCCGTAGTCAGCGGCGGCAATCGCAACGACCTCATTTCCCATTATCTGAGCGATATAATGCGGACCATTCGCGTATTCTTCAACAAGTATCCTCGGCGAAGATCGCCAAATGTGCTTCCCACCCAATAGGTAGGTGGTATGTTCGGCTAACTCATCGACGGTGCTGCATAATCGCACACCGATGCTGCCGCTGCCTATGGCTGGCTTCAGAATCACCGGCAGGCCGATCTCGGCGGCAGAGATTTCAACCTCCGCTGCATTCGCTGCTAAGCGATAAGCAGGTATTGGAATGCCGGCCTCCGCGAGGAGCTGACGTTGAGTAAATTT
>NZ_SRSR01000209.1:0-331 GCF_004792275.1 Mesorhizobium sp. M4B.F.Ca.ET.143.01.1.1
CGGCACTGGAATCAAAGCCCGAGCGGGCGAACTCATGCGCGTGCTCGTGATAGTTCTTGCCGACACAGAAAATGTTGCGGCGCGGCTGGGGGATCGGCGCCTCGATCTCGACCTGCGCAAGCGGGATCGGCGACAAGGTACGCGGGATGCCGGCGCCGTTGCGCTCGACCAGCGCCAAGATGCCGGACCTGGCCTGGTCGACCGAAAAAGCGAAAGGCGCGATAGTCTGGGCATCGAGGTCGACAAGACCGACGCGACGTTCGCCGGATATCGAAAAAGTCGCGACCCGCATCCAGTTCCTCCCTGAACCAATATTGAGCCAATTTTTTGC
>NZ_SRSR01000210.1:0-331 GCF_004792275.1 Mesorhizobium sp. M4B.F.Ca.ET.143.01.1.1
CGACGGTTTCGACGATCGCGTCATCGACGATCGCAACCATTACCCCTTCGGGTCCACACGACCTCCACACTTTCTCCATCAAAACGCAAGGTCGGACCGACAATTGCCGGCAGGCGGATTTTGATTGTCGCGTGGGTGCGCGGACGGGTGGCAGCGGCGCTCCGCGTCCCGGGATGTGTGCGTAGACGGCGGTAAGGTCAATGACAGTCTCCTTCGGCGCCAAAGGAGCTCCTTCTCCGTCGCAACGTCCAAGGGCTAGATGGCCGATCCTGTTCGCAGTCATGCTGGCATTTCTGACCGTTCGATCTTGCCGGATCGTTGGTTGGCGCGG
>NZ_SRSR01000211.1:0-330 GCF_004792275.1 Mesorhizobium sp. M4B.F.Ca.ET.143.01.1.1
GTCGCAAGGAAGGCATGGGCGGCCTCCGCCTGGTCGAGCGGGAAAGCCTTGGCCACGTGCGGCACCAGCTTGTCGGCATCGACCAGCCTGGCGAGTTCGACGAGGCCTTCGCGATCCGGCACCACGGACATGCGCTCAACGCGGATGTTTCGCTCTTTTGCCTTCGTCCTGGTGGCGTCGCGAACGTCGAGCAGCGACACCAGAACGCCGCCGGCACGCACCACTTTCAGCGACCCGTCGGCATGGTCGCCGCCCATCCCGTCGAGCACCAGATCGACGTTGCGAACCTGTTCGGTGAAATCGCCTTTGGTGTAGTCAATGACCTCATCG
>NZ_SRSR01000212.1:0-330 GCF_004792275.1 Mesorhizobium sp. M4B.F.Ca.ET.143.01.1.1
CGGGCCAAAATTTATCGTCGTCACGCATGGCAGCGAAGGCGCGGTCGGCTACAGCAAGGCGCACAAGGTCACCGTTATGCCGCAGAAAGTGAAGGTAGTTGACACTGTCGGCGCCGGCGACACGTTCAACGCCGGGATCCTCGCCTCGCTGCATGAGCAGGGCCTGCTCACCAAAGCGGCGATCGGCTACCTGCCGGAAGATGCGATCCGCAAGGCGCTGGAGCTCGGCGCCAGGGCGGCCGCGGTGACCGTTTCGCGGGCCGGCGCCAACCCGCCCTGGCGGCACGAGATCGCGTAAGCGATTGTCGGATTGGCCGAAAGGCCTCTCGC
>NZ_SRSR01000213.1:0-329 GCF_004792275.1 Mesorhizobium sp. M4B.F.Ca.ET.143.01.1.1
CCAGGACCGGTAGGCATGCGTGCGGATCTTGTCTCGCCAACCCGGCGCCGGGGCGCGTGTCCACCATGTGCCCGCCCAATGGTGGACCGACAGCGTCGGTGTCCCACCGTCGCCGCTGCGCCCGGCCGAGTCGACCGGCGCGAACAGCGCCGAAGGGTGGAGGGCGAAGGCGGATTGGTCGCCGTAGCTGAGCTGGGCCGAAGTCATCACGCAGGGGCCGGTCGCGTCGATGGCTTCCTTGGCGTGGGCGAGCCCCGGCAGGAAAGACAGGAGGTGAAGCCAGAAGGGATGGCCGGGTGGGCTGGCGATCGTGCCGTTGAACAGCAGAT
>NZ_SRSR01000214.1:0-329 GCF_004792275.1 Mesorhizobium sp. M4B.F.Ca.ET.143.01.1.1
GTGTCGCGCAGCTTTTCGACGCCGCTTTCGGCTATGATGCGGTGGCCAATCCGAAGCCGGCGCCGGACACGGTCGTCGCCTTCTGCGATCTGACCGGGCTGAAGCCCGGCGAGATCGCCATGGTCGGCGACAACCGCCACGACCTCGAAATGGCGCGCGCCGGCGGCTGCGGCCTGGCGGTGGGCGTCTTGTCAGGAACAGGCACCCGCGACTCGCTGGCACCGATGGCGGACATAATCCTGGATTCGGTTGCCGACCTGCCGGGTTTTCTAACTGCGCGGGTCAAGGAGACCATCTAAGAACCCTGGCCGCCGGCCGCCTGGCAACGA
>NZ_SRSR01000215.1:0-328 GCF_004792275.1 Mesorhizobium sp. M4B.F.Ca.ET.143.01.1.1
GGCTGCTTGAGAATTTCCCGGTGCTGGGGCGGTTGGGGTAGGCTGCCATTTTATGCGCGATGATCACTCCGGCACGCCGGCGATGCCCAAGGCCTCGACGTAACGCTCGCCGAACACCTTGTCCTGCCATGGGTTGATCTGTCTCTGCAGGGTGAGCGTGTAGGTCGGGAACGCCTCCATCAGCCGCTGCGCCGCCGTCCGCGCCTCGTCCAACCGATCGAGTTTGACCAGCGCCATGATCACCACCCGGTGCGAGGAGCCGTAGTTCGACATCTCGTGCAGCGCGCGTTCACCCCATGCCAGCGCTTCCTCGTAGTGCTCGAGCATC
>NZ_SRSR01000216.1:0-328 GCF_004792275.1 Mesorhizobium sp. M4B.F.Ca.ET.143.01.1.1
GCCGACGGCGTAAGCCGGGAAGCGGAACTGCCGCATCAGTAGCACCGTCTGGCGCTCAGGGTTGAACGGCAGGATGACCGCGCCGTCGCCGCGATCGTAGGTCTGGCGAGTCTGCGTCTCCCATCGCCCGTCGCGGCGGCGATAATCGAGCACTGTCTTCTTCAGCACGGCCCAGTCGTCCGAAAGAACCTCTTCCGAACGGATGCGAACGCGATCTTCCATGACGACCTCCGTATTGGCCGCAAAGGGGTAACGGCGAACGATGACCCGCGCAATCCCGGAAACCGACTGGTCCAGAGGGAGTTTCACCGGCTCGTGTCTGGCGCGA
>NZ_SRSR01000217.1:0-328 GCF_004792275.1 Mesorhizobium sp. M4B.F.Ca.ET.143.01.1.1
TGCCGTTGCCAATGCGCAGGAAGCCGGCGCACTGCTCGAACGCACGCAGTTGACGGCCGGCTCGACCTGGCATGCGGCGGGGCTGGTTCCCTCCTATGCCCGCAACATCAATATCGGGCGCATGATCAAGACGACGATCGACATTTATGGAGGGCTGGAAGCCGAGACCGGACAGCCGGTCGGCTGGCATAAATGCGGGCAGCTGCGCATCGCCAATTCGCGCGACCGGTTCGACGAGTTCAAGAGCTATATGAGCGTCGCCGAGGTGCAGGGCATGCGGGCGCAGTTGCTGACGCCCGACGAAGCGCGAAAGCTCTGGCCGCTGCTC
>NZ_SRSR01000218.1:0-327 GCF_004792275.1 Mesorhizobium sp. M4B.F.Ca.ET.143.01.1.1
CGGCCACCAGGTGGGCGTCAGCACCTCGGTGCGCGGCTTGACGGCGGTGAGGAACATCACCGCGAAAGGAAAAATCGTCACGACGATCAAGGGAGCCAGCAGCAGCCAGGCGATGACGGTGCGCTTCAGCTTCGGCGTCATGCGCGCCGCTCCCGCATGGCGAGCCGCACATAGGTCATGGTGAAGACGAGCAGGATCGCGAACATCACCAGCGACACGGCGGAAGCCTCGCCCAGCTTACCGATGCGGAAGGCGAGCTTGTAGAGATGCGTGACCAGAATGTCGGTCGAGTTCGCCGGCCCGCCTTGCGTCATCACCCAGATGATC
>NZ_SRSR01000021.1:0-108201 GCF_004792275.1 Mesorhizobium sp. M4B.F.Ca.ET.143.01.1.1
GGTCCGGATATCGGACCGGTAATTAGAAACGGGCTCAGACCATGGATACCGTGAACAGGGATAATCCCATGCCGCCTTGAAAATACCCCTTGACCCGAAAAGCCTCATGTGAGGGATTGCCGGGCAGCGCTTTTGCATGCAGGGCGAACTGGCCACCCTTCGAGCGCTTCAGTGTGGTGGCCACCGACACCTTGTGCGCCTTGCCCTTGCCGATGCACTCGACTTTGAGGGTACGGTGCCAAACTTTAACGACCCGACTCCTGCTGAGAGCGCCTGCAAACTACTTTATGTCATCGGCTCCAGAGCACGAAAAAACCTGCATTTGCTATCTGAGCGCGGTCGGCAGCGGGGCGGCGGATGGGGAGAGTATCAACCGACTACCGTGCTTGCCGATTGCCAGTTTGCCTATGACAAGGTGCCATGACGTGTCGCACGGCTGTCGTCTCGTAGTGCAGCCCTTAGACTTCGAAACGAGACTTCATCTCGTCCGTGCGAGCCCAGGCAGCCCCGGGTATCAACGCGATAAATTTGGCAAACACGTCTCGGAATGAGGTCCTGGTCGTGTCGTCTGTCAAAAGCGCGGCCTGGTCGGCAGGAAGCAGTGGTCTTATGTCGGTCAGAAAGCGCGGGTTTGCGAGTTTGGCGAGCATACGCTCCTCTGCCTGAGCCCGAGAAATCGCCTGGCCAGACGACTCAAGGTATTGGCCGAAGAGCTCGATAACATGCTTGGCATCCAGCCCTTCAAATGTTCCGAGCGCATGAGCAAGATCGTATAGATCGCGACCCTTGTCACGCTGGAGTAGCGCCCGCAGTTTCGTCGCCAGCATTTCCTCTCGCGAGAATGTTGGCACATTGGTCTTGCCGGTGAACCAAGGGTTCTCGACGTCAAACTCGACTTCGGCAGGTGGATCGAACGCCGTGATCTCGCGTGTATTGATTTCGACCTTCAGCCGGATCAGGACACCGCTCCCGTCTTCCGGTTCGATGCGGAATCGGAGCTTGGGTGCAACGGGGCTTTGCTCGAACTGGGCCTTTCCGAGCCACGGCTCCAGGACTGTGCGCAACTGGTCAAGAGTAGGCCCGATCGGTCCATTCGATGTCCGAACCAGATCAATGTCCTCGGAGTATCGTAGGGGAGAAGCGAAATGCAGCTTGTTGAGTGCCGTTCCGCCGCGAAAGCGTAGCTCTTCGCGGAGCACCGGGTCCGAGAAGATTTCGACGATCGCGCGGCTAATGATCAGATCCTGTTCGATCTGACGCTGATCGGCCCACGGAACGACGTTGCCCCATGCAACAATGTTTTGCGTCGGAATCACTCGTCCACCTCCGGTTCGCGGCGGACAATGACATGCCATTTGGAATTGCGCTCAATCGGCACTGGCGCAAAATCCGAATCGCGGGCCTCTTTTCTGTCCAACTCGATCCACGGTGGAACTCCGCGTTCATTCAGTGTTTTGAGCATGGCTTCGGCGCGATCCCCATGCCCCAGTCGTTCAAGAAGGTAGCCGACCCGTTGAATGACGGGCCGTTCAGTGGCCACGGCCAGCTGAGCGAGTTTCGTCGGCTCGATCGTCGGGCCAAGGTCATTCAGCACGGTCGCGACGTTGTCGATCCCGCCCGACGCCTGCGGATAACGCACTAAGTCGAAAGCGGTCAGCGCACTCGACGACACCTTCATCGTGCCGGTATCGGTCTTGCGCTCTTCAAGGCCACTCGCCACCGCATCCATGTCTTTGCGGTAGTAGAATGCAATGAGATTCCGTCCCGCTCGGATCTTGGGTATGCGCTTCGTGGCAACGACCTGGAACTCCATAACAGCCTGATGCGTGGCGCCATGCATTTCTGCCGCCTTGAGCAGACCCACATAGTAGGGTTGGTTTTCATGGCGCATCAGGGCGTCGATGTACCACGAAGGCGGCGGGGCACCCCAAGAGGCGAACTGGGGTGGAACGATCACATAGAATCCTTGCCGTGGCTTGAGCAAATGTTTCCGGCGCTGCAGGCGCTCAGCAGCGTCGAGGAAAGCCCCACGCGACACACCCAAGGCTTGCTCAGCTTCCTCAATCGAAAACACCACACGCCCGGCAGAAAGGAGGCTGGCCAAATATGTTGATAGGGCAGAGCGTTGATCGTGAACCATGTTCGATTATCCGCCTTTAGTGCGGAATATTCAACATGATTTATGGGGTCGCGATAAATCGTGCAGACACATCCGTTCCTAGAGCGGAGAATCCGACATGAAATGGTGGGCTGATAGCTCGATCCGCATTGAAATTGAGCGGTGCGAGCAACCGTGGCGGAACCCTAGAAGGGGATCGCTTGGGCCTTCAGAAACAGCTCCCATTTTCCTAGCGCCTTGAGCGCAACGCGGTAGGTTTTTTCGTCCTTACAGTAGATGATTGGCGGTAGGTTGTCGGTATCTTCGCTGCGGTCGCGCAGAAATGAATGGGCCGCGCTTCGGAGGCGGGTCTGCGCATCACGTGTCAGCCGGTCGCGATGTCGCTGAATCTCTGCGGCATGTTCAAACTCCGTGTGCCTTTGCCTCTCGATCTGATGGAGGATCTCTTTCGCCATTGCCAGACCGTGCACTCCGCGCGCGGCAGCTTCAAGCGGCGTTCTCCCTTCCAGACGTTCGTTAGGGATCTTCAGCCACTCCAACTCAGAACCACCAAACAGTTTCGCGGCCTCGGCTCCGATCTCATCGTAGCGGCCACGTCTGGCATCCTCGGCAGATTTGGCGGCAGCGGCCTTCCGTTCAGCCTCCTTGATCGCGATCGAATCAAGACGCCGTACGATTTCTTGCGAGATTGGCAGGTGAAGCAGGTCCTCAACATTCACCCTGCTTCCCCGGAACAAGGTCTGGATCAAACCGAGTTTCGCTGAAATATCGGCTTGAGTATCGGCGTCGTTCAGGAGATCAAAGTAACTTGGCCCTGCATCGCTCGCCGTGGCCTGCCAGCCTTTTATCGTCAAACCGCGCCGCTCATCGTCGGGAACCTGGCCGATGATCCACGTCGCAACTTTAACCGCATGGTCGAACACGGCGCGCCGCTGGGCATCTGCGAGCACCCACTCGGTCCATCGCTCGACCAGCCCGCCATCCAATACAAAGCCATATGTTCGTTGCACTGCGACACCAGCGTCAACGAGATATCGCAGGTAGGAGTCATTACTCTCTGAACGCAAAAGGTAACTTCGGTCGGAGGACGGCGCATTACCATTGGAGGACGGCGGTTCGCTGCCGGTCGGAGGCGTAGTCGGTTGCGCCGGGATCGAGTGACGGATGGTGATGGTGTCGTCGTCCACCAAGACCTCCTTGACCAGCAAGCGGGCGATTCTCTGGCGGTCACAGATGTCCAAAGTTTCTGCCGATTGCCGCAGGCGCTGCAGGAAAGCGGTCAATGTCTCGGCCAATCGCAGGAATGACATGCGGTCGGCGGCCTGATCGCGGATCGCCTGCAGCTCGGCTCGCAGTCCCTGTTCGCAGGCCCGCAGTTCGGGCATGCGGCGCCGCAGTTCGTCCAAAGACAGAAGATCTTCCTGGTAGGCGGTCAACAGGCGTTCGATGCCTTTGCCGACGCGCGTGAGGTCGCGTTCGACAGCGTCCTGCCGTTTCTTCGTTGGCTCGCTCGCACGGGCCGCATCAAGGCGACGGTCAAGCTCAGCGGTGATAAGCCCAGGATCCTCGATCAGCCAAATGACCTCCTGCCACACGATGTGGTCGAGCAGATCCTGGCGGATCGGGCGGCTGTCGCAAACGGAACCGCCGAGATGGCGCCAGCCATCCGAACCCAGGCAGCGGTAATAGTGGATTTTGCGGGCCGAGCTACGGGTCGACGTGCGGTAGAGCGCATAGCCGCATTTCTTGCATGACACCAGGCCCTGCACGAGGCTGGGCTCAATGGTGCGGCGCGGCGCGAAACGCTTGTTGTCGGCCAGGCGTTCCGCCGCCAACGCGAAGGTCTCTTCGCTGACAAGGGCGGGAACCGGTATCTCGATCCATTCCTCCCGCGGCCGCTCGTGCGCACAGGTCTTTTCGCCATGAACCGCCCGACCCGACAGGCGGAATGGCTTCGTCACCTTTTGCCGTGGCCCGACTTTCGTCTTGTTGAAGCAGGCGGTGCCTTTGTAGGCGGGGTTGCGCAACATGCCCCACACGACCGAACGTTCCCAGCGGGTCACGCGCTTGCGTGTCGGCGGGGCCATTTCCCGCAGCAGCCGGGCGATGGCGCCGATGCTCAGGCCCTCGACCGTGTATTTGTCGAATATCAGCCGCACCACTGCCGCCTCGGTGGCGTCAATCTCGTAACGCGCCGGCATCTCGGGCGTCTTGCGGATGTAGCGATAGCCGTAGGGCGCCCCACCGAGCACGGAGACCTCGCCGGCTTTGGCGCGGTGACGCTTGCCGCGGCGGGAGCGTTCCAGAATCTGGGCCCGTTCGTACTCGGCGATCATGCCCTGGAACTGCAGCATCAGCTGATCTTCCGGCGTGCCGGCATGCGGCGCTTTGATGAAAATGGTCTCGACACCATGGCGGGCGAACTCTTCGGTCAGAAGGACCTGATAGGCATACTTGCGGCTCAGCCGATCCGGCGCGTGGATGAGGACCGTTTGGATTTGACCCTCGGCCGCGAGGTCGCGCAGCCGCTCCAAGCCGGGCCGCAGCAGGCTGGCGCCGCTGAAGCCTTCGTCCTCGATCACCCATTCATCGGGGACGCTGAACCCCTGCTCGCGGGCGAACTCGACCAGCGCCGCTGTCTGGCTGGCGATCGTGTTCTCCTCCTTCTGCTGGTCGGAGGACACCCGGGCATAAATCGCGGCGATCTTCATCGCTCCCCTCCCTTATCCGCGATCCAATGCCGACGACACGGACCCGCTCCGGGACCAGAATCCCGTAGACCTGCTCCAGCTTGATGGTGAGGAGACGATCAAATGCATGCTCGAGGTGGACGCTGCGATCCTTGGCGCCGCACCGGTCAGCCATTGCCGCCGGCTTCGCCGAGGAAGGCGCGCAATGCCCGGCTGACCAAGTCGCTGATTGTCGTCGTCTCGGCCGCCGCCCGCGCCCGCACCGCGTCGACCAAACTGGGCGGAAGCTTGAACGTCACCGCCGTCGTCGGCTCGGTCACGGGCACCGGTCGCTCGAGCGTCTGGGCCGCCTCGATGTACCGATAGGCCTGACGTCGGGACAGGGTGAATTGGCGCGACAACAACAAGGCAGCCTCCGCCACGCTCAGCCCACGCGCGAGCAACCCATGGGCCGCATTGAGACGCTCCGCTTTCTGCGAATCGGTTGATCGCGACATGTGTCATATGTATATTACCTCTTGAGACGCAAATCAAGTACGGAGCGGGAACGATCGAGCGGGATTGTCCGATCGAACTCGAAGTTACCTTTTGCGTTCAGGGAGTAAACGGCCCGCCATGGGGCAGCGAACCGACCGTGCTCTTTGATGGCGGCAGCCTCGAGTTCGCTGCTGACACGTCGGAATAACGGCGCAATGAACCGGTGCGTTTCGAGGTAATTCGCTATGGGAACGGCCTTGACGAGTTGCTTCCCCGTCTTCCGGCCCAACAGCACCTCGGTGAGGACAACAGCTTGCCAGATGGCCGGTGGTACCGAGAAACATCCGTAGCCCGCGACATCGACACCGACATGCTGCAGAAGGCCAAGATCGCGGAGGGCGTCCATTCTCGGCACGCTGTCGCTTTTGCTCGAAAAGGACCCCATCGAGGTCAGGTAATCCTTGATCAGCCGCCCTGCCTCCGACTGCAGCTTCTTCTCGGCCGCAATCCGGCTGTTCTGCTCTTCCTCCCTCAGTCCAATGACTGCGTCGTCTATGGTTTTATTGAACAGCCATCTCCGAGGCGCCGTGCGCAACACAGCATCGGCGACAATCTCAGGAGAAGCATCACGCGGGATCCTTGAGAGATCGATCTCAATCGCCGCGATCCCGTGCTCACGAATGCGACGGATTTTCTCCTCGTCGCACGGATGAGTGACGACCACCTCGACAAACAATTCATGCCCTTTGACGGTGACGTAGAGATCAGGAACAATTCCGTCGGGGTCGTTGTATTCGATGCGGGCGAATTCGAGCTTGATATCGGTCGCGCCAGGGAGCGCCCTTTCCACCGCCCCGTGGATTGCGATCCGCTTCGGAACCACCAGGGTCAGGCTGTCCGCGACGATCTGTTTTGCGAGCTTGTGGAGCGCCGTTTCGGGGGCGCCACTGCAACCAGGACCGTAGTGAGCAAAATGAGGCACGACCTTGTCGGCCTTCGTCCTGGCAACGAGTTGGATGCTGCAGCCTGGACACACACAATCGCATTTCAGGCCGCGTTCAACTTCTGAAATGTGAACTAGCTTTCGCCCAGACTTCTGACCATAGACAAGCTCCGCCCGGTCCGATCCGAACAATAGATGACCTGCTGGACGCATCCTCACCGGTCCGCCGCCGCAGCCGGGCTAGCGCCCCTTAGGATCGCCACCTGAATTGCTGCATCACCCGGCGTCGAATGAAGCCAAAGCTCAAGTACGCTGTCACCCAAAATAGGTCCGGCGGCCCCTAGGATACGCTCGGCGACGATGTCATCAGCGCCTTCCCCATAGATGAGATAGATTCCTCGCTGATATCCAGCCCGCGACGTGAAGAGAGAGAGCGTTGCAAGATCCTTGCGGAGTCCAGCAGCACTTGGAGGCGCCGATTTCACCTCGACTATAGCGTAGTTTTCCATGTAACCGGGGCGATGAACCAGCAAATCTGGCTTCATTCGGTCCGCACCAAACTCGGCGAGAATTGGATGCGAAGCTTTGTCAACTTCGCCTGTCAAGCGGTACGTCGTGTCTTTTGGCCAGCGGCTTCGGAGCTGATGATAGAGCTCGTAGCAATAAACGCGTTCTCGATACACGCCGTCTCCGCCATCATAGGGCAGGTAGAAGTATTCGGCCGAGACTGCTGCTGTTGCGCTAGCGAAGATGTCGGAGAATTGGTCCATTGACCCCCCATGTGACACGAGAATAACTCTGCGGGGGCCTAAGGGAAACCGGATTCGCGGGAGGGGTGTGCATGGGGCGAATGAAGGATATGGCGATCGATCTACGCAATCTAGAAATGGACTTCATCGACCTGGTAGGCGAGCTCTTCAAGCGTGACGGTTACCGCGTCACTGAGCGGTCTGCAGAGTTCTTCCCTGGTCCGGGTCCTGACCTCGCGGTCAGCGGTCCAGACGGGGAACAGAAAATCATTGAGCTTAAGTTACATCGCTCAGAGCGCGTGCCCTCCGCCTTGCTTCGAAATGCCTACGAACAACTCAGCGAATTTATCTCCAAGCGTGGTGCGGCGGGCGGTCTCCTTGTGGTCACTCAGCCGCTCGTCGAAAGTCACTATTCGGTCATCTCACCGGCCAATGTGGAGCTACGAGGCCTCATGCGCGAATGATCTGGTACTCGCTTCGAAGCGATGTGATGGAACTCATCGGCGGCCGCGTCAAAAAGCTAGCGGATTCCCTCGCAAATTGCCTTCACGGCGCGATAGGCGAATACGATGCCCGGCCCGATGGTGATGCCCGCACCAGGATAGATGCCGCGCATGACGGAGGTCGCGTCGTTGCCGCAAGCGAACAGGCCTTCGATCGGTTTCCCCTGAGCATCCAGAACCCTGCTCGACGTGTCGGTGGTCAGCCCCGTCGCCGTTCCCAGCGTGGCAGGGACGATCTTCAACGCGACGAAGGGTCCGGTCTTAATCGGACCGAGGTTCGGATTGACCTTGCCGACCGAGGGATCGCCGAGCATGCGGTTGAAGGCGGATTCGCCCCGGTGGAAATAGGGGTCGGTGCCGATCTTGGCGTGCTCGTTGTGCTCGTTGACCGTCGCTTCGAGGGCGTTCGGATCGATCCCGATCTTGCCCGCCAGCCCGGCCAGCGTGTCGGCCACCTGGATGTAGCCGACGCGCTCGTACCGCTTGGTGCTCAAGGTCCAGGGCCAGGGAAGCAGTTGCCCCATGCCACGCTTCCGAAGGAACTCATGATCACAGATGAAATAGAATCGGTCGTTCTCCGGGTATCCGTTCTGGAACATCGCGATGCAGATGTCGTGGTAGGGATTGGATTCGTTGACGAATCGGCGCGCGTCCGGGCCCACCGCAATCACGCCGGGGCGGCCGCGGTCGAGCCAGCCGTAGGGGACCGTGTGAACATTCCCCTTCGTGTCGCGCAGAAGCGAGACCGGCGTCCAGAACCCTGCGCTGGCGACTTCGTTGTCGATCTCCCCTCCGGCCCCCAGTCCGATCCTTATGCCGTCGCCCGTCGCGTCCGGATGCGCCAGTGTGTCGTCGTGCTGGTGGTCGCCGCTGAGGGCCGCGCGAAGCCCTGCATTACGCGCAAACCCGCCGGTCGCAAGGACGACGCCTCCCTCGGCCTTGACGCGCAGTTCGCGGCCGTCCTTGCTGATCACCGCGCCGATCACCTTCCCGTCCTCCGTGATGAGTTCGGTCAGTGGCGCTTGCGTCCAGATGTCAACCTTGCGCTTGCGCAGGCTCGTGATGAACCGCGCTATCAGCGCGTTGCCGCCACTGAGCTCTGTGCCGCGGCGAAACCGCATCCGGTCGCCGGCGTAGCGGCTCACGCGGCGAAGCACGTGCCGCACTGAATCCATCGATCTGAAAGGGTTCAGGAACTTCCCGACCTCGCCTGACGAGATCATCATGCCGCCGAGGACCACCCGGATGGGGTCGCCGACAAGGTCGAAATCCTCGCCCAACAGGCGACCGTCATAAGGCGCGGGGCTCAGCGCCCGACCGGCGTTCACCCCGCCGGGCTGGCTCGAATGGTAGTCCGGCGCCGAGGCGAGCGTGAACTCCACATTCGAATCCTTCTCGATCTCGACAAGGGCGGCAGGCCCGTCGGCCAAGTAGGCCTCGACGAAATCCTCGCGGTAGTAGTTCCCGAGTTCGTTCTTCAGGTAGGTGCGGGCGTTGTCGATGCTGTCGTTCACCTTCCTGGCCACGGCCTGGGGAGAGCAGGGAATCCAGATCATGCCGTTCGACAGCGCCGTCGTCCCTCCGAGCCGGGGGGATTTCTCGCAGACGAGGACGCGGAGTTCGGCCTGCGAGGCATAGAGCGCCGCCGAAAGTCCGGCTGCCCCGCTCCCGACTGCGATGACGTCAAAGACGGCGTCCCAACGCGACACGGCGGGCTGCCTCGATGCGATGGGGGTAACGGTCTCGGCCATATGTCTCTCGCAAGCAGGAGTGCGCTCAGGTTTCGGCGCGGATGAGGGGTACGGCCTTGAAGGCCTCGGCGGTCGACTTGACGGCGCGTTCGATCGGAATTCTTTCGATCGAGGAGGCGGCGACGAAGCCGACGCAATCCGTCGACCTGTAGACTTCCGCGGTGTCTTCCGGCTCCGCGATTGCGCCGCCATGAGCGAGCAGCACGACGTCCGGACGGACGGCCCGGGCCGCTTCGTTGATCACGTTGATCTTCCGGATGGCTTCGCCGATCGCCTGGCCTTCTTCGTGGCCGACCAGTCCGCCGCGCGTGGCGCCGACATGGGGGACGATGCAGTCCGCTCCTGCTTCGGCCATCGAAGCGGCATCCTCGGCAGAAGCGACGTAGGCCATCGAGAAGATGTCCTTCGTCCTTGCCTTCGCAATCATCTCGATCTCGCGCTCGAAGCCAAGGCCGACGCGGCCACGCCGGTCGCGCCACTTGTCGCCCATGGTCGAGATCGTCGGGTAGTTGATGACCCCGGAGTAACCGGCGGCCCAAAACTGGTCGAGCAGCCTGTCAAGGTCGAGGCGGACGGGATCCCACGCCTCGACGCCGCCGATGACCGGAACGTCCGAAACGACATTGCGTATCTCGGCTGCCATTTCGATTGTCCGGGCGTTGGAGTCGCCGATCCGGCTCGTCGGCAAGCCCATGAGCCGGGACAGACCCGTGCTGTAGACGACAAGCATGTCCGCACCGCCGAGAGCCGCGCACTTGGCGACAAGGCCGCAGCTGCTGCCCGCCGCGAGGATGGCGTTGCCCTTGACGGTCTGGGTTTCGATGTTCGCCAGGATCTCCGAGCGTTCAAACATCCACATCGCGGGTTTCCTTATTCTGAACCTGGTGGACGATCCAGCCGACCGCGGCCTCCGCGAAGGCGGGATCGTTGATGTGGCAATAGAGTTGCTGGCATTGAATGAAGGCGGGCAGCGCGCTGCGCAGCCCGGCTAGCCACGCCCGGTTCGCCGCCGGGTCATGAAAGACGCCACCCTCCCGGTCGTAGTCGGAGACGCCTTCGGACGGCCAGAGGACGAGAGACGGACCCTGTGCGGCTGCCAGCTTCTGGGCGGTGACGCGACCGATCTCGAAGATTTCGTCCTCGGTGGTCCTCATGAGCGTCGTGTAGGGCGTGTGCGCGTAGAGCTTGCGGTCGCAAAAGCGTGCAGGCACGGACGAGGGGACCCCGAAGTTCACCATGTCCACCGCGCCGGGCGCGATCAGCTGGGGGATTCCTTTTCGGCCTGCCGCGGTCAGGCGTTCAGGCCCGGCCGTCGCCGTGCCGCCTAGGAATTCGTCCGCGAGTTCCGTCGTCGTCAGATCGAGGACCGCGTCGAACTCGCCAGCATCGACAAGAGACTCCATCTTGCGCCCCCCGGCTCCATTCGCCGGAAACACGATGGCCTCGATGCTGTGTCCGGAAAACAGCCGTACGCAGTGATTGACCGCAGGCGTCGTCACGCCGAAGGCAGTTATGGCGACGATCTTGCGGCGGGAGCCTGGCTGTTGCGGCTCGTAGCGCATCGCTGCGATCGCGACGGCGGCGTTGCGCAGGATTCGTGACGTGAACCCGTTGATGCCAAAGAGGTCGACGATCGTTGGATATAAAATGATGTCGCTCCTTGCCGCGAGATCCGCAAGGAGCGCCGGACGCCCGCTGGAAACGAGCAGCTTCGGGAAACCGTAAGGGAGATCCGCTACCGCCTCGCCGAAGACGCCGCTCCCCTTGCCTCCGGCGATGCCGACTATGGCGGTGATCCGGCCGTCGACGTGAAGTGCATTGACTGAGGCGCGGGCATTCCGCCCGATCACCGTAAGCAAGGCCGCGGGATCGTTCGACCGCGCGGCGCCGTCCTTGGACGTGCCGACGTCGACGAAGACAATTTCTCTGCCGCACGAGCGGATGACCTCGGCGACGAAGGAGGCCTCGGCTCGCTTGGTGTCCAACGTGGCGACGATGGCGACTGCCCCGTCCGACGACTTGGTCTTGGTCACGGCATATCCTACCTTCGCCGTTGCGGTTGAGGGGTGCCCCCCAAAATCCTGCTGATCGGTTCCATCGGATCCTCCCTTGCGCACTCCGCCCTTGCGCAATCGATGGCGACCTTTAGACCTGTGGCAGCCGGCACATAATCGCCGGCTGAACCGGAGATGGGTAAAATTGGGTAGGTGGTTGATCGTGGATGTGTTGGCCGGTCGCAATGCCGTAAACGCCGGTGAAGCTGAGACGGCGTACATCTTCGCGCCGTCGTTGCGCGCCTTGCCGAAGGGCCTGCCGCTCGTGATGGCCACGCTGCCGATCGTCGACTGGAATGCGGTACTGCTGCAAGCGCTGGGGGAAATGGACCCGGTCGCCGGCCGACGCTGTTACGCGGCAGTGTTGATGATCGATCCGTTCACCCTATGGGACGACCTTGCTGATTTGCTATCCAGCAAGGGATTTGCAGGAGTCGTGAACTTCCCGCCGGCGGTCATCGCGGAGGGTTTCCCCGCATCCGTGGGCGTGGAGAACGCGATCGAAATCGAGCGGCTGAAGTGGTTTGCCGATTCCGGCCTGAGACTGGCATTCACGGCTGCGTCGGCCGAGGAGGTCGCGAACGCCGAGGCGCGCTTGCCCGGTCGGTTGGATGCAATCGTCCATATGCCTGCCGAGTCGTGGGAGCATCCTGTTTCGGAGCGGATAGAGCTGCGACAGGAAGCGTCGAAGGGCGCATTTTCAGCGCTGCCTGTCTGGGCGCTTGCGAGCGATACTGCTTAACGGCTACTCCAGTATCCTCAGGCTCTTGATCTTGTTGTAGAGCGTCTTGCGGGACATGCTCAAGGCTGCGGCTGTCTTGCCCCTGTGGAGCTTGTTGCGTCGAAGCGCGTCTATGATCCACTCCCTCTCGGAGAGACTCATTTGTCTACGGGCAGGTCGAGTCCCCAACACCGGCTGGACAAGATCGGCCGTTATCGGCGTTCCTGGGGGCAAAGTTGCCAGCTGCTCAACGGCGTGCCTGAGCTCACGGACGTTGCCTGGCCAGCGGTGACTGGCAAGCGCCAGAAAGGCAGAGTTTTCAATCGGCAACACGCTTGCCTGGGCGTCGCCCTTCGTTTCGACGGTGAAGTGCTGGATGAGTGCGGGCAGGTCTTCAAGCCTGTCCCGCAGGGGCGGCAGCTCGATCTCCAGGCCGGTGAAGGCCGCCCGCAATCGGGGCGAGATGGGCAGAGTCTGCAGGACCGGTCCGGCGGCAACCGTGCAGGTCGCAATGACTTTCGCATCGGATCGCAGGGGAGCGACGCCATTGACGGCATTGAAGGTTCCCGTCTCCAGGAAGTCGGCCAGCTGTTCCTGCCCCTCGCTCGACAACTCATTCAGGTGAAGGACGATGATTGCAGTGTCCGATGCCATTTCAAGCAGCGAAATCCGTCTCTTTGTATCCTTTTGCGCTTCGAGACCGAACAGTGCGGCCGAGTTCTGATCTCCCGGCGCCCTTCTGCACGGAAATGTAACCGGCTTGCGGTGTCTTCTGGCCCCAAACGCGTGGACGAGGGACGCCACCCGCCGTTTGCCCGTACCCGGCTCGCCGACGATCAGTACCGGATTGGTGCCGGACGCCAGCCGTTTCGCGGTTTCCAGCGCGTGGTTCATGGCGGCGGAGCGCGCGATAACGCCGTGCCTGTAGCCATTCAGTTGCAGCTGGCGTTCCAGCAAGTCGACCTTTTCCCTGAGAACATGGATCGTCTTGAAGCCCGACGTCATCTCGAGGACCGACATCTCAAGAGGAACGCGGTCAAGCGAGGAGCCGCCGATAAATCCTTGGGTCCCGGTCTCGCGGCAGACGTCCATGAGTTCTTCCGGCTTGGTGATCGGGCCGCCGCCCAGCAGGCACACGACGTTTCGATTGATCGCATGGACGGCGCGCGCGATGTCACCGGTCCGTGCGGCCAGTTCGGCAAGCCCAATCGAAGTCGAGGAAACGGCGGTCTCTGCCGGGTTGAGGTTGAAGTTCATGCAGACCGCCTCGACGCCGGCTTCCACCATACGGCGTGCCTCGGACTGAGTCCGGCTGTAGGCTATCGTCATCAGGCCGCGTTCGGCGGCCTTTACAAGCAGTTCGGTCTCGCGGCCATAGCCGAGGCCGCAGTTCTCCACGATGGATCGCCTCATTTCGTCGAGATGGATCACCGACGGGAAGTTAGTGACCCCGGCAAACCCCCAATGGCTGATGCGATCGAGAAACTGATCGAGATCCAGTCTTGGGTCGAAGGTGCAGGCGCCGAAGAAGACCGGCAGCTTCGTGCTTCTCAGGATTTCCGAGCGGCCGAATCCGGCAACGAACGCATTGCTGTCACGAATGGGAAGAACCGATGCAGGAGACGATCCACCCATGGCGCGGAAGCGTCCGGCATTGAGCGCGAGCACGAAGTCGGCGCCAGCCCGCTCGGCGGCGCGGGCGGTCATGCCCGAGCCGATGGCGGCGCCCAGCATGAAGGAGCGGCTGTTGCTCAGGAATTGCTTTAGGCCTGTTATGTTCGCTGCCCCATGAGATCCGGCTCACTGTAGCACATCGAGCTTCAGGGCGCCTCAGTTCCAGTTCTTCGGCGCTTCCAGCCGGGGCAGGGCCTTCCCGTCATTGGTGAACACGTGACAGTCGGACGGGGAGGCCGCGAGCGCAATTTGTCCGCTTTTGCCGGCATGAAAGTGATCCGTGGGGGAGAGAGCGACGATGTTTTCCCCCAGCGCCGAGCCGTAGAGGTAGGTGGCGCTTCCGAGGTGTTCGACGAAGTCCACTTCGATGTCGACGATGAGCTCGCCGGGCGCACCCGTCGGGGCGACGAAGTCGTCAGGTCGGATGCCCAGTGTGAGCGGCTGGCCCGATGCCAGGAAATTCCCTTGGACCGGAAGCGAACGGGTGAGCTTCTCGTTGAGGGCGATCTCCACGCGCGCCTGATCCTTCGACTTCAGTGTGCAGGGGAGGAAGTTCATGCGGGGCGACCCGATGAAGCCTGCGACGAACCTGGTCGCTGGACGGTGATAGAGGTCATGCGGACTTCCGACCTGCTCGACGCGTCCGTCCTTCAGCACGACGATCTTGTCCGCCATGGTCATTGCTTCGACCTGGTCGTGCGTGACGTAGATCATCGTATTGCCGAGCTGCCTGTGAAGCTTGGCGATCTGCACCCGCATCTGGACGCGCAACTCGGTGTCGAGGTTCGAAAGCGGTTCGTCGAACAGGAAGACCTTCGGCTCCCGCACGATCGCGCGTCCGATGGCAACGCGCTGGCGCTGGCCACCCGAAAGCTGCTTTGGCTTGCGGTCGAGCAGGTGTTCGATTTGCAGCAAGGCGGCGGCTTCCTGAACCTTTGCCGCGATCCGGTCCTTCCGCATTTTCGCCATCCGCAGCGGGAAGGCGAGGTTGTCGCGAACGCTCAGGTGCGGGTACAGCGCGTAGGACTGGAACACCATCCCGAGATTGCGGTCGGCGGCGTCGATCCGGTTCATGACCTTGTTGTCGATCTTCAGCGTGCCGCCCGAAATCTTCTCCAGCCCTCCGATCATCCGCAGCAGAGTCGACTTGCCGGATCCAGACGGGCCGACGAAGACGACAAACTCGCCGTGTGCGATGTCGAGGTCTATGCCGTGAAGGATGTCGAGATTCCCGTAGGCCTTCCTGATACCCTCAAGATGGACTTCAGCCATTGCTACCTCCCAATCCCTGTTCGCCGCGTCAGGGCGCCAAGGGAATCTGCTTCAAACTGGATATCGTGAAGTCAGCCGGCAGAAGCGTCGCATCGTTCACGGGCGGAACTCCTGTCGTGACCAGGACCGCGCACAGGCCGGCGCGCTTGCCTGCCTGGATGTCGGTCGGTATCTGATCCCCGATCATCAGGGTCGAAGACCTCTCGGTCCCGATCCTGGAAAGGGCGGCCTCGATCATGTGTGTTTCGGGCTTGCCGACGATGATCGGCTTGACGCGCGCGGCGGTAGCGACAGCGGTCAGCATCGCCCCGGCGCCCGGCTCGAAACCGGTCGGGGTCGGCAGCAGGAGATCCGGGTTGGTGCCTATGAGGACAGCGCCCTTCAGGACGGCATCAACGGCGATGCGCAACTTCTCGTGCGTGATATTCCGGTCCAGCCCCATGACGACGATGGCCGGTTCCTTCTCGCTAATCTCGAGGTCAGCATCGATGATCGCCTTCTTCAACGAAGCGGCGCCGATCACATAGATCCGCGTTCCTGCCGAATAGGTCCGCCGTATCAGTTCCGCGGCCGTGACCGCCGAGGTGACGACATTGTCCTCGGTGACGTCGAGCCCGAAACCGACGAGCTTGGAGACCACGTCCTGCGCGGTATGCGTGGAGTTGTTGGTGACGAAGCAGAATGGAATGCCCTCCTTCTGCCAGGTCTTGAAGGCCTCCACCGCATCCGGGATCGCGCTCTTGCCTCGGTAGATGACCCCATCGAGATCGGAGACGATGCCCTTCATCCTGGGCCATGCGACCGTGTTCGCCTGGTCAGCCATTCATCAACATCCCGCCGTTCACGTGCACGATCTGGCCGGTGATGTAGGCAGCTGCGGGGCTCGCGAGGAAGACGGCCAGGCCGGCGACGTCCGCCGGGGTTCCCACGCGGCCAAGAGGTATGCGGCCAGCGTGACGTGCCTCCGTCTCCTCCCGTGGCCGTCCGTGCATCGGCGTGTCGATGATGCCGGGAGCGACGCCGTTCACGTTGATGCCGAGCGGGGCGCACTCATAGGCCAGCAGCTTCGTCAGGTCGTGCACCACCGCCTTGGAGAAGCAGTAGTCAGCGCCGCCCGCCTGATAATTGAACACCGCGCCCTGGGAGGACAGTGAAGATCCGATGTTGATGATGCGGCCGCCGGCGTCGCGCATGAAGCGTTCGACGACCAGCTTGGAGCAGAGCAGCACGGAGTCGGAATTGACCTTCATGGTGCGCTCGATCTTGGCTTGATCGCCTGAAAGCAGCCGTTCGCCGGACTTGATTCCCGCATTGTTCACCAGGGCATCGAGCTTGCCGAAGCGATCCGCGACGACCTCCATGACGCGCCGAATATCACCCTCGCTGGTGACGTCCATCGAGACCGTAACCGCACGGTCGCCGCCTTCGACCTTCTCAAGCGCCCCGGCCAGGGCGTCGCTGTTGGCGTCGGTCGCCACCACATTCGCGCCGGTCGACAGGAACGCGCCCGTTATCGCCGCGCCTATTCCGCCGCCAGCGCCGGTCACGACGATCGTCCTCCCGGACATGGAAAACAAGGGAGTGGTCATCGTATCTCCAGTAAGGTTCTGTGGTTCAGGAATTCATCGACGGCTTCAGCGGTCGGCATCGAAGCCTGCGCGCCCCGCTTCGTCACGCATAGGGCCGCCACGGCCATGGCCTGGCGGACGGATTCGCGGACGGTCAAGCCGCGTGCCAGACCCGCGGCGAATCCTCCGTTGAAAGCGTCTCCCGCGGCCGTGGTGTCCATGACGACAACTGGGAAAGAAGGCACGAGGAAGGACTGCTTGGCGTCGGCGTAGAACGCTCCCCGCTCTCCCATGGTGATGAGCGCGGCTGTCGGACCGAGTTTCAAGAGGGCGCTTGCCGCCTGCGCCGCGCTGTCTGCGCAGACAACCTCGATGCCGGTGAGTTCGAAGGTCTCCGACTCGTTCGGCGTCACGAAATCCACCTTCGACCACGCGTCGCGTGGCAGGCCCGGCCTCACCGGAGCCGGATTGAAGATCAGCTGGAAGCCGAGGGAATCCTTCAGCGAGAACAGGCGCTCAAGGGCGGGAACGGGCAGGCCCATTTCGGCGACGACGATCGACCCCGGCTCTATGCGGTCCGCGACCTCGTCGATCACCTCCGGCGTGACGTTGGCATTCGCGCCAGGATCGATGACGATCATGTTGCCGCCGTCGTCGCCGACCATCACAAGAGCGGAGCCGGAGGCTTCGCCCTTGGCGATCTGTACGGCGTCGGTGACCACGCCGGCGTCAGTGAGCGAGCGCAGCAAAACGCTGCCAGACGCGTCGTCGCCAAGCCGGGTGAAGAATTTGGGCTTCAACCCCAGCCTGGCCGCGGCCACTGCCTGGTTGGCTCCCTTGCCGCCAGGATGCCTGACGAGCGAGCCGATCAGGCTTTCGCCCGGGGTCGGCAGGCGTTCGACGTTGAAGCAGAGGTCGAGGTTGGTCGTGCCGAAGAAGATGAGCGGCGTGGTGGTCATTTGACCGCTCCGAACGTCAGGCCGCGCTCGAGGTGACGCTGGCCGACGACGATCAGGGTCACCGGCACGATCATCGTCACGACCAGTCCGGCCGCCATTACGGGATAGAATTGAACGCCGGGATTGAGCAGCTTGAGAAGAGCAACGGTGACGGGGGCTTTGGTCGAGCTCAGCATCAGGCCAAGAGCGAAGTTGTGCCAGGCGAGCAGGAAAACGAGCAGAGAGGCTCCGATGAGGCCGGGCTTCAAGAGCGGCAACACGATGTGAAGGACGACCCGGAAAGGTTTCGCTCCATCGATCGCCGCGGCCTCCTCGATGTCCTTGGGGATGTCCTCGACGTATGAGCGGGTGAGCCAGACGATCATCGGCAGGGTCACCACCTGATAGACCCAGATCATGCCGAGATAGGTGTCGTAGAGGCCGATCGACTGGAACAGGCTGAAGAGCGGGATCACGACGAGCAGGACCGGAGCGAACCGGAAGCCCAGGATGAAGAAGGCGATGTCTTCCTTGAAGGGGATGTCGCGGCGGGCGAGAACGTATCCTGCCGGCACGCCCGCGATAAGGGAGACGACGACGGATCCGAGCGCGATGACCACGCTGTTGACTATCGGGCTGAGGAAGTCGACCTTTATCGTTCCGTAGCTGGTGGCGTCCGCCTGGGCGGCGTCGAACAGCACGCGGAAATTATCGAGGGTCGGCTCGAAGATGAAGGACGGCGGCCAAGCCATCACCTCGTTCTGCTGCTTGAGCGCCGTCATCACGATCCAGACAAGCGGGAAGGCCAGAACCGCGACGCAGAGCACGACCAGCGCGTTGAGGACAAGACGGGTGGCTGTGGAGCGGGTGAAATCCATCGGGTCCGAGCCTCAGTTTACCCGGCGGCGAACTGCCTGCCAGGCCTTGACGGTGAGGAACGCGCCGATCAGGACGATGAGCCAGTTGACCACCATCAGCGCGGCGCCGCGGCCGAATGTCAGGTTCTGGAAAGCGGTAATATAGGCCTGCACGGAGAGCGCGGACGTTGCGTTGCCAGGGCCTCCCTGGGTGGTCCCGAAGATGACGTCGAACTGGTTGAACGACTCGATCAGGCGGAAGACCGCAGCGATCAGGATGTAGGGTGCAACGAGCGGCAGCTCGATGTTGACGAACATCGCCCAGGCCTTCGCGCCGTTGATCCGCGCGGCTTCCCTGATGTCGTCGGTGATGCCCTGCAGCCCCGCGAAGATGATCAGCGTGAAGAATGGGGTGTAGGTCCAGACGTCGATCAGGATCACCGAAAACAAGGCGGTCTTCGGATCGGATATCCACGCGAACGGACCCAAGCCGACGAGCGAGAAGAGGTAATTCAAGATTCCGCTCTGGGGGTTCATCATGGTCGTCCACATAAGGGCGACACTCATCGGCGGAAGCACAAGGGGAAGCAGGATGACCGGTCGAAGCGTACGTGCCAGCATCACGCCGGACGCGAACAGCTTGGCAATCGCCAGGCCGATGACGGCCTGAAGCATCACGGCGCAGATGGCGTATGCAAGGGTGACCCAGACGTTGTTCCAGAAGTCGCCGCTCTTGGCTAGGGCAACGTAGTTGGCGAAGCCGACAAACCGGGCATTCGGCCGGCCCAGACGCAGATCGGTGAAGGACTGGTAGACCCCGTAGAAGAAGAGAAGCAGGAACCCGAGCAGGATCACAACTGCGGGAAGGATGACGGCAAGGCTCAGCCAGTCGATCGACCGCTCGGCTGCGGCCGCATCGGTCTTTCGCTTGCCGGCTGCCGATTTGCCAATGTCGACAGCGGTCGCTTTGATGACTTCGGAGGTCAAGGTAGGACTCCACCAGGATTGATGACGGGCGGCAGAAGCCTGCCACCCGCTTCATCGTTACATGCCAGCGCGGATCTCTTCGGCCAGGTCGTGGAGGGTAGCCTCCACGTCGTCGCCGTTGACCATCTTCTGCATGGCCACCGCCCAAGCGTTCATCGCTTCGCCGAACCCAACGCGCGGGGTAAAGGCAAGCGCTGCCCGGTCCTGCGTGGCGTTGAAGCTTTCGACGAAGTTGTTGAACTCCGGCTGCGAAGCGTATTTGAGCCACGCTTCATCCTTCCATGTGGAGGTGCGGGGCGAATTGACGAGCTTTCCCGCGAGCGCTCCAGACAGCACGACTTTCTTTGACGTCGCCCACTGGATGAACAGCCACGCCGCGCCCTTCTTCTGGGATGCCGCATTCATGGCCAGCGACCAGATCCAGATATTAGAGTCGAAGTTCTGGGCGTTTGGCGCGCGCAGCGGCGGAGCGAAGGCGATCTTTCCGGAGGCAACTTGGCCGGCCACGTCGTTCCAGAAGCCGAACATGTTGGCGTCGACTGCCATTGCCGTGCGTCCGGAAGAAATGCCGTCGACGACCTGGTACCAATTGTCGTTGGCGAAGGAGGGCGCCGCGCATTTCTTGATCATATCCACGTAGTCCTTGTGGAAAGCGATCGATTCAGGCGAGTCCAGACCGGTGTCGAGCTTGCCGTCCTTGATAACGAAATCCTTCACGCCATAAGACCGGGCAATCGATACGGGTGCGGTGTGGATGCTGCTCCAGAAGCGGACACCGCGGACGCCGAGGGGGGTGATCGAAGGATCAGCCGCCCTCAGCGCCTCGCAGGCCGTGGCCATCTCGGGAGGAGTGGTCGGAACTGCAATCTTGTACTTGTCGAGAATGTCCTTGCGGTAGAAGAGCTGGATGTTCTCGAAGGCGTGCGGGATCGCCCACACCTGGCCGCCTTCGCCGGGCGCTATCTGGCCATCTTCCAACTTCCAGGTGAGCGCAGAGCGCAGGCTGGGGAAGAAGTCGTTGTAGTCGTAACCGGCATCGGTGAGCTTCGGATCGTTCAGGTAGTTGTCCAGGGGCTCAAGCGCGCCGCCGGGCGCGAGGTCCCATGCAGGCTGGATACCGGTCCCGACCACGTCCCACGCAGGCGACTTGGTGGTCAACTGGATCGTCAGCTTGCTCCAGTATGAGTCGTCCGGGTAGAGTTCCGGGGTGACCTTGATGCCGGTGAGCTTCTCGAATTCCGGCAGCCCGGCTGCCAGAGCATCCGCATAGGGGTGGATGTCGTAGGCCCAGGTAATTGTCGTGCCCTCGAACTGCCGCCAGTTGATGGCATCGGCACTTGCTGAATTGGTAAGCGATGTCGTGGTGACGAAGACTGCCGAAGTCAGCAGCATGCGTTGCGCGACACGGCGAGCGTCGGTAAAAAAGACAGCCAATGAACTGGCCATGTGATCCTCCCTAGGCGTTTAGCCGATATGTTCGCGGCACACTCCTCCATCCCGGATGTGCCGACTGCACGATAGCCCAAGTTTGGCGACATCGTTGGTGAAGGAATGGCTGACATGAGTAAAGTTGGGTAAGAAGCCCTTGAAAGAATTTCCATCACAGCCTCGGGCGATAGCCGTGCAAGCAGACATGTGCTCCAAGCTCGACATGGTGGCGCAGCGGATGCTTCGCCTGGATTGTTGTATGGAATGACCGGATGCTCGTCGGGATATGCTTGCTGCTCGTCTTTCAGCTGATCGGCGAGATCGCCGCTTACTTTCTCAACGGCGTTGTTCCCGGCCCAGTCCTTGGGATGGCTCTTATCGCGACGGTCTTTTCAGTTGCGAGAAGGTTCGGAGTCCTCAACAATGTCCGCGGTCAGGTCGCTTCTGTCTCCACGGTGATCCTGGGAAACCTGGGCATTCTGTTCGTGCCGGCAGGCGTCGGAATCGTGCAGCACATTGATCTGATCCGGGGCCAGGGAGCTGCGATACTCGCAGTCGTGCTTGGCTCGACTGTGCTTACGCTGACCGCGACAGCGTTGGCATTCGTCGTAGCCAAGCGCCTCGTTGGAGGCGGCGCCAATGGGTGAGGAGCTATGGATCTACCTCGCCGCGTCGCCCCTTCTGTGGCTTACGGCAACCTTGGCGGTCTGGATCGCCGCAATTGGTCTGTCGAAGCTGTATCTCGGAAATCCGTTGCTGAACCCCACCTTGGTGTCGGTTAGCGCGATCGCTCTCGTCCTGCTCATCGCTAAGGTGGATTACCGCAGGTATTTCGACGGGGCCCAGTTCATACACTTCTTGCTGGGCCCTGCCACGGTCGCGCTGGGAATTCCGCTTTATGAGAGGCTTTCCTTGGTAAAGGCAAACCTCTTTCCGGTATCCGTCGCACTCCTTGTCGGAAGCACAACCGCGGTCGGATCGACCGCGTACCTCTGCCGTGCGTTGGGGCTTGCTGACCAGGTCACCGCGTCCCTTGCGCCGAAGTCAACTACCGCGGCCGTTGCAATGGCAGTTTCCTCCGGCCTCGGAGGAAATCCTGCCCTGACTGCCGCTGTCGTCGTCCTCACCGGAATCTGCGGCGCCGTGATTGTAACGCCGCTCATGAATGTGATGCGCGTGAAGGATTTCGCCGCAAGGGGGTTCGCGGTGGGTCTGGCTTCTCACGGGATCGGAACCGCTCGCGCCTATTCCGTGAACCCCGTGGCTGGGCTTTTTGCAGGGATTGCGATGGGACTGAACGCAATCCTGACCTCGATGATCGTACACGCATTTCTGTAACGCGGCCGCGCCGCATCCCGCTCCTAAACCGTCAACCCTTTGCCACGTGGCAAACAGCCCGATTTTCCCCTCGAGGTGAAAACATCAGAACAAAGTACCTTATCTCTACAGACTTTATAGAATATCGTTTGCCCTTGTTTGTCGCGGCCTAGCGCGCATGCAAAGTGTGGGAGATTGATGACTTGGCACGATTATCGGTTCTCGGAATATCGGGCGGCGTAAGCACGCCGTCCCGCACCACGGCGGTAGTCAATGCGCTGGTCAAGGCGGTCGCGTTGCGCGTCCCTGCAGATACTGGTCTGATCGAGATCACGGAGGCAGCACCCTCGCTTTTCGCCGGGCTATCCCGCGGCGCACTCGGCGCATCCGGAGAAGCGATCATCCAGCGTGTCGAGAAGGCAGACTTGCTGGTGGTCGGAACGCCTGTCTATCGCGCTTCCTACACCGGCGCCCTCAAGCACCTGTTCGACCTCGTCGATTACCACGCGTTGACCGGCAAGACTGTGCTCCTCGCGGCAACCGGCGGCAGCCCCTACCACGGCTTGGTTCTCGAACATCAGCTGCGGCCATTGTTCGGTTTTTTCGGCGCTGTCACCGTCCCGACGGGCGTCTACGGCGCGCCAGACGATTTCATCAATGGCGAAATCGTCGGCGCAGCGATCATCGAGCGCATTGCAAGGGCCGCTACCGACGCGGTCTCCTTGCTCAACTCCAGTCACGCAAATGCTGCCGTCGCCACCCGCGTCGGCTGAGCAATTAAAGGGGAAACGACGAGATGAGTTCGCATTCCGACGCCATCAAATTTGCCTACTGGGTCCCGAATGTCTCCGGCGGCCTGGTCATCTCCAACATCGAGCAGCGGACGGGTTGGGACATCGACTACAACCGCAAGCTCGCCCAGATCGCCGAGGCCAATGGCTTCGACTATGCGCTGAGTCAGATCCGCTTCACCGCCGGCTATGGCGCCGACAACCAGCACGAATCGGTGTCGTTCAGCCATGCCTTGCTTGCCGCCACCACAACGCTGAAGGTCATCGCGGCGATCTTGCCCGGCCCGTGGAATCCTGCGCTGGCGGCCAAGCAGATCGCTACCATCAACCACCTGACCAATGGCCGCGTCGCCGTCAATGTCGTCAGCGGCTGGTTCCGCGGCGAGTTCGCCGCCATTGGCGAACTCTGGCTCGACCATGACGAGCGCTATCGCCGGTCGGAGGAATTTATCCGAGCGCTGCGTGGCATCTGGACCGAGGACAGCTTCACGCTGAAGGGCGATTTCTACCGCTTCACCAACTATTCGATGAAGCCGAAGCCGATCGATCCCCAGCCCGAGATTTTTCAGGGCGGCTCGTCGCGCGCCGCGCGCGACATGGCGTCTCGTGTCTCCGACTGGTATTTCACCAACGGCAACACGCCGGAGGAGATCCGGAAGCAGGTCGACGACATCCGCGCCAAGGCGAAAGCCAATGGCCACAAGGTCAAGATCGGCGTCAATGCCTTCGCCATCGCTCGCGAGACCGAGGCAGAGGCGCGCGCAGTGCTCGACGAGATCATCGCCAAGGCCAATCCCGAGGCAGTCCAGGGTTTTGCCGATCAGGTCAAGAATGCCGGCAAGGCCTCGCCGGAAGGCGAAGGCAATTGGGCGAAATCCTCCTTCGAGGATCTGGTGCAATACAATGACGGCTTCCGCAGCAATCTCATCGGCACGCCGGAGCAGATCGCTGAACGCATCCTCAAGCTCAAGGATGCCGGCGCCGACCTGATCCTGCTCGGCTTCCTGCATTTCCAGGAAGAGGTCGAGTTCTTCGGCAAGCGCGTCATTCCACTGGTGCGCGAACTGGAAGCGGCTCGCGCCAGGGAACTTGTCGCCGCGGAATAGGTCAGGCGCGGCCCTCGGGCCGCTGCCAGCTCTCCTTCAAATCAGGGACGTTTCATGATTGGTGCTTCGCTGGGAGCCGCCGCATACGAGCGCGCGCCCGAAATTTCCGCCATCCTCGCGGTGACTAACCTCGTCGGCGACAGGCGTCCGGCATGCCTCTCGTCAAGGTCTGATGCGGTTCTCGCATTGAGCGGGATCGGTATTTCCTTTGGCGGCGTCAAGGCGCTGAGCGACATTGATCTCGAGGTCATAGGCGGTGAGATCCGCGCGGTGATCGGCCCCAACGGCGCCGGCAAATCTTCGCTGATCAACATCATCAGCGGCCTCTATCACGCCGACCACGGCACGATCGCGATCGACGGCCAGTCCTTCTCCCGGGTGCCGGCGAGTCGTCTGGCACGACTGGGCGTTGCGCGAACCTTCCAGAACCTGGCGCTGTTCGGCGGTCTCTCCGTGCGCGACAACATTGCGTCCGGCCGCGTCTACACCAGGCGCGCCAGTTTTGTCGAACATATTGCCAGTCTGCCACGCGCCCGGCGTGAAGACGCGGGAATCGCCGAAAAGGTCGATCAGGAAATCGCCTTCCTGCATCTCGGGGCCGTCGCCGACCGTCTGGTCGCCACGTTGCCCTACGGCCTGCAGAAGCGGGTCGAACTGGCCCGCGCCCTGGTGGCCGAGCCCAAGATCCTGCTGCTCGACGAGCCGATGGCCGGCATGACGGCGACCGAGAAAGCCGAGATGGCCGGGTTTGTGCGCGCCGCGCGCGACCGACATGGCGTCACCATCATCCTGATCGAGCACGATATCGGCGTGGTCATGGGGCTTTCCGACCGGGTCGCTGTGCTCGACTACGGCCGCAAGATCGCAGACGGGACCCCGGCCGAGGTCAGGGCCGATCCGACAGTGATCCGGGCCTATATCGGCACCGCCGAGGGCGGGAATAGCGAAGACATCTGATGAGCTACTATGATTTCCTCTTCGTCATCGAAGTGCTGGTCGGCGGCCTGCTCTCTGGGGTCATGTATTCGCTTGTCGCCATCGGTCTCGTGCTGATCTACAAGACGTCGGGCGTGCTGAACTTCGCGCAAGGGTCGATGGTGCTGTTCGCAGCGCTCACCTTTGTCAGCCTCGTCGAACGCGGCATCCCCTTCGCGCTTTCGCTGCTCATCACCTTCGCGGTCATGGTCGCGCTGGGCTTCACCATCGAGCGGACTGTGCTGAGGCCGCTGGTCAATCGCTCGCCGATGACCCTGTTCATGGCCACACTCGGCCTGTCCTACATCATCGAGGGCGCTGCCCAGCTGATGTGGGGCACCCAGGTGCACGGGCTCGATCTCGGCATAGACGACACGCCCTTTGAGGTCGGCAACATCCTGATCTCGTCGTTCGACCTTCTTGCCGCGGGCATTGCCGCGGCGATGGTGGCGGGCTTGAGCGCATTCTTCTACTGGACCCGGATCGGGCTGGCGTTTCGCGCCGTCGCCGACGACCAGTTTGCAGCACTTGCCGTCGGGCTGCGGCTGCCCCGGATATGGGGAACGGTGTGGACGGCCGCCGGGTTCGTGGCGCTGGTCGCGGGACTGCTCTGGGGTGCGCGTCTCGGTGTCCAGTTCTCTTTGTCGCTGATCGTGCTGAAGGCGCTGCCGGTACTGGTGCTCGGCGGCTTTGATTCCATCCTCGGCGCCATCGTCGGCGGCCTCATCATCGGCGCCAGCGAAAAACTGGCCGAAGTCTATCTCGGCCCCTTCGTCGGCGGCGGCATCGAAGGCTGGTTCGCCTATGCGCTGGCCCTAGTGGTCCTGCTGGTGCGCCCCTCCGGCCTGTTTGGCCAGAAAACCGTCGAAAGGGTCTGACCGATGGCCGTGCAATCGCTCGATGCCGCAAGGCTTCCAATCGACTGGCAGAAGTTGGCTCTGCCGGCCGCCTTGATTGCCGTGGCCTACGGCCTGATCCCCGCCTACGCGTCGAGCTATCTGGTCGAGGCAATCCTGCTGCCGTTCCTGGCGCTCAGCCTAGCAGCGGTCGGTCTTAACCTGCTCACCGGCTACTGCGGCCAGCTTTCGCTTGGCTCCTCCGCCTTCATGGCGGTCGGCGCTTTCGCCGCCTACAATTTCAACCTACGGGTCGAAGGACTACCGTTGGCGGCAACTATGATCCTGGCCGGGATTTCGGCCGCCGGCATCGGCGTCGTGTTCGGCCTGCCCAGTCTCAGGCTGCGCGGCTTCTATCTCGCCGTGTCGACGCTCGCCGCCCAGTTCTTCGTGCAATGGGCGTTGACCAAGTTCGGCTGGTTCTCCAACTACAATCCGTCCGGGGTTATTTCCGCGCCGCGCCTTACCGTCGCGGGATTTTCGCTCGATGGCGCGACCGGCCGCTACCTGCTTTCGGTCACCACGGTCATCGTGCTCACCGCTCTTGTCTGGCGGCTGGTCAACAGCGCCACCGGCCGCAACTTCATTGCCGTGCGCGACAATGAAACGGCGGCGCGCGTCATCGGCGTGCCGGTGCTGAGAACCAAGCTGCTGGCCTTCGCCATCTCGTCCTTCATTATCGGCGTCGCCGGTGTGCTGTGGGCCTTCACCTACCTGCGCACCGTAGAGCCGGCCGGCTTCAACCTCGACCGCTCTTTCCAGATCCTGTTCATCATCATCGTCGGCGGACTGGCTTCGATGCGCGGTGCGTTTCTGGGCGCGGCCTTCTTCGTCGTCTTCCCGCTTCTTCTGTCCCGGATCGGCGCCTTCGCGTTTGGCGGCCTGTTCGATTCGGGCGTGCTCGACATGAGCCAGCGCATCGTGCTCGGCGCCCTCATCATCATCTTCCTCATCGCGGAACCGAACGGGCTGTCGGCCCTCTTCGAGCGCCTGAAACGACGGATCGGCTCAAGGTCCAGCTGAGCGCCGCTCGACATCCTCTCACGGACCCACACCTCAGGAGACGCAACTCATGACCTTCTTCAGTCATCTCAAGAAAGCGGCGATCGCCACGGCCTTCGTGCTCGTCGCGACGGCTGTCCACGCCGACGAACAGTATTTCCCCCTGCAGAGCTATCGCGTCGGCCCCTATGCCGCCGGCGGCACCGGCTTCTTCGGCGGCTTCATCGACTACCTCAATCTGATCAACATCCGCGACGGTGGCGTCAACGGCGTCAAGCTGACCTGGAGCGAAGGCGAGACCCAGTATGAGGTCGAGAAGGGCGTCGAGGTCTACGAACGATTGAAGAGCAATCCGGGTATCGCCGCCTGGAACCCGCTTTCGGTCGGCATCGCCTACGCCATGATCGACCGCATCACTGACGACAAGGTGCCGCTGATCACCATCAACCACGGCCGCACCGACACCACGGACGGGCGCGTGTTCCCTTACGTCTTCCCGCTGCTGCTCAATCCCTACAGCGAGACTTCCGGCATCGTGAACTACATCGCTTCCAAGGAAGGCAGCCTGGACAAGCTCAAGGGCAAGAAGATCGTGGTGCTCTATCACGGCTCGCCCTACGGCAAGGAGACGATCCCGATCTACGAGCTGCTGGCGCAGAAATACGGCTTCGAACTGTCGCAGATCGAGGTTCCGCATCCGGGCAACGAGCAGCAGGCACAATGGCTGACGATCCGTCGCGAGCGTCCCGACTATGTGGTGCTGCGCGGCTGGGGCGTGATGAACCCCGTAGCGTTGAAGACTGCGCAGAAGACCGGGTTCCCAGCCGATCACATTGTCGGCAATGTCTGGTCGAATTCCGAAGAGGACGTCATCCCCGCGGGCGATGCCGCCAAGGGCTATACGGCCATCACCACCCAGGCCTCGGGCGAGCAGTATCCGGTGGTCCAGGAGATCGTGAAAACGATCTACGGCGCCGGCAAGGGCAATCTCGAGGACAAGGGCCGCATCGGCTCGGTCTACCACAATCTCGGCATCGTCAATGGCATCCTCAATGTCGAGGCGGTCCGCATCGCGCAGGCCAAGTTCGGCAACCGCACGCTGACCGGCGACGAAGTGCGCTGGGGCTTCGAGCATCTCAAGCTCGATCCGGCGCGCGTCGAGGCGCTCGGCGCCAAGGATCTGTTCCACTCGATCAATGTCTCCTGGGACAATCACGAGGGTGACGGCTACGTGACCTTCCAGCAGTGGGACGGCAAGAAGTGGAACGTCGTGTCCGACTGGATCGCGCCCGACTGGAAGCTGCTGCGCCCGATCATCGAGAAGTCGTCCGAGGCTTATGCCAGCGAGAAGGGCATCAAGATCCGCACGGCCGAGGACGCCGACGCAGTGGTCAGCAACTGAGTTTGCCATGGCGCGGCCGACAAACTGGCCGGCCGCGCCATCCAGCTTCCCAGCGGAGTCATCGATGTCTAGCCCGGAAAACCCGATCCTGTCAGTTGCCAGCGTGGAAGCCGTCTATAACGGCGCCATCGCCGCCCTGCACGGCGTCGACCTGTCGGTCGGCAAAGGCGAGATCGTCGCCTTGCTCGGCTCCAACGGCGCCGGCAAAACGACGCTGCTGCGCGGCGTATCCAATCTCCTCCCGGCCGAGCGTGGCACTATTACCGCCGGCCGGATCACCTTCGATGGAGGGGATGTTTCAAGGGTAAGCCCCTCGCATCTCGTCCGCAGCGGCCTCGTCCAGGTCCTCGAGGGCCGGCATTGCTTCCGTTCGCTGACGGTCGAAGAGAACCTCTTCACCGGCGCGCTCGGACGCTCGTCCTCTCGCACCGGCGTCAAGGCCGACCTCGATCGTGTTTATGCACTTTTCCCAAAGCTCGCCGAGAAGCGGCGAACCCGGTCCGGGCTTACTTCCGGGGGCGAGCAGCAGATGACGGCTATCGGCCGGGGTCTGATGTCGCGGCCGAAACTCTTTGTTCTGGACGAGCCGTCGATGGGACTGGCACCGCTGATCGTCGACGAGATCTTCAGCGCCCTGAAACGGCTCAACCGCGACGAAGGCCTTTCGATCCTCGTTGCCGAACAGAATTCGGCGGTCGCGCTGAAATACGCCGACCGCGCCACCGTGCTCGAGAACGGCGTCAGCGTCCTCGAAGGATTGGCTGCCGACCTGCGCCAGCGCGCCGATATCAAGACCTACTATCTCGGCGGTTCGCCGCTTCCATCCGACCATGTCCCCAAGGAGACCGCAGCATGACCATCCAATCGAAGCAGCCGTCCGATATCCGCAGCGCCGTGCCACCGGTCGAGCGTCCGTCAGCCAAGGCGCATGTCATCAGGACCGACGCCGAGGCGATCGCTGTCGCCGAAAAACTGGCCGCGGAATTCGCCAAGGATGCCTCCAGGCGGGACCGTGAACGCCTCTGGCCGACGGAAGAGCTCGATGCGTTTTCGCAGAGCGGCCTGTGGTCGATCAACGTGCCGAAAGCCTATGGCGGGCCGGAGCTCTCCTATGTGACGCTGTCGAAAGTGATCACCATCATCTCGGCGGCCGATCCCTCGCTCGGCCAGATTCCGCAGAACCATCTTGGCGTCGTCGCCGCCATCCGCACCGTCTCCGACGAGGCCCAGAAGAAGCTGCTGTTCGCCGAGGTTCTGTCCGGCACGCGCTTCGGCAACGCGTTCTCCGAGTTTGGTTCCAAGCGGGCGGCCGACTTCGAAACCAAGTTCGTCGACGCCGGTGACCATGTCGTGGTCAACGGTGAGAAATTCTATTCGAGCGGCGCGTTGCTCGCCCATCTGGTGCCTATCGTGGCGCTCGATGACGAGGGGCGCGCCTGGTATGCCATCGCCGATCGCGGCGCGCCCGGACTGACGGTCATCGACGACTGGTCGAGCTTCGGCCAGAAGACGACGTTGTCCGGCACGGTCTTGCTCGACAATGTGAAGGTGCCGAAGACGCATCTGGTTCCCGGCTATAAGGGTTACGACCGGCCGACGGCCGACGGAGCCATCTTCCAGATCATCCAGGCCGCCGTCGATCTCGGCATCGCCAAGGCGGCGATCGACGAGACGGTCGATTTCGTGCGCACCAAGTCGCGCGCCTGGATAGACAGCGGCGTCGATCATGCCTGGCAGGATCCTTATACGATCCAGGCGATCGGCGACCTTCGTCTGCGCGCCAATGCGGCAGAGGCGGTTCTCGAAAAGGCCGGGCTTGCCGTCGATCGCGCTGTCGCCGACCCGAATGAGAAGACCGTCGCTGAAGCGCAGATCGCTGTGGCGGAATCCAAGATCCTCACCACCGAGATCGCCATTAATGCCACGAACAAGCTGTTCGAGCTCGCCGGCACGCGCTCGACGCTGGCCGAGCACAATCTCGACCGGCATTGGCGCAACGCCCGCACCCACACGCTGCACGATCCGGTGCGCTGGAAATACGCGATCCTGGGCAACTACTACCTCAACGACGTCAATCCGCCGCTCCATGCCTGGAGTTGAGCAAGGCGCGCCAAGTCACAGAGGACAATTCATGAGCATTGCCACTCCCGACAGGATCAAGGTCCTGTGGTTTCTTCCGACCCATGGCGACAGCCGCTATCTCGGCACCTCCGAGGGGGGTAGGGCGGTCGACTTGCCCTACCTCGCCCAGGTCGCCAAGGCCGCTGATGCCATCGGTTACTATGGCGCGCTGCTGCCGACCGGACGCAGTTGCGAGGACAGCTGGGTCGTGGCGTCGGCTCTGGCGCCGCTGACGCAGCGGCTTCGCTTCCTGGTCGCCGTCCGGCCGGGCCTGCAATCTCCGACGCTCGCCGCGCGCATGACCTCGACACTAGACCGCATTTCCGGCGGACGCCTGCTGATCAATGTTGTCACCGGCGGCGACCCGGTCGAGAACCAGGGCGACGGCATTTTCCTCAGCCATGACGAGCGCTATGAGGTGACGCGGGAATTCCTCGACATCTACAAGGCCGTGCTGCGTGGCGAGACCGTCGCTTTCGCAGGTAAGCATTTCCGCATCGAGGACGGCCGCCTGCTTTTCCCGCCCGTGCAGACGCCGCGTCCGCCGCTCTATTTCGGCGGCTCGTCAGATGCGGCCAACGCGGTCGCCGCCGAGCAGATCGACAAGTATCTGACCTGGGGCGAACCGCCCGCAGACGTTGCGGCCAAGGTCGATCATGTGCGCGGTCTTGCTGAGAAGGCGGGACGAGCGGTGAGTTTTGGAATCAGATTGCATGTCATCGTCCGCGAAACCGATGACGAAGCCTGGGCCGATGCCGACCGCCTGATCAGCCGCCTGGACGACAAGACGATAGCCGAGGCGCAGAAGGTTTTCGCGCGCATGGATTCTGTCGGCCAGTCGCGCATGAGCCGGCTGCATGGCGGTCGTCGCGACAAGCTCGAAATCAGTCCGAACCTGTGGGCCGGCGTCGGCCTGGTTCGCGGCGGCGCCGGGACCGCCCTGGTCGGCGATGCGGCCACGGTGGCGGAACGGATCGACGAATACCGTCGTATCGGCATCGATACCTTCATCCTGTCCGGTTATCCGCATCTGGAGGAGGCCTATCGCTTCGGCGAACTGGTGCTGCCGCTGTTGCCGCTCGATCATGAAATCTCGACGCGACCGACGGCCGTGAACATGGGGCCTTTTGGCGAAACGGTGGCCGGCGACCATCGGCCGTCGGCACTGCGCGCGAGTCAGTCTTGAGCACCTACCATCTGGCGCAAAGGCCGGTCGTAGCCATCGTCGGCGGCGGGTTTTCCGGTGCGGCGACCGCGTTTCATCTTGCGCGGCTTCTGCCCGCCGGTGCTGCCGATATCGTCGTCGTCGAGCCCCGCGAGGGGCTCGGCTATGGTCTGGCCTATTCGACGCCCGATCCTTCACATCGCATCAATGTGCCGGCGTCGAGGATGACGCTGATCTCCGGCCAGGACAGCCACTTTGCCGACTGGCTGGAGCAGACCGGCGCCGTTGCGGACGATCCCGAGGCCATTGCCGCCAATGGAGCGCTCTACCCGCAGCGTCGCGTTTTCGGGCGCTACGTGGAATCCTATCTCCAGCCTTTGCTGCTCGGCAAAACGATCCGCCATGTCAGGTCCTCGGTCGCATCAGTCGAGCTCGGTGGCGAGGCCTACCACCTGATCCTCGCTGATGGAGGAACGCTCGCAGCGGACGCCGTGGTGATTGCGACGACGCATCCGCCACCGGCCTTGCCAGTGCCCCTGCAGTCCGTGGCTGGCGCAGCCGGGCTGGTAGCCAATCCCTATGATCTCGAAAGGCTGGAAGCGACCGGACTTGACGACCATGTGCTCGTCGTCGGCACTGGACTGACGTCGGCGGATGTCATCGCAACGCTCGACCGCAATGGCCATCGCGGTCGCATCACAGCACTTTCGCGCCATGGCTACCGGTCGCGAGGCCATGCGGCTATGCATGCCGATCCGATCGGCGACTTCACCGGCCTGCCTTCACGCAGCGCCACCGTGCTGCTCAGGCGTATCCGGTCGACCATCGCGACCGCCGCGCAGCAGGGCGAAGGCTGGCACCCGGTGCTCGACGCAGTCCGGCGACAAGGGCAAATCATCTGGCAGGCCTTGCCGCTCGCTGAGCAACGCCGCGTCGTGCGCCATTTGCGCGCGCTGTGGGATGTGCATCGCTTCCGCATAGCGCCGCAGATCGCGGCCGTGCTCGATCGCCGGGTTGCCGAAGGCACGCTCGCCTACCGCGCCGCATCGATTGTCGGCGCCGAACAGATCGAAGGACGCATTCGCGTCAGGCAGCAACTGCGTGGCCAACGCCGCTTCGTTGCCGAGGCCTACGACAGCGTGATCGTGACGACCGGGCCGGCGCATGCCGATATTTTGCGGACCTGCGCAGCGATTGCGGCGCTCGCACGGATGGGATTGGTGCGGCTCGACCCGATTGGTCTTGGCTTGGAGACCGACAGCCAAGGCCGTGCGGTCGGCACGTCCGGGCGGCCGACCGACAGCATTTTCGTCAGCGGGCCATTGGCGCGCGGCAGCGTTGGCGAACTGATGGGAATTCCCGAAGTCACCGCGCATGCCGAGCGCATCGCCGCCGAAATTCACCAATGGCTGGAATACCAAACGGCGTTGCGTCGCAGGGCGTCGTGAAGCTGCAAAAAATGAGGCTAAGCCAGATGACACTGACCGAACGCGTTCCCCAGATTGAAACCCGGATCCCCCTGAAATCTGCCATGCGGCACCTAGCTGGACCCGTGTCCGTGGTTACCGCAGGTATTGGCGACGAACGGACGGGCGCAACCGTTACCACCGCCCACTCACTGTCCGTCGAGCCGGAGGTAATGGTCGTCAGTATCAACCTGAACTCGTCAACCTGGGCAGCAATCAGGCGGCACAGGCATTTCTGCGTGAACGTGCTTCGAGCCGACCAGGTCGCGATTGCCGACCGCTTCGCCGGACGCGGCGGCCTGAAGGGGGTGAAGCGTTACGAGGGGGCTCGCTGGCTGAGCCTTGCAACCGGCGCGTTGGCGCTCGACGGGGCACTTGCCGCCGTCGACTGCGCGGTCGAAGACATGATCGTCCGCCACAGCCACGCGCTGATCCTCGGCAGCGTCCGGTATGTGGCGGGCGGAGAGCCGGGCCCGGCATTGATCTATCATCACGGCGCATATGGATCGTCGTGAGTGCCGATGTGTGACGTTCCGGGCCGCAACCTACTTTGATGTTGATGTCCTGATCTGCTGACCGATGGCAGCAGCACGAAGTCCTATGCGCTACGTAGAGAAAGTTTCCGCCGAGCGCCGCTTCCGGAGAACCATTTCCTACACCCCAACCAATATTCGCAATCGACAAAGTCTACTAACTTTATAGACTAATGGCGGTTGGAGGATTGATATGGCCTATGTCCATACCGCGAACACTCGCAAGAGGGCTACACGACCAGGCAGCGTGACGGCGCCCGCGGGCGCCTCAACCAAGGTGGCCGCGTACGCGGCCTATGCACTCTCGTTCGGACTCGTGTCCGCGATCGTGCTTGGGCTCATTCCCTGAGCGGCTTCCCCTTCAATCGCGAAAGCAGGATCCGATCTTTTCGCCGACCGTGGCGGAACCCCTGAACGAAGGAGGAGATGCGATGTCCATCGAGTTCACTTTCGTCCCCGGTACCGATTCCAACGATTTTTCTGCAGCCGCGCCGTTCTTTTTTGATCCGCAGGCATCCGCGGCAGCCCTCGCACAAGTCGAGGATGCGGGTTTTCAAAGCGTCGTGATCGATGGCGCCGCCGGCCTCTTGAGCAACTTCGATCTTGCGGCCAAAGCGGCGGCGTTGACCTCGTCGCTTCAGATTGTTCTTACACATTGCGCAGGGGTCGTCGCGCCTACCGTGGCGGCACGCCAGCTGGCCGCGCTCGACGCCGCCAGCGGAGGCCGCCTGGCTCTAAGAATTCTGGCCGACGGCATTGTCGAAGACGGCGTCGCTACAGATTCGCATGCTAGCCATATCGCGACCTGCCAGCGGACGGACGAATATTTGAGGCTGTTGAAGAGACTGTGGTCGAATGACAAGCCGTTCGACCATGAGGGTCCGTTCTACAGAGTCCGTGGCGGGTTCGTTCCGAACAAGGGTCTGCGCGGCCTCCGAATACCGATCCGGATGAGTGGGCTTTCCGGGACCTCCCTGAAGGTCGCCGGCCGGCATGCCGACATATTCGAACTGGCGCCCGGCGCGCCTGAGGATGTGCGGAGGCTGATTGAGCGCGTGCGCGCCGCAGCGGCCCAGTACGGAAGGTCCGGGAAGATCCGTTTCGCAATGCCCCTGAGCTTCACGCGCGACCGGCCGGTCAGCCGCGCGGACGCGGTTCACGTGCCCAGTTTTCCCGCGCGGTCGGCGCTTTCCTTGATCGCTTATGCCCAAGCCGGCGTCTCGGAATTCATGGTGACCGGCCCCTATGATCCGGAAAAGATCGAGAGGTTCGGCCAGGCAATCGCGCCGTTGCTCCGCAATCCCCTCGCTCGCAAGGAACGGCGCGCCATAACGCCCGCGCCGGAGCTGTCTGGAACATCGACGATGGGCAGGCGCCTCCGCGCTTGAGTGTCCTCCCGCTGCTCCGAGGCGATTTGAAAGCCGCCTATCCAGCCAGTTGGTCAGCCAATCGCGCGCACTGGATCCGGATGTCGGGGATGGCGTCGATGTCGAAGAATGTGCCGCGGGTGAGCGGACCGACGGCGAACAGCTTGTTGGAGGGCGCGCCGTCCACATCGATCACGGCGCAGTCCGCAGTCACGTCGAGGCCGAGCCGAAGCGGGTCCGGACGCGCGAGCCCGCGATCGGTCAGCGAGCGGACGACGGCGACCGATCCGGTCGAGATGTCCTTGACGATGCCGGTGCAGTCGTAGGCGACGGCGACTTCCAGGTTTTCCAACGCCTGCGACTGCCGAAGTTGCAGATTGACCGTCAGTGTTCGACCTTCCCGATGGACACCCAGAACCCGGCCGGCAATAAGACGGAGCCGGCCCGACCGCTCCGCTTCGCTTATTCTTGCATGGATCTCCGGCGCCATCCGGTGGCGGTGGATATCCCACCACGCCTTGATGTGCGCGAGAAAGCGGCGCTTTGCGGTCACCGGCCAACTTTGCCAGATTCGCTGATTGTAGGGCCTAAGTCCGTCGACGACGTCGCGCCAGTTGCCGCCGGCCCTCTCGGTTGCGCGGACGAGGTCGCGGAACCAGCCGACAAAGTAGGAAAGCTTGGTGCCGAGCAGGATGTCTGCGCTGTCCAGCCGAATCGGGCTGCCCTTCTGGTGCGGCGAGGGCAACAGTCCGCGCCGGGACACGGCGGCGATTTCGCCGCGATGGCCGCGATGCTCCAGGGTGAGCCAGGCGTCGACCATGCTGAGCCCGGTGCCCAGAATGAGCACGCGGGAATCCGGATCGATAGGTGTGTCCTTGGCCGAGCCGATGCGAACTGCAAAATCCTGCTCCGATGCAGGCTCTTCGTCATGCCCGGCCGCGAGCACCGCGACATGCCCGACGATGCTCGTTCCATTCGCCAGCCGCAGCTCCACGCCGGCGGGACTGGGCGAGATCAAGACGCCTTCTTCCTGAACCAGACGGAATCGGGTCCGTTCACGCTCGGCGATTTCCACGAGAAGCTCCTGGAGATAGAGGCCATAGACGCTGCGCGGCGCATAGATTGGGGTGTCTTCCTGCTTCGCCAGTCCTTGGTCTTGCAGCCAGCGCCAGAAATGCTCCGGGTCGTCCGCAAGCGCACTCATGCCCATCGCGCTTACATTGAGCAGGTGATCCGGCAGCAACGTTGAATAGGCAATGCCAGGGCCGAATGCCGCGCGTTTTTCGACCAGCGTGACCCGCAGCCTCGGATCTGGAGAACGCAGAAGATGTCCAGCCAGGATGACGCCGCTAGCGCCCCCGCCGACAATGATGATGGAGCTGCGGCTGCGCTCCGTCATGAGCGCCGCCTGTAGCGGGACGCCGAAATCAGGCCTGATGTTTCAGCGTTGCGGCAAGATCGTCGTTCGCGCAGTCGCGCATTTCGGCGAGACTGCGGTTGTCCAGAACCTCGGCGATTGCATGCCGCACTTCCAGCATCATGTGACGGACTTGGCATGTCGCCTCATCGCAATCTTCGCAGCGCGCGTAGCGCGTGCGGCTCGCACAAGGGATGGGCGCCAGCGGCCCGTCGAGAACACGCACGACATGGCCGACCTTGATATCCGTGGCTGGACGCGCCAGGCGATATCCGCCTTCCTTTCCCTTCCGGCTCTGTACGAAGCCGGCATTGCGAAGCTCGCCGAGAATGGCGTCGAGAAACTTCTTCGGAATGTTGTTGCTGGTCGCGATGTCGTTGACGAAAGCGAGTTGTCCGGTCGGCAGATGCGCGAGATGTACGAGCGCCTTGAGGCCGTACTTGCCTTTTCTGGTGAGCATTTGACGAGTGTCGTCCTGGCGTGCGGCAGCGGATTGCCACTTGTTGGGATGGCCTGGCTCCTCGGTTCGTCCCCACCGCGCCCGGCCGTGCATGACACATAAATTCTAGTGACATGATATACAACCGACAAACGTTGATTTTTCGTTGTTTTTCAGGTCGCCGTTGCTGCTCGGATGTTGAACTCCCGAGGCGGGACTGGGCGACGCTGCAACAACAATGCGACCAGTTGTGCGCTGGCCGGCTCGATGCGCTTCTTCGCCACGGGGTCGGCCGGAAACCCGACTGCAAATTCGTGGTCGCTCGAATAGAGCGAAGTCGGAATGTGCAAAGCGCGAAGAAGAACCCGAAAAGCCGGCGAAGCTGGCTTCCGGCTGGCCAGCAGATGGGCTCTGCGATCCAGCCCACCGCGGGATGACGCGGTGGGGCTTGGTCGCTTGCTCCACAGGGCCGAACGCATCGTCGGACTTCGAAACGGAAAATCCCAGTGGGCGCGGTACGGTGCTAGCACAACTTTTCGCAAGATTGCGGGATTTTGAAAGTTCATTCGTAGCGAAGCGCCTTGGACCAGTGCATTGATAATTCACCAGCTGGCGGTTTTCCTCCCATCCCTGCCAGCTGGTGTTCCCCTCTGGAGGTTTGACCTTCACATTGCCGGGCCAGTTTGGCCCGGCTTTTTTGTGCAAGCTCTCCTGCTAACGACCATCGCAGCAAGTCACGAGCTGGCGATGTCACGTTGTCTGGCTATGAACGCGCTGAGAGCTGCGGCGCTGTTGTCAGCTGACTTCAACAGGCGCGTCAGCAATCGCTTGGCCGCCTTGGTGTTGCGGCGGTTCTGGACGATCTCGTCGAGGACATAGCCGTCCTGATCGACGGCGCGCCATAGCCAGTGTTTTCGGCTAGCAATGGTGATGACGACTTCGTCCAGGTGCCAGATGTCATCGCGGCTCGGCTGCTTGCGGCGCAAGCGGCGAGCATAATCGGGCCCGAACTTCTTGCCCCAGCGGCGGATCGTTTCGTAGGAGACCACGATGGCGCGCTCCAGCAGCATTTCCTCGACCAGACGCAGGCTCAAGGGGAACCGGTAGTAGAGCCAGACCGCATGGGCGATGATCTGCGGCGGGAAACGATGGCGCTTCTATTCGGAGTCGCTGGAACTGCGCTCCATGATGGGTGTTGTAAGCACGGCTGCCTCTCCGATCTATTTTGTTGTAACACGGCGCCATGCGATCAGATGCTTGCCCGTTATCGCAAAGTCTGTCGCGGGGGCCTCGACCTTTGCGCGACATACTCAGCCGGATATTGCCATCGCTCGATCGAATATGGCTCGGCTAATATGTTGTGCTCCCGGCACGATCTCGACAGTCCATGCCAATTCGAGACCCAGCGTTTTGGCTAATGACTTGCAGTGTTTGAAATGCCAGAGGCCACGAGCAAGACGGTGGGGCCCCTGCGCAAGAGCTTCGGGCGTTCGTGGAAGATCGGCGGCTGCCGCGTCGGTGTCTGCATCTCCAAGCAGGATATGCAAAGGGCGGGAAAGATATCTTCTCAAATCTGCATCGCACATGCCTATGCCGCCCATCCCATTGGGATAGTTCATCGTCAGATTGGGTAGCATGTAGATACCGCTATTTGAAGATATTGGCTTTTCCAACATGGGCGCTTCCGTAAGCGCGACATACCTCAGCACGTATTGAGAGCCGGCAGAATTGCCGTACAAATCGAACTTTTCCGACTGGATTTGAGCGTCATTTTTGATCGACAGGAACAGGCGATCGATCAGTTCAAAATTCCACTCCTCCCGAGCATTGAGCTGCGAATTTGGTGGAGCAGAGACGGCATTTCCATAGTTGTAGGCATATACGTCCGGAAATGCATCAATATCGAATTCCGGAACGATCACGATCTTGCCGAGGCGATTCGCTGCGGCGATGAACTCGTCCCGAAATCCCGCCGCATCTCGATCTAACCCATGGAGTGCAATGAGTATCCGCGAAGCCGGCTCTACTTGTTCGGGAACGCAGTAAAAAACTCTGAGGTAGCCCCGCACCCCTCCCGCTCTGTCCTCAAATTTGAACCAGCCAGCGCCTGTTTTTAGTTGCAACTGTGTACCCTGTTCGCGAAAGGTCCGAAATCTGCGACAGTCTTGCGGCCGCCTCTTTGCAACGCAAGCGCCTTGACGTCCGGGTCCGATTATAGAAGGGATCGTTACCCGCACGGGCCGACCCGTAGGGGTTCGGTGGCGTGAGCCATAGAGCCCGGTCGCGTTAGCGACGCGCCCGAATTCGACTCCTGTCAGTGCGATTTTTTCCGGCGATATGTCCAGGGCTAATCGAACTCGAACGCCCACAAGCCTTTTTTCTGCCGCTTCGCCTCGAACTCCAACTTCTCATAATCCGGATCGACGGCTTTTCGATGAAACCTATACGCGACGGCAAATCCTTGGCGGACCAGCTCCGCACCAAAATCCCGCACGCGATCATTCCAGCACACGCCTAAAAACCGCTGATAACGGTCGATTCCTGAAAACTGGCATGAAATTTCCTAGCCTGCGGTTCATGAAATCAGCGCGGCTATCGCGTCCACGCCACAATCGATCGACTGGCCTAGCGGCGAATGCGCTCTCTGGCCTGTCTCGCAAGCATCGACGCCGAATAGCCTGATTTTTTCGCCCGAGCCTACGATTTTCAGCGTGTCACCGTCGATGACATTGACGACGATACCGTGCATGAGGGCGTCCGAAGCGGCGGCGTGAGCCGTCGCCTGGATGCCAGGAAAGGAGGCCGCGCAAAAGCGCGGCCGACAAATAGCGAGCGAAGCGAGTAGGGCGATTTGTCAAAGGCGCTGCCGGCAAGCGGTGAGCACGGCAAGGACCGCCCCGAAGGGCGGGCCAATCCCGTCAGGTGAACAGTTTGAGTGCGACCATCACGGCAGAGGGCGAAGGCGGTGCCGACAACCCAGATGATGACGTTCTTAGTCTGCTCGTGCATGTCAGCGCGGTTGCGCTGGCTGATGACATCGAGCCTTCGTCCTTCCTCCCAAAGCGCCTCGTCAATCTCGTCGGCAATGGATCGCTCCGAAAAACCCAACCGCGCAATGAGTGTGTATTGGCCCAGACCAACGAAATCGGGACCTTCTGGCTGAGTCGGTGCGCGAGGCTGTAACGTCCTTTGATCAGGCCGCGTCGGGACCTTCCGATGCGAGGAGCAGTGCGACTTCGACGCGGTTTCGGCCTTTGTGCTTGGCCTTGTAAAGGGCGTTGTCGGCGGCGAGAAGCAGGCCTTCCGGCATCCTGATCGTCCCGCCCGATCGTGACAGTGCAGTCGCTGAACCAATGCTGACGGTGACGCGTCCGCCGCCTTCCGGATTGTCGCCATGAGGCAGCCCGAGGTTTTCGATTGCGAGCCTCAGCCGTTCCGCTATTTCAAGCGCACCATCGCCATCGGTATCAGGCAAGATGACGGCGAGTTCTTCCCCGCCATATCGTGACGCCAGATCTCCAGGACGATGAAGCACGTCTCTTATAGCGGCAGCGACGGCACGAAGACAATCATCGCCTACCTGATGACCGTATTTGTCGTTAAAGCCTTTGAATCGATCGATATCGAGCAACAGCAAGGACATCTGTCCAGCGCTGCGAACGGTGCGTCGCCATTCCCTGTCCAAGGTCTCGTCGAAGGCTCGGCGGTTGCCCAGGCCGGTCAGTCCGTCCGTCATCGCAAGCGAGCGGAGTTGTTCTTCGAGCCGTTTGCGTTCTGTTATGTCTCTCATAATCAGGACGAAGTCGCCTGGAACGCCAGTTAGCGGATCACGCACGATGCGCGCCTTGCTCTCCACCCAGACAGTTTTCCCATCCTTCCGCCGGATCTCGATCGCAAGCGGCTCGCCTTCATCTGCCCCGGCAATCAAGAGCGCGGCTGCCGCAGCGATGTTTTGAAGATGCTCCGGCGGGACGAACACCTCCGGACCATGCCCCACCATCTCCTCTGGCAGCCATCCCAGAAGTCGGGTGCATGACGGTGAAACGTAGCGTGCCTTCGTGTCCGGCCCGAGTTGCATGATGACGTCTCCGCTGTTTTCGGCGAGCATCCGGAAATTCGTTTCTTCCGGAAGAATGTCCGAACGGATTGCCAGGCCTGCCGGTGATTGCCCGGACCCCGTGCGACCAAAAGCCTTGCGAATAAACTGCAACGTGGGTGGCAGGCGCATTTTGTTTCCTTTTCGGACTCTTTCTGCGGGGCGCAGCAGCATTCTTTATCGGCTGTTCAAGCTACCCCCAGGAAGGTATTTCTATCAGGCGATCAGATCGATTGGGTTCGCTATCCCGCTCACCACCCTCGTCCCCTCAGCAGATGGTCGCGCGAACCGCTTCAAAAGGCCTTTCGCTATTTGACGTGGTACCGCTTGCGAAAACAGATACCCCTGACCCAGCTGGCACCCGATCTCCGCAAGTAAAATGGCCTGGGCTTCGTTCTCGATGCCTTCGGCGATGACCTGGATGTCGAGCTTGTGGGCGATGCCGACCAAGCCCTCGACGATCGCCAGGCTCGGATCTCCCTGAACAAGGCGATCAATGAACGATTTGTCGATCTTGATGATATCGACCGGCACCGTCAGCAGATGCGTGAGAGAAGCGAAGCCGGTTCCAAAATCATCTAGTGCGACGCGCAGGCCATGAGCCCGCAACGCCTTGATCTCCCGAGCGACAACCGGATCGCGCTGGCCGAGATAGACCGACTCCGTGACCTCCAGAATGATATGCTTCAACGGAACGTTCTCGCGGCCGAAGGCGGCTTCGAGACGCGTGTAAAGCGTGCCGCTATAAAAATCGGCTGAGGTAATGTTGATGCCGACATGCTGCAACGGAATGCCTTGATCCAGCCACGAGCGCGCGTCCGCTGCGACGATCGCCATCATGCGTTCGGTCAGATGCGAGGCGACGCTGACATCGGAGGTCGCCTGGTGAAACGCAGCGGCGGAAACGACCTCGCCATCCGGCTTGCGAAGGCGGCACAGGGCCTCCATGCCGACGATCGCGCGGGTGTCGAGCCGCAGGATCGGCTGGTAGAACGCGTCGATCCGGCCTTCGCGCAAAGCCACGTCAACATCGCGGATCACCTCGATCCGGGTCTTGATTGTGCTGCCGATTCCCGGCGAGTACAGCACGAAGCCGCCACGCGAAGTTTCCTTCGCGTGGTAGAGCGCGAAATCGGCATTTTGGCGCACGCTTTTCGCATCGACGTCCCCCGCCGACAGCACTGCGCCGCCGATGGTCGCCCGTGCCAGGATCATGAGCCCGTCGCAGTCGGCGGGCACAGCCAGAGTGTCGAGAATATGATGCGCCTTGCTCTCGATGCCGGCGGCCGCTCCGGCTCGCTGAAGGATCACGGCGAACTCGTCGCCGCCCATGCGGAACACACGGTCAGGCGCTACGCTTTCAGCGAGACGTGACGCCACCGCCTGTAGCAAAGCATCGCCGGCCGCATGACCGAAGGTGTCGTTGATGGGTTTGAGGTTGTCGAGGTCGATGATCAGGACCGCCCAGGCGTTCGGTTGGGCACAGGACAACCGCTGCAGGGCTACGTCCAAACTCGCCCGGTTCGGCAGGTTGGTGAGGGCATCGACATAGGCGCCGCGCTCTCGCTCGATGACCCGCCGGTGACGCTCGAGCGCAATGGCGCACAGGGAGGTACACGAGGCGACGACCTCCTCCTCGCGGGGGGTGGGGCCGCGCTTCTCCGTAAAGTACAGGGCAAAGGTGCCGAGCACAGCGCCCTCTGCGCCGCAGATCGGGCTCGACCAGCAGGCCTTCAGGCGCAGCGCCAGGACTGGCTCCTTGAAGTTGATCCAGCGCGGGTCGGTCGCGATGTCCTTCACAGCCACGGCTTTTCCGAGATAGGCCGCACTGCCGCAGGAGCCCACAAGCGGGCCGATCATCAGGCCTTCGAGAAGAGCCATATATTCATTCGGGAAGCTGGAACCTGGGAGAGGATGCAACAAGCCGTTACCGTCAACGCGCAGGACGGAACACCTGACGCCCGGCAACATTTTTTCGATCTGGTGGCAAAGACGGTCCGTCGTCGCTTCGAGCGTTTCGCCCCTGGCGATCATTTCGAGAATATTGTTCTGGAGATGCAGCACGTTAACCCGCCAACACGTGTCCCTAAGTACCCTGTAGCATTCTGGTGAAATCACCCTGATGAGGCGCAGTGCACAAGATGAACAATGTCAGGTAATTCTTTATAAGTCTTATCATTCGCCACTGACAAACCGGGGCCAGCACTCATTGATCAGGGCCAGAAGATAACGGCAGCTGCGATGCAGATGGCCGAGAAAGGCGGATGCCGGTCCACGGATTTTCAGGTAAGTACAAGGGCGAAACTGTCGGTCCCCTCAGACTGGCAGCCAAGCAGCGGACTGCGTTCCCAATAGTTTCAGCGTGAACCCCGGCCGGCATTTCAACGCTCATGCAACAGTTTCTCCCAGCTGGGAAACGGGTCAGGCAGATCGCGCCAGCGACCAGGCGTGAAGTCGAGTTCGGGGACGAGGCAGGCGTCGAGTTCGGCGCGAATCCTGGCTTCGTCCATTGGGTCGCATCCGATGAAGACGATTTCCTGGCGCCTGTCGCCCCAGACCGGATCGAGATAGGGCTTCATCGCCGCGCGCCATTCGGCATGGTCGGGCCATTGATGCTTTGGAACCGAGGCCCACCAGAGCCCACGTTTCCCGGTGCGGATGAGCGAGCCGGCCTGGCTGATCTCACCAACATAGTGCGGGCGGGTGGCGAGCCAAAAGAAGCCCTTGGCGCGCACAACCCCCGGCCAAGGGCGATTAATGAAGGCCTTGAGCTTAATCGGGTCGAACGGACGGCGCTCGCGGTAGACGAAGGAGCGAATGCCGTATTCCTCAGTCTCGGGAACATGGTCCTTGAAGCCGTTCAATTCCTTGAACCAGAGTGGGTGCTGCTCGGCCTTCTCGAAATCGAAGCGGCCTGTATCCAGGACCTTGTCCAGCGGTATCTGCGCAAAATCTGTTTCGATTACCTCCGCGTCCGGATTGAGCGAGCGGACGATTTTTCGCGCCAGATCCAGATCATGCCGCGAGGCGTCCGAAACCTTGTTCATCACGACGACGTCGGCGAATTCGATTTGTTCAACCAGCAGGTCAACAAGCGCGCGGTCGTCCCCATCGCCTGCTGTTTCACCGCGGTCGCGCAAAAAGTCTTGCGAGGAATAGTCCTTGAGCAGATTCACGGCGTCCACGACCGTAACCATCGTGTCGAGCCGGGCGACGTCCGACAGGCTCTCGCCGTTCTCGTCGCGGAAGTCGAAGGTAGTGGCGACCGGCAACGGCTCGGCGATGCCGGTTCCCTCGATCAGCAGATAGTCGAAACGGCCCTCTTGCGAGAGCTTGCGCACTTCCTTGAGGAGATCGTCGCGTAGCGTGCAGCAGATGCAGCCATTGGTCATCTCGACCAGCTTCTCGTCGGTGCGGGAGAGGTTTGCGCCGCCATCGCGTACGAGGGAAGCGTCGATGTTCACCTCGCTCATGTCGTTGACGATGACGGCGACACGGCGGCCTTCACGATTGTTGAGGATGTGGTTCAGAAGCGTGGTCTTGCCGGCGCCGAGGAAGCCGGAAAGCACGGTGACGGGGAGGCGGAGATTGGGTTTGGCTGTGTCGAGCATGGCGTGTCTCTTGGTCTTGCGGACGTGCGGAGGGAGCACGCCCGGCGCTGACGATGCGAGCGGATCTACGCGGTCAATGCGCCATCATCTCGCGCACAATCTCGTCCGCACTCAAAGAGGATGGGTAGTAGGTCGGCCAGTTCGTCACTTCGTCGAGCAGCGCGGCGCGATCCTTACCCCAGTAGAGGTGGTAGTGGCCGGCTGCCTCCGGCGCGATCTTGTGGTCGCTGAACTGGATGTATTGCGGCGTGGCGGCATCACCTTCGGTCTTCTTGAAGATGAAGCGCACGCCACGGTTGCCCTTCTCATAGGTCAGGATCTCATAGCCATCGCTGGCATAGCGGGCCTCAAGCGGCTTCCCATCCTTGAAGAACTTCACGGTGTCGCCGTTGATCTCGATCCGCTCCACGTCTGTCCGATAGCCGATCTCGTAATAAGCCCGGTACTCGTCGGCGCTCTGGTCGCCGGTCTCTGCCTTGTGCGCCATCACCGGATCGAGCGTCCCATCCTTCAGATAGGGATAGACCGACTGCCAATCGCCGGCCCAATCGGACAGTGCGCGCTCCTTGATCTGATGGTCCTCGAAGTAGCCCTTGTAGACCTGGTCATCACCGTGATCGTGGCTGTGCGCGTGTTTATTCTCACCGCCCTCGTCGTGAACCTCGCCGCTTCCGCCGACCGCAACGATGTTGTAGGGCTTGCCGTCGACAGCGATCTCGCCAGCCTTCGCGAAGGATGCCGCATCGACAAGATGGAGCTTGCTGCTCAGCGGGTCGGTCACAACGATCTTGTCGCCGGCGACCGCGATGCGCGGCCGCGGATCGTTCCAGTGACCGTCCATCGAATAGGGATCGGTCAGCTTCAGCGAGTTGGCGATCTTGCCGGCAACAATATCAAGCTGATGAAGCTGGCCGTCCTCGGTGAAGACATAGGCGAATTTCGCCCGGATGGGATCAACCGCAAAATGCACTCGACGGGTCGGCAGTTCGATCAGCCGGAAGGCGTCGCTCTCGACCGTCGGATCGATCAGCACCACCTGGTCGGGGCCGTAGTTGCCGAGGAAATACTGCAGTCCCCGGCCACCGATTAGCGTCGTCGATTTGCCGTCCGGCAAAGAATCCGCATAGGGCAGATGGCGGATGTCCGGCGAGCTGTCTCCATGCGTGACGACGAGCAGACCGGTCGCGCAGGCGAAGGCCAGAATATTGCCAGACGAGGCCTCGCCATGGAGGTCAGGGCATGCGGCAATTTCGCCGACCTGATTGCCGGATTCGTCAACGGTCCTGATGCCGACCGGGAGCTCGTCCGGCTTTTCCTTGTTCGGCTCCGATAGCAGCACATGGGAGCCATAGGCGACGGCGACGCCGTGCTGCGGCGCGTCCGTCTTCACTTCCTGGACGTCCGACTTGCCCTCCAGCACCGCCTTCTCGGAGATGATCCGGGCGACACCTTCTCCATCGAAAAAAGCAGTGAACTCGCCGCCATGCTCGACGAAATGGGACGGCTTCTGGCCGGTGATCTCTGTGCCCGTCAGCTTCGGAGTTTCGACGTCGATATCGCCATGATCGCCATGGTCATCGAAGGAAATGCCGCTTGAGATGGCAGTCACCAATCCGGCATCGCCCTGTCTGGCAAACACAATGCGGCCGCTGTCGCTGCTATAAAGCACCGCTGGACTGTTGATTTGGAAGGTCTCGAGAGACTCGCCCTCGATGGCATCGATGACCGTCACCTTCGCCTCCTCGCGATCGGCGACGAACAGACGCCAGGCGGTCACCTCTTCGGCAAGCGCCGTTCCTGCCGACAGGGACAGGACCAGCGCAACCGCCGTGGCTGACGCAAGCTTCATCTTCATATGGGTCTCCTTTACGTTATTACATTACGAATTTGGTCCGAAGAAAAAGGCGGATCGCTCCGCCTTCTCTTTCATTTCACGAGCCATCAGCTTCCCAGGATCGCGCCTTTGATCGTGTTCACATTGTACTTCATCATGTCGATGTAAGTTGCCGCCGGTCCCCTCTCGTCCGACAGCGCATCGGAATAGAGCGTGCCACCGACGTTGATACCCGTCTCCGAGGCGATCTGCTCGATCAGGCGAGGGTTGGTGATGTTCTCCAGGAAGATCGCCGCGGCTTTGTCTTCCTTGACCTGCTTGATGAGGGCAGCGACGTCTGTCGCCGAGGCTTCCGATTCGGTGGAGACGCCCTCCGGTGCGAGGAACTTCAGCCCGTATTCGTGTTCGAAGTAGCCGAAGGCATCGTGCGAGGTGATGATGGCGCGCTTCTCATCCGGAATCTCGGCGACTGCTGTCTTGATCTCCCCTTCCAGCGCCTCGAGCTGTTCGCCATAGGCTTCGGCATTTGCCTGGTAGGTGTCGCAGCCGGCTGCGTCAGCCGCGCAGAAAGCATCGGTGATGTTCTTCACATAGATTTCGGCATTGCGAACCGACTGCCAGGCGTGCGGATCGAACTCGCCATGGTGGTGATGGCCTTCATGAGCGTGCTCGTGGCTTTCTCCGGCTTCGTGTTTCTGTTCGCCCTCGGCGGCCTCATCATCATCGTGACTATGCTCTCCCTCGGTGTTCTTGAGCACCTCACCGCCCTTAGTTAACTCAACGACTGGCGCCTTCGTGCCGCTGGCCTCGACGAGACGCTGCAGGAAGCCCTCGAACTGGAGGCCGTTGACGAGCACCACGTCGGCCGCCCCGACGGCGGCGGCGTCCGACGGTTTCGGTTCAAAGACATGGGCGTCGCCGTTCGGGCCGACCAGCGTGGTTATATCGACCCGATCGCCACCGACGTTCTTCGCGAAATCCGCTATGATCGAAAAGCTGGCGACGACCTTGAGATTTTCGGCCGAGGCAGTGGCAAGTGCAGCCGGAAATATTGTTATAACGCTCACGGCGGCGGCGAGCTTCAGCATTCTGGACATTCGATCGACTCCTTTGTTCAGGCGGTGCGGTGGGAAGCGTGCCGGACGCGCATGGCGAGAACGCCGCGCGTGCCGGCAATGATGGAAAGCAGGTAGACCACGCCGGCCGACAGGATGATGGCCGGGCCTGAGGGCAACGAGGCGTGATAGGAAAGGAGCAGGCCGGAGATGCACGAGGCGGCACCGATCGCGACCGCCAGCAGGGACATCGGCTCAACGCGCGAGGTCCAGAAGCGCGCGGCCGCGGCGGGCAGCATCATCAAGCCGACCGAGAGCAGCGTGCCGAGCGCCTGGAAGCCGCCGACGAGGTTGAGCACAACCAAGCCGAGGAAGATGAAGTGGACCGGCGGGCCGAGGCGCGATACCGAGCGCAGGAACAGCGGATCGAGGCATTCGGCCACCAGTGCGCGCCAGAAGATCGCGAGGGCGACAAGGGTCACAACGGTGATCGTGCCGATCAGACTCAGGGCATCGTCGTTCAACGCCAGCACGGTGCCGAACAGGACGTGCATGAGATCGACATTGGAGCCGCGCAGCGACACGATCAGCACGCCGAGCGCCAACGAGATCAGATAGAAGGCGGCCATCGAGGCATCCTCCTTCTGGATGGTCAGACGGGATACGGCGCCGGCACCCAGCGCCACGACCACGCCGGCCGCCAATCCGCCCAGTGTCATCGGGATGATCTGCAGGCCATAAAGCAGGAAGCCGGTGGCCGCACCCGGCAGGATCGCGTGGGCCATGGCGTCGCCGGTTAGGCTCATCCGGCGCAACATCAGGAACACACCGACCGGGCAGGCGCCAACCGACAGCATCAGTGCTCCCGCGAGTGCCCGCTGCATGAAGGCGAACTCGACGAAGGGCGCAATCAGGTACTCGTAGAGAAAGAGCATCAGGCCGCACCCCTGCGACCGGCATTGCCCGCTTGCGCCGGCTGCTCGACTGGCCCGTGTTGCGCCAGACCGTGCACAGGACGATGATCGTGGACATGCGCGTCGCTGTGGACATGTTCCTCGGGCGCGCACCAGGGTGCATCTTCGTTCCATGCCTCGTGGAATTGCCGCGCGCGTAACAGATTCTCGGGCGCGAGCGTCTTTCGGGCCTCGCCCCAGGCCACGGGACGGCGGGCCAAGAGCAAGGCTTCGGGAAAGTGCTGCCGCACGAGATCGAAGTCGTGGACGACGACCATGATCGTGCGCTGTTCTCCATGCCAGCGCTTGATGAGGGCGATCAGGTCGGCGACGGTTCTTGCGTCGATGGCGTTGAAGGGCTCATCGAGCAGTATGAGATCCGCATCCTGCACCAGCACTCGCGCGAACAACGCCCGCTGCAACTGGCCGCCCGACAGCGTGTCGATCGGCCGCTTCTCGAAGCCCTCCATCCCGACGGCCGAAAGCGCATTTGCGACCGCTGCGCGGTCCTCGGGGCGATAGCGGCCGAGAAGACCGCGCCGAGGCCACAGGCCGAGCGAGACCAGATCGACGACGCGGGCCGGAAACGACCGGTCCAGTTCCGACAGCTGCGGCAGATAGGCGAGCTTCACGCCCTGCGTGACGGTGCAGGCGCCGGCCATCGGCTTCAGGACACCGACGATTCCCTTCATCAAGGTCGACTTGCCGGATCCGTTCGCGCCGACCACCGCAGTCAGCGACCCCTTGGCTACCACCCCATCCAGGTGATGAACCGCCGGATGGCTGTTGTAGCCCAGCGTCAGGTCTTCAAAGGTCACGCATGCAGACATTCGTTCCGTCCTGGGACGTCGCTCAGCTTCCACTCTTGACGATCGACTACGTTATGTTATTACGTTCGTCAATTGAAAACGTTATATCATCACGCCATGAACGCTATCGTCACAGCCCCCGCAGCAGCTACGAACCGACGACACGGACGGAACCGTCAGCTCGTGCGCGAGGCGTTGGAGCAAGCACAAAAGCCGATGAGCGCGTACGAACTCCTCGAGCTTCTGCGTGAGGACGGGCTGCGCTCTCCACTCCAGGTCTATCGCGCCCTGGCACAACTCATCGAGGACGGCACCGCCCACAAGATCGAGAGCCTCAGCGCCTTCGCGCTCTGCACGCGCGCCGAGTGCGGCCCAAAAGGACGTGCGATCTTTGCGATCTGCACAAAGTGCGGGCGGGCCGAGGAGTTCCACGATCATGCGCTGGAGCGCGTGTTGCGTCGGCTTGGCAGGAGGGAAGGCTTTCGCACCACGGCGACCACGGTCGAACTGTCGGGCCTGTGCGAGACTTGCGCCCATGGATAAGATACCGGTCTTCGTGTTGACCGGCTTTCTTGGCGCTGGCAAATCGACGCTCCTCAACCGACTTTTTGTCGATCTTGCCTTCGCCGACACTGCCGTCATCATCAACGAGTTCGGCGATATCGCGCTTGACCACGACCTTGTGCACGTTGGCGAAACGCAAGTCTCCCGCACCACGACAGGATGCCTCTGTTGTACGATCGGCAGCGATATCCGATCGACATTGCATGAGCTTCAGGTTCTGGCGGGCGCAGGCGAAATTTCGTTCGATCGGGTCATCGTCGAAACCACCGGCCTCGCCGATCCCGCGCCGCTTGTGAACCAGCTCGTTCCTGGCGGTGCCCCGGCGGTCGGACTGCGTGATCATCTTGTCGCTCGCAATTTCGAGCTCGCAGGCGTCGTCACCCTCGTCGACATCGTCACCGGCGAGCTCTCCATCGAGAATCATTTTGAGGCTGCCAAGCAGATCACCTTTGCCGACCGCATCGTGCTGACGAAGACTGATCTGGCGCACGATCCGGTTTCGCTGCGCGAGATCGACAGCCTGCGGGAACGGCTCCGCACTTTGAACCCGGTCGCCCCGATCGGTGACAGTCATCATGCGGGCTTCGATTTGGCAGAACTCTTCCTTCGACGTGTCTACACACCGGCCACCCTCGGCGACGATGTGATCGGTTGGCTCGCTCTGGAGGATGCGATCCGGGGTGATGCTGGTCATGGCCCGAAAGCGGGCAGCCACGCGGAAACGTCCCCGTTTGCGCGTCATGGTGGCCGTATCCGCACCTTCGCCATTACCCGCGACGTGCCGGTTCGTGAAGACGCATTCCGACGATTCCTCGACCTGCTTGCCATGTCCGCTGGGCCTCGACTGCTGAGAGTGAAGGGCCTGGTGCATGACATGGATCAGCCGGAACAACCGCGCGTCATTCATGTCGTTCAGCACTCGGTCTACCCACCGACCGTTCTCGACGCTTGGCCGAGCGAGGACCGCCGTACGCGCCTCGTCTTCATCACCGATGGCATCGATCTGGAGCCCGTGAGGCAGCTCTTTGAAGCCGCCCTCGACGGCAAGCCGATCAAGGCCGGACGGGCGTTGAGGCAGCTCGCCTCGGCTGTTGCAGACACGTTCAGGTCGGGGACGACCCAATTGATGCGCACTCTGACCAACTGACCACAACGAACAACAGGAGACGACCATGTCCACCCAACCTGCTGAACAGACGCCCGTCACGGTCCTCACCGGCTATCTCGGCGCAGGCAAGACGACGCTCTTGAACCGCATCCTTTCCGAGCAGCACGGCAAGAAATACGCCGTCATCGTCAACGAGTTCGGCGAAGTTGGCATCGACAACGACCTGATCGTTGATGCCGACGAGGAAGTGTTCGAGATGAACAATGGCTGCATCTGCTGCACCGTGCGCGGCGACCTGATCCGCATCATCGAGGGGCTGATGCGCCGCAAGGATCGCTTTGACGCCATCCTGGTCGAGACGACTGGCCTCGCCGACCCGGCTCCGGTCGCCCAGACCTTCTTCGTCGAGGACGAAGTCCGCCAGAAGACGAAGCTGGACGCCATCGTCACCGTGGTGGACGCCAGGCATCTGCTGGGCGAGATCGACCGGGCGCACGAAGCGCAGGAGCAGCTTGCCTTCGCCGACATCGTCATCCTCAACAAGACGGACCTGGTGACGGCCGAGGAGCTGGCCGCCGTCGAGGCGCGCATCCGCAAGATCAACCCGACGGCGACGATCAGGCAGTCCACGCGCTGCGATGTGCCGCTCGATCAGGTTCTCAATCGCGGCGCTTTCGATCTGGACCGCGTGCTTGAGATCGAGCCGGATTTTCTCGATGGCGCTCACGACCACGAACATGACGCCCATGTGACCAGTTTCTCGCTTGTGACCGAGCAGCCGCTCGATCCGAGAAAATTCCTGCCGTGGGTGCAGATGATCACCCAGCGTTTCGGCATGGATATCCTGCGCATGAAAGGCATTCTCTCTTTCAAGGGTGACGACGATCGCTTCGTGGTGCAGGCCGTTCACATGCTGCTCGAAGGCGACCACCAGCGCCCCTGGAAGGACAACGAGCCGCGCGTGAGCCGTGTCGTGTTCATCGGCCGCAACCTGCCGAAAGAGATCATCGAGGACGGCTTCATGAAATGCCGGGCCGAACCCGATCCCATGACCGCGCTAAACGCCTAAACCCTCAAAGCATCGTGGTCAGCTTCCGCTGCCTCTGAGCCGGAGGCGACGGAACCTTGCGGATTGGGGAGCCACAACAAGTATGAACCGTCTCGCGAACCCATTTGCACCGCGCCGGGCACTTCCCGAGAGGACGCGGCAGATCAAGGCCTGGGTGCGCGAGGTTTGTAACCTGGACGATGCTGTCGTCGTGTCGATCACCGAACTCGCCTGTCGGGATGAGGGTTGTCCCGACATTGAGACCGTGATCGGCATCATGCGGCCGGGCGAGAAGATCGAAACTATCCGCATCCACAGGCCTATCGCCGAGGTGACAAGAGAGGATGTCGACGGCGCCAGCAGCGATCCGAATTGAGCCGTCCCGGCCTGAAGGTATCAATCCATGCAATACGACGTCATCGTCATCGGCAGCAGCTTTTCCGGAATGGCTGCCGCCCTGCAATTGGTCCGCGCCCATCGCCTGGTTCTTGTGTTCGATGCCGGGCTGCGGCGAACCGTTTCGCCAGCCACTGGCATGGCTTCCTGTCGCAAGAGACGGCGCCGACCCGGATGAGATCGCGAAGCAGTCGCGCGAGCAGCTTTCGCTCTACGATACACTCACCTGGTACGACGGAACGGCCGAACGGATTGAGGCAAGCCGCGATGCTTTCGGCGCTGTGCTCGCCGACGGGCGTTCGGCAGAAGGCCGTCGCGTCCTTTTCGCTACCGTCGTCTCCGACACGCTGCCTGGCGCGCGTCGCCGGCCGCGCTAAGCACGGCCCGCCCCGCCTATCGCGTGAATTAGGAATTCCGCGACAATCCGACTTTCATGTCATAGATTTTCACCTAAGCTCTAGCCCGCCACTTGGAGGAAAATCATTTGTCTGAAAAGCAATCATTCACGTTCTACACCTACTCGCGCTGTGCCGAATTCGAAAACGACCGCTGGGCCTATACAGGAATTCCAGACTTTTTCTTTGAGGATGCGGAATCCGCACGGCAAGCCGTTCTTGAGCTGCGAGCGGAGATAGCGGCCGATCCGGACGAGGAATGGTTTCCGATGCAGCTTGAAAAGATCGAAACGCTACCGATCTCGAAAGAGACTATCTTTGCACTGCTCAATAAGGGCGTTGGAGCATTCCTCAAAAGCTATGAAATCACAGAGGTGGTCAACTAATGCCGGAGCTGGACCCCGATGTTGCGGACGAGGTGCCGTGGTCCGACAGGATCACCCCGTACGACGAAGCACATTTCGTCACTTACATGCGGTTTCTCGATGCTGAAGCAGATGGCGCTGATTGGCAGGAAGTCGCTCAGATTGTCCTGCACCGTGATCCTGTGGCCGAACCTGAGCGCACCCGCCATTGTTGGGAAAATCATCTAAGGCGAGCAAAATGGATGACGCACACCGGCTACCGAAGACTCCTCACCGGCGATCGCGATCTTCTTCTGCGGGTCGTGGATTTGGCGATAGCCTCCCAGCTCACCCATGGCCATTCCTTTTCAGAAATCACGACATTTCGGGCATTGAGCTTCGACAGGATGTATTGCGGCGCCCCGTTGGCGCCGGCGACCGAGGCGTCCATGTCCATTTCAGGACTGGTAAACCAGACGAGCACCGGCACATCTTTCGCCTTGGTCACGCTAGCCTGAGCCCGAGCCTCACGTGCTCGCAGGTCGGCAATCAGAACTTTGCCGCGATCCTCGATATCAAAGATCTGCGAAAGTTCAGTTATCGCCTGATAGACTTGGTCCATTGTGAAGGGTTTGATCCGCCTTCCATTGCCTCCTGAGGAATTGTCTTTTCCCGTGCAGTCCATGGGCGCGATATATGTCTGGATGCCAACGTCGGCGAATTGTTCCCGCGTCCCCACTGCCCCCTGCGGACCGACGTGCCACTCGAACTCGGACAAGACCAAAGTGGGTTTGGAAGCCACGACACTCTCGAAACTGGGGGCTTCGTCAGCGATGCGGGGAACTGTGGCATTCATAGCCGCATACTCTTCCTTGATCGGACCCAACCAAACGGCAGTCCCGGTCATGCGCGGTCCGAGCTTGAGAGCGTAAAGGATCTCATGCATGGCCTGCCCGAGCGACACCACCTTTCGTGGCGCCGCTTCGAACGTGAGTATCCGCCCGCAATTCTCCACAGTCAGCGGGTAGTTGGTCGGCTGCGCAATTGCGGCCGGGAGCAGCAGAATGGACAGAGCAAGACCGGCAAGCGTGGGCCGAATGTTCATGAGATGCTCCTGGACGGGGATTTAGCCGCCGGGCTTTTCGGCGATCAGGATGAAGCGGCGATAGACAAGGGTGCGCAGACGATTGCGCAACCCACGGCCTCTGCGTTGTGCTCGGGCGATAGGTTCGTGCGGTAGCTCGCGGATGGAGACAAAGCCCGCCGCTGCCAATTGGGGCGCCAGACCGTCGAAGGTGAGCCCTTCGCTGAAAGGAAGCCGCGGCATGATCTCGGCGTGTTTCTCGCTCATGGCTCCGTCGTAGTAGGGATCCGGCGAAACCTGCTCCCAGAGCGAAAGCAATCTTGCCGCCCACAGCGCGGAGGGCTTCGGTTTCGTCCAATCGCCGTCATAGATCAGCAGCCGCCCGCCCGGGTGAAGGATGCGCAGCCAATCCGCGAAGGCCGTGGCCGGCTCGGTCAGCGTCCAGACCAGATGCCGGCAGACAATTGCGTCATAGGATTCATCAGGCTCCATGGTGTGGCCGGCATCGGCATGGAGGAACCGCAGGCGGGGTTTTCCGACATGTTTCGCTCGCACTTTCGCCAGCATGGCATCGGAAAAATCCAGCGCGGTGACCTCATGACCGAGGTCATGCAGCAGGCGAGTCACCTCACCGGTGCCGCAGGCAAGCTCCAGGACCTTGCGGGGCGACGAGCCGAGCTGGTCGCGGATTGGAGCAGCCCAGGCTTCGGCCTCGTGCCCAGGCGCTATGTAGTGGCCAAAAGCGAGATCGAAAGTTTCTGCGCGGCGCGACCAGTACTCATGGATCTCGTCCCTGAGGTCGAAGTTCGCTCCGGGCACTACCTGCTCGTCAGAGATCATTTGCCGAAACCGTTTCGCGCGAGGATTTCATCGAAGCGTTTGTGCGCCCGCGGCGGCACGTCCACGTTCAAGAACGAAGCTTCCAGCGCGGCGTCGCCGACGCGGATAACCATCACCATGCCCATGCCCACATGCGGCGAGCATTTGATGCCATAAAAACCTTCCTGGCCGAGTATGACCTCGATCTCCTCGTTGATCTTACCTTTGAAGCCGGGGTGACCGTCCGGGACCATGCCGTCGATCGTCGCGGCATTGTGGCCGCTTGCGGCCGCGATGAACTTTACGGTGTCGCCCGGCGCGATTTGGACGAAGTCAGGCTCGTAGACCATCGGGCCCGTCTCGTTGCGGTTGAGCATCTTGATGTCGTGCGTCTCGGCACAGGCGGACGACGTTGCCAGCGACAGGAACAGGGTCAGAATTTGCAAGCGCATGGGTTTCCTTTCAGGAAGCTGGATGGAAGCGGAACATGTGCGTGCCGTCTGCCGGGTCGATGAGAATGCTTGCGCGAACGCCGAACACCGCGCCGATCCGCTCGGCAGTCAGCACCTCGTGCGGAGGGCCTAGCGCGACGAGCCGGCCGCCGGACAGCACGCCGACGCGATCGCAGGAGAGCGCCTGGTTCAGATCGTGCAGCGCGACAACCGATGTGACTGGCAGTTTCGCGACCAGGTCGAGGATCGAGAGCTGGTGCTGGACATCGAGGTGGTTCGTGGGCTCGTCGAGAAGCAGGATCTGGGGCTGCTGCGCAAGCGCCCTCGCCAGGTGGACACGCTGGCGCTCCCCACCGGACAGGGTTGCCCAGGAACGGCGCTCGAACCCTTTCATGTCGGTGTCGGCAAGCGCTTGCGCCACGATGAGGTCGTCTTCCCGCGACCAGGGCTGCAGCGGCGTCAGCCACGGCGTGCGGCCAAGGTCGACCGCATCTTTCACGGTGATGGCCTCAGTGGTCTCTGCCTGTTGTTCGAGAAAGGCGATCAGTTGGGCGACGGCGCGGCGCGGCATCGCGCGAAGCGCCTCACCCTTGACCCGAACGTCGCCTGACGTTGGTTGTCGGATGCCTGCCAGCAGTTTCATCAGTGTCGACTTGCCGGAGCCGTTCGGCCCGACGAGACCGAGCGTTTCATCCTCGTTCACCACGAGATCGACCCCGGTGACGATCGGTTTCCCTCGCACTGACCAGCCGAGATTGTGTGCTTCCAGGATCATGGCGCGCGCCGCCCGCGGATCAGGATCACCGCGAAGGCCGGCGCTCCAACGAGTGCCGTAATGACGCCGATCGGCAAGACCTGTCCGGGAATAATGGTGCGTGAGAGCACATCCGCGGTGATGAGGAACGCCGCGCCGATGAGCGCCGTCGCCGGCCCCAGCCTCCCGTGGCGCACGCCGACGAGAAACCGCGCCGCATGCGGGATAACAAGCCCGACGAAGCCGATCGAGCCGACGATGCTCACCATCACCGCCGTCACCAGCGCCGTGAAGCCGATGAGGACCACCTGCACTCTGCGAACTGGTACTCCCAGCGACGACGCCGACTCGGCGCCGAAGGCGAAAGCGTCGAGAGCGCGCGCATACCAGATGCAAGCGGCTAACCCGACCAGGGCTATCGGAACCGCCAGCCAAACGTCGGGCCACCGTGCGCCGCTCAAATTGCCCAGCAGCCAGAACATGATGCCGCGCGCTTGCTCGGCATTGGCCGACTTGGTGATGATGAAGGAGGTCAGCGCGTTGAAGAGCTGCGACCCGGCTATGCCTGCGAGCACGATCTGTCCGGTGCCGTGCGACGTAACGCCACCGCCAGCCGCGCGCGCCAGTATCGCCACCAGGGCAAAGGCTGCGACGGCGCCGACGAAGGCTCCAAGCGACATCGAAATCGCGCCGGCGCCCAAGCCGGCGACAGTCACCGCCACCGCGCCGGTCGAGGCACCGGCGGAAATGCCGAGAAGATACGGGTCCGCCAGCGCGTTTCGCAGCAGCGACTGCAGCACCATGCCGGAGATTGCCAGGCCCGATCCGCAACAGGCCGCAATGATCGCACGCGGCAGGCGGTAGTTCCAGATGATCCCCATGTCGATCGGGTCGAGCACGTAGGCCGAACCAAAGATCTTGTTGGCCAGAGTCTGCAGGACGATCGAGACAGGGATCGGCGTCTCGCCGATGCAGATTCCGGCGAGCACCGCCGCGACGAGCGCGGCGAAACCGAGCGTCCCCCGGCCAAGCCGGAAGACGTAGATCTCCTGCGAGGCGGTCAGACTCACTGTGCCAGTCCGAAATCCTTGAGCGACTTCGACAGCACCTCGATGCCGGCAATCGTGCGGATGGTCGCATCCATCGCATGTGCGTCCATGACCACGATGCGGTCGTTCTTGACCGCGTCCATCTGGCTCGCGACCGGATCGGATTTTAGGAACTCCAGCTTCTTCTCGTAGTCGTCAGCGGGGAAACGGCGGCGGTCCATCCTGGCGATGACGATCAGCTTCGGGTTGGCCTTGGCGATGGTCTCCCAACCGACAACTGGCCACTCCTCGTCGGACTCGATGATGTTCTTGATGCCGAGCTTGTCCATCATGTAGGCCGGTGCGCCCTTGTGGCCCGCGACATAGGGGTCGATATCCATCTCGGCGCTGGAGAACCAGAAGACCGCAGAGACGTCCTTGAGGTCGAGCGCCTTGGCGCGTTCGACGGCGGCATTCTCGCGCTCCGCCAGGCTGGCGACGAGTTCCGCACCCTTGCCCTGGATGTCGAAGATCTGCGCCAGTTCGCGGATGCCCTGATGGATAGTGGCGGTCGAAAAGAGCTCGCTGCGCGTGCCATCAACGCCGACCGTATTGTCCTTGGCGACGCAGTCGGCCGGCAGCATATAGGTCGGTATATCGACGTCATGGAACTGAGTGCGGGTCGCGACGATTCCGTCAGGACCGACATGCCAGATGAACTGAACGGTCACCAGTTCCGGCTTCTTCGCGACCACGCTTTCGAAGCTCGGATCGTTGTCGGCCAGGCGTTCGACCTTGTCGTTGACCTTTTTGAACTCGGGCAGCACCTCGTTGAACCAGACCGAGGTGCCGGTCACCTTGTCGCCTAGGCCGAGTGAGTAAAGCACTTCGGTCGCCGCCTGGCCGACCGCAACGGTCGACGCAGGCGCCTTCTGGAAGGTCAGCGTCTCCCCGCAATTCTCGAGGGTCAGCGGGTACTTGGTCGGCTCGGCCGCTGCGGCCGCCGTGAGGAAAGCGAAGCTAGCAGCGGCAAGCGCAAGGCGTGAAACAGTCATGACGCGAACATCTCCGATCGGTTGCTGGCAGGGATCGAAGGATTCGGGTCAGGACGGCAATGATCGTCATCGCGTCGCAATGGACGAGATGCGGCTGCACTTCACGTGTGGCTAGCGTCATCGACAACCTCCCCGGACACCCCGCCCGGCGCGTTAAGTTACGGGTGTCGGTAGGTCTCCTGACTGACGGGTCATCGTCCCTCTCGGCCTTCCCGGGGGCTAATCCCAGTGGCATGATCGAGATGGACTTACCGCCTACAGTTGCGGGGGCAGTTTCGTTTCGCGGCAAGCCGCGGCGAATTCCCTGTTATTTCCTTACGGAAACCGACACCCGTTCCTAACCAATCCCCTGGCTCGCATCAAGCGGTGCCTTTCCGAGCCCAATATATTTATGCCTCTTCCAGTCTGTCATGTTATTACGTAACAGACTGGAGCTGCTTATCCAAGGAGAGCAGCAAATGCAACCACTATGGACCAACCCGGCAGCGAAGCTCGCGGGAATCAGCGAAGCCTCGGCCGACGAGAAAGAGGCATGGCCTCTGTACGTTTCCGACCACGCCGCACCGACCGTGACGGCGATCGATGCGATAGACGGCAAGACAATCGGCACGTTCCCTGTGAAGGGCCTCGCCACTCTCTACCGCAGCGCGAGCGGCAAGGCCGTGTGTCTCGATTGCAGCTGAATTGAGAATCTGCGCTACCCCATTCTCGCAATTCGTGAGCAGCTCTCTCGCTGAAGCTTGGCTGCTTCGTTCGTCCAACCGATATTGCTCATTCCTTTATGTCCAATTATCACGCCTTTTGATCATATATACATGTTCTTTTGGCGTTTCTCTGCTCATCTTTTTATGCTAACGTGAACCGAAGATGGACATATATCTATGAACATAAAACAGGCTTCGCTCGCGCGCAAACAACTGGAACGGCGTCTCGCACCGCTGCGGGAACTAAAGCTCATTGCGCCGCCTCGCGGTTGGATGAAAGCCATCCGTGAAGCTCTGGGGATGAGCACCCGGCAGCTCGCCACTCGCATGGGCGCAGCCCCCTCTCGCATTCCGGCCATCGAGAAGGCGGAGGTTTCGGGCGCGACGACGATTAAGACCCTTCGGGAAGCCGCGGCGGCAATGAACTGCACGTTTGTCTATGCCTTCGTTCCGATCAAGCCGCTAGACGACATGCTTCGCGAGCGAGCGGCAGAAAAGGCGGGACAGGACATGACTCGCCTGGATCATACCATGCGGCTGGAAAACCAGGCTTTGATCAAGTCGGATCTGGAGGACGAACGTCGCCGTCTCATCGATGCCATTCTTGCCGACTCGCCACGACGACTGTGGGAGGATGACTGATCCCCATGGAAGACGATCCTCTGTTCCAGGATGATGACGAAGCGAATACGCCGCTAACCGCCGAGGAGCGGGAGCAGCTCATCCCGTCCTACATCACACTGCGGCATGAGCTGAATGAGGCCGAACAGGTCAACATCGGCGAAGGCTTGCGCTGGGCGATGTCGCGAAGGCGCGATGTCCTCGACCATGAGTTCCTGAACGAGCTGCACCGGCGCATGTTTGGCGAGGTGTGGCGTTGGGCGGGGCAGTACCGCATGACGGCCCGGAACATCGGCGTTGATGCTTACCGCATCGCAGTGGATGTCAGGCAGACGGTCGACGATGTGCGCTATTGGGTCGAGCACGGTGCCTACCCATCCGACGAGATCGCCGTCCGATTCAGCCACCGTTTGGTTGCCATCCATCCCTTCCCAAACGGAAACGGACGGTTTTCCCGCCTGGTCGGCGACCTGCTTGCTCGCCAGCTTGGACGACCACCGTTTAGCTGGGGCTGGGCAAACCTGGTCGACGCTGGCGAGACCCGTGCCCGCTATGTCGCGGCGCTGCGGGCGGCTGACAACCACGAGATCGAACCCTTACTGGCGTTCGCGCGCTCGTAGGCGCGTCGCCACGACGACCGACGGAGGAGGATGGACAGTGAAGACTTTTACGCAATCGCAATTGCAGGCAATCGCGGATGCGTTGGGAGGTACTACCGCTCTCGGACCCAAGGCGACGTACGCGAGGGTTAACAATGTCGACGCAAGAAGCCCACTCGGGCACCTTGTACATCGATGGAATTGCCCGTGCACAAGCCCATTGCCGTTTTGGACGCCGGGATCGGCAGCTACGCCATAGTGACCGAGATACAGAGGCGATTTCCCGAGCAGGACATTATCTATTCGCTGGTCGTGCGAGATTTCCCTATGGAAGCAGGGGCGCGAACAGCGCCTTGCTATCATGCGCAAGACGATCACCTTTCTGGAGAGCTACACCCCATCGGCCTGGCAATCGTTGGAAGACAGACACCGTGAGGCGCTTTGATCGCTTCATCGAAGTCCAGGTATGGGATGAAAAGCCAATTTTGGATTTCGTTTCGGCAGCACTGCGAATCAGTCATGCTGACTGCCGAAAAACCGAGCGGGCGCAATGCTCAAATGAACGCGATTAAGGTCGTCGACTACAACCCAGCATGGCCAGGGCTATTCGAAGAGCAAAAGCGCCGGATATTGGAACTGATCGGCGACATGGTGGCGAACATCCACCACGTCGGTAGCACCTCGATTGTCGGCCTTTGCGCAACTCTCAAGATTTACATCCACGCAGTGCTCCATCGCGATGCGCTGGTTGCCGACGCGATCGTGCGCGTGAAGTCCGTTCACGACTACACCTTCCACGGCGACCCTATGATGACGGCATGTGGACCTTCACCCAAGATCACGGCTCCTACGGCACGCGGCTTTATCTGTGCGGTCCGAACAACGCCACGCATGTGAAACGAATTCTGCTTCGCGATTGGCTCCGCACACATCCGGCCGACGCCGCCGAATACGCAGCGCTGAAGCGCAGGCTTGCGGCGGAGGCCACTGGCGACTGGAAATTCTACACCGGCGGGAAAGCTGAATTCGTCGCGAGGATCGTGCGGCAGGCATCCGCCCAGATCGGTACTCCGGCGATTTAGGATGGCTATTGCAGGCTAGTTTCCTCCGCGCGTGCACTTTGGCCCTGTCGGCCCGAAGCCGCGAAAATGGCCAAGTTGAAAATCAAATATAGATGTAGGTGCTTGCAATCATAGGCGGCTGTGCTCGTTCACAATGAGACCCCTCCCGGCGCGTGTCATGATTGCAGGAGCGACGCGCCGCGACAGATCACGAACCTCTCAGTGGCGTCGCGCGGCGACATGATTGGCGATACCCCAGCTGAAATAGAGCACCAGAAGCTGGACCAGCAGCAGCCACTGCAAATCAGGGTGCAGCACGAGTGCCATCATGCATGCGATTAGTGACAACACCAGCGCGACGGCCCCAACGGCTGCTTCGGGCGCCGTGTAAGAAATTCCGCCTCGGCACGACTATCTGAAGATGACAATGGTGCGCCAAGACAAGACAGGCGAGGCCGAGCCCGTTGTGCCGGAAGACGTCGATCAACGCTACACGCTCGCGGTGGAGATGCTGGACGGCGCGCTGGCGCGGCTGGCGGCAGGATATGAATCCGATCCCGCCGAGCGGCAGGACCTCGTGCAAGACATCCATCTTCAGGTCTGGCGCAGTCTGAGGTCTTTCGACGGACGCTGCTCGCTGCGCACCTGGGTCTATCGCGTGGCACACAACGTGGCCGCCGATCATGTCGGGCGAGCCCGACGCCGGAAAGGCATGATCGGTTTCAATCAGTCCGAGGCAGAGATTGCTGCGGACCCGCGTCCCTCTCCGGAGATGGAGGTCTCCGACAGGCTGGCCCTTGCCCAGATCCACGCGATGCTCCACCGCCTGCAGCCGGTCGACCGGCAGGTGATGATCCTCTACCTGGAAGACGAGAGTGCCGTCACCATCGCCGAGGTTTCCGGTCTCTCAGCGGGCGCCGTGGCGACCCGCATCAGCCGCATCAAACGCCTTCTGGCCGGCCAGCTCAATCTGGAGGCAACGCGATGAGCGACCGATCCCAACATTCATGGAAGGAACAGCCTGTGACAACCGCAGCCATCAGTCTCGACGAGATCAAGAAGCGACATGCCGCCCTGAGCCGGACCATAAAGCGTCGCAACACCTTGGAATATGTCGCCGGAGGTATAGCCGCAGCATTTCTGCTGGTCATGAGCGTGATTGCCTTGCTTGCCGCCCGTGCCGTGGCTCATTGGGTCATGGGGGCAGGATTTGCGACGCTGGCGCTCGGCATGGTCTTCGTCGGGCTGTATATCTTCAGGAAGAGCACGCGCGTCGGCACCGATATGGCGGCAAGCGGGATGGACCATCTGAAGCGGCGGCTGGAGCACGAGCGCGACCTTCTTCGCTCCGCCTGGCTCTGGTATGTCGGGCCGATGGTGCCCGGGTTTGTCTTGAGCTATCTCGGATACTGGATGGCAAATCCCGAGCGTCCGATCTTTGTGCTTGTCGCAGGAGGTCTGACCTTTGCCTTGGCCGTTTTCGTCGTCGTTCTGAACCGCCGGGCAGCTCGGCAGATCGAGTCGGAAATCCGCAGCCTGAGGAAATGACCACCCGTATGCAGAGGAGAATTGGCAGATGCTCCTGCCATGTTGCGAGCATCAAGCCGTGTTCCTTGTGGGTGACTAGAATAGGATCGGTCATTGCCGGTTCAGGCTCGCCTTTGGCGCAGCGCATCAACATCATCCTTGGGTTGTCTTACCTTTGACGGGTTAACCGAAAGGCTCTCAATATGGCTACTGGAATGGCGATAGGAATTGGAATCGGTGCGGCGGTGGGCGAGCTTGTGTTTGGCAATATCGCCGTTGGGATTGCTGTTGGCACAGCAATTGGGGCAGCAGTCGGCCATACAATCTCAAGATGAGCCAGCCAACGTGTCCTCGTCAAAGTACTTCCCGAACAAGCTGCGCAGCCTGTTTCGCGAAACCGACCCATAGACTGGACCCTGAGTTCTCACAGAGGGCGGCGGCGAGGAACTCATCGCCGGAGAAGGTGGACAATACGGCGATCTTGCGCATCAGCAAGTTCCCTCGAAACTCTGCCCCTTCTGGGCTGTGCGCTGGCGGAGAATGCTTCTAGTAGGGCTGGCACTATCGTACTTTAAAAGTCCGGCGAGACTGAGAAGCAGCCGATCGAGACTTCAAGCCATGGGTTTTTGAAAGATGGTTTACGCGGCAATGCAATGTCAAGATGATCTACATCCCTGAGCGCCATGAAGGAGCCTTGGGCAACGGTCTGGCCTCGCCGCGATGTGCTCCACCCGGGCGGTGTGGCCGCGTCTCCGGCATCGGATGCGACACCGGTCGACGGCTTTGCCCGAACGACGTACTGCATTCGAGAACAGCCACATGCGAATCCCGGGCGAGAACGTATAGTGATGCGCAACACGGCGCGTCGCACCAGTCCATCGAGTGCAAATTGCGCGCACGCGGCCGGCGCCACGATCCTTAGCTTGATCCGATCTTCTCGCCATTGGGGCTCAACGTCATCCGACGCGTGTGCACTCCAGCCGATGCCAGCCAGCACGCCCCCTACGATAGCAATGCGCCCTATAAACGAAGAGAACCACCAACAAATCATGTTAAGCATCCACAGTCTCGACGTCTCGTCGGTCAAAAGCTCCGCCAGCCGGTCGCGGCGGTCGAACGGCAGCACCGAATCAAGCGCATCGAGAGCCTCGGCGCGGTGGAGCTTGGGGGGCGCCGTCAGAGGGTTTTGGCAGGCTGAGGTCCATGGCGGTCGCTCAGAACAGATACGGCTTGTCGGCCCAGGCGAGCAGCACCTGGGCGTCGCGGTCCCAAATTCAGTTTGGTCTCGTATTCTCGGACCAATGTGTCGCTGACGAACCGGGCTCCAGATAACGCCCGAGGGCGCGGAGGTGAGCCACGATCTCCAGTCTGAGGAAATCGCGATCGCCGTAGGTTTCCTCTATTCGCTGTAGTTCCGGCAACGCCGCTTCCAGCTCACTCACGGACAGGTCGGCATCGCCGAGCACGTAACGATCATGGCCGACGGCGCAGATATCACAGCCTGCCTTTATCACCTCTTCAACGAACGCCGGAATTTCGCTCGCCTTCATGAGCCTTCGGTTACTGCTCTCCATAAGTGCTCACTCCTTTCAAGGTATTGGCAGCGGCCGAGAATGCCGTCAAATCTGGTGCGAACGCGAGTATATTTCGCTGCCGCGCTTGCACCACCAGTCGCTAACGAACAGTTCCCAGCTCACGTCCGCATCTCCGCCCAACATATGGACTCTACCCGCATAGCGGCTTCTGCAGGGTGGACGCTGTATGATTTATTATTTTCACTGCGAAGAAATCGTGATGGGGAGTGGCTTCCGTTTGAGCGACGATCCTGGGGGCGGCTACGTGTAGCAGCTTGAGATTATCCAGGCGCGGGCGCGAGATCATCGCGATTTTCGGCTCACTTTATCTGAGACTGTAAAATCGAACATTCGGTTACCGTTCTGGCACACTAAGCATAAATGAGGTTCGCATGTCGGATTCGAGCGTCGATCTTGACCCACCAACCGAAGGAGATGACGGATGGCAGATTGCTGACCCCGAAAGTGAGGGTTTTGACGCAGACTTACTACGAGGGATCGGTCCTCATTTTGACAATTGGGACGACGCGAACGTCCATGCCGTTCTCATCGCTCGACACGGGAAGCTGGTGTATGAACGATACTTCGCCGGCGAGGATAAGGCGTGGGCCACACCACTTGGGCGGGTGACGTATGATGCGAGCCTGAAACACGATCTGCGATCGATTTCTAAAGGGATCGTCTCTCTACTTGTTGGTATCGCGGTCGATCGCGGGTGGATCAGCGACATTGATGCGCCAACTCTGCCTTTCCTCCCCGAATATGGCGATCTCAGATCACCTGAAAAGGACAGCATCACGCTGCGCCATCTGCTGACGATGTCCGCCGGTTTGGCTTGGAACGAATATCTGCCCTACAGCAATCCCGCCAATAGCGAACGGCAGATGATCAATGCTCCGGATCAATATCGCTATGTGTTGGAGCAGCCCGTCGCTCGCCCTGCCGGCGTCAGCTATGCTTACAATGGCGGCCTGACCGCGCTTCTAGGAGCCGTTTTGAAGAAGGTCTCTGGTCGTCCGATTGATCAGCTTGCGCACGATGAACTTTTCATGCCGCTCGGCATTGATGACGTCGAATGGGTTCGTTACGCCAACGGAACGCCAAATCCCGCTTCTGGTCTGAGAATGAGGCCCCGCGATCTGGCGAAGATTGGTCAGCTTGTTTTGAACCAAGGGATTTGGAGCGGACGACGCATTGTCTCTGCATCGTGGATAGAACAAGCCATCTCCCCACAGATTCACGGAGACGGCCTGTTTTTCTACGGGTTCCAATGGTGGATCGGTCGATCATTGATCAATCGCCAGGAGATAAAATGGGCTTCGGCCGTAGGCTGGGGCGGGCAGCGGATGTACGTCGTTCCCAGCCTGAACATGCTCGTTGTCGCAATGGCAGGCCTCTACGACAATCCAATGCTCCAACCAGTGGTAGGAGAGGTCATCCTTCGGCGGTATGCTCTTTCCGCAGCAGAGCCCGGCCGAGATTCGCATATCTCCTAAGTTTTGATACGTCGCAAAAGTCAGCGTATCATCTGATGCAGAAGTCGGGATTTTCGCGACAGCGGCTCGCCGACCATCATTTGGGGGCAGCCTCTTGAGGCGCAATCTTCGTCGTCTCCTTATAGGTCTCGACGGCGAACAGCGTCGTGTAGCGGACCACGTCCGGATCACTGTCGAAGAGGCGGTCGCAGAGCGCCTGATATTCTTCCATGTCGCCGAAATGCCCGATTAGCACCGCGTCCAGATCGCCAGTGACACCGAACGCTTGGGTAATCGCGGGTTCCTCTGAAATGCGCGACGCGAAGGACGACCGCATATCCTTGGTGTGGTTGCGCGTGGTGACAGTGATGACAGCCCGAATGCTGCGCCCGAGCTTGGCCGGGTCCGCGAGATAGACGCAGGCTTTCAGGACGCCCGTTCGCCGCAGCTCCGCGACCCGACGCAGGCAGGTTGAAGGCGTCGAGCCAACCGCCTCTGCCAGCTCCGCCTTGGTGAGCGCACCGTCTGCCTGAAGCGCGGCCACGATCCGGAGGTCCAGTTCATCCATATGCAGCGTTTTCCGTGGTCCAAAGCACCATTTTTTTGTAAATTTTGGCCACCTTATCCGCCATTTTCGCCGTATTAAAGTAGAAAATCGGTGTGGTGAGACGATGAACAGTGCAGCGCTGGGGCTGGTCTGGGCCTTTTCCTTTGTGATCTTGGAAGCAGCCCAAGCCGTGTTTTTTGGCGGCGTGTTTCAGGACTATGACTCGTTCCTGATCGGCGGGGCAGTCTTTGGATTCACGGCCGCCGGAACGCTGACCTGGGCAAAGATGCGGACCCCGGATCAACTGAAAACTGCATGGGCCAACGGAGCCAGTGTGTTCGGTTTGAACCTCTCGACGGCCCTTGTCTGGATCGCATACTTCTTCGCGCTTCAAATGATCGAACCGGCTGTGGTCTTCACCGTGTTTTCAGGGCTGATACCTATTGGTGTCCTTGTTGCCTCGGCTTGCGGGGTTCCGGAAGCGTCACCGCTGCGCAACCGGGTCGAAGGCGTCGGCCTGATCGCTGTAGTGATCGGCGTCGGTTATCTGGCGGCGATCACGCTGCTTGGACAATCAGGCTTCGTGCGAGGCGGCTGGACTGCCGCGATGGCCGGACTGCTGCTGACCTGTGTGTCTGCCGTCAGTCTCACGGCGATGATGATCTACAGCCAGAGGCTCGACCGCCTCGGCATCGCACCGGCTGCGCAATATGGGCTACGGTTTCCGCTTTACGTAATGATGGCACTCCCGGCCGCGTGGCTCGGCCTTGATGGGAAAGGTCCGGTCGATCCCAGCGGGCTGCTTGCTGTTATCGTGATCGGCTTCGCGATCATGGCGTTTCCTGTCTTTGCGATGCAAAAGGCCATATCGCTAATGTCCACCTTGTCGCTGGCCGCGATCACGGCGCTTGGTCCACTGTTCGTTTTCCTGTTTCAGCTCGTTGAAAGTCGTGTGGCTTACGCACCGGCCACGATGACGGGTCTGATGATCTATTTCGCAGGGGCCGTTCTGGCGGCCTATGGTGGGGCCGGACACTCGGATGTAAAGTCGATCATCCACAAAAGGAGGCAGCCGTCGCAAAACTCCTAAGTTTCGCGAATCCCGAACCGTCACTGATTCTTAAGGGAAATTTCTGTCGCAAAAATCGCTGGCAAAACTCAAACTTTCGCGACAGACATTTGCGACAATTTCGACCTAGGCGGAAACCGACTTTCCTAAGCGCTTGGGTTTTGGTATAGATCATCCGTGCCGACCGTTTTACGCCTCGATGGCCTGCGCGTGGTCATCTACCCGAACGATCATCGACCCGCGCACGTTCACGTCAAGGGAGCGGCCGGCGAAGCGGTGTTCATCCTGCATTGCCCCGATGGACCGCCGGCGCTGCGGGAGAGCTTCGGATTCAACCAGCCCCGCGCTAAGCCGGATCGCGGAATGGAGAACAATTCATGGCCGTTACTGAGCAAGAGTTTCACCAAGCCGAAAAGCGGATGGCCGCGCTGCGGGAGAACGGCTTTGCCGTGTCCGCGCGCTACGATCGCCGCTCGGCCCGCATCGTCGTCAACCTGAATACCGGCGTGCAGATCGGTTTCCCGCCGCGCCTAGCGGAAGGTTTGGCTGATGCCTCGCCGGCCGACCTTGCCGAAATCGAGATCAGCCCGGCCGGCCTTGGCCTGCACTGGCCGAAGCTCGATGCCGATGTGTATGTGCCGGCGCTGCTACAAGGTGTGTTTGGCTCCAAGCGCTGGATGGCCGCGCAGCTCGGTACGGCCGGCGGCCAAGCCCGTTCGCGCGCCAAGGCGGCGGCGGCTCGGGAGAACGGCCGCAAGGGAGGCCGGCCGCGCAAGGTTGCTGGTGGTGGCCTATAGGCCGGCCGCTGAAATCAACTCTGGCAATCTGCTTGAGCCAACTTTGGAAATCGCCCCATCTTCCGGACGGCCGATCTGTCGCGGCGACATGGCAAGGTCGCAAAAGGACGGAAGCGGGCCTCAGGCGATCAAATCAACTCCCACCCGATAACCGCTCGGACCACACATTTCGTAGACGGTCGGTGTTGAGCAATAGGCCGGAGATCGCGCCTGTGGCATCACGCGTGAAGCGCAGGCGGCGGCTGCGGTCTTCGATGAATAGGTCCTTCGCCAAGGCGGTCATGGGCTGAAGCGGCTTCTTCAGCGCCGTAGAGGCAATGATGCCATCTTGAAGAACCACTTCGTAGGGGTAGGCCGTCTCTGATGGCGACGGCCTGCGCCAGCAGCGTGTAGCCGGTGTTGCAATACATGAAGCGCGTGCCGGGCGGAAAGTTGAGCGCCCTTTGTCGCGAGACCACCCGCAGCACGTCCTTGTCCGTGATCAGGTCCTTCGAGTAGCGCCAGCCCGACAGTTGGAGAAGTTCCCACTGGTCACGCAGGCCGCTGGTGTGGTGGATGAGATGGTCGAGCGTGACGAGCACGCCGAAATCCGGCAGTTCGGGGACATGGCGGCGGATATCGTCGCCCAGCGAGAGCCTGCCTTCCTCCACCAGCATATAGACCGCCATGGCCGTGAACTGCTTGGAGACGGACGCGGAATGGAAGACAGAGGACGGTGTGATGGGCACATCATGATCCAGATTGGCCATACCGTAGCCGCGCTGGAAGACGATTTCGGCATCCCGGATCACGGCCACCGCCGCGCCAGGCGAATCTGGCCGCGCCCATCCTGTAAAGAGGTTATCGATTACGTCGGTTATGTCGAACACGGGCATATTATTCCGGTCTGCGCTGTCGCAAATCTCTCAAAAACCTGCGACGACTTTAGCGCCTAAGTCCTGCGACCTGAACGTGGATTTAGGATTTCTGCGAAACAGCCCGGCTGATGAAATCAGCCTTTGCGCTTCGGTACTCTTCCATATCCCGCCCTTCAAATCGACGTTTCAGGTCATTGTAAGATGACAGAAGGTTTGCACTTTCGCGAAGGCGATCTCGAAACCGGACAAAGAAATCCAGCTCGCTACCCTTTGCCACAAGCTGCACTCCAAGAGGGGGATGCTGTTCGTCATCCATGAACGCCGAGAACGCATCACTCCTGACCGATCCCGAGTTGCGCTCGAGGCTCCGGACAAGGCGTTCCTCTGCCGCCTCAAAATCCTGCGGGTCTACCCTTATGCAGATATCGAGATCGCCCTTGGTAAGACAGCCGGGGACCGCTGTTGCGCCAACGTGCTCAATCACGGCCGAATTGGGCAGGTCGCTTTTCCATCTACGCACGAACTCGTTGAATGCGTCAGATGCCAATTGTTCGGTATCATCGTAGGGCTGTAGGGTCAGAATTTCGTTGGTCGCCATCTCGTGAACTCATGAACACGTTAGAGTTTTGCGACCGATTATTGCAACAGCCTATTCCCACCGTCACAAGGCGTTAGAAATCCAAATTCTATTTTTGTTCTTCAAGTTGGCCATTTTCGAAGCCTCGGGCCGACAGGGCCGGGAAGAGCTGAGGGGAAACCCGGCCTTCATGGGTCTGCGACGCGGCGTGCACAAGGACATTCAGTCAGCCGCCCGCTTTTCACCTTCACCCTTTGCTCGGCGTTGTGCGGCCCTCCTATGCCATCTGCCGGCGGACAAGCTCAGCCGCGCCACCAGCCTTGGCGGTCGCGATAATCTCCTTCCTGTACCTGCGCGCCGAGGATGGCAAGCAGGTCAGCGGCCATGTCAGAACGTCTCGCAAATGGGTCGCTCTGGAGAGGGCGGGGCCAAGGGCTAACTGTCCGGTTCCGCCAGTCTCGATCACGTCGCTTTGCCGACCGCTGATTCCATCCCCATTTCTTCCTCGGAAATGTCGTCGAACGAAGCGTAGTTCATGTTGTAGAGACGGGCGTAGAGGCCTTTTTTTGCCATCAGCTGTTCGTGGTTGCCGCTTTCGACGATCTCGCCGTTCTGCAGCACGATGATTCGGTCGGCGCCGCGGATGGTGGCCAAGCGATGGGCAATAACCAGCCCTGTCCGGCCTTCCAGCAGTTTTATCAGCGCCTTCTGGATCAGCATCTCCGTATAGGAATCGATGCTGGCCGTGGCTTCGTCGAGCACAAGGATCTTGGCGTCGGCCACCAGCGCCCGCGCGAAACTGATCAGCTGGCGCTGGCCGAGCGAGAGATTGCCGCCACGCTGCTCGAGTTCGGTGTCGTAGCCATCGGGCAAGTTCTCGATGAAGTCGTGCGCGCCGACGGCCTGTGCGGCGCGCACCACCTCCTCGCGGCTGGCGGTTTTATGATAGCGGATGTTCTCCAGCACCGTTCCTGAGAACAGGAACGGCTCCTGCAGCACCATTGCCACCTGCTCTCCGAGCGAATCCTGTGTCAGGTCGCGCACATCGTGCCCGCCGACCAGGACCTGACCGGACCAGACATCGTAGAAGCGGTGCACCAGAGCCATGGAACTGGACTTGCCCGATCCGGTTGGGCCGACAAGTGCTACAGTCTCGCCCGGATTGACACGGAAGGAGACGTTCTTCAGCACAGGCAGGTTCTGCCGGTAGCCGAAGGTGACGTTCCTGAACTCGACCGAGCCGTCCATGTCGCGCGACAGCTTAACAGCATTGTCCTTATCGCTGACGTCCACCGGCACGTCGAGCACTTCTGAGACGCGCTGGCCCGAAGCCATGGCGCGCTGCATCACGCTGTACTGCATGGTGAGCGAGCGGATCGGGTCGAAGAAGCGCTGAATGTAGAACAGGAACGCCACCATGACGCCGACGTCGAGGCTGTGCGACAGCACCATCGAGCCGCCCACGACGATGACTGTCGCCATGGCGAACCCGGTCAGCGTGTCGACGATCGGCACCATCACCTGCGCATACCTGGCCGACCTCAGATGGGCATTGAGATTGGCCAGCACCTTCTCGTCATAAAGATCGAAATTGACATGCTGGCGTTCCAGGCTCTGCACCGTGCGAACGCCATGGATGCCTTCGGCCAGCGCACCGTTGGCGATCGAGTTGGTTTCATGCGCCGCCATGAAGGCGACCTTGGCGCGCGGCAGCCAAAACAGGCGCACGATGAACAGCACCGGCATGGTCGACAGCGTCAGCAGCCCGAGCCGGAAATCGAGCCAGAGCAGGACGCTGACGATGCCGAACAACAGCACGATGTCGCCCACCGACATCACCGACGTTTCAAGGAATTCCTGCATTGAATTCACGTCGCCCTGCAGGCGCGACATCAGCCGGCCGACTTCGGTCTTGTCCATGAAACTCAGCGAGACCCGCTGCAGGTGGCTGAACATGGCGCGGCGCAGGTCGGAGAGCACGTTTTCGGCCACCTTGCCGACGACGCTCTCCTGCACATAGCTGGCGCCGTAGTTGATGAGGATGATCGTGGCGAAGGCGCCCGTCGCCCAGATCATCACCGACCGGTCGAGCCTGCCCGCCGCCATGCCGTGGTCGATGGCGTAGCGGATGACCAGCGGGATCGCCAGCTGCGTCAGCGTGAACACCAGGACCGCGGCGACCGAGATGAAAATCCGGCCCCGATACGGTTTCACGAAGCTCCAGATGCGCCGCACGATGCGCGGATCATAGGCCTTGCCGAAGACTTCTTCCTCGTCGCGGTGCGAGCCGACGACCGCCTTTGTCGGCCGCCCGCTGGTGTCTTCCTTCTCGTCGTCGCTCTGTGTCGACATCACGCGGCTCCCGTTACAACGGGTCGGTCATCGTCCGGCCGTAGCTGCAGGTCGTAAAGGGCGCGGTAGCGTCCGCTGAGCGCCAGCAGTTCCTCATGCGTGCCGCGCTCGACGATCCGGCCGCCCTCCACGAACAGGATCTGGTCGGCATGCATCAGTGAACTCAGCCGGTGCGAGATGATGAGCGTCACGCGGTCCTTGGCGAAGCGTTTCATCGCTGCCCGGATCCGCTGCTCGGTGCCGGCGTCGATGGCAGCGGTGGAATCGTCGAAGACCAGCACCGATGGCCGCAGCATCAGGCTGCGGGCGATGGTCAGGCGCTGGCGCTGACCGCCGGAAAGTGACGCGCCGCGTTCGCCAACGACTGTGGTGTAGCCCGCCGGAAGCCCGATGATGTAGTTGTGCAATTGGGCATACTCGGCGGCTTGCCCGATGCGGGTCTCGCGCGCCCATGGATTGCCGTAGGCGATGTTGTTCTCGATCGAGGTGGTGAACAGGAATGCGTCCTGCTGCACCACGCCGACCGCCTTGCGCAGCGATTGCAGCGTGACCTTGCTGATGTCCTGGCCATCGATGGTGATGGCACCTGACGTCACATCGTAGAAGCGCGGGATCAGGTGCGCGATGGTCGACTTGCCGCTGCCGGGCGGACCGACAATGCCGATGGTTTGGCCGGATCTTGCCTCGAAGGAGATCCCGGATAGCGTCGGGCGACCAGCTCCCGCGTAGCGGAAGCCGACATTGTCGAAGCGCAGCACACCGTCAGTGACGACAAGATCCCTGGCGTCGGGCGCGTCCTCGATATCGAGTTCGGTGTCCAGCAGTTCGAACAGACGCGTGCCGCAGGTCGAAGCGCGGGCGAATGAATTGACCATCAGGCCGAGCTGGCGCACTGGCATCTGCAAGATGGTCATGAAGGTGAGGAACTGGGCCAGCGTGCCGACGCTGATCTGGCCCGCAATCACCTTCTGGCCGCCGAACCAAAGCACCAAGCCCATGGCGGCGAGGAACGAGAAGTTCATGGCGCTGGTGTTGCTGACGCGGATGCCGACGCGCTGGTTGGCGAGGTCCAGCGCATCCTGCTTGGCGCGGTCGAACTTTTCCAGCTCATGCCGCTGCGCCGCAAAAGCACGCACGACACGGATGCCACCGAGGTTCTCATCCATCACCCGGCTCAGCACCGACAGCCGCTCTTGCAACGTCAGCCAGGTGCTGCGCAGCGCCAGCTGCGTGACCGAGGACCGCCAGGCGACGAACGGCACAAAGCTCAGGCTGAGCAGCCCGAGCACGAGATCGGTGCTGATCAGCAGATAAGCGCCGACGCCGATCAGCACGCCGAGCAGCACGACGCGCAGGATGCCGGTGGAGAAGAACATGCGCACGCCGTCGAGATCGAGCAGGCCGAGCGTGATGAGATCGCCGGTATGGACCCGGTCATGGAAGGAGAAGCTCAGGCGCTGGATCTTCTCATAGAAAGCCAGCCGCAGTTCATAGCCGGTCCGGTGGCCGACGGCCTCGCCATAGTAGTTCTGCGCCATAGTGAAGAGGCCGCGCAGGATGCTGACGACGAGCAGCGTGAGCGCCGTGTTCCACAGCGCGTGCTCTGCCGCAGGACCAGCACCCGCAGTCATGACGCCCTGCGCCTGATCGATGGCCCGTCCCAGCAAGCGTGGAATGAAAAGCTGCAGCGTGGCGGCAATGAAGGTCGAGATGATGGTGATGGCGACTTGCCAGGGATGGCGCAGCGTCATTCGCACGATACGCAGCAGGGTGCTGAGGCCTTTGCCCCAGGAGGCTTCCGCCACATGGACAAACGATTTGCCGCGCTTCGCCGCGCCGCTGGTTGCATCCGTACGCAAGGAAAATATCCAGACCACTCCGGACATTAGCCCGGACGAATGAAGCAGACTCAATTCAGATGGCGCGATGGTACGCGTGTCCGACTTGACCGTTCAAGGGGCCAATGGCGACATCGCACTGGGCCTGAAAGGCGGCACCGCCAATTGGGTCATCGCCATCGCGTCGAAGAACGGAGTTGCAAACGCCACCCCCAGACCTCACCTCCCGTCGTGATACACGAAGAGGCTGTCGGTTCGAAGTCCCCTCAAACGCAATGCGGCAAGCCGGACTTATCGCGGTTTCAATAAGCATGCTGGACGCAGGCAATTTATTGCGTGTCCATGTTCCGCTGTTCCCTAAGATGCGGCGAACCCTCGGGGGACGCCGTGATACCTCTTGAACTCAAGGTCACTGCCGCGCGCAGCCTTCTCTCCGTTACATGGGAGGACGGTGTGGTTTCGCTCATCCCCGCGTCCAAGCTGCGGGCGCGCAGCCGGGCGGCACAGCAGGTGCGGGCGGACATCGAGGGCAACGAACATTCGTTCGAGACCGTCACCGTGACGAGCGCAGAGGCGATCGGTTCATATGCCATACGTCTGGTTTTCTCCGACGGGCACGACCGGGGCATCTATCCCTGGAGCTATTTGCGCGAAATCGCCGATTCTGCGGCTTGAGGAACGAGAATGGATAATTTTGTCGAAGGGCTGTCGGAAGTCACCTGCGATGTGCTGGTGATCGGCGGCGGCACAGCCGGACCGATGGCGGCGCTCAAGGCGAAGCAGAAAAATCCCGCTCTGAATGTCGTCCTGCTCGAAAAGGCCAATGTGAAGCGTTCCGGCGCTATCTGCATGGGCATGGACGGACTGAACAACGCCGTCGTCCCGGGATATGCGACGCCCGAGCAATACACCAAGGAGATCACCATCGCCAATGACGGCATTGTCGATCAGGCGCCGGTCTTCAAATATGCATCGCGCTGCTATGATATCATCCAGGAACTTGACCGTTTCGGCATCCGTTTCCAGAAGAACGCCAATGGCGATTTCGACCTGAAGAAGGTCCACCATCTCGGAACCTATGTGCTGCCTATGCCGAATGGCGATACCGTCAAGAAGGCGCTCTACCGGCAGATCAAGCGCGAAAGGATATTGGTCTCCAACCGCTTCATGGCAACGCGCCTGTTGACCGCCAACGACGGCAGGATCGCGGGCGCCACTGCTGTGAACACGCGCACGGCTGAATTCCTCGTGCTACGCGCCAAGACCGTGATCCTGTGCATGGGCGCGGCGGGGCGGCTCGGATTGCCGCATTCCGGCTATCTCTTCGGAACCTATGAGAATCCGACCAATTCCGGTGACGGTTATGCCATGGCCTATCATGCGGGTGCCGCGCTCGCGAATCTCGAATGCTATCAGATCAATCCGCTGATCAAGGACTATAACGGCCCGGCTTGCGCTTACGTGGCCGGTCCGTTCGGAGCCTATACCGCCAACAGTGAAGGCAATCGCTTCATCGAAAGCGACTACTGGTCGGGACAGATGATGCAGGAATTCTACAACGAACTACAGTCTGGCAAGGGGCCAGTGTTCCTGAAGCTCAACCACCTTCATGCCGACACGGTCGGCGAGATCGAAGAGATCCTGCACAAGGTCGAGCGCCCGTCACGCGGCAGGTTCCACCAGACGCGGGGCACCGACTACCGCGAAAATATGATCGAAATGCACATTTCCGAAATCGGCTTCTGTTCGGGTCACAGCGCGTCGGGCGTTTTCGTCGATGAATGCGCCCGGACCACGGTGCCGGGCCTCTACGCTGCGGGCGACATGGCGAGCGTGCCACACAACTATATGCTAGGCGCCTTCACCAATGGCGCGATTGCGGGCGAACACGCAGCCGAAGTCGCACTCGAAAGTGATCTGCCGCCCTTCGACAGCGATCTGGTCAGGCTGGAGCGAGAACGCGTGCTTGCGCCGACGCGGCGCGAGGACGGCATCCCGCCCAACCAGCTGGAATACAAGACCCGGCGGCTGGTCAACGACTACCTGCAGCCACCCAAGGTGACGGCCAGGATGCGGATCGGCCAGGCGCGGCTCGCGGAGATCAGGGATGATCTCGAAAGCGCCCTTATCGCGCGTGACGCGCATGAACTGATGCGTTCGCTCGAAGTGTCGTCCATTCTCGACTGCGCCGACATGGCGGCCCATGCCTCGCTCTTCCGAACGGAAAGCCGCTGGGGGCTCTATCACAACCGCGTCGATTATCCCAAAAAGGATGACGACAACTGGTTCTGCCATACGCTTCTGCGCAAGGTCGACGGCCGCCTGGTCTCTGAGAAGCGGCCAATCCAACCCTACATCGTTCCGATCGAGAACGAGGAGCGGACGGCCTATGACCATCTGCGCGTTTCCAATCAAGCCTGACGAGGAAGCCATGCCGCTTGCGCTTTCACCCACAACCGTTCCCGTCGTCGTGGACGAGGCGAAATGCATCGCCGACAAGGGCTGCACGGTCTGCGTCGAGGTCTGCCCGCTGGATGTCCTGCGCATCAGCGATCTCACTGGCAAAGCCTATATGAAATTCGACGAGTGCTGGTACTGCATGCCGTGCGAGAAGGATTGTCCGACCGGCGCTGTGACCGTCAACATCCCCTATCTGTTGCGCTGACATGACTGCATTCGATCCCTTCGAAGATTTTGGCGACATCGAGGAAATCGGCGAGCGTCTGAACGATGCGGACGCGGCCGTGCGACGGCTTGCCGTGATCGACCTTGCCGAGACCGCGAGCGCGGATGTGCTGCCGGATCTCCTGACCGCAGTTGCCGACCCCGACGCGACAGTGCGTTTGCAGCTGGCGATTGCACTGTCCGAGTTCGACGCCGTTGAGGCGGCTGCTGGCCTTGCCCGTCTGGCGGCGGATCAGGATTTGACGGTGGCCCAGGCGGCAGCCGATAGCCTTGCTGAACTGAAGGATCCAGCGGCAGCTGAATCCATCCTACCGCTCGTCAGTCATGGACGCCCCTTCGTCCGGGCTGCGGGTTTTCGCGGGCTGAAAGCGTTGCGTTCGCGTGGGGCACTCGGCCCCGCTCTGGCAGCAATGCGGGATGAAGATGCCAATGTGCGCGCGCAGGCGCTCGGCGTCGTTGCCTATCTCAAGCTGGAAGAGACCTTGCCTTCCCTGATCGCCGCGACGCGCGATGCCGATGCCACCGTTCGGTCCGTTGCGGTCAACGCCTTGTCGTTCACGAGCCAGCCCGCCGCAGCGGCTGCCGTGACGGCTGCCCTCGACGATGAGAACTGGCAGGTGCGGGCCGCGGCGGCCGAATCGCTCGGCCGAATCGGCCAAACCTCGGCCGTCGACGGACTGACCGTCGGCTTTTCCGACGAATACTGGCAGGTTCGGCAAAAATGCCTGAATGCGCTTGGCAAGCTCAAGGCGCAATCGGCGGTACGGCAGATTTCCGAGCTGTTGACGAGCGACATGGCCTCGCTCCGCAAGGAGTCTGCGGCGGCGCTCGGTGAAATCGCCGATCCATCGTCGCGGGATGCTCTCATGACGCATATCGGCGACGCCGATCCGGACGTGCGCAAGACCGTTCGCTGGGCGCTAACGCGGCTCGGTTAGTTAGGGGAAGCCGAAGCGCGGCCTCACCCCGCCGCGCGCTTCGAAACCATTTCCATCAGCGTGTGAGGGCGTTCGATACGGATATGGCGCGGCGTCACCGTTACCAGCCCTTCCTTTTGGAAGCGCTTCATCATCATCGTCACCCATTGGCGTGTGGAGCCGACCATGGCCGCAATCTGGTCATGCGTCACCTTGGCATTGATGACGATTGCCCGTCCGTCGCGCACGCCATGAAGGTTGCCGAGATTCATCAGGAACTGCGCCAGTCGTTCGATCACCGAACGCGTGCCGAGCATCTGAGCCATCGCCGAATAGCATCTGCCCTTCGCTGCAAGCCCCTGCAGAAGACAGAGCGCGAAATTCGGGAGCTCGACGACGAGCTTTTTCAACGCATTGGCCGGGATGAACAGCATCCGGCATTCACTCAATGCTTCTCCGGACCAGATATGGATTCCACCGCCGGTCATTTCGGGACCGCCAATGAAATGCCCCGCTGTCCAGTAGGCGAGGGTGATTTCGCGTCCTGACGGTGCCGTGTAGAAGACGTGAACCTTGCCGCTTTCGATGATGAAAATGCCACCGTGCCTGTCGCCTTGGGTGAAGATCGCCTGACCGGTCGCAAAAGCGAGACGCCGGCCATGCGCCCTGAGTTTCGCCCACTCGTCGGATGTCAAGGCATCGAGAAAATGCGCGCCGTCGTCGAGCCCTTCCACGCTTTCGCTGAGAAAAAGCGCTCGATCGCCGGGAAGAAAGACCTGCGCGGGCAATTCGAGCGCCGGCTCATGTTGCTTCCGCTTAGCTTCGAAATTGGTTGAAAGCATTTCGAGGCTCATATCCGGCTCCTTTCGTGTCACGAAACGCGTTAAAAGTAGATAATTTCTATAGACAAAAAAGGAATATAATTGCGGCTTTCATGCCTTGCTTAGATAATTCCTGTCCCTCAATTTCGAACGGTTCCAGCATACAATTTTAAATCAGCGCTGAACCGACCGGAAGCCGGCGATCGAAATCGGCGCCGCCGAAATTGCGCAAGTAATTGCTTATGCCTTCAGCCCGGCCGTCACAACTTGGATGACATCGGATTGGCAATCGCCACCGGGTCAGCAAATCAGCCGCGAATGCCGGCAGATTAATCACGAGGTAGGACCATGAATGTTCGCTCATATTTGGCTGCGCTTGCCCTTATGGTGGCCGGATTCGCTTCTGCCGCGCATGCCGAAACCATCCGCGTAGCCATCGGCACGCAGGACACCACCATCAATACCGCCACGGGCGGATTGCTGATCCGTGAGTTGAAACTGCTCGACAAATACCTGCCGCACGACGGCAAGTATAAAGACGTCACCTATGATGTTCAGTGGAAGAACTTCACGAGCGGCGCGCCGATCACCAATGAGCAGATCGCCGGAAAGCTTGATTTCGGGGTGATGGCGGATTTCCCCGGCTCGTTCAACGGTCTCGGCCATATCAAGGCGGGGAGAAAGAGCTTGTTCATCACAGTGCTGTCCGGCAGCGTGAACGGCAGCGGCAACGGCGTTGTGGTGCCGACCGCTTCGCCCATCCAGTCCCTCTCGGAGCTCAAGGGCAAGACCATCTCCGTTCCATTCGCATCGACCTCGCACGGCATGCTGCTGCGGGCCGTCAAGGCACAGGGCTGGGATGCCGAAAGCGACGTGAGGATCATCACCCAGGCTCCTGAAGTCGCCGGCGCGGCCCTCCAGGCAAACCAGATCGAGGCGCACGCCGATTTTGTCCCATTTGCCGAACTCTTCCCCTGGCGCGGCTTCGCCCGCAAGATCTATGACGGATCACAGGCAAAGACGCCCACTTTCCACGGTGCCCTCGTCGAGGCCAACTATGCTGAAAAGTATCCCGAGATCGTTGTTGCCTATCTTCGAGCCTCAATCGAGGCCGATCAGTTGATCGCCAAGGAGCCGGAGAAATACAGTGAGCTGATCGCCAAGGTGACAGGCGTCGAAGCCGAGGTCGAATACCTGTTCCATGGACCGCTCGGGCTTCAGACCCGTGATCTCAGCTGGAAGCCGGAATACCGCCAGGCCGTCGCCACTGCGATCGACACCTTGAGGCTCCTGAAAAAGACCGACCAGTCGCTCGACGTGAACAGCTTTGTCGATGACCGGTTCATAAAGGCTGCATTCAAGGCGTCCGGGCTCGACTATGATGCCGCGCTCAAGAACTATGCCCAGCTGCCTTTGAATGCCAAGGATGCTGCCACCGGTGAAGTGATCAGCGACCCCAAACGCGTTGCTGAGATCTGGGTCCAGGGTGAGCCGCTCGTCCGACACTATGCGTCGCCGGAGAACGCATTCAAGGCGCTTAAGGCCGTTGAAGGTGAGGGGAAGCCGGTCCGGGTGTTTTATGCGCAGGACCGTGAAAGCGGCATCAAGCTGCTCGGCAATCAGGCCTGGTTTGTGCGTGCCGACGGCGGCGAAGTCAGCGCCTTCCTGCTGAAGGAAAACGCCAAGAAATGGGCCAAGGATCATGGTGGCAAGGTGCTTGATTTCGCTGCCGCCAAGGCCTCGATCATGGCCAGCAATTGAGGTTGGCCAATGACGCGTTTTCACCTTGGGCAATGGTTGCGCCGGGCCGGATCCCTCGCCATCTGCCTCATTCTCTGGCAGATGGTATCGAGCCTTAAACTGAATCTCGGCATTGTCACGTTCGAGAATGTGCCATTGCCCATGGATGTCGTGTCGGCAGCGTTGGATTTCCTGCGCTCGCCCAAGTTCTTTGCCCATCTTTTTAGCAGCCTGGAAAGGGTTCTGGCTGGCTATGGCATCGCTGCCGTGATCGGTATCGGGCTTGGCCTCGTCATGGGTCGCTCACGGTGGCTCGGGGATTTCCTGCAAGCCCCGCTTGAGCTCCTGCGGCCGATCCCGGCCGTCGCCTGGATTCCGCTTGCGGTTCTGATGTTTTCGTCGTCGGAAGTCTCAATGATTTTCATCACCTTTACGGGCGCGTTGTTTCCGATCTTGCTCAACACCGTCCATGGCGTGGAAAGCGTCGATCCAAGGCTGATCGCCTCTGCTCGCAGCCTGGGGAGCACCCGGACCGCGATGCTGTTGGAAGTCATTATTCCAGGCGCGGCGCCGAACATCGTCACGGGCCTAGTCATCGGCATGGGCACGTCGTGGTTTTGTCTCGTCACCGCCGAGATGATCTCCGGTCAGTTCGGTATCGGTTACTACACCTGGGAATCCTACACGCTGCAAAACTATCCTGAAATCATCGTCGGCATGATCCTGATCGGGCTGTTCGGCATGGGAAGCAGCGCCCTCTTGCGAGCGGCAGGGGCGGCACTTCTTCCATGGCACACGAAGGACAGCAAATGACGACCCATCAGCGCAGCTTTCGCGCGGCAACGGGCCGTATCGAGGCCAATCATGTTTCGATCCGGCTCGGTCACGGCAGCAGTGCGTTCGAAGCCGTCAGTGATGCGAGCTTCGAAGTCTCTCCCGGGGAATTCGTCTGTCTTCTGGGACCATCCGGCTGCGGGAAGTCGACCCTGCTCGGCGCCTTGGCGGGACATATCAAGCCAGCTGCCGGCGTCCTTTCGGTCGACGGACAGCCCGTAAAGGACCCGCATCCAGAGCGCGGTATCGTTTTCCAGCACCACACGCTCTTTCCGTGGAAGAATGCGCGGGACAACGTCGCTTTCGGCCTCAAGATGCGCGGCGTCAAGCGCGGGCAGCGGCGTCTCGAGGCGGAGAAAATGCTCGATCTCGTCGGTCTGAACGGCTTTGCTAGGCGCTATCCCGGCCAGCTGTCCGGCGGCATGCAGCAACGCGTCGAGATCGCGCGTGTTCTCGTCAACCAGCCACGGCTGCTGCTGATGGACGAGCCCTTCGGGGCGCTCGATGCCCTGACACGGCTTCGAATGCAGGAATTGCTGCTCGATATCTGGGCGCAATTCCGCAAGACGATCCTATTCGTCACTCATGATATCGACGAAGCCCTGCTGCTCGCCGACCGGATCATCGTTATGCAGGCGCAGCCCGGCCGGATTCACGAGGAAATCACCGTGCCTTTCGAGAGGCCGCGCATGACCGAAATCATCGCCTCGAGCGAGTTCATGCGCCTGAAACAGCATTGCCTGCATCTTCTTCACAGCGACAGGCGAGGGGATACTTTGCCTCGGCTTTCTCCCTTGGGGTTGTGAGTGAGTGTCGAGGCAGTCTCGACAGCCGCCATCGTGGCCCTCGTGCCGGACGATCCTTTGAAGCTCGTCCTGCAAGCGCTGCCGCGTCAGAGCCTCGATGGCCCCAGCGGCTCGTCGAGCAGCAGAAAGCGTGGCTTCGTCACGAGCGCGTGGGCGATCGCCACGCGCTGCGCCATGCCGCCCGACAATTGGGCGGGATAGGCTTGGGCGAATTGATCGAGGCCGACGAGATGAGAGAGGGTCGCGAACGAGTTCGCTCCGTTCGGCAGCGCTCAGCGCGCACAAGGATGGCGGCTTCCTGACCCTGCTGCTGCAGGACGACAAACAAGGGGCTGCAGGTCGAATATGACCGCTGGGTGAATGTGGACCCGATCCCCGGAACGCTGGTCGTCAACATCGGCGAACTGCTCGAACTGGCATCGAATGGAGACCTGTGCGCCACCGTGCATCGCGTCGTGACGCCGCCCGCCGGCGTCGAGCGGATTTCCGTTCCCTTCTTCTTCAGTGCGCGGCTCGATGGAACTGGCGGCGCAGGCGCGCGGATCGGCGAGCGATCCGGACAATCCGTTGTTCCGCGATGTCGGAACCAATGTTCTGAAAAGCCGACTGCGTTCACACCCCGACGTGGCACGCCGCCACTATGCCGATCCTCTCGAGACCCGGAGCAGCGCGATCGTGAGGGTTCTCTATAATGCGGTGCGCGAATTTTTGCCCGTTTATATTCTTTTTTGGAATTACATTCGTCGCCAAGGCTTTGAAATAAGATCAAACAGGTAAAATCGTTCGGCGGTTTCCTCCCATCCGCCGGACGGTGTTCCCCGAAGGTTTTAACCTTCTTTTGGCCGGGCCGCATTCGAGCCCGGCCATTTTTTTTTGCGGGGGCTCCTTGTTCAGCGCTGCTGGAACGCACCTGGGATCAATCATTCGGAAACAAGACGGTTCGCATTCGCCGCTCCAATGGAAGTGCGGCTACCATGTTCCGTCTAACCGCCACATCGAGCGTGCCGATGGCCGCACGCCGTGGGTCATGCCTGCCGAGGATGATTCTCCGCCCCAAACCCTCCCGCGCCATCCTTCCCAGGCCGGAACCGAACCGTTCGCGCCCAGGACGAGGGTGCCGGCCTGGCTGCGCCGGGCCGTCGAGGCGGCGCAAACCCTTGAGCATGCTGCGAGCGTCGCCCATCAGTCCGCGGGTCCGCAACGCCGGCGGCCGGGAGAGCAATTCGGCGAGGCGCTCATGTGCCTGCTTTGCAACGTGATGTCCGATCCATCGCGGTGCCTAGATATAGGCGATGCGGTCTTCCACGCTGCGGTCGAGGTGCGGGCGAACGTGATCGAGCAGATGGTCCGCCATGTCGCCAATCCTCGACCTGCAGACGGCGTTTCTGACGCACCGGATGCTCGGCAGGAGCCGGCGTCGGTGTGCGCATCGCATCATAGGATTTGGTGGTTTCTGCCGCGTGGGTTCGATCGGCGCGAGCAGACCGTCGCGCCTCTCGACAGCCCGAAATTCTTTGGTCTCCGGATCTCGGATGTAGATGTGGCTGATATCGCGAGGATCGCATCGCACTTCGAGCCTGCCCAGCCGGCCTAGCTGCGGAACCAGGCCGCCCAGCCACGGCGAGTAGTAGTCCAGCGCGAACATGCTGATCCCCTGCGGCGAGAGGCGTCTGTCTGCACCGGACAGGAAGGCGAGCAGGACACGCACTGGATCGTCGTCGAGGCGACGGAGGTCTCGGCTGTTCCGCTCTCCCATTCCGTCGGCTGGTCGGCCCCTATGCCAACGGCAAGACGATGATTGCGGAACGGTTTGCCGTCGAACATCTGAAAGCCGCCGAGCAGCGTCCTTGGGCGCGGCGCCGAGCAGCTCGGCTGGTGGCTGGCGGATCTTGTGCTGGCGCAAAAGCTGCGTTGGCCAAAGCCAGTTCCGCTTCTGATGGCGCAGGTTTTTACGCCGACCTAAGCAAAGATTTGAGTGGGCGGTGTGCTTGGCGCTGGCGCGCGGCGCCGCTTGGCGCGGACTGCGGATTATTTGGCAAGCTACTATCACGCTCGCCTTCGAGTGCGATCCTGGCCGTGTCTGCGGAAAACGGTCATATTCTGGACGCGAAGCGTCAGCCGACGTGGATATGTTCGCGATACCGCCTCTTCGAGACCGCGCTTATCGATACCACGATCCGACCCAAAGACAGAATTTTAATTCTCTACAAATCTATAGAGAATATATTCTATCTTAGTCGGCGCTCGCCTTGTCGGTAGTGTCCTCCGCAGTCGCCCGGCAGGGCTATCAAAGGAGTGACGGATGGGTCGTCATATTCGCTTCAACGCTTTCGACATGAATTGTGTTGGCCATCAATCCCCGGGTCTCTGGAAGCATCCGCGCGATAAGTCGTGGAAATACAAGGATCTGGACTACTGGCAGGATTTGGCGCGGACGCTCGAGCGCGGTATTTTCGACGGCATATTCATCGCAGACGTCATCGGCTACTACGACGTTTACAAGGGCTCGAATTACCACGCGATCGAGCAGGCAGCGCAGATCCCGGTCAATGATCCCCTGCAGTTGGCCGCGCCGATCGCGCTTGCCACCGAACATCTCGGCATCGGCATTACTGCTTCGACCTCGTTCGAGCACCCTTATACATTCGCCCGCCGCCTTTCGACTGCCGACCACCACACCAAGGGTCGCGTCGGTTGGAACATCGTTACCTCGTACCTCGAAAGCGGCGCTAAGAACGTCGGCCAGACTGGCTTGAAAACCCATGACAACCGTTACGAGGTCGCGGCCGAATATGTCGAAGTGCTTTACAAACTATTCGAAGGCAGTTGGGAAGAGGGCGCGGTGCGGCGTGATCCGGTCCGCGGCATCTTCACCGATCCCAGTAAGGTCCACGAGATCGGTCACAAGGGCAAATTCTTCGAGGTGCCTGGCTACCATTTATCGGAGCCGTCGCCGCAGCGCACTCCGGTTCTCTATCAGGCGGGCGCCTCGGGTCCCGGCAAGGCCTTCGCCGCTGCGCATGCCGAGTGCGTCTTCGTCGGCGCGCCGACGAAATCGCTGCTCAAGGCCTATGTTTCCGAAATCCGCCAAAAGGCCGCCGCCGCGGGCCGAGATCCGAAGAATATTCTGATCTACAATCTAACCACGCTGATTGTCGATGAGTCCGACGAAAAGGCCCGGAAGCGCTTCGAGGAATATCAAAGCTATACATCCTACGATGGCTCGCTGGTGTTCATGTCGGGTTGGACCGGCATCGATTTCGGCCAGTATGCGCCAACCGACGCGCTCAAGAAGGTCGAGACCAACGCCATCGTGTCGATGGTCGAGCACTTTGCCGGCAAGGATAAGGCCTGGACAGTCGAGGAGCTGGCGAAATGGGGCGGCATCGGCGGCGTTGGGCCTGTCTTCGTCGGCTCGCCCAGCACAATCGCCGACATCCTGCAGGAATGGGTCGATGAAACCGGGGTCGATGGCTTCAATCTCGCCTATGCGGTGACGCCCGAAAGCTTTGAGGCCGCCGTCGACCTGCTGGTGCCGGAATTGCAAAAGCGCGGCGTCTATCCCACCGCCTACAAACCGGGCACGTTGCGCGAAAAGCTGTTCGGCGACGGTCCCTATCTTTCCAGAACGCATCCCGCTGACGGGTACCGTGACATCGAGGCCGTGAAGCGTCGCGAAGCCGAACGTGCTTCGGCGTTGCGCTTGAAATCCGTGAATGCGTGATGACCAGTCTGCTGGACCTCCACGACGTCTCGCTGTCCTTCAAGGGTGTGCGAGCGCTGAATGCGCTGAGTTTCAGCGTCGCCAAGGGTGAAATCTGTGCCTTAATCGGGCCGAATGGCGCCGGTAAAAGCTCGCTTCTCAATGTCATCAACGGCGTCTATCGCGCCGACGCCGGCGATATTGTCTTCGACGGGCAGCGCTTCGAGGCAATCCATCCGCAGAAGGCAGCCCATCTCGGCATCGGCCGAACCTTCCAGCATAATGCGTTGTTTCGCCGCCTGTCGGTGCGCGAGAACGTGCTGGCCGGTCTTTCTCGTCATGGCACCGCCAGCTTTTTCGAAAACATCTTCCGGCTGGGCAGGGACGGCGCCGAGCGCCGCAGCTTCCTTACCCACGCTGAGCGCATCATGTCTTTCCTCGGGCTCAATCGCCATGCCGAAAGGATAGTTTCGACACTTTCGTACGGGCTGCAGAAACGCGTTGATCTCGCCCGCGCATTGGTCTCCGGCCCCAAGCTGCTGCTGCTCGACGAACCGATGGCCGGCATGAACCAGGAAGAGAAGGAGGAGATGAGCCGCGTGATCCGCGAGATCAATCGCGTCTTCGGCTCGACTGTGGTGCTGATTGAGCACGATGTCGGCATCGTGCTCAACCTCGCCAGTCATGTGGTGGTGCTCGACTACGGCCGCAAGCTCGCAGATGGGGCACCCGACGAGGTGCGAAAAAACCCCGACGTGATAACCGCCTATCTCGGCACGGTTCACTGAGGAACTCATGTCCTATTTCTTTGAAACATTGGTCAGCGGCCTGTTTGCTGGAGTGATGTACTCACTCGTCGCGATCGGCTTCGTGCTTATCTACAAGGCGTCCGGAGTCTTCAATTTCGCGCAAGGAGCGATGCTGCTGTTTTCGGCGCTGACCTTCGTCACCCTGACCGAGAAAGGCATGCCATTCGCCTTGGCCTTCATCGTCACATCCCTTGTCATGGTGGTGATGGCGATACTGATCGAGTGGCTGGTGCTGCGACCGTTGCGAAATCGCGATGCGTTGACCCTGTTCATGGCCACTCTGGGATTGAGCTATGTCATCGAGGGGTTTGCCCAACTGCTGATGGGCATGGATGTCCACATGCTCGATCTCGGTATCGCCGATGTCGCGGTACAGGTTGGCGGCATCTATGTTAGCCAGTTCGACATCATTGCCTCGTTGATCGCGCTGACGCTGATCGCCACACTGGCCATCGCGTTCAACAAGACGCGCATGGGCATCTCGCTTCGGGCGGTGGCCGCCGACACGCTTGCGGCGCAGTCAATCGGCATCCGCCTGCCTGTCATCTGGCGCATCGTCTGGAGCGTCGCCGGGGTCGTGGCCCTGGTTGCCGGCCTCGTCTGGGGATCGCGCCAGGGCGTGCAATATTCGCTCTCGCTGGTGACGCTCAAGGCGCTGCCGGTCCTGATCGTCGGCGGCTTCTCCTCCATCCCGGGCGCGATCGCCGGTGGACTCCTTGTCGGCGCAACCGAGGCGTTGGCCGACATCTACATCGGCCCGCTGGTCAATGGCAGCGTTTCCACGTGGTTTGCCTACATCCTCGCTGTCGGCTTCCTGCTCATACGTCCGGCCGGCCTGTTCGGCGACCGCGAGATCGAAAGGGTCTGATCATGACCACGCTGCAGGAATCCGCTCCGTCCAAGCCAATCCGCCAACCCATGTTTGGAGTTGGCACCATCGCCGTCGTCGCTGGCCTGATCGGCGCCTTTGCGGTGCCGGCCATTGCCGACGATTACTGGCTGAGCTCGATCATCATTCCGACAGTGATCATGGGGCTTGCCGGTATCGGCCTGAATCTGCTGATGGGCTATACGGGGCTGGTGTCGATTGGTTCGGCTGCCTTCATGTCGATAGGCGCCTTCTCGACCTACAATTTGCTGCTGCGCGCGCCGTTCCTGCCACTGCCGGTGGTTCTGATCCTTGCCGGCTTAATCGCGGCGAGTGCCGGCGTCATCTTCGGGCTGCCCTCGCTGCGCATCAAGGGCTTCTATCTTGGCGCCTCGACCCTCGGCGCACAGTTCTTCTTCGAATGGCTGTTCACCAACTTCAGCTGGTTCTCGAATGACAGCCAGTCGCTGACCATATCGGCGCCTCGGCTGCAGATCCTCGACTACGATCTCCAATCGGCCACCGGCCGCTACTATCTGGTCATTGCAACCACGGTGCTGCTCATCGCGCTGGCCTTCGCCATCGTCAAAAGCCGGGTCGGCCGTGAATGGATGGCGATCCGCGACATGGATGTGGCTGCCTCGGTCATTGGCATCCGCGTTGCGCGCCGCAAACTTCTGTCCTTCGGCATAAGCTCGTTTTTCCTTGGCATCGCCGGCGCGCTCTGGGCCTTCGGATATCTTGGCACCTCGGACGCGCATGCGTTCAATCTCGATAAATCGTTCCAGATCCTGTTCATCGTCATCATCGGCGGTGTGGCAACCATCTTCGGCAACTTTCTCGGAGCAGCCTTCATCGTGCTGACGCCGATCCTGCTCGACCGGCTGTCCCTGATCATCGATTTGTCATTCCTGGGCGATCAGGGCGCGCTGGCAAACCTGCAGCACATCATCTTCGGCACGATCATCATCGTGCTGCTGATCAGGGAACCGGATGGATTGTCGAGTCTCAGACGACGCGCTGTGGATGCCCTTCGCTCGCGGGCAAGATCATCCAGTTGAACCTCAGACAGACGAAACACCTCGGCGCCGGGTCTTTCGCCTTCTCCCAAGCATCAGGCGTCATTTCCTCAAACCACTTACACAAGGGTTGCACAATGTCATTGTTAACCAAGGCCGTGTCGTTGGCGGCCACTGCCGCGATGGCCGTCACGCTGATGAGCAGCGCATCTTTCGCCGAAGACGGCAGTGGGCAACAGCTCTATCCGCTGTTTACCTATCGCACCGGGCCCTATGCCCCATCGTTCATTCCATTCGGCGCCGGCAATATCGATTATCTCCGCTACATCAATGAGGTCGAGGGCGGCGTCGATGGCGTCAAAATCCTGGTCCAGGAATGCGAGACGGCCTACACGATCGAGCGCGGCATCGAATGCTACGAACGCTATAAGAACGGCTATAACGGCGCGCTGACGGCGGCAATCTATCCGCATTCAAGCGGTCTCGACGTGGCCCTCACCGACAAGGCTCGCATCGACAAGATCCCGATCGTCAGCCCTGGCGGTGGCCAGAACATCGCCACCGACGGCCGCGTCTTTCCCTACCTGTATCCGTTGGTGTTCGACTACTGGAGCGAAGCCCAGATCATCGTTGATTACATCGCCCAGCAGGCGGGCGGCTACGACAAGCTCAAGGGTCTGAAGATCGCGACGCTCTATCACGATAGCGGCTATGGCCGTGATACGATCGAGCCGCTCGGCATCCTTGCCAAGAAATATGGCTTCGAAGACATCCAGATCCCCGTTCCGCATCCCGGCGAACAGCAGCAGACACAGTGGCAGCAGATCCGCCGTGCAAGCGCCGACTGGGTGTTTCTGCGCGGCTGGGGCGTGATGACGCCGGTGGCGATCAAGACCGCGGCCCGCGTGGGTTTCCCCGCCGATCGGATTATCGGCGATATCTGGAGCGGTTCGGAAGACGACGCCCGCCCAGCGGGTGCTGCCGCCAAGGGTTACCTCGCCGTCTCGGTCTTTCCGCCGGGCACCAACTACGGCATCTTGAAGACGCTCAAGGAGGATATCCTCGACAAGGGCAAATCCGACTTGAAGGACAATTCGAAATTTGGCACGGTTTACTACAATTACGGCGTGATCGAAGCCATCACCTTCGTCGAGGCGCTGCGCACAGGCCATAAGAAATTCGGCAACAGGCCATTGACCGCCGCCGAAGGCCAATGGGCGCTCGAAAACTTCGACATCGATCAGAAGCGGATCGCCGAGCTTGGCGCGGAAGGCCTCATCAGCCCGCTGAAAACCTCCTTCGATAACCATAAGGGCGAAACCATCGCTGCCAAAATTATCCAATGGAACGGTCAGTCCTGGGACACCAGGACCGACTGGATAAAGGCAGATGCCTCGCTGTTTGCCGACGTCATCAAGGCAAAGGCTGCCGCCTACGCCAAGGAAAAGGGCATCCAGCCTCGCGTTGCAACGAACTGAACACTAACCCCCACTGACAGGATCGACCTATGACCATTGCAGCAAAAAGCTTCCTCGATATCCAGAATATGGAAGCGCTCTATGGTCAGGCGATCTTGGCTGTGCGCGACGTGTCGCTCAAGGTCGAGCAGGGCAAGATCGTTGCCCTGCTCGGTGCCAATGGCGCGGGCAAGACAACGACGCTGAAGGCGGTTTCCAATCTGCTTGGACCAGAGCGCGGTATGGTCAGCCGCGGCAGCATTCTCTGGCAGGGCGAGCCGGTCAGCGGCCTCTCGGCGTCTCGGCTTGTCGCCAAAGGCGTCGTGCAGGTGCTGGAAGGCCGTCATTGCTTTGCGCAGTTGACGGTCGAAGAAAATATCCTCTCCGGTGGCTTCGTCCGCAAGCCGAGCAGGACAGATCTGCAGCGCGACGTCGAACGAATCTACACTTGGTTTCCGCGCCTCAAGGACAAGCGCAAGGTCAAGGCCGGCCTGACCTCAGGGGGCGAACAACAGATGTTGGCAATAGGCCGCGCGCTGATGACCAAGCCTAGCCTTGTGCTGCTGGACGAGCCGTCGATGGGGCTCGCGCCGATCATCGTGCAAGAAATCTTCGAGATCATCCGCATTCTGAACAGTGAGCAGGGCGTCAGCTTCCTGCTTGCCGAGCAGAACGCCAATCTCGCGCTTCGCTATGCCGACTATGGCTACATCCTTGAAAACGGTCGCGTTGTTCTGTCGGGAACGGCAGAGAAATTGCGAGCCCGTGAGGATGTCCAGGACTTTTACCTGGGCGGTGCCAATGTCGTCAAACCACACTGACCGCCTCGCCCGCGCGGGTGGGAGGGCTAATTTCAGGACAATCAAAAATGACACAGATCGATACGGCCTGGGGTGCAGGCCCCAGCGCTCGCTATGAGACACTGGCCGAACGGTTCCGGCCAATATTTGCACAGATCGCTGCCGGCGCAGTTGAACGCGAGCTTGGCCGCGAACTTCCGGTAGTGGAGATTGCGAAGTTGAAGCAGGCGGGTCTGGGCGCGCTGCGCTTACCCGAAGCCGAAGGCGGTCTTGGCGCGACGCTGCCCGAACTCGCCAACATCCTTATCGAGCTGTCGCAGGCCGATTCCAATATCACCCAGGCGCTACGCGGTCATTTTGGATTCGTCGAGGATGTCGTCAACAAGACAGCAGGCGAGAGCCGCAAGCGCTGGGCAGAGCGGATTGCCCGCGGCGAGATCGCCGGCAATGCCTGGACCGAGATCGGCAATGCCAAACAGGACGTTTTCTCGACCCGCATCTCGAAAAAGGGTGACAGGCTGGTCCTTAACGGCACCAAATACTACACCACCGGCTCGCTGTTCGCCGATTGGATCGATGTCGGTGCGACGGGGCTTGCCGGGGAAGGCATCGTCTTGCAAGTGCGTCGCGACGATCCGGGCGTCGATGTCATCGACGACTGGGACGGTTTTGGCCAAACGCTCACGGCCAGCGGCACCACGATCTTTACCGACGCCACTGTCAATCCTCTGGATGTCGTCGTCGACGACGACAAGTTCCGCTATGGAGCCGCCTTCTACCAACTGGTGCATCTTGCCTCGCTCGCCGGTATCGGCCGGGCGATGGCCAACGAGACCGCTGCCGCCGTCGCCGCACGCAAGCGGTCATACTCCAATGCTGCCGGCCCGCGCTCGAGCCAGGATCCGCAGGTGCTTCAGGTCGTTGGCCGTATTCGCAGCAACGCCTATGCCGCTGGCGCCATTGTTTTGCAGGTCGCGCAAGCCATCGAACGCGCTTATCGGGCACACTTTGCCGGCGAAGCCGACGCCGAGGAAAAGGCCAACGCCATCGCCGAACTTGAGACATCGCAGGCGGTGACGGTCGTCACGAATCTTGTTCTCGAAGCGTCGACGATCATCTTCGATGCGCTGGGTGCGTCCGCGACCAGGAAGCCGATCGGTCTCGATCGTCATTGGCGCAATGCTCGTACCCTGTCTTCGCACAACCCACGCATCTACAAGGATCGCATCGTTGGCGACTACGCGGTCAATGGCACGCCACCACCATATCAGTGGCGTATCGGGCGGAGCCCGTTATAAGCCAGCAAGAGTGAGTGGCCGATTCGCCGCTGACATTTTTTAGAACGAAGGCGATGTAAGACCGCTCATGCGGTACGCTGCTGTGATTGTGTTTGCCATCAACATGGCGATGGTCATCGGCCCGACACCGCCCGGAACCGGCGTGATCGCACCGGCGACATCAGAGGCTTCCGCATAGGCGACGTCGCCCACGAGCCGGGTCTTGCCCTCGCCCCGTTCCGGCGCATCGATCCGGTTGATGCCGACATCGATCACAGTCGCACCAGGCTTAACCCAGTCCGCCTTCACCATCTCCGGCCGGCCCACCGCAGCCACCAGAATGTCGGCGCCACGCGCCACGGACGCCAAATCCTTCGTGCGCGAATGCGCCGTCATCACCGTGGCATTGGCATTAAGCAGCAATTGCGCCATCGGCTTGCCGAACAAGTTGGAGCGCCCGATAACGACCGCCATCAGGCCCGACAGATCCTCGGTATGGATGGAGCGCACCAGCAGCATGGCGCCGGCCGGTGTGCACGAGATTAGGCCGGTCGCCAGGTCACCGATTGCGAGCTTGCCGGCATTGACGACATGCAGGCCATCGACATCCTTCTCCGGGCGGATCGACTGGATGATCGCATCCGCATCAAGATGCTTCGGCAGCGGCAGCTGCACGAGAATGCCGTGGATGGATGCATCCTCGTTCAGAGAGGCCACGAGGCCTGCGAGCTCGCCTTGCGTTGTTTGCGCCGGCAGCGTGTGCTGGATGGAGTTGAAGCCGCATTGCTTGGCCATGCGTCCCTTGGCGCCGACATAGGCGTGGCTGGCCGGATCGTCGCCAACAATCAACACCGCAAGCCCCGCTTTTACCCCCTTTGTTCGCTGGAGATCAGAAGCCGCTTGCTTCACCGCTTCAATAACGGATGCCGCCACCTGTTTGCCGTCGATGATATGCGTCATCGCTCAGCCCATGCGCTCAGAAGCGTAGCTTCCCGGGCTTGCCGGGAACACGACGGTTCGGTTGCCGTTCAGGAAGACGCGGTGATGGATATGGGCGTGGATGGCGCGAGCCAGAACCTGGCTTTCGACGTCACGGCCGATCGAGATATAGTCCTCGGCGCTCTGCGCATGGGTGATGCGGGCGGTGTCCTGCTCGATGATTGGGCCTTCGTCGAGATCAGCGGTGACGTAGTGTGCCGTTGCCCCGATCAACTTGACGCCTCGCTCATAGGCCTGCTTGTACGGGTTGGCGCCCTTGAAGGAGGGCAGGAACGAGTGGTGGATGTTGATGATGCGGCCCGACATGTTCTTGCACATGGCATCGGAGAGGACCTGCATGTAGCGGGCAAGCACGATCAGTTCGGTGCCCGTCTGCTCAACGATGTCGAGGATCTGCGCTTCAGCCTGCGGCTTGTTCTCCTTGCTCACATTGATGTAGTGGAAGGGAATGTCGTGGTTGACCACGACCTTTTGGTATTCAAAATGGTTGGAAACGACGCCAACGATGTTGATCGGCAGGGCGCCGATCTTCCAGCGGTAGAGCAGGTCGTTGAGGCAATGGCCGAAGCGCGAGACCATCAGCAGCACCTTCATGCGCTTGGTGGCATCGTGGATCTCAGCATCCATCTGGAACTTCTCCGCGATCGGCCTCAGGCCTTCCACCAGGTCGGCCTGGCCGAATCCCTCCTCGGAGATGAAGGAGACGCGCATGAAAAACTTGCCTGTGTCGAGATCGTCAAACTGCGAACTATCGACAATGTTACAGCCTTGGCCGGCCAGGAAAGTCGCAATCGCCGCAACGATACCGCGAGCCGATTTACATGAGACTGTAAGTACGTAATGCGTCATTTTAAACTTACTTTGCTGAAATTCCGGGCGTTTTGCTTGCAATGGGATGTCCTCAGAACCAAGCGGCGCGCTCGATGGAAAAGGCGGAGTTCTTCCGCCTTTCAAACTCCGGGTGCCAAAACGAACGTGCGGACAATCAGGCCACGGCCTTTTTGCGGGTCCTTTTTGCAGGTGCAGGCTGTTCGGGTTCGTTAGGCTTTCTACCGAGGCCAATAGTCTTGGCCAAAGCCGAGCGCGCGGCGGCATAATTCGGGGCGACCATCGGATAGTCTGCCGGCAGGCCCCACTTGGCGCGGTATTCGTCGGGCGTCAGACCATAGTGGGTGGAGAGATGCCGCTTCATGGAAGTCCCGGAGCTGAAGGAAGAACGGAAAGACCGATGATGCTGCTTGTCTCGTCGAAACGCTAGGAGTGCCGATCCTCCGTAGTACGGCACCGGTTCAGGGCCCCACGCGCGCGGCCTCCGTCATGCGCCCGTCGTCATAAACGACCGCGGGCACGGACTCGGCCACGCCCGGATCGGCAATCGCACGCTCCCGGCAAGAGGTGTTTTCGAAGGAGGCCTCGCCTGTCTTCGCGGCCGCTTCCCAGGGCTCGACGGGCACACGGACGGCACTCGCCGCATGATCGGCCTGGAATGCCTCGGCGTCGCGCACGTCGAGTAGGCGAAAGGCGGCGAGCAGCGAAAGTTTGTCCGCTTCAATCACTGGATCACGCGGCGCGAGCGTCTCCGACTCATGGCGGGAGGCGGCCCCAGCTGCCGCCGGAGCGGCACTTGCTGTGCGCCGAGACATTATACGTCGGCCCTCGTCCCGTCGAAGCGGGTGAACGTGAATTTCTCGAACGGCTCGCGATAGGTTTGCCGTTCGTTGCGGAGAACATTGATCGCGAGCGCTTCGCCGAGCGCCAGCGACGCCGAGAAATCGGAACGCCAATGGATGCCGGCCCAATCGCGGCCGATGCCGTAGTTCCAGGCGAGCTTGTTGAGCTCGCCGCCGACCGTGAGCGGCTCGCCCTGGTAGGGGATGAGCTTCGTCGGGTCCTTCGGGTCGGGCTGCACGGGATTGGGAATGGTGGCGTCCTCATCGAAGAGCGCCTTGAGAATCGTCACGTTGGACGCGGCAATCTGAGCCGCGCCGCCGGGATAGCTCGAGTGGATCGGCGCGCCCTCCGGATAGACGTGCGGCAGGAGGTGGGTGCCGAACTTGCCGACGCTTCGCGTAAGAGCGGCCGAGTTGAGGATGTCGCCGTGGACGGGATAGGCGTCCACCTTGTTGGTGATGCGGTGGTGGATCAGCCCGCCATAGGCCTCCGGCCGCAAGGCGCGGTGGACATAGAACTTCTGCCAGTAGGCGACGCGGATGGCGAGCGATGCGGTGACCGGCAGCAGGCTTTGCGCATAGGGCAGGCCGAAAGTGCTGTACCCGCCAGTCTGCGTCTTCGAGTGCAGGTACGGATTGGATTTGGCGAACGGAATCCCGAACCCGCCGAACTCGGCATTGGCCTTGTCGGGTCCCACGCCTAGCAGCAGGGCTGCCGACCAGAAGGCAGCCGGATTGTTGTGCACGTATTCGGCGAGGTCGCGACCGGTCGCGATATAGCGCGCCATCGGGTCGAAGCTGGTCGGCTTCGCAGGCGGAATGCCGTTCTGGATGGCGAGCCACTCGTCATAGGCGGTATGGAAATCGGTCCCGGCTGCGGCGGTGCGGATGCGCGCTGGAATGAGCTGGCTGCCGTAGGGGGCGTCCTTGAGCAGAAACTGGGAAATGTAAGGACCAACCAGCGCGCCGGGCGGCGTGACATAGCGCCCGGTTTGCCCGGACGGATCGGCCGCGTCGACATAGAGCGCCGTCCCGCGGAACAGCGTCTCCGGCGTGATGCCACCATCCTTGCGCGGGCCGCTGAAAGCGGTGAGCTTGTTGAGCTCGTCGACGGCGGCGAGCACGTCCTTGTTCTTCGTGTCGTTCGTCAGCTCGGACAGCGGGACGTCTCGCAGGAGCGACTGCCAGTAGAGCTCGACGGCCTCGCTCGCCCGCGTCGCGCTATCGAGCGTGGGGGCCGGCGGGATCGTGAGCTGCGGGCCGATGCAACCCGTGAGGTTCACGGCGAGGGAACCGATCGGATTGAGCTGCTTGCGCTTGCCGCCGAGCGGTATCGCCTCGAAGTCGGCCGGATCGCCCGAGGCATAGGCCTTCAACGTTGCGTCGAAGGCCGCGCGGTCGACCTCGCCGCGTTCATCATGCGGCAGGCCGCGTGTGTCGGAGCCGATGAGGTTCGCATATTTCTGCTCGTCGCCGTTGACCGGATGCGGCGCAATCGCCACCGCGAAATCCGCGTCCGCTGCGGCGCTTCGCACAGCATAGGCGTGCTTGCGAAACGCAAGATGGGCATCCCCCGACGACTCCTCACCGGCATGCGCCCGGGTGGAGCCGCCGACGACCGCGAGGGGAGGCAAGCCCGCAACGGCTATGGCCGCGACGCCTCCGGCCGCGCCAAGAAAGCGGCGGCGCCCACCGTCAGGGCCGTCTGCCCTCTGCTGTGCCGGCGGCACACGCCCGGTCTGACTTTCGCCTGCTGATCCGCGATCCTTGTGCATGTTGCGATCTCCTTGTTCTGCCGAGGCGCCGCACGGATCGACGGCTGCGCCTATACCTCTTCGAGAATTCGCGCCTGCAGGGCCACAGCCGCGGTGTCCGCCCCCTCGCGTCGTGGCCGGGGGAGATCGACCGGCAAGTCGAGCGTTATGCCGCCGTCGCGGATGACGAGCACCCGGTCCGCGAGTGCGACCGCTTCGGCGACGTCGTGGGTGATGAGTACGGTCGTGAAACCATGCTCGCGCCAGATGCGCTCGAGCAGACGGTGCATCTCCATACGCGTCAACGCATCGAGAGCGCCGAACGGCTCGTCGAGCAACAGTACCCCCGGTCGGCTCACCAGCGCCCTGGCGAGAGCGACGCGTTGAGCCTGACCGCCGGACAGGACGGCAGGCCAGTCGTTCCACCGATCGGCAAGCCCGACATCGGCGAGGGCTGCCGCCGCAGTCTCCTGCCAGCCCTTCGCGCGCGCGATGCCGACATTGCTGAGAACGCGATGCCAAGGCAGCAGCCGCGCGTCCTGGAAGAGAAGGCGCACGTTCGGCTGCAGCGACTGGACCTCGGCGTCGCCGATGGCAATCGTTCCGCTCGTCGGACGATCGAGTCCCGCGATCAGGCGAAGGAGCGTCGACTTGCCACAGCCGGAGCGGCCGACAATCGCCAGCAGCTGTCCGGCAGGGATGACCAGATCGAGGTCGGACAGGACGCTTCGGTCTCCGAAGGATTTTGACAAGCGATCAAGTCGTATGTCCTGCCCGTTCAGTGACGGCGCGTCCTTACCGTGCGGTCTCACCTCGCGAAGCAGGTTTTTCTCGGCCAGCGCATCCGCTTCGTGGAACGAGGCATCCTTGTGCAGCCGCAGCACGCTCGCAGATTCTCTCACGACGTCGCTCCCCTGGTGACGGTGCGGCGATAGGTGGGGTGCCAGGCAAGAGCACGCGCCTCGAGCAGCCGTGTGATGAAATCGGCAAGCTTGCCGAGCAGCGCGTACACGATGATGCCGAGCACGACCACGTCGGTCTGCAGGAATTCGCGTGCGTTCATCGTCATGTAGCCGATGCCGGATGAGGCCGAGATCGTCTCGGCAACGATCAGGGTGAGCCACATGAGGCCGAGCGAGAAACGAAGGCCGACAAGGATCGATGGCATGGCGCCCGGCAGGATCACCCGCCAGAACAGGGGTACGGGACCGAGCCCATAGACACGCGCCATCTCGATCAGCTTCGGATCGACGGTGCGGATGCCGTGAAAGGTGTTGAGGTAGAGCGGAAATGCGGTCCCGATCGCCACGAGGAAGATTTTTGCTTCCTCACCGATCCCGAACCAGAGGATGACAAGCGGGATGATGGCGAGATGCGGCACATTGCGGAGCATCTGCATCGACGAGTCGAACACGGTCTCGGCCGGCCGCGATATCCCGGCGAGGACTCCCAGCACGAAGCCGATGCCACCGCCGATGAAGAGGCCCTTCAGCGCGCGCTCGGTCGAGATTCTTGCATGGGTGAGGAGCGTTCCGTTTTTCAGGCTCTCCCAGAAAGCGGCGGCTACCGCGCTCGGCGCCGGCAGAAGACGCGTCGACAGCACGCCGCTTCGCGAGGCGATCTCCCATGCGATCAGCAGCACGATCGGGAGTGCCCAAGACGCCAGCGCCCTAAGCGCCGCTGCGCCGGTGCCATGAAGGCGCGATGGCCCGGCCATGCTCAGGACGCCTTTCTTGCGGCCGGACGGATCTCGTTGGCTATCGTCTCGCCGAACGGACCGGTGTTGACAGAGAGCTCGGCCCTCTCCGGCGCGTGCGCCAGCGGCAGCAGTGGGAAGACGAGTTCGGCGAAGCGGTATGCCTCTTCGAGATGCGGGTAACCGGACAAGATGAACGTGTCGATCCCGATGGAGCGATACTCGTTCATGCGCGCCGCCACCTCCTCGGGCGAGCCGACGAGGGCGGTGCCCGCGCCGCCTCTGACCAGGCCGACGCCTGCCCAGAGATTCGGGCTGACCACGAGCTTGTCGCGGCGGCCGCCATGCAGCGCGCTCATCCGGCTCTGGCCGACGGAGTCCATCCGCGCGAACACGGACTGCGCCTTGGCGATCGTCTCATCGTCGAGATGGGCGATAAGGCGGTCTGCTGCCGCCCAGGCCTCATCGGAGGTCTCGCGCACGATGACGTGGAGGCGGATACCGAAGCTGAGCCTGCGGCCGTGCTTGCGCGTGGCGGCCTTCACCTTGGCGATCTTCTCGGCGACCAGAGCGGGGGGCTCGCCCCAGGTGAGGTATTTGTCGACGGTTTGCGCGGCGACCTCGATTCCCTCGTCAGACGAGCCGCCGAAATAGAGCGGCGGGTGCGGTGCCTGCACCGGCGGAAACAGCAACTGTCCGCCCTCGAGACGGATATGCTTGCCTGACGTCGTCACGGTCTCCCCGGCGAGCAGCGCCTTGTATGCATGCATGAACTCGCGGGTGATCTCGTAGCGGTCGGCGTGGCTGAGGAAGATGCCGTCGCCCTTGTTCTCGACCGGGTCACCGCCGGTGACGACGTTGATCAGCAGGCGGCCATTCGAGAGGCGGTCGAGCGTCGCGGTCATGCGAGCCGCCACCGTCGGCGGCTGCAGCCCGGGCCGCACCGCGACCAGGAATCTCAGCCGCTCAGTGGAGGTGAGCATCGCCGACGCGACGATCCAGGAATCCTCGCAGCTCTTTCCCGTCGGCAACAGCACGCCGTAGTAGCCGAGCTGGTCGGCCGCTTGAGCGATCTGGCGCAGATACGGGAGGTCGGTTGCACGGCCGCCGGCCGCGGTGCCCAGGTACCTGCCGTCCCCGTGGGTCGGCAGGAACCACAGCACGTTCACGCGGTCGGGGGCGAGATCGGCAGCGAGATTCACGACTGCGGCTTCCTTACGGCATCGGCGACCGAGATCGAATGCGGGATCAGGCCGAGGTTGAAGAATACGTCGGCGATCTTCTGCTGGGCGGCCACCACCTCCGGCGTGACCGGCTTCACGCCGTACGTCCGCCGTTCGACGGCGACTTCGAGGATCTCGGCAGGAATGCCGAGCGCCGGCGAGAACTGTTCGGCCACGTCGCTGCGGTTGGCGTTGATCCACGTGTCGACCTCGCCGAGCGACGCCACGATCGTGTCGACCACATCAGGGTGGGCATCGAGGAAGTCGCGGGAGGCGAGATAGAACTCGTGGTTATCCACGACGCCGCTGCCGTTCGCCAACTGCCGGGCGCCGGTTGCTGCCTCTGCTGCAGCCAGGAACGGCTCCCAGATAACCCAGGCGTCGACCGCTTGCTTCTCGAAGGCTGCGCGTGCGTCGGCCGGCGGCAGGAAATTGACCTCGATGTCCGAGTAGGCCAGGCCCGCCTTCTCGAGAGCCTTGACCAGCAGGTAGTGAACATTGGAGCCCTTGTTCAATGCGACCTTCTTGCCCTTCAGGTCGGCAAGTGTCTTGAGCGGGCTGTCCTTCGGAACGAGGATTGCCTCGGCTTCGGGCGCCGGCGGCTCATAGCCGACATAGACCAGCGGCGCGCCGGCCGCCTGTGCGAAGATGGGCGGCGCCTCGCCGGTCGTGCCGAAGTCGATGGAGCCGACATTGAGCGCCTCGAGCAACTGTGGTCCGGCCGGGAACTCGGTCCATTCGACCGTGTAACCCTGCGGCTTCAGCTTCTCCTCGAGCAGGCCCTTGGTCTTCAGGAGGATGAGCGTGCCGTATTTCTGGAAGCCTATCCGGACGACTTTGTCCTCGGCGTGGGCTGCCGCCGCTGCCATGCTCAGGGCAATGCTGCCGGCAAGCGTGATCTGTGCGAGATACCGTGTAAACGCATTCATCAAATCGGACTCCTTCTCCAAGCCGGTCGAACTTTGATCAGCGGGCACGAACAGCGTCGCGCGGTGCGGCAATCTCGGAAGCGCCGTCGGAATTGCCCGATCGATTGAGCCTACCGAGGCAAAGAACTGCTCTCAAAGAAAATTCTACTAACTTTATAGACATTAGAGAATGAATTGCCCTGCCGAGCGAGAGCCGCGGAAGAACCTGGTCCATCCAAGTCTGACAGCCGATCTCGACCAGTCAGGCCCTGGGTCGTCTCGACGGGTGGCTGGCGAGCAGGCGCCGACGAGTGCTGGCACTGGACACGGACGTCAGGGATCGCTTCGATCTCGAGAAAGGCGCCGCGGGTAAGGGGGCCAACGCCTACAAAAAGTCGCTGTGTCTTCCATCCCGGTTGATCAGCGCCATCGGTAGCGGATGTCGAGGTGAAGCCTATCCGTCCGCGCCATACCTCTGGCGAGCAGGGACCGGATCAGGGGGGTTGGTGCTCTGCTCGGATCCGCGATCAGGCCGGCGCAGTCGTAGACCCGTCCGGCCCGAATCTCCTCAAGCGCGGCCATCAGGACCCAGCTGGCACCAACGCCGATGATCGCAACGGACCTGATCGGAGCGGTGCCGGGAGTCGGGTCGCGATACGCGGAAAAGGCGACTGTGATGATCGCGCGAGTCTCCGTGGCGGCCCACAAACTATAATGGTGTTGGCGTAACGCTTTTAGGTTGAATGCCCGATGCGAAGGTGGCTCAGGCGGTCGCCTTTTGCGGCCGGCTGAACGTATTTTCCGGGCGCGGCAGACCGAAATGGTCCCTCAGCGTTGCCCCGTCATAGTCGTGCCGGAAAAGTCCGCGCCTGCGCAAGATCGGCACCACCTCCGCGGCGAATATGTCGAACCCGCCCTGCAGGTAGGGCGGCATGATATTGAAGCCGTCCGCGGCACCATTGTCGAACCATTCCTCGATCTTGTCGGCGATCTGTTCGGGCGTCCCGGCCTGAACCCAATGGCCGCGCGCCCCGGCGAGGCGGTGGAGCAGCTGGCGGATGGTTGGATTCTCGCGCTCGATGATGTCGAGTACGACGTGGAAGCGGCTGCTCGCACCACGCTCGCCCTCGATGCGGATAAGCTCGCGCGGAAATGGCCCGTCCAGATTGTAGCTTGAAAGGTCGGCGTCTACGATCCGGCGTAGCTGGTGAAGGGAATATTCCGGCTGCGTCAGCTCGTTGAACTCGTCATGCAGCGCACGGGCTTCCGCCTCGGTGGAACCGATGAAGGGGCTGATGCCGGGCAAGACCTTGACGTGGTCAGGATTGCGGCCAACCGACTTCACGCGCGCTTTGATGTCGGCATAAAATTCCTGCGCGTTGCCGAGTGTCTGATGTGCTGTAAATATCGCCTCGGCATAGCGGCTTGCGAATGACCGTCCGTCTTGGGACGAACCTGCCTGCACGTAGACCGGACGGCCCTGCGGCGAGCGTGGAAGCGTGAGGGGTCCCTTCACCCGATGATATTTGCCGATGTGGTTGATCGGGTGGATCTTGTCGGTGTCGGCAAAGATTCCGGACACCCGGTCCGCGACAAGCGCGTCGTCCTCCCAGCTGTCCCAGAGCTTCGTCACCACGTCAACGAATTCGCTTGCGCGCTCGTAACGGTCGGCGTGGGTTGGATGTCGGTCAAAGCCGAAATTCAACGCTGCGGACGCATCGCCCGTCGTGACGATGTTCCAGCCGGCGCGCCCGCCGCTCAAATGATCGACGGAAGCAAACAGCCGGGCCAGATTGTAGGGTTCGTTGTAGGTGGTCGAGGCCGTGGCGATGAAGCCGATGCGTTCGGTCACAGCAGCGAGAGCCGAAATCCATGTCAGCGGCTCCAGCCTGAAGCGGCTTGCGTAGCGAATGTTGTCGGCAAGCGCGGGCCCGTCGGCAAAGAACAGCGCGTCGAACTTGCTTGCCTCGGCCTTTTTCGCCAGTTCCTGATAATAGGCGATATCCAGCACTCTCTCGGGGGCGGAATCCTTGTAGCGCCAGCCGGCTTCATGATGGCCGCCAGGATAGATGAAAAGGTTGAGATTCAATTGTCGTTTTTCGGCGGGCATATGTCAGTCCTCCTGGGTGGTGATGCTGAGCGACAGGTCTTGGGGGGCCGTTCAGACGGGCAACACAGGCTTTGTCTCGACGCCGAGATGACGCAGAAGTTGGGAGCGGATCTCGCCGAACCGGCGATCGCCATGATCGCGTGGCGTGGGGACATTGATTGCGATGTCGGCGACGATCGCGCCGTTGTCGAGCACCAAAACCCGGTCCGCCAGCGTTACGGCTTCGTCCACATCATGGGTAACCAGCAGCACGGCCGGCTGGTGACGGGCGCAGAGCTGGCGCAGCAGATCGTGCATGCGCAGGCGGGTCAGCGCGTCGAGCGCGCCAAACGGCTCGTCCGCTAGCAGCAGCTCAGGATCACGAACCAGCGAGCGCGCCAATGCCACCCGCTGCTGCTCGCCACCAGAGAGTTCGACCGGCCACGCGTTCTCGCGGCCGCTCAGGCCAACCTCTTCGAGAGCTACCCGTCCGCGTTCGGCGGCGTCCGGCAGGTCGAGGCCAAGAACCACATTCTCCAGCACTCGTTTCCATGGCAACAGCCGGGCATCCTGGAACACCACCGATTTCTTGTCGGGTATTTCGAGTCGGCCGGAGCCGGAGACTTTGTCGTCGAGATCGGCGAGCGCGCGCAACAATGTACTCTTGCCCGACCCGCTACGGCCGAGAAGGGCGACGAACTCCCCCTTCTCGATGTCGAGGCTGAGGCCGTCGAGGATGGTTCGCGGCCCGAAACGTCTCACAAGGCTCTCGACCCGCACCACCGGCGCGCCGCTCAATCCGCCAAGGTGCGACGCCATGACAGGGACCTTTCCTGGAAGAAGCGGACGCTGCCGTCGGAGGCTAGACCGAGCAATGCGTAGACGACGAGGCCGACGATGATGATGTCGGTCTGGCCGTAGTTGCGTGCGAGATCGATCATGTATCCGATGCCGCTGGTGGCATTGACCTGTTCGACAACCACCAGAGACAGCCAGGCATAGGTCACCGCGAAACGCAGGCCAAGGAAAAACCCTGGAAGGGCGCCGGGCAGGATGACCTCGCGGATGAATTCGCGGTAGCCCATTCGCAAGGTCTGGGCCAGTTCGACATAACGGCTGTCTATGCTGCGCAAGCTGCTGTGGGTCTGGATATAGATCGGGATCAGGACAGCCAGCGCGATGGCCGTCACCTTCATGCCCTCGCCGATGCCGAACCACAGCATCAGCAGCGGGATCAGAGCGAGCGTCGGTATCGCCCGCTTGATCTGGACGGGACCGTCTATGATGGCCTCACCAAGCCGCGACAAACCTGAAATGAGAGCAAGGATGGTCCCGATCAGGACACCGAACACCAGCCCCTGTGCTGCCCGCCAGGCAGACGTCGTTAAATTATGCTGAAGCTTCCTTTCGGCGATGAGATCGATGGCGGTGCCGACAACCGACCAAGGTGCCGGCAGCGTTCTAGGATCGATCAGGCCGGCGATACTGCCGATGGACCAGATCACAAGAAGAAGTGCAGGCCCAATCAGCGCGCCAAACGGGATCGTTCGCCCAAGTGCAAGTCGCCTCGTCCCGGTCTTGCGGGGCTCCACGGCGGGCGGGATCAACAACCTTTCATCCGATGGGTAGGGAATGTTGGGGGCAACTGCGGCGGTGTTGGAGAATGCGTTCATCGGTGTCGTCTCCGGTCTCGGAAGGCAGGCGTCAGGAGGCGTTCAGCGCGTTTGTGGCGATCGCCTCGAAGCGCCTGTCGAACAGGTCCTCGGCCTTGATCGCGGGCTTGTTCAACTCCTTGGCCAGGAGATCGATCGTCGCCTGCTGGCGCACGATCACGTCGTTCCAGTCGGAGGGGATGTCGAACTGACCATCAGCGTCGACCAGATACTGGCCATCTTCTGTGTTGAGGCCCTGGGTGGGGACGTAGTACCCCTCGATCCACTCCTTGGGATGCTCTTCCACCCAACGGGCGGCTAGCGCCCAGTAGCGCACATATTCGCCGAGAGCGGCTGCTTTGGCCGGGTCGTCAAGCACGGCTTGTGGGGCATAGAGATGGGCTGGATCATCGCGCAAGCCGTGCGGGATGGTGGTAGCGCCGTCGGCGCCATACTGGCGCAGATAGCGCTTGATGAGGACGCCCGAGATCGGCGCGACGTCGACTTGCTTGCCGGAAAGTGCCACCGGATAGGCATCGCCTTTGCTGGGCAATTCGATGAGATTTACATCCTCCTTTTCCAGGCTGGCGGCCTGCAGGACCCTCAACACCAGCGCGCCCTGTGCCTGACCGGGGCTGAAAGCAATCCGTTTGCCGCGCAAATCCGCGAGCGTCTTGACCTCAACTCCCGGTGCAATGCCGAGTTGATAGATCGGGTGCGCAACCGGTTCCTTGCGGAACTTCGCGGCAATGATCTTGACCTTGAGCCCAGTCCAGGTCGCGTGGATGGGTGGAATGTCGGCAACCGATCCGACGTCCAATGCGTTGGCGCGAAAGGCTTCGATTGTCTGTGGGCCGCCGCTGATATTGGCCCATTCGACCTCGAACGGCAGTTGATCGATCAGCCCCGATAATTCCAGCGCCCTTTGCGTCTCGGGATCGCCGATACGAAGGACAGTGCCCGCCGGGATGTTGGTCGGCAGTTTGCCAGCGTCCGGACTACCCGCCTGCGCAATGAGGGGGGAGAAAGAAGCGACCAAGCCTACCGCGAACGCGGTCACGAACCCACCAAATCTCCTTCTTGAAAATCTCTCCACAGCTAACACCATCGTCTTGCTCCAGTTTGGGGAAGGCTCCGAATTTCACTGCTAGTATGTCCAGCGTTTTGGTAGACTATAAAAGTATCAGGTGCTGTTCTTTGCCACCCGATGGAAACGCTGTTCGCCTCCAATGCTCATTTGGAGCACGTGCCGCCCAACAACAGGCGGCTTAGGACGCTGCAGAGCAGCTCGCGTTTCTAACCGGCGCCCGTCGCCAAAAGCGGTTCCTGATGCCCTCTGCGCCTTGCCAGCAAGCTTCGGCTTGGAACAGGACCCAGCGTGAAGCCGCCTAGCAGAAAAATTGCTTTGGCTCCGGTCGTGTAAGAGCAGGCACTATGACCCTGCGCCGTGTACCGGCCGTTAGGAACGGCCGGGGTCGCAATCTGCTTTCTCTAACAGAGCGAGGCCGGCTTCGTAAGGACCGGAAGAGTTACTGTTTCCTTTTCGAAGGATTCCCTGAAAAGTCTTCTGCCTAAAACTCATTATTGTGGTCCAGCTGTCGTATTTTCCAAGGCCATTGCAAAGTAGAGTGATAGCACCTTGCCGCCTGCGCGGCAGGGAAGGCCATGGCAGAGCCGGAACCACGGTAGGACGGCGCAGACCGTCAGGCTCTTCAAAAAACTATTCAGAGGGGATCGTCATCATTGGTCCGGAGGTTGGGAGGCTCGGCCGGCTGAAAAGAGGACGTTGGCAATGGGGCGGCCACGAGATAGCTGGGGTGATCCACGCCACGCATTTGCACGGATCACCTGCCAAAAATGGCGGACCGGTCCCGGAATCGAGCCGCCGTCGCGGGTTTTTTGCGGCCGTAGCGGCCTCGCTCTCTGCTGTGCGCCTGGCGAAGCCCGCAGCAGATGAGAAACCCTGCGTGCGTCGCGCTGGCGCTGATGGTGCAGCCGGAGATACGGCTGCTCGATGAGCCGTGGGGGCTCTCGAGGCCATGACCGAAATTTCCATACAGGAAGAACTGGCGCGCATCTGAGCGAGACAAACGTCATCATGATGGACAAGGCGTGCCAGCCGGCGCGGGCGTTTCGCGCCTCCGGCGCGGCAATCATCCCTGTGAATCAGGCTTGTTTGTATAGCGAAACTTCGACAAAAAGTCGCTCCGACGCGGATCGGGAGAAGGGAGCGGATATGGTCTTTCGATTGAAAGAGCGACTTGGCAAGAAACTTGAGGAAGAAGTGCAATTCTTCAAATGTTGGCAGAAGGATAAGAAAGGTGTTGGCGCACTCATGCCCACCTCGATCCATGCGGCGCGCCGCATGGCTAGTGTGGTCAACCCGCATTCTGGATTGCCGGTTTTGGAGCTTGGTGCCGGGACTGGTGTCATCACCAGGGCCATCCTAGAAAGAGGCATCAAACCGCATCGGTTAACTTCGGTCGAATATTCCAAGGATTTTTATGATGGCCTGGTGCGACGCTTTCCGGGAGTGGATTTCCGCTTGGGCAATGCGTTTGCCCTGGAAGAAATTCTGGGGGAGCGCCGGGAAAAGTTCGATTGTGTCATAAGCGCAGTGCCGATGTTGAGCTTTCCGATGCAACAGCGCCTCGCACTGCTCGAGGATTTGCTTGCACGAATCCCGGCCGGGCGACCTGTGATCCAAATCACCTACGGTCTTCTGTCACCGGTGCTCAAAATGCCCGACCGTTACATCATTTCTCACTATGATTTCGTCGTTCGCAATGTCCCCCCCGCACAACTCTGGACCTATCGACGAGCAGTGTGAAACCACAGGGGACGCGAGCGACAGGTGGCTTTCGGAATCCTTGTACAGGACTGCAAAGCCGATTGAACTTGGTGCTGTGACCAGCCATTCGCGGCCTGGCTGGACCGCCTTCCATTCCGCATTTTCTGGGGATGATTTGACCGCAGCAGAGAGATGATGTTCGGCTACAAGCATTGAGAGCGGCGCAGCTTCCGCTAAAGCCTATATTTCTCCGGTATTTCGGCTATGCATTCCTCGAGACGCGCCAGGCGGAACTTCGCATTGCGAAGTTCATGTCCGGCTTCGAAACGTCCATGGCGTCCTTGACGTGTGGGCGCTATGAGGTCGTGCTCCAGTTCCGCAATGCGCGCACGCACCTGCCGAGCCTCGTCCTGTCGCAACGCCCTGATCCATCCACGCCCGCGCATCGGTCTTCCTGCCAGCACCCCAAAAGCCATGCGGGTTTATCCACCGAGACCCTAATTTCCGGCAAGCCGAAACGCTCGAAATTTAACTTCGGCTATTTTAGCGAAGACAAAGAGGGCTCTTTGGAAAAAAGGCGGCGCTTGGAAGGACGAGAAGCGAATAGAAGGTCATCCGTCCCATCGGCCATCTTCGGCTCTGACGTCATGCGCAATCTGTTTATCTGTTTGAGGGGCGCTGAATCTGCAACGGTTTGGGCATGCCGCGGACAAGCGAAACGCCGGCCAGTCTCGATTCTCCTAGCTGGCTTTGCCCGCCGTTGCCGACGCGTCCAGATCGTCAGCATTGCCAAGTACGTTCAAAGTCCGGTCCAGCGCGCCTAGTCATTTTTGATCTCGGCAAGCCTGTCTCGAATGCGCTCAGCTTCGGTGAACAGATCGGCCCGCATGGCGCAAGCCATTTACCGTTTGTTGGGGTCTATCGTTCATCGTGAGGTAAGCCGCGAAAAGGTGTTGCGTACGCGGCTCATTCTCCCCCGAAAACCGGCTCTGCACCTACTGGAATGTTGGTGCTCTTGCTACATAGGGCCGCACTTTCGCAGCCATGGTGGCGCAGCAATTGGAATTGGTGTTGTTTGAGCAGCCACTCGTGCGAGGGCCTGCATCGACGTTCTGTGATCGTGTGGCTGAAGCAGGCCCGCTTCTAGCCCGCTGAGCGCCGCCTGCTTGCGGGCCGAGGCAGCGGAGAGATGATGTTCGCTGCAAGCGTGCTTGGCGTGCAACTACTCAATTCACCGGCTATCGAAAACGTTCTAAGCAGATGGCATGCTCGCCAGCGGCAGCCTTTCCGCAGTCAAACCCGGCTTCGTGCCCGTCCTCAAACGGGAGAGCGGCTGATCAAAGACGCTGCCGGCCTGTCATGGACAGTTCGACAGGGCAGCTTCAATCCTGGCGCAGTTGACCTACCGCGCCGCTCGGTTATGGCGGAGCACCCATGGCAGGCGCCGCTTCCATCGTTCACCTGGCCGCAGAGAAACATCTCTCTGCCAGCGCTTCTTCTTGCGAGTCCGTCTGCCTTCAGTCGGTGCGTTCGATGCCTCCGGAAGCGGCGCTTCTTCAACCCTAGGCGGCTTAGGAACCGATACATCGGGCAAGACCATGTCATTGACATCGGGTACTGCTTCACCAATGGCGGCCATGGGCTGAGAACGGATATCTTCACAAGGAAAAATCGGCGCTTCAGCGATAGCTTCAGTCTTGGCTTCCGCGACATCGTTCGTAATGGCGGCCAGGTCGATGCCGGCCCAGATTGACTGTGGCCGCTTCACGAGCCCACGCTTCTGTTTGATCTCGACGACAAAGGGTCGCTGCTGCCTCATAGTGCTCTTGACGTTGCCCCCAGTTTCTATCCAGTTTTGAGTTCGTTTCCGGCGTGGGTTGTGCCCTGCTGGGCGGGTGAAGCGACGGGCGCTGGCGCGGAGCCTTTGGCATAGCGCAGCGCGAGCGACCGTC
>NZ_SRSR01000219.1:0-327 GCF_004792275.1 Mesorhizobium sp. M4B.F.Ca.ET.143.01.1.1
GGGCTGGTGGTGCAGAAGACGGCTTGAGGGGTGGGCGCCTCGACTTTGACGTTGCGCTCAACAATGCCAAGGTCGAGCGACCTCGCGGCATCTTCAGGAGCCGCGGATCGGTATCGTTTGCCGGAATCGAAGGCCGGGCGATGGGCTTGCCGGCGTTGCGATGACATTGGCTGAGGCGCTCCCCACAGGCTTTCCACAAAGTTCGCAGAAACATATGGGGGGCTTGAATGACTGTTTTCGGACGATCGGCGATTTCCTACGCGATGCCCCTCGCTGCGCTAGCGATGGCTGTCGCGGTCAGAGCCAGCGGGCTGTCGGTGGATCAGG
>NZ_SRSR01000220.1:0-326 GCF_004792275.1 Mesorhizobium sp. M4B.F.Ca.ET.143.01.1.1
GGCGCCCTGTAGATCGTCATGCCTTCCTCCGCCCTTACGGTCCCGGCCGACCAGCAAGTCGCTTGTCCACGTCCTGGACAGGAGGCCGGGCCAATGTCGATGCCCGATAGCAAATATTGACGTTTGCGTAAACGTCAACTTCGTCGCAGCCAAAAATTTTTGTGAGCGGTCAGGCATTGTGGCGACAAAAAAGCCGCGCGGCTATAGCCACGCGGCTTTCCATTCCGGGTTGTCGCGGTTCAATGCCGGCGATCAGCCGGCGGCGCTGGCCTGCGGCACCGCCGTGCGCTCGCTGAGCATCTGGCGCACGGTCTTCATCGAGTTGC
>NZ_SRSR01000221.1:0-326 GCF_004792275.1 Mesorhizobium sp. M4B.F.Ca.ET.143.01.1.1
CGCTATTCGATCGGCGGCGGCATGCTGGCTTTCTGGATCTCGTATTTCTACCTGTTCCGTATGGTGCGGCATGGCGACCGCTAGGGCCAAGGTCAAGACCAGGAACCCGGCCGCGATGTTCCGTCCGCTGGTCACGCCGGAGGGCGTCGACCTCAGGGTCAAGCTGGCGGATGCCGGAACACGTGCTTCGGGGTTCCTGCTCGACGTGGTGATCATCATCGTGGCTGCGGTCGTGGTCAGCCTCGTGGCGCTGTTCGGCCTCGGCGGCCTCGGTTTGAAGGACGCGGAGCCGCTGTTCATCGTCTGGATCATCTTCATCTTCTTCC
>NZ_SRSR01000222.1:0-326 GCF_004792275.1 Mesorhizobium sp. M4B.F.Ca.ET.143.01.1.1
CTGACAGTCTGGCTGCCGTCGACGAAATCATAGGGAATGTCCTGGTGCCAGGGTGTCGGCTTCTGCGTGCCGGGTTCCTTGACCAGCACGTGGTCGTGGAAAAACTGGGCGCTGCGTGACTGCATCACCGCGGCCGCCAGTTCGGCGGCCGGCGAATTGCGCACGACATCGACGAATTCGGGGATGCGCTCCCAGTTGCAGTAATCGTCGAAGAAACTGCCCTTGCCGCCAGCGATATCCGACGCCGTGGCGCTGCGGTTCTGCATGTTGCGCTCGATGCCGGCGGCGATCGTGTCGACCCAGCCCTTGAAGGCGCCACGGATGCA
>NZ_SRSR01000223.1:0-326 GCF_004792275.1 Mesorhizobium sp. M4B.F.Ca.ET.143.01.1.1
GCGCCTGCTCATGCGGCAGCACGATGTTGAGGCCGATCGAGGGTGCGCCGACATCGTCGGCGCCGCGGTTGCCCGCTTCCATCACGCCGGGTCCGCCGCCGGTCACCACGACATACTCGCGGTAGTATGAGGTGGCCGACTGCTGCGAGCAGAGGCGGGCGAACTTGCGCGCCTCCTCATAGTATTTGCTGTTTTTCTCGAGGTTCTTCCTCTGGGTCTCGTTCTTGGCCGCCCAGGCTTCGCCGCCGGGTTCGGGCAGGCGGGCGCCGCCGAACAGGATCACCGTGGAGCGGATGCCGCGCTCGGCCAGGATCATCTCCGGCTTC
>NZ_SRSR01000224.1:0-326 GCF_004792275.1 Mesorhizobium sp. M4B.F.Ca.ET.143.01.1.1
GGCCCGCCCTTCTCATAAAGCACGATCGGCAGGTAGCGGCTGTGGCCGATGGCGTCCATGGCGGCGAAGAAGATGAACTTGTAGACGCCGAGCAGGTACTGCGTGTTGTGCTTGGAGGTGGCGAAGAGCACGTCGATGCCGGCCTCTTCCATCAGCCGGTCCACCCGCGCCTGGTCGAACGGAACGCTGCTGACCTCGGTCTTGCCCGGAGCGATGTTCATCTGCCTCTCCCTATTTTCCTCGGCCGCAGGAGCGTCCGAACGTCACGATTTATGGTTGTTGGCCAAATCTGCATCACCTTTGCTGCTCTGGTCCAGCCAGAACTG
>NZ_SRSR01000225.1:0-325 GCF_004792275.1 Mesorhizobium sp. M4B.F.Ca.ET.143.01.1.1
GCCGTTCCAAGGAAGGGAACCATGAAGACCATTGTGCTTGCCGCGTGTTTCTTGCTGGTCGCCGCCGAGGCGCAGGCGGTGTCGCGTTACGATCCGACGCGCATGAGCTGCGACCGGGTGCAGGCGACGATCGCCAGACAGGGCGCCGTCATCCTGCGCTATCAGTCGACGCGCGTGCCGGGTCTTCCGCTCTACGACCGTTATGTGCGCGACGAGCGCTTCTGCAACATGGGCGAGGTGAGATCACGGGCTTATGTGCCCAGCGCCGACACCAAATCCTGTGCCGTCTATGTCTGCAAGCGGCCGGACTTCGAGCATTTCCGCC
>NZ_SRSR01000226.1:0-324 GCF_004792275.1 Mesorhizobium sp. M4B.F.Ca.ET.143.01.1.1
CTCGGCTCGCCGTAAACGGGCGTCGCAATCCCTTCCATGCGCGCCTTGAGCTGCAGCGCCACATACTTCGAATAGAACCTCGACAGCGCCAGATTGCCACCGTGGAACCACAGCGCTTCCTGCGCCGTCGGCTTCCACATATTGCGCAACTCGCCCTGCCACGGTCCGGGATCCCCCTTCACGCCGGAGCCGAGGCCCCAGCACGGGCCGACCTTGTCGGCGACCTCGCGAGAGACGATGCCCGCCACCGTCTCGTTCATCGACTGGAAGCCGGTGCAGCACACGATGGCGTCGACCTTCAATTCACTGCCGTCCTCGAACAGG
>NZ_SRSR01000227.1:0-324 GCF_004792275.1 Mesorhizobium sp. M4B.F.Ca.ET.143.01.1.1
CCGGTGAAGACTTCCTGCGCGACCTTCACGTCGGGAAATTCGGCCAGCGCCTTCTTGAAGCCTTTGTCGCGATCGCTGTCGGCCGAGGCGCCGGCGGCGCCGCGCATGTAGAGAACCTCGCCCTTGCCGCCCATCTGCTGGAACAGCCACTTGGCGCCGAGATAGGCGTACTGTTCCTGGTTGTTGGAAATGATGTAGGCGGACGGCTCGGTCACCGCCTGGTCGACGGCAACGACGACGATGCCGGCCTTGGTCGCTTCCTCGGCCTGGTCGAGGATCGACGCTGTCAGATGCGGCGCTGCATGGCGCAGCGCCAGGACTTCG
>NZ_SRSR01000228.1:0-323 GCF_004792275.1 Mesorhizobium sp. M4B.F.Ca.ET.143.01.1.1
CTCGTCCAGCACGAAATCGCCGAAGGACAGCGCCATCGCCAATCCTGAATTGACCATAGGGAAACGCTACAGAAGATTTCAGGATCGCATCAAGGACTTTTCATCCGCGCAGCCGCATCGTCCCGCCATTCACAATGGAGAAAAACGATGCAAAGCCTCCAAACCTCCCTTCAGTTCGTGCCGCGCCTTGTCGCCGCGGCCTTACGGGTCGCCAGAAGCGCGCTCGCGAACGCAGCGGCAAGATATCGAGATCGCCGCATCCTTGAGCGGCTGAACGCCACCGAACTGGAGGACATCGGCCTTTGCCGTAGCGCGGATGGCTC
>NZ_SRSR01000022.1:0-104893 GCF_004792275.1 Mesorhizobium sp. M4B.F.Ca.ET.143.01.1.1
GCACCACGCCGCAAAGGCGGTCGCCCGCTACAGCGCTAGTTGAAGAGCGCGCGGGCGACCGCCTTTGCTCTCTCCAGCGCTTCAGCTCTTGTCGTTGTTTATCAGCGGTTTTCGACCGTCGTCGACATGGATCAGCGTCATCTGGCGTTTGCGCCATCGCGGCGGCGTTGCAACGGGTCTGCCAAAGATGAGAAGGCCGCGAGGCAGGGTCCGAGACCTAGACTCCAACCTCATAGCGCGCTCGGCTCGCGTTCGGAAGGTTCGAACCGCAGCACGATCAGGTGGCGACACCGTTGGTCGGAACCGGAACCCGACGAATGATCGTTCGTGACCGACATCTGTGAACAAGCAGTATGTGTCATTGCAATCACCACCCGTTGCGCGGAAATGCCCATATGGCCGTGAATGAACTGGATTTGGTGATTTTCCAGATGGCGGTGGAAAGCGTCCGCTTGCTCTCTTCAAGCTTTGATGAGAAGGCGGCTGAGATAGCCACGAGGAGCCGTGGTAGCCTTCTTTTTGACGTGCGGGTGGACGGTGACCTGGAGGTCCAGCGAGTCGCAGCCATTGGATATCCAGGCGACAAGATCGGTGTGGTGGCATTGGACCGAGAGGGCCTTGTTAGCTGTTGTTGCCTAGTCAATGGCACCTTCTCACCTTTCATTGCACCGTTGGAGAACTGGACCAGCATGCCCCTTTCGATGCAGGCCCAGATCGATGTCACAGGCTATGCGAGGCTCCTTCTGGCCGCCTTGCGAAATGCTGGACATATGCTGGACAGGTAGCATCGCGATGATGTCTGTGATGAGATGGTGCAAACGGCTGGATGAGGCGATCGCTTGCTGGCAGCTTTGGCAACAAAGCGATCGGTGAGTTCGCAATGCTGGAACACGTCCTTTAGACTCTGCAGTTAAGTTAGCGGACTACCATCTGACGAATGCCCTCTGACAGTCTGCATGGCGCGGCATGCCCTCTTAGGAATGCAGCCGTGGTTCTACACCATCGGCTGTTTTTGTGTCGAAGGCGACGGGCACGCCATGAACGAAGGAAGCGGCCGCCAACAGTTCCTCCAACTCGCGGTCGGTGGCCTTGCATGCCGGCATTAGTGTTCGGATGGCGCGGATCGCCTGCGCCATGGAGAGAAAGCGGACCCTTCCCCTGGAAAGGACATAGGCTTCTGCGGCTTTTTCGACGGTGACGGTGTGAAACGAATTGGTCATGACGAATTCCTCCCTGAACCCTGACCAACCCGACTTATGGCACGAATTCGACCGCCTTCAAGCCTATGTCCGATTGCGGACAATAGCTGCGATTCGTTCAAAACCGCTGATGCTTTTGGGCGACCTGGTGAGGGGCAAGGAGACGTCGGCTGAACCCGTTTCAACCGACATGCTTCAGGCAGCGGCCAGGCCGAAATAACGCTGCTCCTCCTTGTCATAAGCGCCATGTGTGAGCTTTATCAATCCGGCACGGTCGATGATCGTGATCTCGCCGCGCTTGGCGTGCACCAGTCCTCGATACTCAAGCATTTGCAGGGCCGTGGTGACCCCGGGCGGTGGGCGCGAGCATGGTCGCCAGAAATTCATGCGTCGGGAGGATCTTATCTCCTTCCGCACGGTCGTGGACCATCAGCTGCCAGCGGGCCAGCCGTTCTTCGATCTTGGAGTGGCCATTGACCAGTGCCGTCCGGCATGATTGGACGAGGAACGCGTGGGCATAATCCAGCACTGAGGTGCGAAGCGACGGGCTAATCGCAGGGCGAAGGTTTTCAACCGGCAGGCGCCAGGTAGTGCTTTCCTTTCCGAGAATGACGGCAATTCCTTTCATCCCGTCATAGCCGACAATGCCGACTTCACCTTGCCGCCCGCCGGTCATGGTGGCGACCACCGACGCGATGCCCCTCTCGGGAAAATATACGTTCTTGATCGGCTGATGCGCGACCTCCAACTGGTCCTTGATGCCCGGTTCGACGTGATGCAGCGATGGTCGCAAAAGCGCGAAGTCCTGCGGGGTGAGGGCTTCAGCACCTGGTCGCGAAAGAGGGATCGGGCAAGGCTCTCTTCCAACGGGGCAAGAGCGCGTACGTCTTACTGTCGGCTGCACCGAAGTAAATGCCGGCCGATGCCAAAGCATAGGCTTCGAAACGCGCGATTGCAAAGCCCTGTCGGGGCAGTGCAGTCATGCTAGAAGTCGCGCCGCCTACGATAGGCAGCGGATGACATGATTCCCTTCTGCGGCGGCCACCAAGAACGGCTCGGGCACGCTTTAATCGTTCATACACAAGCTCGCAGGAATGTAAGCAGCGGAACAATCGGGTGATTCGTACCGCCCTGCCCTTTCAGAGATCAAGTCATTGGACGTCAATTCGGCTGGAACGCCTCGTCGAACGGCCCAGGAAAATGCAGCCGGATGAGCAATGGTGGTTCACCTTATGTGCGGTCCCGGATATGCGGTCCGGCGGCTCATCTCCCAATAGCTTGTCGATGGGGAAGTGGAACTCGTCATGTCGCCGCGAACCGTCACCGCGCTAGCGGGGCTCTTTTGAAGACGCCGGTGTTTTTCTTTGTGGAACTGAATCTGTGAGGTGATTGATGCATGAATCAAACATTTGCGTATTTCCGCTGCATCGGCGACGTATATTGGTCGAAAGTATCGCCCAGGCCCTCGAGACCAAGAACGGCGAGGCGGCGAGTGCGTTCTGGCGCTGTGCTGCCAAGAAAATGCTCATTCAATTGTCCGATGTAGGAATTGCGCCAGAGCTCGCTGCGCAGGAGGTTGGAAGCCTTCTTCATGCGGTCTTGGACGACATGGCCAACCGAACGGTAATGCACAAAGCATAGGCTCGGGCGCTGTTGGACCGCGCGTCAGCTCGGGTCCTTATCAGGGGACTGCTCCGACTGGCCGACGGTCCGGCCAAACCGGCATACCGGCAAAGGTTTGAGGTTGCGATCGCTCACGGCGGCCGGTCCAATATTCTAAGACGACCTCAGAAGCCACGTTGGCTTCTTTGGACGAAGCGGAGGGGCGCCATTTTGGCGTGCTCACGCTGGACTGCGGGTTGCGCCTACGGAAATCCAAAGTCCGGCCGCGCGAGCCAATCGACCGGAACAGTCGAAAGCTCGTGGGGGCGGGTCCGCTCACCCTCACGGCGGCGGTGGCGGCCGTGAGCAGACTTAACTCAAGTCACGGCTGAGCATCCGCAGGCGCTATGCCGATTGGATGAGAACTGGTTGCCACAACACCGGCCCGTTGAGGCGTCCCCTCCAGCGGATGCGCAAGAGACTGGCGTAGGAAATATCGAGGAAGCCGGCGACTGCCTCGGTGTTGCCGACCTGCTTGGGCTGTCCGATACGTGACAACGGCCAGGTGGCGAGACGAAGGATCCTTTCGATGCGCGTATCTGTCACCGTTACGATCCCGGAGAGATTGTTGGCCAAGCCGAATTCGATGATCCCCGCGAAGAGCTCGTAGGTTGCTTGGGCCAGGCCGCCAGCTGCCTTCGGCGCTGTCGCAGGGAGATCGAGCGCGAAACGACTACTCTCCCAGATATCGGCACTCGCAGGGACCACCATCTCATCCAGCAGCGTCGGAAACGTATCGCGCAACATTGTCGGTCCGGTGGTCGGCAAAAGGCGGACGCAGCCGCAAGTTCGCCAATCGGACCCCTTGAGAAGCAGGTAGACGGGGTTCAGGCTGTCAAACGGGTCCGTTTCCATTTCGCCTTCGGTCTGCACTTCCCAATCGAGCCGCTTCTTGAAAACCCGATACCTAAGTCCGTGCATTTCCTTGAGTTCGCTCGCAAACTCGGCGTAGCAGTCGGGTGTTATCAGCTGCATCATTGTCGTCTCCGTGCGGGATGTGTCCACGCAATCGAAGGGCAAAGCCGTCATGAATGCAGCCTGTAGACCTTTACAGCTAGACTTGGAGAGGATCAGGATCTCGCCCGAGCAGCCATCCGCACTACGGCCTGGTTGATGGTTCGCACGCCAAGCTTCGCCTTGGCGTTTTCCTGATGGAAGGTCACGGTGCGTTTCGAGACACCGAGAATCTGGCTGATATCCCAGGCCGACTTGCCGCACGCCGCCCATTTCAGGCACTCGAACTCCCGCCGGGTGAGCGTTATGCCATCTACCACGCAATCTTCGGCGAGCCTGCGCCGGGCATGGATATGAACGTTGATCGCAACCAGTTGCATTGCTTTTTCGTAGCGCGTCAGCGACCTCAGAAATGGCGGATGCGCCTCGTTGGAGGCGAAGGTCAGTGCGGCGAACCGGCCGCGATGATCATGCATCGACATGGTCAGTCCGCCGCGAATGCCGAACTCAGCTGCTTTTTCCAGGACTTCCTGCTGAGAGGTCGGCAAATAACGGTGATCGCGGTCCACACCCCAGTCGAAGGTATCCCAGCCCCGCAGTCCCCGCAGGATCACGGGATCCACGCTGTGGTAGCGCTGTTGCAGGTAATGTGATGTCCATGATGATGGATAATTCGAGATCAATCGCGGCCTGTCGCCGGAAGCGGATGGGTAGGTGAAATAAGCGAAGAGCGGAAAGTCGAACCCGGCTGCGGCGGACGCCATTGCCTCATGGAGATCGACGGCATCGACGCTTGCAGAGAGTTGCTCGACCAAGGTTTCAAATACGCGATGCATCTGCGCTTAGCGTACCTCGCGGAGGTTGCTGGAAGCCGACGGAGACGTGGTTCTAAATGATGGCCTGTCCCTGCAGGGCATACGACGCGCCGCCGTCATCACCGCAATTGCTGTGCTGCTTCCGATTGGAGAGAGCTCCGCCCACCTGACCAACTACCGATGGGTGATATTGCGACGTTATCGATGAGCCGCGTGTCGCCAAGCCAAGCCGCAGCAAGCAAGCGTGCCGGTCGGTCAAGGCTTGCTAACGATTGCAGGTCTGTTTCTCCGCGCAGCTCCAGGTATTCGAGCTCGCGATAGCCGGCAGCCAGAATTGCTGCACGCGCTTCATCAAGCGTAGGCAGGATGGGGGAGCCGCGTGCAAGCCGCTCGGCCGTATCGAGCAGGACCGATGCTAGTTTTGGGGCAATGGCGCGTTGGGCTGGGGAGAGCCGCACGTTACGCGACGATAGCGCAAGACCATCGGCTTCGCGGACTGTCGGACAGGGCACAATAGTGATCGGAATGTCGAGATCCCGGACCAAGCGCCTGACAAGCTGAAGTTGCTGAAAATCCTTTTCGCCAAAAAAGGCGAAGTCAGCGCCGGCCTGCAGGAAGAGCTTGGCCACGACCGTCGCCACGCCATTGAAATGGCCGGGCCGGAATGCGCCGCAAAGGCATTCGCTGATGCCGGACACTGAAACGGCCGTGGCGAAGCCCACCTGGTACATTTCCTCTGTGTCCGGCACATAGAGCAGATGCGTGCCCAGCAGAGCGAGCTTGGCAGCATCGTCGCTTTCCGTCCGAGGGTAGGCAATCAGGTCGGCGGGGCTGTTGAACTGCTTGGGGTTTACGAACAGCGTCACGATCACCCGCTCGGCCCTTTCGAGCGCCTTCCGCACGAGGCTCAGATGCCCGTCGTGCAAGGCTCCCATGGTCGGCACAATACCGATCGTGGCACCCGAGCGACGCCATTGCGCAACGACGCCGCGCAGCTCGCTCACGGTTCGAGCGATCGGCACGCTCATGTGAAGTCACCGGCCTTCAAGGCGTTGACATAGAGATGTTCGACCGCCGGAAAGTGCCGGTTCCGCACATCGGTGGCGTAAGCGGCGATTGCCGCCTCAGCCTGCTCACCGAGCTCGGCATAGCGTTTGACGAACTTCGGCCGAAATGAGGTGAAGAGCCCGAGCATATCGTGGCTCACCAGAATCTGGCCGTCGCAAGCTGGCGAGGCACCGATGCCGATTGTGGGTATGTCGATATCGGCGGTTATCTGCCGTGCAAGCTGCTCCGGTATCTTTTCCAGCACCAAGGAGAAGGCGCCCGCTTCGGTTACCGCCCTGGCGTCGCGCCTGATCCGCTCTGCATCGGCTCCCCGGCCCTGCACACGATAGCCTCCAAACGTGTTTACCGCCTGCGGCGTCAGGCCCACATGGGCCATGACAGGTACGCCGCGCGCGGTAAGGAAGCGGATGGTTTCCGAGATGGTCTCGCCGCCCTCGATCTTTACCGCTGAACAACCGGTCTCACCCATCACGCGCGCAGCGTTGCCGAAAGCGTGCTCTGGGCTTTCCTCGTAGGAACCGAAGGGCAGGTCGACGACCATCAGCGCGTGTTCAAGGCCGCGGCGAACGGCCTGTCCGTGCATGATCATCATGTCGAGCGTGACCCCCAGCGTCGACGACAGGCCGTGCAGCACCATGCCGACGCTGTCGCCGACAAGAACGATGTCGCAGTGGCGATCGAGCAGCCTCGCGACCGGCGTGGTGTAGGCCGTCAAGCATACAAGTGGCGTCTGGCCTTTTCGCGATCGAATATCTGGAGGAGTCATCCCTTTTATCTCACCAGCCGCGCTCAACCGAGGCCCCTTCCCTTACGTTACCAACAGCGGGTGTCGCGTTTGGCATATTTTTGTGCGACTGCGAAGAGCTAAAAACAGCGCTTGAGTACTCTGGTGTTGACGTGCTGGCTTCCAAGGTTACATTCAATCGATTAAGGCGCTCCGTTGGGCCAACCCGCTTTCGCAAACATGGATCCTCAGACAAGAAGAACCAAGAAAGGCAAAGCCGCCGTCAAAGCTGACGAAGCCAAAGTGGACCTGACTGCCGTCGTGGTCGCCGTAAACGACAGTGAGCCCTGTGTCCTCACAGTCGGTCATGCGGACACCCTCCCTTCTGGACCTTTTGCCCTTGAGCATCGATCACTGCAGTCGGGTTTGAGGGGGTGGGTGGAGCAGCAGACCGGCCATGCACTTGGATACATCGAGCAACTCTACACCTTCGCCGATCGCGATCGCATCGGCACTGAGCGCCACCAGCGCGTCATCTCAATCAGCTATCTCGCATTGACCAGGAAGGAACAGGCAACGAACTCGGCCGCGTGCGGCTGGCAAAGTTGGTACGAATATTTTCCCTGGGAGGACCACCGCTTCGGCACGCCGCCTGTGCTGCTCGATAGATTGCGGCCCCGCCTGATTGAGTGGGCCGGCGGCGCCAGCGAGCCGACCACTCAACGCGAGCGCCGGCAGCGCGCTGCGATAGCCTTCGGCTTCGACGACCGCCATTGGAACGAGGAACTCACGCTCCAACGCTACGAGTTGCTCTATGAAGCTGGTCTGATTGAGGAGGCCGGTGGCGGCAGGGACGCGATTGCGGCCGCGGCTGGCAAACCAATGGTCGCTGACCACCGTCGTATTCTGGCAACCGGGATCGCGCGGCTGCGTTCGAAGATCAAATACCGGCCGGTCGTGTTCGAGCTTATGCGGCCTTCCTTCACGCTGCTGCAACTGCAGCGAACCGTGGAAGCTTTGGCTGGCAGGCTGATCAACAAGCCGAACTTCCGGAGATTGGTCGAGCAGCAGGAACTTGTTGAGGAGACCGGGGAGACCTCCCTCGACACGGGCGGCCGACCGGCGAAGCTTTATCGCTTCCGGCATGCCGTCCTCGACGACAGGGCTATCGCCGGGACAAAATTACCGCTGGCGCGGGCTTGACATACTTATAGTCAAGGTAGATATATTCCCTTATTGTCAAACCGAATATAATCGAGGCGCCAATGACTGGGGCGTTACCTATGGCTGCGTCCCTGTATGAGCGTGTCCGGCGGGTGATCCCACCCGTTGAATGGCTCGCGTTCGCCGGCGATATTGAAGCCATCTTAGCGCTGAAGCGTGAGCGCAATGCGGTGGTGCTGGCGCACAATTACCAGACGCCCGAAATTTTTCATTGCGTGGCAGACATCGTCGGCGACAGCCTGGCGTTGGCCCACAAGGCGGTGACGGTCGACGCCGACATCATCGTGGTTGCCGGCGTTCATTTCATGGCCGAGACGGCAAAACTGCTCAATCCGAACAAGACCGTGCTCATCCCGGATCTCCGCGCCGGCTGCTCGCTGGCCGAATCGATCACGGCAAACGACGTGCGGCTAATGCGGCTGCGGTATCCGGGGGTCCCCGTTGTTACTTACGTCAACACTTCCGCCGCCGTAAAAGCGGAGTCCGACATCTGCTGCACGTCCGGCAACGCCAAGGCGGTGGTGGAATCGCTTGGCGTGGCGCGTGTGCTGATGCTCCCGGACGAATATCTGGCGAGGAACGTGGCAGCCGATACAGACGTCGAGATCATCGCCTGGAAAGGCCATTGCGAGGTGCATGAGCGCTTCACCGCAGCAGACATCCGGGAACTGCGCGATGCCCATCCAGGCGTCATCGTGCTGGCCCATCCAGAATGCCCACCAGACGTTGTCGCGGAGGCGGAGTTCTCCGGCTCGACCGCGGCGATGTCGGATTATGTCGAGCGTGAGAAACCGACGCGTGTCGTCCTTCTGACCGAATGTTCGATGAGCGACAACGTCGCGGTCGCGCATCCCGACGTCGAGTTCGTTCGCCCATGCAATCTGTGCCCGCACATGAAGCGCATCAACCTGGCCAACATTCGCGCCGCACTCGAGCAGAACCGGCATGAGGTCCGGATTGATCCCGAAATTGCCGGCCCCGCCCGCCGCGCGGTCGAGCGCATGCTTTCCCTATGAGTCTGGAGGTTCGCGACATCGCCGGGGCGCCGGTCGTCATCGGCGGCGGCATTGCCGGCCTGATGACGGCGCTTCATCTGGCGCCGGAACCGGTCGTGCTTTTGACCAACGCGCCGCTTGGAACCGGAGCCTGCAGTGAACTTGCCCAGGGCGGTCTTGCGGCAAGTCTCGGGGGCGACGACGGCCCAGATTTTCACCTTTGCGACACGATAGCTGCCGGCGACGGACTCTGCGATGAGGCCACGGTGCGGCGAGTGGTACGAGCTGCACCCGAAGCGATTAGGACGATCCAAAGGTTCGGCGTCGACTTCGACCAGCACCCTGACCGCGCGTTGCGACTTGGGCTCGAGGCGGCACACTCGCGACGGCGAATTGTGCATGCAGCCGGCGACGCCACCGGTCGCGAGTTGGTGCGCGCGCTCGTCGCCGCGGTTCGGCGTACAGCCTCGATCACCATTATCGAAAATGTGGAGGTCCGCCGGCTGGTCGTGCAGGACGGGTCGGTCATCGCCGTGGTCGCAGCAGGACGAGCCGGCGCGCTCGCTCTGCCCACGCGTCGCGCGGTGCTGGCGACCGGCGGCGTCGGCGGGCTGTTTTGCGACACGACAAACCCCGCTGGCTCATGGGGTCACGGGCTGGCGCTCGCCGCATGGGCGGGGGCGGAACTCGCCGACTTGGAATTCATACAGTTCCATCCAACTGCGCTCGACGGTCCGCGCCGGCCGATGCCGCTGGTGAGCGAAGCCGTGCGTGGCGAAGGCGCGGTGCTCATCGATGAGCGAGGAGAGCGCTTCCTCGCCGACACACCTGGCGGTGAACTTGCGCCTCGCGACGTCGTAGCGCGCGCCATTTGGCACCAGCTTGCCGTTGGACGCCGCGTATTCCTGGACGCACGGCAAAGTCTCGGCCCGAGATTTGGCAAGCGTTTTCCAGGCATCGCCGAATTGTGCCGGAGCGCAGGAATCGACCCCGCGACCGACCTGATCCCGGTGCGCCCGGCGGCACATTATCACATGGGCGGCGTCGCCGTAGACAGCGCCGGCCGCAGCTCCATCGAGGGATTGTGGGCCTGCGGTGAGGTGGCCTGTACCGGCCTGCACGGCGCCAACCGCCTGGCCAGCAACTCGCTCACCGAAGCGGCGGTCACCGCGAGCTGGGTTGCCGAAAGCGTTGCCGGCACGTCGTATACCCGGCGACCGCGCAGATGCTCCACATTCGTCCCTCCACGACCAGACGCTTCCGTGGTCCGCCCGATTGTCTCCGCCGCCCTGGGTATCATCCGCGACGGCGAGGCAATGCGCGAAGCGGTGGCGACCCTGCTGCCGATCGCAGCCAATAGTGTCGCTGCCTCTGGTCCGGCTTTGGTCTCACTGATGATCGCCGCGGCGGCCCTGAGGCGGGAAGAGAGTCGAGGCGCGCACTGTCGGTCCGATTTCCCGCTCCACGATGCCAACGTGCGCCCATCACGGCTGACACTGCACAGCGCAATGCGGGCCGCGGCCGCACTCGATTGCCGGGCTACCATACGGAGCACTTGATATGACTTCATTCTCCCCCCTCCCCGCGACCCTGATCGAACCGATTGTGCGCGTTGCGCTCCTCGAAGACCTGGGCAGATCCGGCGACCTGACCACCGATGCGGTTATCCCGTATGATTGCACTGCCACGTTGGTGCTCAAAGCGAGGCAGGCGGGCGTCGTTGCCGGGCTCGATCTGGTCTCGTATGCCTTCCTTCTCGTGGAACCGGCGATCAACATCCAGATCTGGCGCCCTGATGGCAGCGAGGTTGGGGCCGGGGAAACCATTGCAAGATTGTCCGGACCCGCACGAGGCCTGCTCACGGCCGAACGCACGGCCCTCAATTTCTTATGCCGGCTGAGCGGCATTGCCACTGCCACAGCGGCCATGGTTGAGGCCGTGCGCGGTCACAAGGCGAGGATTGTATCGACGCGAAAGACGACGCCCGGGCTGCGGGCATTGGAGAAATACGCCGTGCGCGTCGGCGGCGGTGCCAATCACCGGTTCGGCCTCGATGACGGCGTGCTCATAAAGGACAACCACATCGCGATCGCCGGCGATATCCGCACAGCAATAGAGCGGGCGCGCGCCGCAGCAGGGCATATGGTGAAGGTCGAGGTCGAGGTCGACACGCTGAAGCAGCTCGATGCAGCGCTCGCGATTGGTGTTGACGCGGTGCTGCTCGACAATATGTCGGTCGAGGATCTTGCCCGCGCGGTTTCTATAGTGGATGGCCGTACGATCACCGAGGCGTCCGGTCGGGTGATGCCGAAAACGGCGGCGGCGATTGCGGCGACCGGTGTCGATCTCATCTCCATGGGTTGGCTGACGCACAGCGCCCCGATCCTCGACATCGGCCTGGACATGCCGGACCACCAGAACATCTGCAAGCACTTGAACTGAGGATTACGGCGTGAGGAGCAACATCAGCTCGGCAGGCGTAGGAGGTGCTGGAAAGACGTGCCGCAGCTCGCCTTTAGCGAGTGCGCCCCAAAGCCAAGAAGGCGTACCGGACTAGCAAACAAAGGTTTGACGATGACGATTGGAATGAACTCGGAGTTCGACGTGAACCAGACCATGCAATCGGTCGATGGAACGCCTCCGCGATGGAACCGCAAAGAGGCCGAGGCCATCTACGGCATGCCATTCAACGATCTGCTGTTCCTAGCTCAGACGATCCACCGCCAGAACTTCGATCGAAACCGAGTGCAGCTGTCGCGGCTCCTTAGCATCAAGACCGGCGGGTGCCCCGAAGATTGCGGCTATTGCAGCCAGTCTGCGCATTACGAAACCGGTGTGAAGGCGTCGAAGCTGGTGGACGTCAAGCATGTCATCGACGAAGCGGCCATGGCGCGTGATGGCGGCGCAACGCGCTATTGCATGGGCGCGGCGTGGCGAAGTCCCAAGGAGCGCGACATGGAGGTTGTGGTCGCCATGATTGAGGGCGTCAAGGCCCTCGGCATGGAGACCTGCATGACGCTCGGCATGCTCGATCTTGAGCAAGCTGCTCGCCTGAAGCAGGCCGGTCTCGACTACTATAACCACAACATCGATACCTCTGAGCGCTACTATGGCGAGGTTATTTCAACCAGGACTTTTGCCGACCGGCTGGAAACGCTTGGGCACGTGCGCGCGGTTGGGATGAAAGTCTGCTGCGGCGGCATTGTCGGGATGGGAGAAGAAAAGACCGATCGCATCGACATGCTGGTCACGCTCGCGAACCTGCCCGAGCCGCCGGAAAGCGTGCCGATCAACATGCTTATTCCCATCGAAGGCACGCCGCTTGCCGCGGCCGACGCCATCGATCCGATCGATTTCGTCCGCATCGTTGCGCTCGCGCGGGTGATGATGCCGAAATCCTATGTAAGGCTGTCCGCCGGCAGGACGGCGATGAGCGACGAAACGCAGGCGCTGTGCTTCTTTGCCGGGGCCAATTCGATCTTTGTCGGCGACACGCTGCTGACGGCGGGAAATCCCGGCGAGGACAAGGATACCCTTCTGTTCCGGCGCCTCGGCATTGAGCCTATGGAACTCGCCACGCAATGAAGGAGGCAATTCTTGCCCGCTATGACGCAACCTTGCGGGGACTGGGGCGCAAGGACCGGTTGCGGACGCTCGCACCGCGCGCCGGGCTCGACTTCTCGTCGAACGACTATATCGGACTTGCCGCCTCCAAAAGACTGGGCGATGCGGTTTCGACGGCGATTGCGCGGGGCACGCCAGTGGGCGCCACCGGATCGCGGCTGTTGCGCGGCAATGCACCGGAACATGAGCAACTGGAGGCGGACGCAGCGGCATTTTTCGGAGCCGAGCGTGCACTGTTCTTCGGCAGCGGCTATATCGCCAACTTCGCTCTGCTGACGGCCCTGCCGCAGAAAGGCGACCTGCTGGTCCTCGACGAGCTCGCTCATGCCAGCATGCATGAGGGTGCCCAGGCCGGGCGCGCTGAGTTCAAGCTGGCCGCGCACAACGACGTCGACGCTGTCGAGGACGCAATCACCCGCTGGCGCGCCGAAGGCGGCATGGGGCGGGTGTGGATCGCCTTCGAAAGCCTTTACAGCATGGATGGCGACCGTGCGCCGATGGAGAGCCTGGTCGCGCTGGCTGATCGGTACCAGGCATTCATCGTCGTCGATGAAGCGCATGCCACCGGCGTCTGGGGACCGGACGGCCGGGGACTGGCCGCCGCGTATGAAGGCCGCGACAACATCGTCACGCTCCACACATGCGGCAAGGCGCTTGGCGCATCCGGCGCGCTCGTTACCGGACCGCGAACACTGTGCGACTATCTTATCAACCGGTGCCGGCCATTCATCTATGCGACCGCACCATCGCCGCTGATGGCAGTCGCGGCACGTGAGGCGCTGACTATTCTGTCTGACGAGCCTATGCGTCGTGCTCAGTTGCACGAGCGTGTCGCTTTCGCGAGCCGGCAATTGGCCGAACGCTGCGGCGTGATGCCCAGCGGTTCGCAGATCCAGCCGCTTGTGATCGGCGATAACAGCCGCACCATGGCGGTGGCGGCAGGACTGCAGGCACGCGGCTTCGACATACGCGGCATTCGCCCGCCGACAGTGCCTGAGGGTACGTCGCGCCTGCGCATTTCGCTGACTCTCAACGTCGACGAAGCCGACATTTCCGCCATGGTCGAGGCTCTCGTCGGAGTGTTGGCCACAGCATGACCAAACGCATCGTCGTCACCGGAACAGACACTGGAATTGGCAAGACAGTGTTTTCGGCCGGACTTGCCGGGCTGCTCGACGGCTTCTACTGGAAGCCGGTGCAATCGGGCCTCAACGAGGAGACCGACAGCGAGGTCGTCGCCCGGCTTTCCGGCTTGCCCGACGGACGCGTGCTGCCCGAAGTCTATCGACTGACGATGCCGCTGTCGCCGCATCGATCAGCCGAAATCGACGGCGTCGCGATCGAGGCCGACGATCTTTCATTTCCGGTCCTGCCGACACCGCTCGTCATCGAAGGCGCCGGCGGGCTGATGGTGCCGCTCAATCGACAGACAAGGTTCATTGACATATTCGAACAATGGCGGCTGCCGGTCATACTGTGCGCCCGCACCGCGCTTGGCACCATCAATCATACGCTGTTGTCGATCGAGGCCCTGAGAGCCCGCTCCATCCCGCTCATCGGCATTGCCTTCATTGGCGAAGAGGTGGCCGATACACAAAGGACAATCGTGGAATTCGGCGGCGTGCCGCAGCTGGGCAGGCTGCCGCACCTCGGTCCGCTGACGGGTGAAACGTTGAGAGATGCAATGATTTCCGGCTTCGACCTGGCCATGATTGCCGGAGGCGACTGATGGCGGAGTCTCGAGTCTGGCATCCGTTCACGCAGCACGCGCTAGAGCCCTCGGTCCCTGAAATCGTGCTGACTGAAGGCGCCTATCTCCACAAGGCCGACGGCTTCCGCATCCTCGATGCGATTTCTTCCTGGTGGGTCGTCACCCATGGCCATCGCCACCCCCGCATCATGAAGGCCATCGAGACGACCGCGTCGAGCCTCGACCAGATCATCTTCGCGGGCTTCACCCACGAGCCGGCCGAACGGCTGGCCGAGGCGCTTATCGGCATCGCACCCGCCGGCCTCGACCGGGTGTTCTATTCCGACAGTGGCTCCACCTCAGTCGAAGTCGCGCTGAAGATGGCGCTCGGCTATTTCCGCAACATCGGCGCGCCGCGTTCGCGCATCGCCGTCATGGAGCACAGCTATCATGGCGACACGATCGGGGCGATGAGCGTCGGCGCCCGCGGCGTCTTCAACGCCGCCTATGATCCTTTGCTGTTCGAGGTCGACGCCATCCCCTTCCCGGCCGCCGGGCGCGAGCAGGAAACGCTGGATCGGTTCGAGGCCGTTAGCCGCGACCGGCGCGCAGCCGCGCTGATCGTCGAGCCGCTGGTGCTTGGCGCCGGCGGCATGCTGATGTATCCGGCCTGGGTTCTTGCCGAATTGAAGAGGATCGCCGAAGCCTCCGGCACGCTGCTGATCGCCGATGAAGTGATGACCGGCTGGGGGCGCACCGGAACCATGTTTGCCTGCGAACAGGCGTCCGTCTCGCCCGACATCTTGTGCACCTCGAAAGGTCTGACCGGTGGTACCATCCCGCTGGCCGCCACGATCGCCACCGATGCCATCTTCCACGCTCACTTTTCGGAGGATCGCAAGAAGACGTTTTTCCATTCGAGCTCCTACACCGCCAATCCGATCGCCTGCGCGGCAGCACTTGCCAATGTCGAGATCTGGCGTGACGAGCCGGTGGCCGAGCGGATCGCGGTCTTGAGCGCGAGGCAGGCCGCCGGGCTGCAACGCTTCCGGGTCAATCCATATTTCACCGACTGCCGGACAACCGGCACCATCGCGGCACTCGACCTACGCACCGGCTCAGCCGGTTATCTGGCCGAGATCGGGCCAAAACTGCGCGCTTTTTTCCTTGAGCGGGGGCTACTTGTGCGCCCGCTCGGCAATGTCCTCTATCTTCTACCGCCCTATTGCATCACCAGCGACGAATTGGGCGGGCTCTATGACGCGATAGAGGAGGCCGGCGAACGCTTCGGCTCGCGGCCATGAACCTATCGTCGCGCGTTCTCGGCTTCGGCCATCATGCGCCGGCGCGCAAGGTCGAGAACCCGGAAATCGAAGACCGGCTCGGGCTTGAGCCCGGCTGGATCGAGCGGCGCACCGGAATTCGCTCGCGCTTCTGGGCAACAGACGAAGACACGCTGTCGGGCCTTGCCGCCTCTGCCGGCGACATGGCGCTGACCAATGCCGGTATCGACCGCGGCGACGTCGGTCTACTCTTGCTCGCCACGTCGACGCCCGATCACCTTCTGCCGCCAAGCGCGCCGCTGGTCGCACATCGGCTGGGGCTAGGCCGCGCCGGAGCGATCGACCTGACCGGCGCCTGCGCCGGCTTCATCTATGCGCTGATGTTCGCCGACGGGTTCACCCGCCTGCACGGCAAAGCGAGCCTTGTCATCGCCGCCAACATCCTCAGCCACCGCATCAATTTGGCCGAGCGCGCCAGCGCCGTGCTGTTTGCCGATGCCGCCGGCGCCATGGTGATCAGTCCTTGCGATGACCCGGATCGAGGCATTCTCGGCGCTTCGGTGGATTCCGACGGCTCGCGCTACGGGCTAATCCAGATTCCCGCCGGGGGAAGCAACACTCCGTTCCATGCCGACCTCGACCTCGCGCAGACACGGATGACGATCACTGACGGCCGTGAAGTATTCAGCAAGGCCGTGGAGATGATGACCGCCTGCTCGAGAGATGCGCTCACTGCTGCCCGACTGAGGCCGCAAGACCTCGATCGTTTCGTGCCGCATCAGGCCAATGCGCGCATTTTCGACGCGGTCGGCAGGAACCTCGGCATCGCTGATCACTCGATCGTCAAGACGATCGCCGAATATGGCAACTCTTCCGCCGCGACGATCCCGCTCTCATTGTCGCTGGCCCATCGGGCGCAGCCGTTTCGGCCTGGCGAGAAAGTCCTCTTGGCGGCAGCGGGTGCGGGTCTCAGCGGCGGCGCGCTTGTGGTGGGAATTTAGCAAAGCAATGCTTGCGCACAGGACTGCTCATGAATGAGACTATGAGAATGGCTCAATACGTAAATAGTCGCCGGCAAGCTCCATAGAGCTGGGTTCCGTGCGGTGCTCCGCGATGTCTAAGTATCGACCCGCTTGCTCAAATCGCAGCGCTCATCGAAGGCCAGCAATACCTCATGCAGAGCGAAAATCCTCAACCGCCCGTTTCAAAGACGCTCGCCCCATTTCGAAACAAGGTGTTTCGCTCAATTTGGGCGGCCACCCAGATTTCCAGCCTCGGTTGGCTAGTGCAAACGGTCGCCATCAGTTGGCTTATGGCAACGATTTCAGCGTCCGACCTCATGGTGGCACTCGTCCAGGCCGCATCCACATTGCCGGTGTTCTTCCTCTCAGTTTTCGCCGGAGCCATTGCCGACAACTTCAGCCGCCGGTGGGTGATGTTTGCGGGACACTGCCTGATAGCATCGGCGTCGACGACGCTGATGATTTCTGTGGGTCTGGGATTTGTCAGTCCTTGGCTGATTCTCGGGTTAGGTTTCCTGGCCGGCTGCGGCTTTGCCTTGAATGATCCGGCTTGGCACGCTTCGGTCGGCGATATCCTTCACAAACGCGACATTCCGGCCGCAGTGACGCTTATGTCCGTCGGATACAACATTGTGCGCAGCGTTGGTCCGGCCTTGGGGGGCGTGATCCTGGCCGTCTTTGGGCCGCTGGCCGCTTTCGCCTTGGCTGCGGTGAGTGATCTGGCGCCCATAAGCGCGATATGGCGCACCAAATGGGAGGTCCGCTCTTCGCCTCTCCCTCGTGAGAGAATGACGACGGCAATTCATGACGGAGTGCGCTTTACTGCGATGTCTTTGGAGATCAGGGCAGCGACCGCCCGAGCCGCTCTTTTCGGATTGGCAAGCATCTCCATTCTGGCGTTGCTCCCCCTCGTCGTCCGGGATCAGTTGAAGAGTGGGCCAATTGTCTACGGTATCTTATTGGCCGGCTTCGGCATGGGTGCTTTCATCGCGGGCATGGGCAACGGCTTCTTGAGGAAGGTCACGTCTCAAAACAGGCTGGTGGCCTTCGCCTCTGTGGCTTGTGCAGTCTGTTGCCTCTCCCTTGCCCTTACATCGTCGATTCCTGTGGCGGCCATTTCGCTGGCGCTCGGCGGAGCGGGTTGGCTTATCACCTGGACGGGCATTGACGTGTCGGTGCAGTTGGCAAGCCCAAGGTGGGTTGTAGGCCGCACGCTCTCCATTTACTACGCCTTGAGCGCAGGCGGTATGGCTGCTGGCAGCTGGATCTGGGGTTCTGTCGCGCAAAACTATTCCTTGACCTTAGCATTGGAGGGCGCCGCAGGCGCTCTGTTGCTGGTTGCAGCAGCGGGGATCGTGTTGCCGGTCCGTCCCTGGGAAGAAACCGATCAAGAAAGTTCAGTTTTTCATCCGCCGGACGTGGCTCTCGATCTGAAACCCAGAAGTGGCCCTATCGTGGCCAAGGTCGAGTATTTGATATCGGAGGAAAATATCGAGGCCTTTCTGGGCTCCATGCGCACGCGGCGACACGTCCAGAGCCGTGCCGGTGCACGAAACTGGACGCTCCAGCGAAATCTGCAAACACCGTCACTTTGGACGGAGACATTCCGCACCCCCACCTGGATGGACTTTCTCCGCCTAAATCATCGACTCACCGCAGCAGATAAGGAAGTCGCCCAGCATCTCCTGTCACTGCATGAAGGAGAGGTGCCTCCGCAGACAGTGCTTTCGATTGAACGGACGACCGAGGCAATTCGTACCCGTACCTCGACAATCTTTTCTCGTCCTCCAAGATGACGCCATCAAGCTGCTGTCCAGGGACAGGGTGGATCACCGGTGCTTTGCAGAGCACAGCCTCACACCGAGAGCAGCGTGCTCCGGGTTGTGCGCTTTCGCGCGCACCCAGGCGAGATGATGGTGAACGCGGCGTCAAGTGGAAGTCCCCTGCATACGCTTGCGGAGTCTTCTGCGAGAGCCCATGCCGACGAGCGCCAAACAAGGTTTGATGCCTTTCGGCGTCGTGGCCTCAACTCATCGATTCGCGAGAAAAGCATCGAATGCAGCAGCAACGGCGCGAACAACAAAGCGGTGCTCCGGCCGCACGCGGATGAAGCCGTTTTCGACGTCCAGGATCCCCTCCTCAGCCAGCGTCACCAAACTCTCAACTGAATCGAGAAAACGAGCTGGTTCGATTTCGTGGGCGGCACAGATGGTCGGCACGTCGGCCTCCAAATCGCACATCAGTCGCTCGATGATCGCTGCGCGCACCCGGTCATCGTCGGTCAGACGGTGACCCTTTGATGTCGCCAGACGTCCACTTGCGATGTGCCGGGCGTAAGAATCCCGTGTTACTTCGTTCTGAACATACCCCTCGCGGACTCGGCCAATAGCCGACGCGCCTAAGCCGATCACGTTTTGCAAGTATCGGCCGAGTATCCCAGCGAATTACGCCGTAGGCGCGCCCGGTCTTCTGCGCTAGCGCGAGTTCGTCGTCCGGCGGAGCGAAATGATCGAGCCCGATCTCCCGGTAGCCAGCGCCAACCAGTGTCTCGGCGACAGCTGCAGCCTGTTCGGCGCGAAGATCGCCGTCCGGTAGACCTGCCTGCTCGATAGGCGCTGGTTCTTTATCACGGAAGGAATATGCGCGTATCCGAACACCGCAAGCCGGTTGGGGCGCATGGCGACCGCAGCCATCGCGGTCTGGATGCAGGACTGCACAGTCTGTTTCGGTAGACCGAAGATGAGGTCGAAGTTGATATGGCCAACGCCATGCCGGCGGAGATTTTGGACTGCAGCGGCCGTCTGCACCTTACTCTGGATCCGATTGATCGCCTTTGCACATCGGGATCAAAGCTCTGCACGCCGATGCTCGCGCGGTTGACACCGTTAGCTGCCAAGGCTTCGGCCATTTCCGGTGTGAACGTTCGGGGATCGATCTCCACGGTGATCGCAGCAGTTTTGCTGAAAGCGAAGTGGCGGCGTAGAAATTCCATCAGCGCCAAGTGCTCGGCTGGCCCGATAAGGTGAGGCGTTCCGCGCCGAAATGCACATCGCTCACCGGCAGCCCTTGCCGCACTTGCTCCGACACCAAACTGATCTCCTGACGCAGCACCGCTAAATAATTAAGGATCGGGCCGTTGCGACGGATGACCGCGGTAGGGAAGCCGCAATACCAGCACATGGATCGGCAAAACGGAATGTGGAAATAGAGCGACACCGATTCGTCGGCCGGGAGGCCCCCCAGCCATTCCTCATAATCGTCAGCACCAACTGCCGCAGAGAAGTCTGGCACAGTCGGATAGATGGTATACCAAGGCGGCCGGGGGTCCCGGTACTTTGTCAGGATTGAGGTGTGCAAGGAGCTGTCATCCCACGTCGCTGATCCATCATTCTTTCGTTGCGCGCTCGTCCTGGTCTCTGACCTAAGTCAGTGCGTCCCGCTTATGTCGCAGTCTCGTTTGGACAGGATGGGGTCAACCACGCCGGGGAGCGCGCGTGCCATGGTTGCGCCTGAGGTGATGGTGCGGTGCCGCATTCAACGTCTGAGTAGTACGTGACGCCAGTGCAGTGTGCTTGAGGCGTCTGCGGAAGAACTTTGCAATGCGAAATTCATGTCCGACGCAACGGACCTGTCAAGCCTCGTTCAGACGCCATCCAGGTCCAGCCAGCGGCCTTCCCTGCCGGCCGAAAAACCATACCGGCTTTAGCCACCGAGACGCTCTAAAGCTGACGTCGGCTCATTTGATGAAAGGAGGACGCCGCTAGGGGGTGCACAAGGTTCCCCGGCTTGACGTCGCTTCGAGCGAAGAGCGGCGGTGTGGCTTGTCGTCAAGCGCCGGGCAGCGTGCCCCCTACCGATATCCCGAAAAGATCGACCAAGATGGCCATGCCGACGCCACACGCGGTCTGGATGAGGCCGACCATGAAAATGCGATTGGCGCGTTCGTAGATGGGGCGCCGCAAGGAACTCATGTCGAGCAGCATGGACAGCGCTCTCATCTGCAGTGCGATGCCGAGCAGGATCGGCACTACGGCGAACAGATCGTAGAGTTGCCATGGCAAGGGGTTCGCGGCCCAATGAGTGAGGAAGCCGAGCGAAAAGGCAAGCAGGATACCCACGGCAGTGATTGTGCCGTTGCGGAAAATGGTCTCGATCGGTTCTTCCTTCGGATCGTGCTCGTCCAAGCGGCTTCCTTTCGTTGCTCTTTCCGTCGAGACTAAGTTCTCGAGAATGCTGTTCATCGCCAATTACTCGAGGCGAGCCGTAGGCAGCCGTTTCAGGGTGCGCTCCCTCTCGCTTCCGGCCGCGCAATGTACCTGCACGGCGAACTTACAGCGGCGAAAAGGTGCTGCGGCCACCATGCGACGCCTCGGACGCGCACGCCCTCTGTTCCTGGCGCAGCCCTTGCGGAGCGTACGCGCAGTGATCCTTCTCGGTAGCGCATGGCGCGGCCTCCGTTGCGGTCAGACGGGAAGCCGTCGCTGTTAAACGAGACTGTCACATATCGAACATGGCGAACCGTGTCGCACATTGCTTTTCGCAGTGACCCTCAAAAAAAGTGATTCCAGCGAGACGAAGGCGCGTCGGCCCGATTTTGGTGTCGGCCGCATTTACGCTTCAGGTTGGCATGTCGCTTGCTGCTCTATTTCGGAGAGCTGCAGCGGTCCGACCGGAGTGTTTCACATGTAAACGATAATGAATCTCTTAACAGAAAACACTATTATAAGTACATGTGGCTTTTACGCTGGCTCACCTCTCGTGTCAAGCGCTTTGGCGTCCACATATTGGAGACAACACGCACAAAATTTAGAGGAAAAGCTTGCTCTTTCGCCTCTATCCTTTTTATTCCTTCATGGAGATCTAGACATGTACATCAAGAGTCCTCTTCTCGGCTTAACTGCTCTGATGACCGTTTCCGTCGGTCGAGCAGCTGGCGCCGAGCGGGAACCGGCCGAGTACATCAAGATCTGCGACGTCCTCGGCTCGGGATATTCCTATATTCCCAACACCGAGACCTGCCTGCGCATCGGCGGCTATGTCCGTTACGATATCGGCCTGGGTGACGTCCGATCGTATGACAGCGCAAGAACCTCGGACGTGAGAACTGGCGAGGACCAAGGCACTTGGCGAAACAGCACACGCTTCACGTTCAAAACTTGGACCGGCCAGCAGACCGAGCTCGGCGCGTTGACGACCTATACCGAAACCCACGTGAATTTTGGCAACAGCGCTAACTCGCATGACAGTCCTCAGAACTATGATTTCAACAGCGGCCTCGCACTGGCTTCTGCCTGGGTCGAGCTGGGAGGCCTGCGAGTTGGCAAGGAGGGGTCGGCCTTCGATACGTTTGTAAGCTACGCTGGCGACGTTCTCGATAGTATGCTCGTTCCGTCGGCCGGCTTCGACACCAACGTGGCTCAGTACCACTTCGACGCCGGCAACGGCATTTCGACTGTGATTTCGCTCGAACAAGGATCGGGCTCAGCCGGTACTATCGACAGCTATATTCCGCACGTTGTCGCCGGCTTGAAATACACGCAAGGCTGGGGCTCGATCACCGGCGTCGCGGCTTATGACAGCAATTACGAAGCTTTTGCCGGCAAGATCCGCGTCGACGTCGCTGTCACAAACCAGCTGTCGCTGTTTGGACTCTTCGGCTACGGTTCCAATGCCAGTCTCAACGAGGACTCAAACGGCGCAATTGCCAATCATGGGCGCGGCTCGTACAAAATCTGGAACGGCCAGTGGGCTTTCTGGGCGGGCGCCACCTACGAGTTTGACGAGAAAACTTCGTTCAACCTTCAGGTCTCGGGTGATCAGCTCAAGGATGCTGGTGTGGCTGCAAACGTCGCCTACATGGTCGTTCCCGGCTTCACGGTCACAGCCGAGGTCGATTACGACCACTACGGCAACTCTGGCCTCGGCCCTGCCGAGCCTACCGCCGTCAAGGGCACGAGCAAGCCGAACAGCGTCGGCGGCATTCTCCGCTTACAAGGCTCATTTTGAAATCTCTCCAGTCGCGAGCATGGCAAAGGCACTTGCCTCGACAACGCACGCATGGAGAGCTTCGTTCGCCATCTTGAAGTCTGCATCGACCGTCCACGGCCCATCGTACCAACTAGAAACTGAAAGTTATGAGCCCTGTGTACTACACCTAGCCCTTGACCTGCCCGATGAACCGGCCAGGGGCCGTCAGTTCAAATTCGGGGCCGCTTAGAGGGCAGTGTGAGGCCGTGTTAGGTAAGCGCCACTGCAATGTCGAGGCCGCGACACGCCTGTCGCTTTGGACGGCTGGAATTGCCCTTCGCGGCGCCATTCATTCTCTCAACATTTACGTGATAATGCACGCTGAGTCCGAGCCGCGTGGCAGCACCCATCCTAGGTCACTATCGGGGGGCCTTAAACCTGAACAGCTCCATCGTCGCGGCTGCTGCGGAAGCAGGAGCTATCACTGGGACCCGTACTGGTGCTTGTCAGCCGCTGAGCCGCTACTTCGTCTTAGGAAGAGCATTGTCCTTGCCAAAAGCCGGCCAGTATTTCGAGATTGCCAGTGTGGCGCCGGCTGAAGAGAAATGACCATAGTCGAAATATAAAAACTCTCCTCTATCGGAATAGGCGCAGCGTCCTGCGCTGCACAGGAATTTCAGCGGATCGATGAATGTGGCGCCTTTGGTAAATGAGCGCACACGTTCGTTGATGTCGGGGTCCATCGCGATCGGCCAGGACGTATCGTCCAGATTTTGGCGCTTGGCGAAGAACGCAATTTTCCGGACGTCAGTTGGGAACTGCGGAGACTGGCCGATGACAAACACGCGCACGCCCAGGGCACGAAGCGTAGCGATTGTTTGCTGAAGACCGTCGAAACCTCTGACCTCATAGTCACTCCATCTACCGCTGAGGATAACCGTCTTGATGTCCGCTTCCAAGATGACGTCCAAGGCCTTGCGATTGAACCGGACACAATCAAGACGATCGTAAGGGTAGTAATAGAGTATCGGCGCGCAGCTGGCGTACGTATATTCAACGATGTTCGCCTGCAATCGATTTATGTTAGCACCCAAGCCGGAAACATAGTGCGCGGCGAAGGAGTCGCCCCACAAAAAAACCGTTGTTGGAAAACCGCTGGTGCGCGTGCAATCCTCCATATTCCAGCTTTCGATCCGGCTGGTGCCCTCGTTGAAACAGATGCCATTCCTCCAGTCCCCGACGGAAATGCGCCGCTGGACATAGTCCGGAAACCGTTGCGGAAAGCCATTGCCGAGCGCCCCCGCCGCTCCGCCGGCACAAAGGACAACGATCGCGAGCGCTGAAAAGGCGAAGATAGGCCCCGGGGAGGTGAAGGCCCTCTTCTGTCGAAACGGCTGCTCTACAAACTTCCAGGAGAATGCAGCCAATGCGAGGCTTGCCACCAACATCGCACCGGTCATCAACGGATCGAGTTTTTGGAACGAAAGATAGTGCGCGAACGCATTGAGAGGCCAGTGAACAAGATACAACGAATACGAGATGAGCCCAATCCAGACCAGCGGCCGGACTTCGAGCATGCGGGTGGCGACCGTCGAGGGGGTATTTTGGCCAACATAGATCAGAAGGGCCGTTCCGATGCATGGATACAAGGCGTTGTAGCCTGGGAACGGATCACTCGCCGAAATCGCGAAGAACCCGATGGCGAGAAGGCCAAATCCGGCCACCCCCACCGACTCCATCAGGAATCGGTTGCCCAGCGGCGAGGGGCATTTGAGCATGAGCAGGGCGCCCAACATGAGTTCCCAGATTCGGGTCGGCAGCAGATAGAATCCGGCGGTGGGTGCCAGCGATGTCGCCATCACCGCCACTACGAAGCTGCAGAGAATTATCGGAAGAAGTGTCGTCAGCCAGCGCTTCCCGATGTAGCGATAGATTAGGAACATCAGGATTGGTGCGAAGATGTAGTACTGCTCCGCTACGGAAAGCGGCCAAGTGTGCAACAGTGGTAGAAGCGCGGCATCGATAGAGAAGTAACTTGACGTTTTCCAGAAGAAAACGTTCGACCAGAAGGTCGAGGTAGCTATGATGCTAAGACTGAATCCGCGCAGATCCGGTGGCAGAAGAATGAACAATGCTGCAATGCAGGTGAGAAGCATCACAAAGACGAGCGCCGGCAGAATGCGCCGGGCACGGCGCCAGTAGAAGTTGACGATGGAAAATTGGCCGCGTTCAAGGTCATCCAGGAGGCTTCCGCTGGTTAGGTAGCCGGAGATGACGAAGAAGATATCGACCCCGCTAAAGCCACCCGGGATCGCCGAAATTCCGAAATGAAAGAGTACGACCGGAAGTACAGCAACGGCCCTAAGGCCCTCGATATAGCGCCTATATTGCATCCAGCGGTTCCTTTTATTTTAGATCAGGACGCGATTGGAAGCTTTCAATCTCCGGTAGGAGTGCTGCCGAGATAAGGGCGGTATCAGCCACCTTTATCCGTCCCGAATGTTCTGTAAGTTGCAACTGGTACAGAAGCACGATCGCCATCGCCGGCCTTGACGGCCTGATTGTCGAGCAGATCGCGCGGATCGTTGACCATCACGGCCAGGTTATGTCCTGTCGAACAACCAAGCGGCTGTTTGAAGGATTCTTCATTGGGTAAGGCACCATATGAGGGACAGACCGGCGGACGGGCGTGATAGACAATCGCCTCAATTCGCACTGAGCCGGCGTCGTGTTGATCGCGCAATTGAATGTTGTCTTCTTCGATTGCCAACTGCCTGGCCTGATGGGCTACCCCTGCGCTGAGCTGGGGCGAACCGCTGATGAGGAGGTGGATGGCATCGAACCGGCCGCGACTGGCCTTGTCTAGGAAAACACGCAAACGCTGCCGTTCGGAAGCGCGCAGGCTTTGCAACGTCAGGACGGTGGTCTCCTCTCGGACAAGCATTGGTGCCGATGGTTCGACATCAACTGGCGTAGTGCTTGTGCAGCCACTTACGCTTGGTGCCAGAGCGACAAAGAGGATTATAAAACGCAACATCTTTGGATGACACTATTCGATGATGAAGCCGAGACCGCCCTGGGCGCTTGGCGCGCCCGCACGGATAGCAGCGCGGTCTCGCGGGGGACTTGTCACGGAATTCGTCGGAGCGCCCCCTCCGTTCAAAGCCGGTGCCGCCCGCTCGGTCGGTGCGCTCATCTGGTTTGGGTTGGAGCCTGGTCTTACAATGTAAGGCGTAACTAGAATGACCAGTTCTGACTCCTCTTTTTGAAACGAGGTCGAGCGAAAAAGCGGTCCCAGGATCGGCAGTTCTCCGAGCCAGGGAAAGGCCCTGACATCATTGTTGACGTTCCGCCTGATTAGACCGCCGATTGCGAAGCTCTGGCCGCTGGCGAGTTCGACGACCGTATCGGCTCGGCGCGTGGAAACTGCCGGCACGGAAATTCCGTTGATTTGCACGGCACCTTGCGTCGACAGTTCACTGACTTCGGGCGTTACGTGAATGTTGATTTGATTGTTGCTGAGAACTGTCGGCACAAATTCCAGACTGACGCCGAAGTGACGGAATTCAACCGATACCTGCCTGTTTTCCTGCAGGACAGGAATGGGAAATTCGCCGCCCGCGAGAAAGCTGGCCTTTTCACCCGACATAGCGGTGAGGTTCGGCTCAGCCAGGACGGAAGCTATATGCTCCTTGGCGAGCGCGTCGAGAACCGCGCTGACGTTGACGGCACCGTTGTCGAATCCGATTTCTGCTGTACCGCCACCCTGGGTTGAACCAGACCCAGCGCTTGCAGCGCTTCCGCTTAGAACGCCCACTTTGAAATTGCCGATTTGACCGAAGGCGGACAAGTTGACGCCGAGTGACTTCATGGCGCTGCGTGAGACTTCGGCTACGCGCACGCTGAGGTTAACTTGCAGGGATCCAGCGACCTTGATGTTGTTGACGACTTGCGCTCCGTCGCCCAGATATTGCTCAGTGACTCTTTTTGCGGTGTCGGCGACCTCTGCGTCGGGCGCCGTCCCGCTAAGGATTGCGCCGCGCGGCGTATAGTTGACGCGGATGGGATAGTCGCCGACCTGCTCCCGCAACATGGCGCGTAAATCCCCGATCGGTTGCGTGACAACGATACGCAATTCGGCGAGAGGCTCGCCATTGCCATCCAAGGCGAATAGGCTGGTCCGCCCCGATTTCTTGCCAAAGACGAAGATTGTTTTGCTCGATGGCGCCTGAAAATCCGCGATCGTGGGGTCAGCAACAAAGATGGTCGTGGCTGGCGCGGGCAGATGAACGGTCTCCCCGAGCGAAGAGGAAAGGGTCAGCGTGGCGTTGATGCTATTCGAAGCCGCATGCGGCGGGCCTTTGTCCTGCTTGTTTTGCGCCGCGACACCAAGTGGGAAAGTCACAATAAGCGCGCAGAGGAGATGGCCCAGGTAACGGGGAACTGCAGGTCTTGTAACCTTGTTGGCGATCGCCCGCCAATTGAGCGCATGGCAAGGATGTTGAAGGATCAGCAAAATAGATCTTCTTTCGATTCGACAAACTATGCGGACGAGGCGTCAGTCAATTCTAGGATGTAACCAATGCCTCGGATGGTCTTGATCCGTGGCGTTGCACCTGATCTGGTCAGATGTCCCCGTAAACGATAAATTCCGACTTCAAGCGCGTTGGCAGACACGTCGTCGTTGAATGAATAGAGGTGATCTTCCAATTGCGCACGGGGCACGATGCGGCCTGCCCGGTTAAGCAGGTGCTCTAGAATACAGAGTTCGCGACGTGCGATCATCATTGGGTGCCCATCAACGAAAACCTGGCGGGCGACCGGATCAAAGTCGAGATTGCCAAATACGAGCCTCAGGTCGGTCATCTGTGTCGCCCGGCGCAGAATGGCTCTCATTCTGGCAATAAGCTCATCGGTAGAGATGGGTTTGAGCAGAAAGTCGTCCGCACCACCGTTGAAGATCGCAATTCGCTTATCGAGATCGTTAAGGCTGCTCATAATGACGGCAGGAACTGAATGCCCGTGGGTCCTCAACTGCCTCAGCCAACCCAAGCCATCGCCATCTGGCAGAGCCAATTCCAGCAGGAGAATTTCATAGCTGGCGCAAGAAAATGCACTCGAAGCCAGTTCCAGAGTACCAACGACATCAACGACGAAGCCGCCATCCCCGAGCGCAAGTCGCATGGCGCGCGCAAGATCCGCATGATGATCCACGAGCAGCGTTCGCATTTCATCTCCTCTCGAAGAGGGACGGCCCATCGAACGCGTCACCGGCGGCCATCTGATCGGAGCACACGGCGCGCAACTCGTCGCAGCTCTCGGAACTGGTCCGAGTCGGAGGGACATGCAAGTCGCTCGGTGGCAATAGGCGCGGGTGAGGACCAACTGACGGGCTCAAATACGCCGGTCGGCGAACCCACGAGGCCAGCAACCCGCGTGCGATTTCTCGTTGCATCATCTCTCCTACGTGCAGCCCCTGCGCTCGCAAGGCAGCGTCGCGGCTCAGAGCCCGATTCCCACAGAGGGTAGGGTTAGCTTTCGAGAAACTGATTGAACAAATCGATTATTTGGATCGAATGCATCCACGGTATGGATGCAGCGCACCATCTTCAACGACTGCGGCGTCCTGATGCACTGTTGTGTCTGTCGTGCTCTGCTTTTTTCGCTGTCCTTCAAGGCTGGCGAGCCTGGTGGAACCTGCGCGTCATTGGCTTGGTAGCTTGAATGCTCAACAACGGAGCGCCCTGCGCAAAGCCGCTCTCATTTCCAAAAAGCCTTGCAATCTGGTTGGAGCACTTCGCGCTCGACACCAAAATAGGCGAGGAAAACTGACGTCTGACAGGGATGTACATGCAACAGCCGATTTGCGGCACCAGCAAACGACCGCGTTCAGGCTGAAGATCGACGACCAACGGCTCCTCGATTTCCGCACCGACCGCTTTTACAAGCTCTTCCTGTGCGGGCGGATGCCGGCAAACAGCAGCACAGGGTCAGCGAAACCGGGAGCGGGCCTGCTTGATCGCCATGATCACATTGCCGCTGTCGCGCGTGCGGAGCGGAATGCAATCGGTCCAGCCGGCGGCAATCCGGTCAGCACCATCGTCTGCACGAAGCTCCCTGACGAAGACGTGCCCGAATGCGCTCAACAAAGCCGGGCGGCGGATCTTTCCAATCGCCGAAGGTGCGGGCTGGCACCGAGCGGCGAACTGCGAACTCATTCCTGCCCGGCGGCGCTGGCCGCCGCGAGCGTCGATGCGGACCCAGCCGCTCCGAATCCTCCCACAACACGATGAGCGCGTCGCGGACATCGCTGCCGTAACAGCGGCTGCGGCTCTTGCCCGCAGACGGCCTCTGCTCACGACGGTTCATAAGACGGATCGCGCGCTTGCGAATAATAGCCGGTTACCGCCTCGAACTCATCCAGAATGCGCCGCTTGTCAACGCCGCAATAAAGCTCCACGATCGCCGCTTCACCGTGTCGCCATGCTGAGCCGCGCCATCCTTCCCCCGAACCGGAATGGCACGACCTGTCCATCCCCTTTGGAACAGGACACTATTGGTAACATTTTGCTTGAGGCAATGCGGCTCGTTGCCTTCCTTTTCGCTGACCGGAAGGGTACCGGAAGTCGTCTATCGCATTTTACCCGCTGAAAGCGGCAACACCTCGACCTCAATCGCAGATCATAGGAAATAGACGATCGCGTCGGGGCCTCAGCATCGGTTCACCGGGTTTCCGTCATCGACTGAAGCGAATTGCCCCATCGACCGTCACCGGGTGGGCCGCGATACGTCGCCGTGTATGATTAGCGAGCGCACGTAGCGGAGCCATAGCTCTCCACCCAGCCATGTTCCCCTAGTTGGAAAATGTCCGGCGGACCAGAGGTGCTGTCGTCAGCTTTTCCTGAATAGCGGCCAAGGCAATCCCTACCAGTCCATCACCACCTTGCCGGAACTGCCGCTCTTCATCGCATCGAAACCGATCTGAAAATCGTCGATGCCGATGCGGTGGGTGATCAGGCCGGAGACATCCAGCGGACCCTGCACAAGCGCGATCATCTTGTACCAGGTTTCGAACATCTCGCGGCCGTAGATGCCTTTGAGATGCAGCATCTTGAAGATGACCTTGTTCCAGTCGATCTCGAAGCCGGTCGGCGCGATGCCCAGAATGGCGATCTTGCCGCCATTGTTCATGGTGTCGATCATGTCGCGGAAAGCGGGGGCGGCGCCTGACATTTCGAGCCCGACGTCGAACCCCTCGGTCATGCCGAGCACCGGCATGACGTCGCGCAGCTTCTCCTTCGAGGCGTCGACGACATGCTGGACGCCGAGTTTCTTGGCTAGCGCCAGCCGCACCGGGTTGATGTCAGTGATGACCACTTTGCGCGCGCCGACGCATTGGGCGACGAGCGCGCCCATGATGCCGATCGGCCCGGCGCCAGTCACCAGCACGTCCTCGCCGACCAGATCGAAGGACAATGCGGTGTGGACGGCATTGCCCAAGGGATCGAAGATCGCGGCAATCTCATCGGGCACATCGTCGGGGATCGGCACGACATTGTGCTGCGGGATCGCCAGATACTCGCCGAAGGCGCCTGGACGGTTGACGCCGACGCCGAGTGTGTTGCGGCACAGATGCCCTCGCCCGGCGCGACAGTTGCGGCAATGGCCGCAGACGATGTGGCCTTCGCCCAATACACGCTGGCCGACCTTGTATTCGGTGACCGCTGCGCCGAAATCGGCAACGGTGCCGACGAATTCATGGCCCGTCACCATCGGCACCGGCACCGTCTTCTGCGCCCACTGGTCCCAATTGTAGATGTGCACGTCGGTGCCGCAGATCGCCGTCTTCTTGATCTTGATCAGCACGTCGTTGGGGCCGATTTCCGGCACCGGCACCTCTTCCATCCAGATGCCCGGTTCGGCCTTGGCCTTCACAAGCGCCTTCATCATGTTCGACATCAGGATTTCCCTATTCCGTGATTGCGCTTCTGGCGAGATAGCCTGCACAACGGGAAGGTAGGCCACTAACTCGTTTGAACGTCCGGAATGGTCAGCCCCGCCTGCTCGGCCTCGCGGCGCAAATTCTGACGGGGCCTGGGGCCGATCTGCTGGATCACCAATCCGGCTGCCAGTGAGCCAAGGTCGCCGCAAGTCTGCAGGTCGCGGCCTTGCGTGTAGCCATGCAGGAAGCCGGCGGCATAGAGATCGCCGGCGCCCGTCGTGTCGACCAGTTCCTTGATGGCGGTCGCCTTGATCACCACGGTCTCGTCGCCGCGCACGATCACCGAGCCTTTTTCCGAGCGGGTGACGGCGGCGATCCGGCAATCCTTGCGGATCTGGGCCAGCGCCTCGTCGAACGACGATGTCTGGTAGAGCGACTTGATCTCGTGGCTGTTGGCAAAGACGATGTCGACCGTGCCCGAGCGCATCAGGTCGAGGAATTCGTCGCGGTAGCGGTCGACGCAGAACGAATCCGATAGCGTCATCGACACTTCTCGGCCTGCCGCGTGCGCCAGCTTCGCCGTCTGGCGGATTGCCTCCTTGGCGCGCGGCGGGTCCCACAGATAGCCTTCGAAATAGGTGACCTTGGCGCCGGACGCCTTGTCGGCTTCGACATCCTCAGGGCCAAGCTCGACGCAGGCGCCGAGATAGGTGTTCATCGAGCGCTCGCCGTCGGGCGTGACGAAGATCATCGAGCGCGCCGTCGGCGGCTCACCCTTGAGCGGCGTGGTGCCGAAGGCGACGCCCTGCGCATGGATGTCGTGGGCGTAGATTTCGCCCAGCGCATCGTTGGAGACCTTGCCGAAGAAGGCCGCGCGGCCGCCAAAGCTGGCGACGCCGGCCGCCGTGTTGCCGGCGCTGCCGCCGGACGCTTCGATCGCCGGACCCATGCGGCTGTAGAGCAGTTCGGCGCGTTGTGTGTCGATGAGGTTCATCGCGCCCTTGATGATGCCGTTGGTCTCGAGGAATTCCTCGTCGCACTGGGCGATGATGTCGACAATGGCATTGCCGATGCAAAGCACGTCATAATCCGGCATCAAAATCTCCGCCAAAACCCGAGCCGGCTTCTTGCCACGCCGGCCGGGCGTGGTCTCGCGAGTTGAAATGGGTTGCCGCATGCGCTTGATCCAGCCGCCCTCACGCAGCTGCCGGTCCGGCTTCACGCAGCAAATCGTCAGCTTTGTCCGTCTTCTCCCAAGTGAACTCAGGCTCTTCACGCCCGAAGTGTCCGTATGTCGCCGTCTTGCGGTATATCGGCCGTAAGAGATCAAGCATCTTGATGATGCCTTTCGGTCGGAGATTGAAAACCTCGAGAACAAGGCGCTCGATCCTTTTTTCCTCGATCCTTGCGGTTCCGAAGGTATTGACCATGACAGAAACCGGACTGGCCACGCCGATCGCGTAGGCAAGCTGAACCTCGCAGACCTCTGCAAGGCCGCTGGCAACGATGTTCTTCGCGACATACCGGGCGGCATAGGCCGCCGAGCGGTCAACCTTGGATGGGTCCTTGCCCGAAAAGGCACCGCCGCCGTGACGCCCGGTCCCACCGTAGGAATCGACGATGATCTTCCGTCCTGTGAGGCCGCAGTCGCCGGCAGGCCCACCGACCACGAACCGCCCTGTTGGGTTGACCAGAAATCTGATCCCCGAAGTATCCAGGTGGGCCGGCAGGACCGGTTTTATGATCTCCTCAATGACGCCTTCGCGGACCGTGGCTTGTGAGACCGCTTCGTCATGCTGCGTTGACAGGACTATGGTATCCAGCGCCACCGGGCGGAGCCCTTCGTAGCGTACCGACACTTGAGATTTCACGTCCGGACGCAGCCAGCCAAGCTGTCCCGCTTTCCGGACCTCGGCCTGTCTTTTCGTCAAATGGTGAGCGAGTTGGATCGGCAGGGGCATCAATGTATCCGTCTCGTTGCATGCGAATCCAAACATGATGCCCTGATCCCCTGCCCCTTGCCCGAGATCCTGCCCTCGTCCTTCATCAACGCCCTGGCTTATGTCGGGCGACTGCTCGGTGAGGGCCAGAACGACGGCGCAACGTCGACCATCAAAGCCAATCGCATCATCGTCGTAGCCAATATCGAGTATCGTATCGCGGGCGACTTGGCTGTAATCGATGTGGGCATGGCTGGTGATCTCGCCAGCCACAACGACCATCCCCGTCTTCACCAACACTTCACAGGCGACGCGCGCCTTCGGATCGGTGCGCAGGACCGCATCGAGAATGGCATCGGAGATGTTGTCTGCCATCTTGTCGGGGTGTCCCGCGCCGACGGATTCGGAAGAGAACACGAACTGCCTGGTCATAAAAATGCCCTCGCTTCAAGTGCTGGAGTTAGTGAGGAGTTTCTGGATTGGGGTGGCTTATCGGTCGCGGATGCCGGGAACATCGAACGCAGTGCAGAAGTCGGCAACGTCTCTTCGTACGCTCGCATGAACTTCCTGGTCATCGGGCTGGCGGCAGACCGAGTCGATGAAAGCGGCGATCTGCACCATCTCCGTTTCGCGCATGCCCATGGACGTCACCGCTGGTGTCCCTAAGCGGATGCCGCTTGTCAGCGCCGGATGCCGCCGGTCGCCCGGGACCATATTGAAATTCGCAATGATGCCTGCACGCGATAAGCGCTCCGCATAGGCTTTGCCTGACAGCGGCCGGTCCCGAAGATCAAGGATCAGCATGTGATTGTCAGTGCCCCCAGTGACGAGTTCATAACCTCGCTCCAGAAGCGCCTGGGCCAGAGCCTTGGCGTTGTGGACGATCTGCTGACCGTAGACACGAAAGGACGAGTTCGCTGCTTCCTGCAAAGCGACGGCAAGCGCGGCGATAGTATTCATATGCGGTCCGCCTTGCAGAAGAGGGAACACGGCGCAGATTGTGTTTGCTCTTCGGATGATGGAGGGGCTGATAACGGTCTTCATTCCTTGATAAAATGAAGCCACCCCGGGGACCGCGGATCGACTTGTGAGAGGTGCTGGTGACCACATCGCAATGGGACACGGGGTTCGGATGCACTCCTGCGACAACCAGGCCGCAGATGTGGGCGATGTCAGCCACCAGATACGAGTTCACCTCCGAAGCAATTTCGGCCATTGCCGCGTAGTCAAAAATACGCGGATAAGCAGTTCCGCCGACCCAAATTAGCTTCGGGCGTTCCCGCTTGGCGGTCTCGCGCAAGTGGTCATAGTCAATTTGCTGTGTCTTTTCGTGCAGCCTGTACGGGACGCGCTGATAATCGCTGCCGGAAAAATTGACGGACCAACCGTGAGTCAGATGGCCGCCTTCGGGTAAAGGCAAGCCCATGACTTTGTCACGGGGGCTCAAAAGCGCGCGATAGACAGCCTGGTTGGCTGGCGAGCCTGAATAAGGCTGGACGTTGGCGTGTTCACTGCCAAATAGCGCTTTCAGGCGCTCGATCGCGAGGGTCTCAAGCTCATCGACGATCTCGTTTCCGGCGTAGTAGCGCGCACCGGGGTATCCCTCGGCATACTTGTTGGTGAAAATCGACCCGGTCGCTTCCAACACCGCCGAGGAGGCAAAGTTCTCGGAGGCGATCAGTTTGAGAGTTGTCCGCTCCTGACGCTCCTGTCTTAGAAGCAGTTCGTGAACGCGGGAGTCGACGGCGGCTAAGTGAGGCCGCCCGTAAGTGTCGGGCTGCGCGATGGCGCCGCCGGCGGAGTTATCCATGGTAGTCGCGCTCCATTTGGACTGATCTATTTCACGATCAAGCAGGCGGTCCCTTCAACCGCGCGTCTTGTATTGCTTCCAGGCGTTGTAGGTCTCTTTTATGATGGCCATCATCGTGGGGCAGGAGATCGACCACCAATTGAGCCAGCCCGCCATCCTTGCCTCCTGCTTGCATATGGTACGAAGACTGCGGACGTTGTTCGTTGCAGCAAAGAAAGTTGGCTCTGCCCAGCCGCCGAACGTGGCGTCGAACCTGCTCGCGAGGCAGACTGGTAATATCGGCCAGCTCGCCGACGGTTAGATCCGCATGCGCGCAAAGGCCCAGGATTCGAAGGCGATCAAGATGCGCTGCCGTCCTTAGGCGATTTACCAGTGTCAACATTGGTTGGCATCAACCCGGACGGGATGCAGCAAGCCGCTAGCCCTTCTATCCCCATCAATCCGCATGAGACCTCTCTCGTCATTTGCTGTAAATCCGCTGGTATGGATGCTAATGGAAGATGGATCACAGTCCTTTCTACGACTAAGACGCCAGATATTGGGGCTAATGTACCACCTGACAGGAGACTACACTCACGAACATTATGTGAATTTTTTTTAACGTTGCTGAGAATCAAGGGTGAGGTTTGGCGAATGTCTCGCCGTCGACTGTCGAATCCTGCCCGACGGGATTATGGGGTGCGTAGCCTGCTTGTCCTTTCCACATGACCAGCGACGATGGGGCGGAGGCGGCAGACATAGCTCTGGAGCATGCTGCGGTATCTTTGGCCTGAAGCCGAGGAAGGCGGACCGTGGCTTCCGCGCCGCTGCCGGGAGCCCGCGAACAGGCCAAGTTGATCAGCCGGGTGTTGCCGTCATAGAGCGTGAGACCCAAAGCTGGCCAGCCGCGCCCTGAGGCTGACGCACCGCTCAGCGTCCACCTTGCTCTCGAAGCCCATCGGCATAGCGCCGATAACGACTTGACCGCGTGCGTGTCGACGAGCGATCGGTGAGCGCAAGGATCGAGGGTGCAGTGCAGGATAATGCTGTTTTAAATCAGCGCTGTTTTCAGCCGACTGCCTTGAGCGTGGGCACAAGGATATAGGCCCAAGGCAGGAGATCATCGTCTGCTGTTCGGGAGGCCGCCCTGGGCGCGCGACAGCCGTTCCTTCGGCTGCGCCGCTCCGCCACCATCCGCGCCGTGCCTTCCGGAGACCATTCCCGCTGCCGGCCGGCGCCCGTGAAAACCTCGACCCGGCGCACCGGCTCGAGATGGCTGGGCTCAGCGTAACTCTGAAGTCGTCATATACCGAAGCCTTCACAGACTTCGGACATCCCCCTCACAGTCCGATCCAGATGGCGTCAGGAACACCGCTGCGTTGATGCGGATGAACCCCTGCTTGTGCCACAATGACCCTTATGTCAGCGCGCGAGCCAAAGCTTCCGCGCAAGGCGACGGCTAGGATAAGGCAATGCCGACGAAGGGCACATTGCTTGCCACACTCTGGAATGATGGCATGCTCGGAAGGCCTAGGCTTTGCTCAGGGCCGCCTGCAAGGCGCGCTTTGAGGTTATTCACATAGCCTTCTGCGTAGTCCTGCGCCGTCGAGACCGAAAGATCAATGCCTGCCGCCAAGGCCTCTTCCATCAGGTGCTTTACGAGCCCATTTCGAATGGCCAGCTTGACCTCGGGGCCTGCGATAAGGCCGATCGCCTGCGCGGCCATATTGAGGCCAGCTTCCTCCAGCGCTCGCTTCATATCGCCTCCGTTAATGGCCGTACGCAGGAGATTGGCTGCTTGCGACTCAGCCTCGAGAACCATCGAGGCAAGATCGGCTACTTGTCCGAGGCCCGGAATGAAGCTGAGCAGTCCCACCGCCGTTGCCGCCAAGTCGAGCACTTTCGTCTCGATTTTGAGCACGGAGTCGACGACGTGCATGACGGCCCCGCCGTTCTTTTTGGCTGACTTAATGTCAGGCTGGTCCATCAGGCCCATCTTCATGTCCGCGACGGCATTCTGCTCTTCTGCGGTTTGGGCGCCGTGGGTGATTGGCTGCTGAACGTTGCGGTTCGCAGACGACATGTTTGTGCAAAAATGGGCAAAGTCTTTTTTGCTGATATTGCCGGAATCAACCGTATGCCCGCCGCCAAAGTCGAAGAATTTATGATGGGTCTTATAGCCCGTGATCGAATTGTTCAGGAGGCCAAACAGAAGAGGATCTGAAAGGAGCTGAGAGGCTGCTTCCCGCACTTTCGGATCAAGGCTCTTGTCGTCTTTCATTTTCGCCAGTTTGTCGCGAGTCAGAACACCGCTTCCAAAGAACGTGTCCTGATGGTCCTTGATCATCTCGACCGTATTCAGCTCAGTTTGCGTGAGGCTCATCGACGATGAGGCGACTTGCAGGAAATCCTCTTTGTGCATCTTCCCTTTCGAGCCACCGCACAACTGGTTCCAAGCATCGGGGTGATCGAGGAAATATTGCGCCGCCGCAATGACCTGGGGCGGAAATTTGCCGTTTTTCGATTCGCCGCCGACCATTTTCTTGAACTCATCCAGACTCAGGTCCTTGGACAGATTTTCGGAGTACCGGTAAAACTCCCGCAAGGCATCGCTCAAGGTCATGACCGAAGGCTGCAAACCTCCGCTGCCGTCGGATGGTATGTAGTTCTGCTCGTAGCTTCGCGCTTGGGCTTCCTGAAATGCAGCAACTTGTGGGTGGTGGTTTGAAAATCCGGCCAAGTCCTTGGCGTTGATCTTGCCTCCACAGCGGCCGTCGCCCTGCGAGCCAATCGCATAAAAAAGTCCCGAATCCTGCTGCAGTCCCTGGATCGCCGCTTTCAGATCCGGTGGCGTAGAGGGATCATTGGCTTTGTCGGTCAACGACTTCCAAGTAAGCGGGCATTGGTCCTTGTGACGGTTGAGTACCGCAACAATCTGCAACTCAGCCGTGGTCAGCGACCCACCGTTCCACGTGATTCCGGGGCTCGGCCTGGGAGCCGGCTCGATCTTCGGAGTGACGCCGAGCAGATGTTGGGCTTCAGTCGCCTTGGAGCGTTGCGATTGGTCCTCCTTGAGAGCCGCCCTCATATTTGGCGGCAGCAGATCCAGTGGGTGTTGCTCCAAGCCATTCAATGTCAAGACATCCGGTGCCAGATGGCCCAAAGGGTCCTGCCGCAATTTATCCATTGTCGAATCAAGATTCGACGCTGGCAGATCCCCTTGCGCGAAAGAGCCGGGCTTGTCTGCCAGCACACAAGTGGACAGCATCGCTTCGAAGCACGATGCACTTTGCTGATGCTGGGTCGCAAAATGGGAAACTTTCAGGCCCGGCCAACCCCTTGCGGACTGTAGCGAATTTGAGCGGTAGAAAGTTGAAAGATTACTGGCCGACATTATGCATCCTCAGACGTGACGTTGAAATCCCCACAAGAGACCCCGACAGAAGATCCCTTGCGTTTCACAAAATTCGACAATTCCAAGCGTCGGCAGGTCACGAATGCGCCTGCCCTGCCTTCAATTGCTGTGTTCCGGGCCGGCTCCAAGGTTCGGTCCAACACAATGGCCGGAGTCACCGCGAGAGCTGCCGGGACTCATCATGAGCGGATTAGCTTTCGAGAAACTGACGAGTTTGCGAAGAGTTCACAAAGGGGTAGCCGCAGTCATGTTCTTCAGAGCTGCGGGAAATCCTCAATGTTCATTTCTTGCCCAGCTCAGGCTTCCCGCCAACGCTATCCTGTTGTGGGATGTCAGAAGAATAAGAAGCATCCGGTCGTCCGTCGCGAACGACCGTAGTGGAGGAGCCGCGAAACAAGATCAGCACTGATTCCTTTGGCGTTGCCGCTATGTGAGTCTGCGCCTGCGCCTGCGCCACCAAGCCGTTAAAGGTCTGCTCCACGAGTGCGACGAAGCGCGGTGGACCGGAAACGAAGACGAGGCCATTGCCTGGCACGGGTTTGACCACATAGCGCTCGTCGGAGATATCAAGCTTGTCGAGAGCCCCCTTGAACGCATCGAAGCGAATCGACGTCATCAAAAGCATTCGAGTTTGCGATTCTTGTGCAGCAGACACATAGAGCACAAGGCCGTCATAGTACCATTGTAGACCGTAAAGGTTCGTCAAGCGGTCGAGGAACGCGCGCGGTGGCAAATCAGGCATACGTCCGCGAATTCGCCCCTTCACCGCAGGACTGATGTTGACCCTGATATTCAGGTTGTTGCCGAATTCCTGCAACGCTGCAGCGAGCTCCTGATCCAGAACCGTGTATCTATAGGGTGTCGCCGGAAGGGACAGCGGGACTGCATGCGCCGGGTGAATCCCGGTGGACAGAAAAAACCCGGCACAAAGAAGTCTCAAAACATGCAGGGTGACGGGTTGGATAAGCGTTCTCGGCATGTCGCACTGATAAACCAAACGCTGAAATCATCACAAGTGACTAAATTGCCGAAGAGATTTTAGATTGTCGAAATGACGCCGCCGTTAGTCAGCTTGTTGTCAGCTTGCCCCCCTAGGAGTGTTGCGCCGACACCGGGTGATGAATGGGCGGGGCTCGCCCGGTCAGAGAGAGCAACCGAGTCCTTACATGATGATGCCTGTCACGTCGATCTCTGCCACTCTAACGGCTGGCCTCCCCAGGGTCGGATCACCGTCGATTGTCGAGCAGGCCCAGTTTGAGCGCGCCTTAGGGCATGCAGCCGACTCGCTGAAAAACGATGCCGCCGCGGGGCCAGCGAGTGCGGCGCCAGTTGCTGCGGCGATGGATGTTCAGCGCGCGGCTGCGCCGACGAGCGGCATGGGCGATCGCGTGTTGCAGACGATTTCCTCCCTATATCCACACAACACTGTTTCCTTCCCCGCGCTCGACCATGACATAGCCCTTTCGAAGGGCGCTCTACCGGGACCGGCGCAGAAGCTTCCCGTTCCAGGTGAGGCGGGAACCGGAATCTCGGGCATTCCCCAACAAGGGCAAGACTTCGAAACGATGATGGCTGGTCTTCGGGATGTTTACAACGGCGTCACCCAGGTGGCGCTTATCTCCAAAGGCGTCAGCGGCGTCACATCATCCGTGAATAAACTTTTGAAGGAAGGCTGAACCGCGCGCATGATTGGCTTGGCCGAGGGCGAAATCATGCGTGGCCTGTCAGGGTGGCGGTCGGTTAGACTTGTCATGCTGCCAGTTCTCGTCGCCCTCACTGCTTGCAAAGCCGACCTCTACACGCAATTGCAAGAGCGTGAGGCAAATGAAATGCTCGCACTTCTTGAAGACAACGGGGTCGCCGCGATCCGGGTGGTCGCCAAGGATGGAACCAGCACGATCCAGGTTGACGAAAAGCTGCTCGCCTTCTCAATCAACCTTCTGAACGCCAAGGGGCTGCCGCGCCAATCCTTCAAGAACCTCGGTGAGATATTCCAAGGATCAGGCCTGATTGCCTCGCCGACCGAAGAGCGTGCCCGTTACGTGTATGCCCTGAGCGAAGAGTTGTCGCGGACGATCAGCGATATCGATGGCGTTTTTTCTGTACGTGTTCACGTCGTGCTGCCGCATAACGACCTTGTGCGAGCCGGTGCCACGCCATCCTCGGCCTCGGTGTTTATCAGGCACGACGCAAAAACAAATGTCGCGGCTCTGCTGCCAAAGATAAAGATGCTTGTAGCCGACAGCATCGAAGGCCTGTCCTACGATAAGGTGGAAGTGGTTTTGGTGCCGGTAGAACGGTCCGCACACGAGCAACGGCCCGATCCGACTGCTGTTTTGCCACAAGCATCACTACCTCTTCCTGCGCCACTTCTGGCGACCGTAACAGGTTTTGCCGCAGCCGTATTCGCCGTGGCCTGTTATCTCTTGATCGGCGTTGTTACGCGTCGGCGCAAGCAATCAACCGGCGTTTCCAAGGTCGAGGGGCGCCGGGATGCTTCTGCTGTCGAGGCCATTCGCAAAAGAATGCCTGCAATTGGACGTGGGTGACATCTCATTGCCAATGCCTATACAGACCGCCCGACCTGATGGTCCGCACTTTCCGGGCGCGAGCGAGCTTGCGGCTTCGGCCCATCCAACCCGTCTTGCGGCGCGTCTTGATCCAGCGTTATCGGCCGAAACGTTAGTGAAGTTGCAGAAGTGTTCCAGACTGCATCCAAGGCTGGCAGAATTGCTGGGCAACGATGACGTGGATCTGAACCACATCGGCTGCAGGCCGGACCTTCTACGCGGGCATGATCCATATCGAGCGGCCCTTCTTGCTGGTAGTATCTGGCATGCCCGTTCGCTGGTCGCGTTTGTCTCTCAGCCTGAGCTTGCCATCCTTGTTAAACGCATCGGCGTGGATGCACACGCATTCGGAATCCGACACCTGCTGCATGCTGTTGACAAAAGACTGATCTCGGACCCAGAAAAACTCGCTCAGCAAATCGAATACGATGGACACGCATGTCTTGGAGCTTGGCTCCAGGACAGTTCAGCGACCGAGCGTAACCGCGTGCTTCTTCGATTGCCCGAGGGGACTGCCGCGGAGACTCCAGCACATGAGCATTGGACCGCCGCCGGCCAATTGCTTTCACTTGTAGTAGCTCATTTTGAGACAGAGACCCCGGTGAAATGACAGTCGAACTTTCCGAGGGGCCAATAGCGCCGCAGATGCGTCCAGTCGGACCACTGATACCCGCGAGCGAGCTCGAAACCTGGCACAGCGCCGCGCAAGCCCTTGCCGCGGCAGAACGGCATCGGCAGCGCGTTCGAAACTGGGCACGCGCGGTTTACCAGCGGGCGTGGGCGCGCGGCCACATGGAGGGCTCGAATGCAGGCACCGAGGAGATGGCAGGGTTGATTGCGGAGACAATCTCCGAAATCGCGCGACGAAAGGCGGCTCTGGAGCAGGAATTGCCGCAGCTCGTGATGGAAATATTGAGCGATCTTATCGGCGCTTTCGATCCGGGCGAGCTATTGGTGAGGGCTGTTCGTCACGCCATAGAGTGTCAATACAGCGGCGCCGACGTTTGCCTTCATGTTTCTCCCATGCAAGTCGACATGCTTGCACGAGAGTTTGCTCGATGCGACGGCCAGGATGGTCGACCAAGGGTGCGGATCGAGCCCGACCCGACATTGTCGCCGCAACGCTGCGTGCTGTGGAGCGAGTACGGCAATGTTGACCTTGGACTTGACGCCCAGATGCGCGCGCTGCGCCTTGGTTTCGGGACGCTCTGTGAGAAAGGCGAGCTATGAGAAAGCCCGTCCCAGAACATAACGCTGACGCCGACACTCGAGCTCTCGTTCCAGCAATCTCGTCTTTGAGGGCTGCGGCCAAGCGAATTGACACGCGTGCGGTGCGCGGTCGGATCACGCGGGCTATCGGCACACTGGTTCATGCCGTCTTGCCAGACACTCGTATTGGGGAACTTTGCCTCCTAGAGGACCCGCGAACCGGGCTGTCGCTCGAGGCCGAGGTGATCGGCCTGTCGGGTGATGGTGTATTGCTGACACCGATCGGGGACTTGGTGGGCCTATCCAGCCGCGCAGAGGTCGTGGCCACTGGCCGAATGCGTGAGGTGCCCGTCGGCGGCGATTTGCTCGGTCGCGTGATCGACAGTCGTTGCCGCCCATTGGACGGCAAAGGCGAAATCAAGACCGTCGAAACTCGGCCCCTGCATGGCAGAGCCCCCAATCCGATGACGAGGCGCATGATTGAGCGGCCATTCCCGCTTGGGGTCCGTGTCCTCGATGGTCTGCTGACGTGCGGCGAGGGCCAGCGGATCGGGATTTATGGCGAGCCAGGTGGTGGCAAGTCGACGCTGTTGTCACAGATCGTAAAGGGTGCCGCCGCTGACGTCGTCATAGTGGCGCTCATAGGCGAACGTGGACGGGAAGTTCGTGAATTCATCGAAAGGAATCTTGGTGAAGAGGGCCTTCTCCGTACGGTCGTCGTGGTTGAAACATCCGACCGCTCGGCGGTAGAGCGTGCGCAATGCGCTCCAATGGCGACTGCGCTCGCGGAATATTTCCGCGATCAAGGCCTACGCGTTGCTCTCATGCTGGATTCGCTGACGCGCTTCTGCCGCGCTATGCGCGAAATAGGCCTTGCTGCGGGTGAGCCGCCGACGCGACGGGGCTTTCCTCCTTCCGTTTTTGGCATGCTGCCAGGCCTGCTCGAGCGCGCCGGCATGGGTGAGCGGGGCTCAATCACGGCCTTCTATACGGTGCTTGTAGAGGGTGATGGCACGGGTGATCCAATCGCCGAGGAATCGCGTGGTATTCTCGATGGCCATGTCATCCTCTCACGCGCTATTGCGGCGCGATCGCATTTCCCCGCTATTGATGTGCTGCAGAGTCGCAGCCGCGTCATGGATGCAGTCGTTTCGGGGACACATCGCAAGGCAGCATCCATTTTCCGCGAGCTCCTGTCGCGCTATGCCGAGACCGAGTTCTTGATCAATGTTGGCGAATACAAGCCAGGTGGAGATCCCCTGACTGACCGGGCTGTCGCGTCAATCGACGAACTGAGGGAGTTTCTGCGCCAGAGCGAAGATGACGCGTCAGATTTCGAGGAGACGGTCGCATGGATGTCGCGTCTGACCGCGTAAACTGGATTCAGTCTTCGAGGTTACGGCTTCTGAAGGAAATGCAAGAGCGTCGTGCCCTTGGCGAGCTGTCCAAGAAGGAAGCCCAGCGCGATGTGGCCGCCTCAGCCGTACAAAATGCCTCTAGGGAGCTTGCAATGATACAGCAACATTGTTCAAGAAAAGAAGCAGCGCTCTATCAGCATCTGATGTCACTCGACAACTTGTCTAGCGCAGCGCTCGACCGTCACCGCCTTCACACTGAACAACTTGCCGCTGAGATCAATTCCAGACGGCAGATGCTTGATGATACCCAAATCGCTCAAGAGGAGGCTGAGATGGCGGCGTCCAGGACGAGGGAGCTATGGGTCATATGTTCGGCGGCAAGGGACAAATGGCAACAAATCGAGGACGACGTGCGGCGCGCCGTCGAGACTCATTCGGAGGCCGCAGCCGAGATCGAGGCCGACGATGAGATACTGCTGAAATATGCGAGGGGGTCGCTTGCCTAAATGCCGCGCAACCGGATCCGACGGTCGCAAGAGGTCGTCCGAATGACACGACCGTGCAGTCTTTGATAGGCGCTGCGGTCACACCCGCCATGTTCGAACCAGTTCTGAAACTGTCCCACACGGTTGTCTCGTGGCTCAATGATACAGCAGCGCCGCGCACGCCGTTTCAAAGCCGGATCAACGAGGTGCCGCTATCGGTGCGAACGGCAGGGCTTGTCTGGCAGCAGGAACCTGCTGCCATTCCGATGCTTGACTGCGTCTGGAGAGTGGGAGCCGAAACGGTCATCTTGTCACTGTCGCGCCCGCTCGTAGAGGAGTTCATCACGACAGTGCAGAACGGCTTGGCCTTCCCTTCCGAGCCAACTGCTTCGCTAATTCTCGAACTCGCTCTGGAGCCGCTTGTCACTCGACTGGAGGAGACGACGCGTCTGAACGTGCAACTCGTGCGGGTATGCGAAGCCACGATGCTGGCTCCTCATCTTGAACTCGACATCATTTTCGGCGCGGTCAAGGGCAAGGGCCGTCTATTCCTGTTCACGCCACTTGACGGCTTAGTACCGCCTGCGTTTCGCGCGCTAGGCGAACTGCTTGCCCAGTTGCCGCGGCAGCTGGGCGGGCTGCCTCCAGAGCTCCCGCTCATTGTTGCAGGAGAGGTCGGCACGCTTCGCCTTCCTGCGGCGCTTCTTCGAAGCGCATGTGTCGGTGATGCATTGTTGCCCGATATTGCGCCGTTCGGCCGCGGCCAGATCACCCTAGCTGTCGGCCAGTTGTGCGCCGAGGCGGATCTTGACGGCGATGAATTAATCTTGCGGGGGCCTTTCCGCCCGCGACCGTGTCCTTTGGAGAGTGCGCATATGACACAACCCGGATCGCAACTGGAGCTTACTAAGGATCTCGACGATGTCGAGATCGTGCTTGTCTTTGAATGCGGCCGCTGGCCTATTTCTCTTGGGGAATTAAGAAGTGCCGGCGAAGGGCATATTTTTGAACTTGGATGGCCGATCGACGGCCCGGTCGACATAGTGGCCAATGGTCAGCGTATCGGGCGTGGCGACATTGTCCGCATCGGAGAAGAGCTGGGCATCAGGCTCCGTGGCGGGTTTGCATGCAATGAGTGAAGCTCAGCCGACAATCCTGGCGCTTCTTGCGGTTACCGCCGGACTCGGTCTGCTGGTTTTAGCAGTTGCCACGACAACGGCCTTTGTAAAGGTATCAATTGTTCTTTTCCTCGTCCGCAATGCGCTCGGGACCCAGACCATACCACCCAATGTGGTGCTGTACGCCGCGGCGATGATCCTCACTATGTTCGTTAGTGCGCCCGTTGCTGAGCAGACCTATGACCGCATGTCGGATCCCAAGCTCCACTATCAGACATTCGACGACTGGGTAAGCGCCGCTAAAGCCGGAAGTGAGCCCTTGCGCGAGCATCTCAAGAAATTCACAAATGAAGAGCAGCGGCGATTTTTCCTATCTTCGACAGAAAAGGTCTGGCCAGAGGAAATGCACGCTGCAGCCACGCCTGATGACTTTGCAATACTTGTACCATCTTTCTTGCTATCAGAATTGAAGCGCGGATTTGAGATAGGATTTCTACTTTATCTGCCTTTTATTGTTATAGATCTGATAGTGACAACTATCTTGATGGCAATGGGTATGTCGATGGTCTCACCAACTGTTATATCTGTCCCGTTCAAGATCTTCTTGTTTGTTGCCATTGATGGTTGGTCAAAATTGATGCATGGGCTTGTGCTGAGTTATACGTTACCGGGAGGCTGATCATCACTGAATCCAGCATCATTACTCTTATGAGCCAATCACTGGTGGTTTTCATGATCTGGATTCTACCGCCGCTCATTGCATCAGTGGTTGTCGGCCTCGTCATCGGCATCCTCCAGGCGGCGACGCAGATCCAGGATGAAAGCTTGCCGCTCACCGTGAAGCTTCTGGTCGTTGTCGCGGTGATTGGGCTGTTTGCTCCTGTGCTAAGCGCCCCGCTCATAGAGCTAGCCGATCAGATCTTCACCGAGTTTCCCGCAATGACACTTAGCTACTAGTCCGCCCCATGGACGCGCCATCGGCCGATATTCAAATTCTGATCCAGACGGCTCTCGAACTCGTCGTTGCGGCAGGTCTTGGGGCAGCCCGCGCGATGGGCATCATGCTGATCTTTCCCGTATTCACACGCTCGCAGATCAGTGGGCTGATCCGGGGCTGTTTGGCTGTTGGCTTCGCACTACCATGCCTGGCACACGTCAGCGGCGGATTGCCGGCGCTGGATCCTGATACGCGCCTGATCCAGCTAACCCTGCTCGGATTCAAGGAAGTTTTTGTCGGTGTACTCCTTGGCACTTTTCTTGGCATTCCGCTTTGGGGCCTTCAGGCTGCCGGGGAGCTTATCGACAACCAACGCGGCATCAGCAGCCCGACCGCTTCGGCCGATCCCGCGACGAACAGTCAGGCTTCCGCGATGGGCGTTTTTCTGGGGATCACTGCGATTGCCATATTCGTCGGATCAGGAGGCCTGGAAACTTTGATCAGTGTCCTGTACCGCAGCTACTTGATCTGGCCGGTGTATCAGTTTCACCCGACACTGAGTGGGCCAGGAGCAATGGAGTTGTTGGGGCTTCTCGACAGCATAATGCGCACGGCATTATTGGTATCGGGGCCTGTCGTGTTCTTCCTGATACTGATTGATATATCGATGATGCTGCTGCGTCGCTTTGCCCCGCAATTTAAGGCGAGCCAACTGTCTCCGGCAATCAAGAACATTGTCTTTCCAGTTCTCATGGTCACCTACGCTGCCTATCTGGTGGAGAGCATGAAACTGGAGGTCACACGTGCCAACGGCGTGCTGGAGTGGTTCGACAAATTGCTGCCATGAGCGACACAAGTGAAGAGAAGACACACGCCGCCAGCCCGAAGAAGTTAAGTGAAGCGCGCAAAAAAGGACAGCTGCCACGTAGCTCCGATTTCGTCCGCGCGGTCGGGACTTGCGCTGGGCTCGGCTACCTTTGGCTAAGAGGCAGCGTGATCGAGGACAAATGCCGGGAAGCGCTCCTATTAGCCACCAAGTTGCAGAGCCTACCTTTCGATACCGCGGTGCCGCAGGCATTGGTTGTGCTCGTCCAACTCACAGTCGCGGCTGTTGGCCCGCTGCTTGGAACCCTTGTCGCCGCGGTGATTTTGGCCAGCCTGCTAGCCAATGGTGGATTTGTCTTCTCTCTGGAGCCGATGAAGCTCAGCTTTAAGAAAATTGACCCCTTTGAAGGGCTGAAGCGCTTGGGGTCTGCTCGTTCCATGGTCGAAGTCTGCAAGACCATGTTCAAGGTATTGGTTCTCAGCGCAACCTTTTCCATTGTCCTTCTCGGGATGTGGAAGACAATGGTCCCTCTGCCGATCTGCGGCATGGGCTGTGTTGGCCTCATCTTTATGGAGACAAAATTGCTGATGGGAATTGGCGCCGGCGCACTGCTGGTCGGCGGACTGATCGATCTTCTGCTCCAGCGCGCGTTGTATCTGCGCGAAATGCGCATGACCAATACCGAAGTGACGCGCGAGTCGAAGGATCAGCAAGGAGCGCCAGAGTTGAAAGGTGAACAGCGTCGCATCCGCGAGGAGGCGGCCGACGAGCCTGCGCTTGGCGTGCATCGCGCCACGCTGGTCTTAACAGGAAGGGCGGTCCTGATCGGTCTGCGTTACGTTCGCGGTGAAACCGGGGTGCCGTTCTTAGTTTGCCGTGCCGAAGGTGAGCGCGTTTCACATGTGTTGAGCGAGGCGCGGGCACTACGCCTGACGATCGTCCATGACCATGTCTTAGCGCGTCAGCTGATAGGCACTACAAAACTCGGCCACGCGGTTCCTATGCAATATTTCCAGCCTGTCGCGAAAGCATTCTTTGCCGCAGGCTTGGCCTAGTCATTGGAAGTCCACGACTGCCCAGTTCAAAACTGACCTGGCTCCATGCTAGTGGCAAATGTCGGCTGGCCATCCGTGCCCCAGTGTCTCTGTCAGGCCAACCGCGCAACCGCGGGCCTGGGGCAATCACTCCCCTCGGATCTGCCACCCAGCAACTACGGCAAGTCCTCCGGGCATGACCTTGCAGCCTCTGCTGGCCGGTGCGTGGCGCAGTCCGAGGTTTTGAGGCCGGCAGTGCGGATTTGATTGGTGCAGCCGTTGGAATGCCCTCGTCAGCTAGTCGTCAACTAAGCGCCCTATGTTGAACAGCCGTGCTAACTTGAGCTCGGTTGCGAAACATAGGAGTACGAATCGTCATGTATGGTCGAATTGGTGGCTCATCCGATAGTTACCGCGCGCATAATGCCGGCGAGCAATCGGATGCAGGAAGCGAAGGGTTCGCGGACACATTTGCCCGAATGCACTTATCCGGATCGGAAGGTAGCGGCGCCTCATCATCGGCGGCTCCCCAAGCATACTCCCTCAATTCCCGACCTCCTGTGGTGGAGATCAACAGGACTTCCTTCAGGAGACAGGTGAGGCAATTTCATGGTGATGAAATCACGCACATCGCCGACAATCCTCAAGAGTATTCGGAGTTCGTATCGTCACGAGCCAGGCGCACCGCGGACGTTGCTCAGCAATATGGCATCCGTCGAGATACGGAGCACGCGCGATATTTCAGTTACCAATTGGGAGACCGGAGTGCCGGACTGCTGAGAATGGAAGGCGGATTCAGCATGAACGAGTTCGAATCGGAAAGTTGGCGGGAACAATTTCCTGGTCGAACTGAGGTCACTTCCATAGTGGATCTTCAAGTCGCCCATCCGCTCGTCGAAAATGCGGGCGATATTCTGCTGGAGCATCAACTTCGGATAGACGGCGACCGACCGTTGCTGAATTGGCGTGCGGCTAATCCGGAAGCACAAGCGCGCGCGCAGACGATGGGGTTTGTTGAAGTGGATCATGGCGACCTGGTGCTTGACCCTACGCAGCATCCCGACAAATGGACGAAGAACAGTGCCGGTGAGTGGCAGCGTGCAGGCAAACCTCCACTCTATCTCCACAAAACCGAGGATAGCGACAGCAGCGATAGCGGGTCCGACGACGATTTCATGTGATTTGTCGACCCGCCGCCGAGCCTTGCAACTGGTGACGGTTGCAAGGCTGTTGGCAGTGAATGCTAATTGTCCGGCGACAGCCCCGCCTTAGCGCCAGCGCCGCCGAGCAATCCAGCCCATCTCCCAGACAATAAACTGCGGATGCGCATCGTGGGTGCTTGCGAGCGGTTTGTATTCGGGCCGGAACTCCGCCTCTTGGAACCGAGCTCTCCCGAATCCAATTTTCTCCACCACACCGTTGGGTCGTTGCGATGCGCCGATCCCGATCGGATCGGCTATGCCTGCTCCGCGCTCGCAGGAAGACCTTCCGCCTCGATCTTGGCGGCGCGATCTCGGCGATAAGTTGGATGGGAGGCAAGATACGCCGCCACGTCAACAGCCGGTAACGCGACATCGCAAATCGGCCCTGACGGTAGCCGATCGACTCCAATCGCCGGACCGCAACTCGCGCAGCGGCATTCGCGGTTTGGCCAGGAGAAATGCTCGCTGACTCACAGCGTGGCCGGCCGCATTCTGAGTGCCCTGTCATGCAGCCTGCGCCGACGGGAGCTCGGCACGCGAATGGCGTGGTTGGCGGCCAAGCCCTGAGGTCAACAAGGACTTACAGAAAGCGGGGGTGAGTTTGCCGCGATGAATTATGACCTTCTCGCGACCGGACCTAGCATCGGCTTCCTCTCGCTCTCGATTGTAGCCGCGCTGTTCGTTGGATTTAACGTGGCAAGCGGTGAATTCGGAATCAGCCAGCCCTTCCAAGTTTCTGGCCATGACGGGGCGACTCGTGTGGATGTGCACCCACATCGGGCTCGGCATCGCACCATTGACCAGCATCTTGGGCTGCAGCTTCATCTCAAACAGCTTTCCTGGCTCGCCACGCAGCGCGACCGGTGCCTCCGGCGGCATCAATTCGTCGGCATTGCACAAATGTTCCAGGTATTTTTGCGCCGGAAATGCGTAGGTCTTCATGCAATCAGTCGTAATGCCGGCTTTTCCTTCATTCAATGCGTTGGCCTGTCCCAGCACCATGTTCAGCAACCCTTTGAGCTGGTCTGTGCGTTCGTGCACTTTGGGTAGCTGGGTGGAGGTGAGTAGCAGGCGTACATTACGCCCCTGCAACCCGGCGAGACAGGTTTGCATCTCAATGGCCTGGGCTCGCAGGTACTGGGCCACATCGTCCACGACCTTACCGGCCTCCTCAGGCTTCATCTGGCGCACTTGGGAGACGACGCTTTGCTGACCGGCCAGATCGAACTGCAAAAGTTCGTCCAATCGTTTGAGCCGCTCCGTCAATACCTCCATTGACAACGCGGCGCCCCCGATTGTCGAGCCTGCCCCCGACGAACTCGCAGCCACCTCTTGCGCTCTCACCTGTGTACTCGCAACTTGATCCGAGCGCGCGAGAACCTTGGCTGCTGGCACTGTGCCGGCGTTCGCAGCGACTGGTGTTGATGGCTGCCCGGCGGCAGAAGTCCCGGCGCGAGCTGCCGACTTATGCTTTGACTTCCCTTTCCTTCGCGCTGTAGTGCCTTCTGACACTGCAGCCGTACCAGCAGTGCCAGCCGGTATCGCAGCGCCTGCCCTGGCCGGCATCGCAGCGCCCGCCTGGGCCTGTGGCGCCATGATGGCTGACGGCGGAGACTGCAGGTTCAACAAGTGCATGGCATCGTGCGCAGTGATCCATGCATCGTCCACGATCCGTTCGAACAGTTTCAATGGGAGGCCGGCATCTGGGTAGGTATGGCTTAGCTTGGTATGCACCTCGTGCAACGCCAATCCAAAATCCGAAAGCCGCTCCATGATTTTTTCTACAACCGCGCAATCATGAGCGTTGAGTGTTTTGCCATCATCCATTATGCCCTTCGCCAAAGAGAGGGCGCGAAGAGCTTCTTGAGCGGCGCTTGCCATCAGCTGCACCACTCCATTTCGACCGACGAGGAGTTCCTTCAAATCTGGCTCGAACCTGCTCGCCCGCAGTTCAATCTTGGCCCGCGCAAGACCGATCCGCTCACGGACCAGCCAGATCCTGACACTCAGTACCGAGCCGGCACGCAGCCGCAGTGCGCACCGCTCGGCTTCCCGCATCACGGGCGTTCCACTGGATAGGCTAGCGGTGGCAGCGCAGGCGGATCGCTGCCGTTCGGAGCGCCATGCCTTTTTTTCCCACCACTTAATTGCCGCCGTATGGTGGTTCTCCACATTTAAAATCAACAGCTCCTGCCGGTCCGCCTGGGAGTAGGAGTAGAGTTTATCGACCATACCTGCCGCTTTCTTGGTCTTTTTGTCCAATTTCGTGATCGTCGACAGGCCAAGTTTGTCTACTTCATTCGCGGCGTCGCACACGATCTGGCAACATCTACGCACCTTGTCGTCTGGCATAATTGTCTGCGCCTCAGCCGCAGGCAGGCTAGCGCGGTACTCCAGAATTGCTGAGGCTGCATCGACGACCCGACTGATCAGCTCCACCGCCTCCTCGGGGACGTCGGTTTTCCTGGCCGCAGCCTCGCAATCAGTCAGTTGTTGAACAAGACTGTTCATTCTGAGCTGTGTCGGACTGATATCTTCATTTGACGATGAGCTGGTGCCTTCCACCTGCGCGGTTGATAGTTGGCTACCGACCGGCGCCATGGCTTCGCCCTCAGACATGGAGGGAGAACCGCGCCGCCTTGCGGCTGCGCCACGTGGCGCTACGGTTCCGCGTGGTGGCGCAGCGGCTCCACGTCGCGGTGTGTTCAGGATTTGATCTTCGCCAATCGAGGCGCCTGGCAGACTTTCGCGGGCATCGCCTGGACCGCGCGCAACTGGAAGGGAGGAGGGCCTCCTATCGGCGTCCCCAGAGCGCATCTGCTCCACAACGGAATCGAATGACTGTCCACCTTCTCCCGCAGCAAGACTTGATTGCGAAAGGGAACTGCTCGCCCGCCCCGCGCGGCTGGCTCCAGTTTCAGCCTGCGATTTCCGTGGTCGGCCAATGCCCTTCATATTGCGTCTCCGTAGTAGGCGAGAATGTGCTGCTATTGTGCTGGCGGCTGACGAGACCAGCGGCATCTTTCGGTTAACGTCACGGTCAGCCAGACCCGCGACGGCGTAATGTTCCCGCCAAAGTGCTTCTCAGTAGCAGGCCAAGATTGGCCCGAGCTCACAGGACTTTCGCAACGTTGCCATCGATGTCCTGAGATTATCAGCGCTTCAGTCCGCCGATTTCCAGGAACAGCGAATGAAATCAGACCAACTCGGCTAGCTCCCCTTCCTAGACACGTGCCTGACGATTTTATTGATGCGTCACTCCTCTCGTTCGCCACCGACAAAGTCACACATTTGCTTCAGAGAAGCGTGTGCGTTGCGTATCACGCGGACCATTTCGATCTATAGTTACAAAAAGTGTCGAGACGGGACCTTTGGATCCGAAGGTCAGGCACGGCCGGCCTAGATAGACCGCTTGGCTGACGATTAGCTGACGATGGGAGTTCTCACGAACAGGGCAAGAAAATCCGACCGCTTCAAGCTTTCGATATGGTGAGAAGAGGATCCGCACCGGCCTCCCAAAGCCGGCAGACCATCCCATGTCCGTACGGTCGCCGACCTTCTCGAAGCCAATGAGCTCACCGCGCCGGGCCGTGATGTGCAGGCGAGAGAATGGTGATGCAAAGACCGAGTTCCTGCTCGTTGCGTGCGCCCGTGGAGCCAGCAAGAATACGGTCATTGCGGTCATGCAGCACGTGGACCGTGTCTCCTGTTCGACACCACAGCATCGAGGATGCAAACGAGCTGCTGCGGCTGCCATTCGGTCGCGGCATGCGTGGACGGCGGGATTGGCCGAACAGCCGAGATCGTGGTCGACTGTTCGATGCGAGAGCAACATCCTGCAGAGCATACGTTTTTGCGCTGGCCGGTTTTTGTCAAAAGCCGTCAGGTTCTCGAAAGCTCCCGCCCTTAGCTTGATCGAGGCTAACCTTTAACACGTCGCCGCCAATGGCAAATGCCGGAGTACCTGATGATAGCAGCAATTGGGAGTGGAGTTGGCAACCTCGGGACTTCCTTGATCCGAAAGGGCCATGGGGATTCGAAATCCGAGCATTCTGGTGATGGCAAGCCGGCTGATGGCAATGATGGCAAGCCAGCTGGTGGGAATGATGGCAAGGCAGCTGGCGGGAACGATCGGGCGGATAACCGGACCGTTTCAAATGATCAACTTCAAGACAACTCACAGTCTGCAGCACAAAGTGAAGCCTTCCAAAGTATCCTGCGATCGTTCGCGTTCCAATTCGCGAACGATGCGATGGCTGAGGCCGATGAAGCTTTGGATGACACAGAAGATGCCTGACGCGGGAAATCCGGCGTGAGGTCATACAGGCCGTTATTGACGGCACAACTCCAACAGAAAAAGGAATGATCATGGCTGCAGTTGATAATAATAAAAAATCAGGCAATACCAATACCAGTAGCGCCGGCAATACCGATAAAACTAACAGTGGCACTCCCGGCAATACAAGCGGAGCTGATGCTACTGCTTTTCAGGCGCAAGTGCAGGAACTAACCAATGTTAGCTTGGAGGCGACGAAAAGGAGTGTCCAGTTGCGCACTCTAACGACCAATCTCCAGACCATCAAGAAGGCCGCCGACGAACGCGTTTCGTAATGTCGGAAGCGGGTTTTAGACTGCCCCCTAGCGCGTCTCCTTATTGACGCGACGTAGTCCCGAAATGAGCCGCATGGCAATTGCCATGCGGCTTCTATCCTGTTTGAGAGATGCTCTGTGGATGACGCCGTTTCCCTCCGTTTCGAAGTGCGTTCGGGGCACTATTGCGGTCTGACCGGCAAGACGGATCTTCAAAAGTGTTTAATCGGCAGCGGCTTCGATGCCGATTTGGTCTTTGTCGAGCAGGGACTGGCACCGCATCACCTTCGTGTAACTCTTCTTGGCAAGTCGATCGAACTGGAGGCGCTTGCACCCGGACTCAGTATCGAGGGCAACCGGAATATCGCCGCAGGCCAGTCCGTTGTTGTGCCCCTTCCTGTCGTCCTGCTCGTAGGCGAGATGTCCATTGCTTTGTCCGTGCAGGATGCAGAGCCGCCTGGTTCGACCGGCATACCGCGCCTACCGATCGGTGTGCTCGCCATGGTCATAATCAGCTCACTCGGGATCGGCGCGCTTTCAGGCACGATCTCCTATCTTGGCAATGCAAGTGGATCGAGCCCCAATTCACTTCGGGCTGAAGTCGCGTCCAGAACGATCAGTCACCGCGCTGACAATGAACTTACGGAGGCAGCGGCCCAAGAGCTGCAGGAGGAAGTCGATCGAGCGGGTCTTCTCGACGTCAAGATTGGGTCGGCAAAGGGTGTTGTGACCGCCGAAGGCACCGTCACGTCTGAATCGGTCATCAGCTGGCAGAAGCTTCAGCAATCGTTCGATCGTCGCACCAAGGGTACTCTAACACTGGTGAACGGAGTGCTCATCAAAGAGGAGAAGGCGCCATCCGCAATCGCGGTCGAAGCTGTGTGGCATGGGGTCCAACCATATATTGTCATCGACAGCGAGAAGTATTTTGTCGGCGCCATTTTGGCTGATGGATGGGTGGTCGAACGTATTGAGGACAGCCGTGTGCTGCTGAGCAGGAATGGCCGCATTGCTGCTCTCCAATATTGAAAGCTCGCAGGCCCCATCAAGCAGCACTCTATGGCCAGCCAAACATCCTGTCGCGCTCGGTGCTGACAAGCTGGCTGCGTTGGAAACATTTGCTGCCCAGCCATTTCGCGCCTGCTTGTGGCTCTCATGCAGGGTCACGCGCTGGCCAAGGCTGAGGCGCCTTCGGAGTTCGAAAGCCACGTTTCATGGCGTAACAGCAGAGTAAGTCTCAACCGATTGCAAAGGTGTCTCGATGGCCAACGTCCTGCGTGACTTCATCAAGCGTGCGCCGGCCAGCCCGGATTTAATGGTTGCGTTGACGCTGCTTCTGGCTGTCGCGATGATGGTCATGCCTATCCCGGTCGTGGTGGTCGACGCCCTGATAGGATTCAATATGGGGTTGGCCATACTGCTGATGATGGTTGCCCTGTATGTCAGTACTCCACTTGATTTTTCCTCTTTGCCCGGCGTTATTTTGATTTCCACTGTATTCCGTCTCGCGCTCACGGTCGCAACGACGCGACTGATCCTGGCCGAGGGGGAGGCCGGCAGCATTATTCATACTTTTGGCGATTTCGTCATTTCAGGCAATATCGTGGTGGGTTTCGTCATATTTCTGGTCGTCACCATGGTGCAATTCATGGTCCTCGCGAAGGGTGCCGAACGGGTGGCAGAAGTGGCGGCGCGTTTCACGCTGGATGCTCTGCCGGGCAAGCAAATGGCGGTCGACGCAGAGCTACGCAACGGCCACATCGATGCCAACGAATCCCGCCGGCGGCGCGCCGAATTGGAGAAGGAAAGCCAACTCTATGGCGCGATGGACGGCGCGATGAAATTTGTGAAGGGCGATTCCATCGCCGGGCTGGTGGTTATCTGCATCAACATGCTGGGTGGAATTTCGATCGGCCTGCTCTCCAAGGGCATGTCCTTCGGCGAGGTACTGCATCACTACACTCTGCTGACGATAGGCGATGCATTGATATCGCAGATTCCGGCCCTTCTGCTCTCCATTACTGCGGCGACCATCGTCACCCGTGTGACTGGGACGGCGAGGATCAACCTCGGTACAGAAATGGTCAGTCAGCTCACGGCCAGCACTCGAGCCTTGCGACTGGCGGCCGGCGTCCTGGTTGTAATGGGGTTCGTTCCTGGGTTTCCCCTCCCCGTCTTTCTGATGCTGGCCGCAGTGTTCGCTGCGGTAAGCATTGTCAAGGCTGATGTGCTGGGCGCCGGCACTGCCGATGCGAAAGGTGGAACTGCAGCGGAGCCTAAGCAAGCCGCGCCTGCGAAGGAATTCCCGATCGCATTTTTTCTAGCGCCAGATCTTATGCAGGCGGTCGATCAAGCCGAATTGCAAAAACATATTGGGCGCGTTTCGCTCCTGGTCACAGCCGATCTGGGCATTATCGTTCCTCGCATCCCTGTCTTGGTTGACGAGCAGCTGCCTGAATCGCAATTCCGAATTGATGTCGAGGGCGTGCCAGTCGAACAGGACGCCTTAGATCCAAACCAGATGGCGCTCCGAGCCGATGTAGCGCACGTCGACTCGAGCGGTGTCCCCCTTAGACGTGAGCCGAAAACGGACACACTCCCGGTTGAACATACCCCTGCAAAGGCCCTTACGGGCGCCGGCACGGAGCATAGGGCTCCCGGCGAACTCCTCGCCTTGCGCGTCCATGCAGCGTTGACCCGCTACGCACCGCGATTGGTGGGCATCCAAGAGACCCGACATTTCCTGGGCCGAATGGAGCAGGAATATTCTGAGCTTGTGAAAGAGGTGCTACGCACGACGCCGATTCCTCGGATTGCCGATGTTCTGCGCCGCCTCCTGGAGGAAGGTATCCCAATCCGCCACACCCGTCTCGTGTTGGAGGCATTGGCCGAATGGAGCGAGCGTGAGCAGAACGTTGCCCTGCTGACGGAATATGTCCGTTCTGGTTTGAAGCGACAGATCTGCCACCGCCATGCCAACACGGAGGGCATCGTGTCCGCCCTGGTCGTCGAGCGCGAGAGCGAGGATGTGATGCGTGGCGCGGTTCGAGATTCGGATGCAGGCCCCTATCTCGCACTGGAGGATCGGCAAAGCGAAGCGATGCTATCACAGATACGTCAGGTCCTTTCGAACGCAGAACCGGGTCAAACCCGCCCTATTCTGTTGACGTCGATGGATGTCCGACGTTTCGTCCGCGGCTTTCTGACGCGAAACGGGGTTGATCTCGCCGTGCTGTCTTATCAAGACCTCGCCTCCGACTTTACAATTCGCCCCGCAGGATCCGTCACACTCCCGCACGGATCGAACAGCGGATTGTTAGAGTAGTCCCACCTTTCCTAACTGAACGCCACGCGCCTCCCCGATAACTGAGAGATAACATGAATAGTAATACAGTTTCTCCATCGCCTATGTTTCTGCGCCGGAACTCACTTCTTTTTGCCGTACTCGCCATTCTGCCTTTGGGCGGTTGCGCCAGCTGGCAAAAGCCGGCTCTTTCCGTGCAGGAGACATCTTCCCCCGAGTTGCTCAGCGCCGATCAAATCGATCCGGCTATGCGCGAACGCATTTTGCGCGAAGTTGGTCAGGATGTTCAAGAGCGGGCTTTGCGGGATGAGGTGAAGCAGCACCCGGACAATGTTGATGCGGCGATACGACTTACAAATGCCTTGGTGGGCCAGAAGCGCCCGCACGAAGCGGTTGAGGTGCTCGACAGCGTCTTGGTTGCAGCCCCAGGAAACGTACGTGCATTGAATGCGAAGGGCGTGATTTTGGACATTGAGGGGCGGCATGACGCGGCACAGGCCCTGTATCGGCGAGCTCTCGAAAACGAGCCAGGCAATCAGATGGTGCAGCATAACTTCAATCTGTCGCTTGCCTTTAACGGCAAGTCCAAACAACCAAGGTTAGCACGATCGCAATAGGTGGGCACAGTGCATGCGCAGCCTGTTCCCCGGCTCGAACACGCGCTCGGCTCCCATCATAGATGGCCCCCTGAAGAGAGCCATATCTATGCAAAACAGTTGCTCCAGATCTGGCCGGCAGAGATCGGCAGGAGAGCCGGATGACATCACGCGGCCACCCGCAAGGCCACCCGCCTCGCTTCGTTGCCAGAGCGCCCTCTCCCTCGCCGGTCACCGTCTCGCAATGCGGCGACCTGGCTTAAGGCGGTCGACCGAGCGCCCGATGCAGTAGCCATGAATACGTAACGCAGCGATGGACCCGCCGGATCGTGTCGCGCTTGTGCTGGCCGTCCCTGCCATTACAGCACGGTGATTGTAGCTGGATCCTATTCTAGAGGCATCGATGGTGTGGATGCCTTCGATCCAAACAATCGATTTGTTGAATTCGTCCGCCTGAGGAAATTAGCTGCGGCGATCCGACTTCCGACGCCTGCAGGCGCAAAACCAACAGCGTGAGCGCTGCGGGTCCGGAGGCAGGCTGCAAAGTGCAATCACCAGCGCTGATAAGCGGCAAGTGAAGAATGTATCGCTCGGGCGACTCCTGTGTTGTGCACGGTTGCCCCGCGAGGTGAACTGTAGCAGCTTGGCAGCTCAGCGTTCACGAAAGGAGAAAAGATTTGGGGCCAAGCAAAGACCGGCTTTTTTGATTGTCTTGCTGTATCGCTATGGTGGGGCGGGCGCGACCGCTCCCATAATTCAATACGCTGCCTTTAGCGATGGACGATGACGGGATGCGTCGCCGAGACTTCAATGGTGGAGGAGCAGCGCACCCGTCGATCCATTTGCTTTCAGCGGCAACCGCCACTATGAAGCGACACTTCGCCCAACTGTGTTTCAAGCTGCCCGGAGAAGTTTATGACAGAAGAACCCCACAAGACCGACATCCTCATCGAGCTCACTGCCGATGTTGTATCAGCCTACGTCTCCAACAACCCCGTCCCGGCGGGGGAGCTTCCTGCCCTGATCGCCCAAGTGCACGGGGCTCTAAACGGCACGGCTGGACTCATACCGGCAGAAGAGCCTGTGCCTGTAAAAAAACCTGCTGTCCCGATCAAAAAGTCGATCGAACCGGACTACATCATTAGCCTTGAAGACGGCAAGAAATTCAAATCGCTAAAGCGCCATCTGGCGACGCACTATGGTCTGACCCCAGACGAATATCGCGCCAAATGGGGTCTGCCGTCGGATTATCCCATGGTGGCGCCGAATTACGCCGCTGCGCGCTCCGCCTTGGCCAAGACCATGGGACTCGGCCGCAAACCGAAAGAGCCGGAAGCCCCAGCCACGGCGCCGGCGAAACGGACCCGCAAGAAGGTCGCAGCCTAAATCCGTATCAACAGTCGTTCGGACGCGCAGCAGCCGTTGGCCCAATCTGCGCGGAATCAAAGGGCGGGGATGAGCCCCGCCTTTCCCGTCCAAGAGCCTCATTTCCAGAGTAATTCATGATGGCTCCAGCAATCCCTGCCGCGGCATTAACTTGCATGCTCCGGCCCGGGTTTCGAGCCGTCAATGCGTTCCGGCGATGACGAACCTTGCCAAGGCTTTCCCGGACCGTTAGCCAGCCTTGCTGAGGCTGCCTGCAGAGGACTTTCCCGTGCGGCGATCCTGTTCCACCTCGTAGTTGATCTTCTGGCCCTCATTAAGGGTCGACAGGCCCGCTCGTTCAACAGCGGAAATGTGGACAAAGACATCCTGACCGCCGTTGTCAGGCTGAATAAAACCAAAACCCTTCGTGCTGTTGAACCACTTCACCGTTCCAGTCGCCATATCCATTCCTTTGTAATAAGTCGCAACTTAGGCAGGCCATTCACGCCAGCCTGATTTGTACACGAGACTTTAGGCGCATCAAAATCGGAAAATTGCAAGGCCCACTCGATCGCCTGATCTCCAGCAGCAACTGCAACATATGCGAGGCGCGTGCCAGACGAGGCGTATGCCAGACGTTTCGTCGTGCGCTGTCGCTCGAACGTTGACAGAAACAATGACACACCTTGCAAACTCGGCACATCTTGTGGACGTGCTCGGGTCGCTTCTCGACTGCGATACCCGCTCCTGACCGGGTATCGTCGGCCAAAATGAGGGTTTTTGTCATGTGCCGCCAGACCGAAAGATCAGGCGCGCAGCGACCTGCACATTCAAACCGGAACCCGCGAACCTCGATTAGCTTCTGCCTGCTCCGAAGGGCGGTAGCCTGCTCTGAGGCGGGCCACTGTCGGGTTGAAAACCAACTGTCGGGTTCGGAACCCCAGATTGTCGGCAAGGTACGCGCCGCCCACTGGTTGGCCAAAGGGCACTGGCTCCTGATCCTGCCGCCATGCTCGCCCGATCTCAACCCGATCAAGACAGGTCTGCTCAAAACTCAAGGCGCGGCTGCGGAAGAAGGCGGCCAAAACTTTCGACGCTCTCTGCGGAACTCTCGGCGATATCTGCCAGCTGCTGGAGCCAAATCAAAAACCATTAATTGCGACAGGTGATTTTATGACATTCATTGCGAAGAGGCCAGAATGAACAGCGGAAGAGAGTAGCAGCTCTCTGGTCGCGGCGAGGTGGATCGTCGACACGATCGGCACCTGGCCCGTGCGGGGATCGCACCGCAGCCAGCACCAGAGCCAGACCTTGACCGCTTGCCTTGCTCAGGCGCCACAACAACGAGTGGCTGGAAGCAGATCCACGTGAACTCAGCGATATCGATCAGACGATGCTTACCCTCATGAAAGCCGATCCCGACGCTGTCCAGCGCCGCGAAATCCTGACCAGCATATGGCGCATCGGATGCCACCGCCTGCACACTCACCATCGACATGCCGGAACTCGGAACCAAAGGCCGCAAGCCTCGCCGGCCTCGGCAAAATGGAGCGGCCGCGCCTGGGCGGCCGGGCCAATGTTCGCCAGGCCCTCTACATGCCCGGCCCTTCGCCCTGCGCTTCAACCCCGACCTCAAGGCAAAATACCAGGCGCTAAAGGCGGCAGGCAAACCCGCAAAGGTCATCATCTTGTTGCGAAAGCTCCTCATCCTAGCAAACGCTCTCCTCAAGGCGCAGCGAAAATGGCCCCTAAAACCCTTGACCGAAACGGATACCTTAGCCTTTCAGGTGAGGCGGGCCGAGATAGACCAACCGCGGGTTTAACTTCGCGAGTTTAAGCTGATTATGCCGATGCAACTCTAGCGCCTGCGCGACCGTTTTAGCTTCCATCAACAAGGCGGCAGGGTGGGAGGAAGTACCCTCCCCTGCCGCGAACAAGCTTTGGACAAAGCCCCACCTTGTCCGTAATGTGATCGGGAGGCCGGGGCGCGGCGGTGCTCAGCGGATGTGACGCGCGAGATCTGCGACCCTACCCATCAGCACTTCCATCGGTCCTCGCTGGAAGACGCGCAGCCAAAGCACCGCAAAAGTGCTGATAACCACAACGAAGCCAAAGAGCGTGGACAGGCTCTCGTCTTTGAAAATGTTTATCTTCATAAGATAGGCTATTCCCGCAATGTGCAGCACATAGGCCGTCAAAGACATCGAGCCGACTGCGATTATTGGCCAGACCAGCTTTCGCAGACGCGGGAGCGCATCCACAGCGAGCATGCAAGCCGCCAAGATGATCATTGCGCAACCGGTGCTGCCCACGATCGAAAGCGTCGTTTCGCTATGAGGTGCGGCTATCCATGACGACTTGACTATAAATGACGACTTGGAAGGCTCAAAAGCGCCGTCAACGTCAGACCACCACAAGGAGGTTTCAGTCAAAGCGCGGGAACTCAGCGCGAGCAAGGATCCCCCATGGCCCAACACGGCCAGCGCGACCCCCGCCAGACCAAGGCGCCAATGCGCTGCTAGCGTATTAAGATTAAGGCGCGCGATGGCCATGCCAGCGATGAGGAAAGGAACCCAGGTCACCGCGGGATAGTAGCCGTTGACCATGAGGTTGAAGACCGGGTCGAGGAGGTTGGGGGCAACCGACAGAAGGGAGGAACGGACTTGCGGGAGAACTAATGCCGTAGCGGCAGCGATCAAGCCCAGCTGATATGCGCTGAGCCGATGGAGCGGCAATACCAACAAGAAGCAAATTCCGTAGTATTCTAGGATGACTTCGACCTGGGTACCGAGGCAGCCCAGGATTGAGCCAAGCGCGAGCAAAACAAGGGCACGAATTGCGACTCTGGCGATGGCCTGTCTACCGGCTATCCCCGACTTCGGCGCCTTGCGACCTGTAATCAGGAGGATTGAAAAACCGGCCAATACGGCAAACAGGGCCGACGGCCGCCCATGGGTTAGTTCCATCAGAAACCCGACTAGTCCTCCTTCGCCGGGGTCGGGACCGAGATGGGCGGCATACATCCCGAAGACAGCCAGGCCCCGAGCGAGGTCGATGCCGACCAGCCGATCTACTACCGACCCATTCCTAGCGTCGGCAACCGGTGCCTTCATTACCATGGTAGATTCCCTTGCTGGGTGTGTGGATCGCGGGAGCCGCGATAGGAGAGCCGGTCGGCTGCTGCCGTCGCCTCGTGAAAGGGTTCAAAACATCGCGCCATCTGGCGCATCGAGCCGGCGACAGAGCTGTTCAGCCATTAGCCTGGGGTAAGAACAACAGATCGGCTCACAAAGCCTGTGTCACGGACCTGAAAAGTGGTGTCGCGGAACCGTCGTTTTTTGCATGATGGCTAAGCCGAGAGATCCACTGCACCGACGAGAGACTCAGCGACGTTAGATATCCGATCAGTACGCCGCGGCTCCGCCGGTGACGATCACCCCGGGTGTCAAGGCCAGGGCGTAAACCTGCCATAATCTGTGGTAGTGCGCCCGCGACCAATCCGTTCGACAAAGCTCGGCGCATGGTCGAGCCAATCATATTCTTCCATGTGGCTGTTGCCTGAAAAACCGAAGACGCCGTTCGCTGGTCCAGCTGTTCCAGACCTCGGCCTGCGTCGGTCATTAGAACCGGCGCGCCTGTTTCCCAAATCAATTTGCTGATGCAGCCGCCGGGGGTCACATTGAGCAAAAGTGCCGAGGTCAGGACGGGTTTCATAGGGGCTCTTCGTTTGGCTTTGTTAACGACCCCTTTCTTGCAAGTTGTAGCTGACAGCAGCCTGAAAGCTCCCCAAATAATTCGCTGCCGCCGGTTCAGCCTATTGTCAGCTTCGACCAATAAGATGGGAGCCTTGCCCTCATACCGGAGCTCGGCAGCATGATGCGAATACTGCTCACTGAAGACGATAAGGACCTTGGAAGTGCTATGCACGATCATTTGGTGGCTGGTGGCCACGCGGTCGACTGGGCCAAGAACCTGTCCGAAGCGCGCGATTATGCAGCTGTGGTCGGCTACGACCTTATTTTGCTCGACGTTCACCTGCCGGACGGCAATGGGATCGACTATCTGCGGGAGCTGATCAAGGAACTTGAATCGGCACCGGTCATCATTCTGACAGCCTGCGATCGGATTTCGCATCGCATCGAGGGCTTCAACGCTGGAGCCGACGACTATTTGGTCAAGCCGTTCGATCTGGGGGAACTCTCAGCGCGTATCCATGCAGTGGCACGTCGCCATGGGCATTTTCCGGAGCCGCAATTTTCGGTTGGGACGCTTTCCATACAGGCAGCCGAGCGACGCCTCTTCCGCGACGGGCAGGAGGTCTACCTGACTTGACGCGGATGGGCGGTGCTCGACTACCGTCTGCCCCAGCCCTGCACGGTCGTTTCAAAAGGGAAGATCGTGGACGCGCTTTTCGGCAGACGGCGCTGATTCATACTCTAAAAGAAAATTCGGCTTCCAGTTGCCTTGGCCATGACTGCCCTTCCCGAAAGATGGGTGACAGTTCATTCCGGATAGATGGGTTACACTTTCGGCCCTTTGCAAGGAGAGCAAGGTGCCTTGGAAGGAGTGTAACGTCATGGAAGAGCGGCTGAAGTTCGTCGCCCGGCTGCTGGACGGCGAGAAGATGGCGGTGCTTTGCCGGGAGTTCGATATCTCGCGCAAGACCGGCTACAAGATCCTCACGCGCTACAACGACAGCGGCCTGGAGGGGCTGACGGACCGATCGCGGCGGCCCTATCGCCACGCCAATCAGCTTCCGTTTCAAATCGAGAAGCTGATTGTGCGCCTCAAGCAAGACAAGCCGACATGGGGTGCGCCGAAGATACGCGAGCGGCTGGCCCGGCTGTATCCGGATGTGCACCGGCCCGCGATCTCGACCGTGCATGCCGTGCTCGACCGCCGGCATGGTCGAGCGCCGCAAGCGCAGGCGCAACAGGGCGACGGGGACACCACTTTCAAACGGCTGTCGCCCTAACGATCTTTGGTGTGCCGACTACAAGGGCGAGTTCGGCAGAGAACACGGCCGGGACAGGGGATCACAAACACTTGACCGTTCCAGACCCTGGCAGTGGCGCATCGATTGACCGTTGGCTCTGTTCGTGGGCACCGAAAATAGGGCCTTCTTGGTCCTCGGCAGAGAATATGGCCCGGACGGGGGATAACAAACACTTGACCGTTCCAGACTCTGGCAGTGGCGCATCGATTGACCGTCGACTCTGTTCGCGAGCGCCGAAAATACGGACGACCCCTATGGTCAAAGTGCACTTCTGACCTGCTAGGCACTGTTCGATAACTGGAGGCACCCGCTACGGTGCCCTCGTATTTAAGACACCTGTCAGTTTCAAGCCTGGACATTGACGCGTGGCGCGGCTGCCATTCGTTGACCGCCACGTCGAATTGCCCGCCAACCAGTGTACAGCCGCCGGTGGTCACATTGAGCAAAAGTGCCGAGATCAGGAGGGGTTTCATAAGGCCTCTTCGTTTGGCTTTGTTAACGACCCCTTTCTTGCAATTGTAGCTGACAGCAGCCTGAAAGCCCCCAGATATTCGCTGGCGCCGGTTCAGCCTACTGTCAGCTTCGATCAATAAGGCAGGAGCCTTGCCCTCATACCGGAGCTCGGCAGCCTGATGCGAATACTGCTCATTGAAGACGACGACGACCTTAGAAGTGCTGTGCACGATCATTTGGTGGCTGGTGGCCACGCGGTCGACTGGGCCGAGGGCCTGTCCGGAGCGCGCGGTCATGCAGCTGTGGCCGGCTACGACGTTATTTTGCTCGACGTTCACCTGCCGGACGGCAATGGCATCGACTATCTGCGGGAGCTGATCAAGGGGCTTGATACAACGCCGGTCATCATTCTGACAGCCCGCGATCGGATTTCGCACCGCATCGAGGGGCTCAACGCTGGCGCCGACGACTATTTGGTCAAGCCGTTCGATCTGGGGGAACTCTCGGCACGCATCCGTGCAGTGGCACGTCGCCAAGGGCATTTTCCGGAGCCGCAATTTTCGGTTGGGACGCTTTCCATACAGGCAGCCGAGCGACGCCTCTTCCGCGACGGGCAGGAGGTCCACCTGTCTGGACGCGAATGGGCGGTGCTCGACTGCCTTCTACGCCGGCCCGGTTCGGTCGTTTCAAAGGGGAGGATCGAGCACGCGCTTTATTCATTCAATTCGGAGTTCGAGAGCAACACAGTGGAGGTTTATGTCAGCCGGCTCCGCAAGAAGATCGGCGGGGATAGAATAGCAACCGTGCGTGGCTCCGGATACAGGCTCGTGGTCACATGACGAACTCGAACAGCATGACGAGAAAGCTGATATCGTGGTTAGGCGGGGCAACGCTCCTGGTTTGGATCGCCGCCCCAACCATTGCTGCGTTCATTTTTTGCAATAATGTAAACGAAAGTTCGGATGACTTGCTCCAGGCGAGCGCAGAGTACAGAGAACCAGAGCTGATCAAGGTCTTGAATGGAAAACACGTTGATCAATACAATAACCACTTGCCAACTTATAAAAAGTACTGGACCTATCGTGAGCAGGTTATTAATAAGTACGGGGTAGTGCTTATTTCCGAACCGGAAGAGGGTCAGCAGCCCTTCCCTGATGCTCCCCTGAGTAACGGCTTTTGGGGAAACGCTGATTACCGCGTCTACACAGAGGAGATCCAAGACGGCGTGTATCATCAGTTGGCCGAACCGCTTGATGGCCGCCGTACCACAATCGCGAAGGGCGCACTTTTTGTCTTCCTTCCGACACTCGTGCTCCTGCCCTTTAGCTTAGCTGTTTGGTGGATCGTGATCCGGCGCTCGCTGCGGCCAATCGAGGTACTGCGACAGCAGATCGGATCGCGCGACGGCGGCAATCTGTCACCAATGGACTTGGGCGATTTCCCGGCAGAGTTGGCTCCAATCGCGGCATCCGTCAATCGGCTTCTCGATCGTCTGCGGGCGGCTCTCGAGGCCGAACGCGAGTTCGCCGCAAACAGTGCGCATGAACTGCGCACGCCGATCGCAGGTTCAATCGCTCAGATGCAGAGATTAGTGGCCGAGCTTCCCAATGGGTCGGCCAAAATGCGTGCGCGCGGCATCGAGCAAGCGCTGTCGAGCCTTGGCCGCCTTGTCGAAAAAGTGCTTCAGCTCGCTCAAGCCGAATCGGGGGTTGGCATGGCGGATCACGCGATCGATCTTGTCCGATCGGTTCGGCTGGAAATCGACGACCTGAGGAAAAAGCCGCAATATGCCGGACGCCTGCATCTTAACGTCGACGGCTGCACCACTTTGATGCGCAAAGTGGATGTCGATGCGTTTGGGATCCTCCTTCGTAACCTGATCGAGAATGCGCTGATACATGGACTGCCCACTGTTCCGACAACAGTTTCCGTCCAAACTGATGGAACCATCGCTATTGCAAACGCCGGACCGGTGGTGCCCCTCCCCGACCTCGAAGGGCTTACAAAGCGATTTAGTCGTGGTGCTACTCCTGCTGCGGGCTCAGGCCTTGGTCTACATATCGCTAACATGGTTATCCAGCGGATCGGTGGCAGTCTAGAGCTTGCGTCGCCCGCCCGCGGTCGCAATGATGGTTTCGAGGCGATCATACGAATTCCTCAATGACACCGGTGAATTCGACGACAGTTGGACACAGGGCGGATTGCTGGCAAGGCTGCTGACAGGGCGAACTGTACGGCAGTATGTATACGGCGTAGAAATCGTACTTCACACAACGCATTTCGGCCGCGGCAATCAATGCCGCTATCATCGTCTGAGCAGTTCGATCGAAGCGACACGACATGATCGGCAAAATCGAAGGCTCCGCCTCACCGCTCGCTCGATTTCGCCCGGGGAGAAAAAAGGCCATCCGAGAAAGTGCAAGCCGCCGCGCAAAGGCGACGTGTCCAATTGTCTGGGTGCCCCTGTGCGCCGGCCCGATCGGGTTGGCGGGGTCCAGTAAGGACCCGGACCAACCATTCCATTTAGACGACCGGCAGGTTTTAATCGGCGTCCGGATCGCCGTCCCAAAATGCCCCAAGTATACGGCTAGAAAGGCTGCCAACGATCGAGCTTTGGTCGGAGGCGTGCTTGTCAGCGTCTTGGGTGCTTGACCGGCCTTTGCAATGGCCATCGCCATCGCAAGTATCGTGCGTGGCCAGTGAGACCGCAATTTCATCAGCCTGGAGCCGACCGTATCGGTGCTTTTTTATGATTTAGGGATTTTTCGTTTTCCTCTTGGATCATCACGGGTTTGGAGAGGATCTGGTGTTAAGTGCCATTCGGAGCGCCGGCGAACCGCCCGAAATTAATGTGGTCGAGTGATGAAGCCTCCCGAATGCGTTAAACGAGACCCTTTATGGCGGCCCTGGCTGACAACAGTCTGAAAGCTGCAAGCGGCATGCGAAAATGGGGCGATCCTGAATGACGACAGATGCTATCAACATGAAAGAGGCTCGCCCTGAAAGCTGAGCACGCTTTATGCTCAGGCTGCTGACAAGGCCAAAGCAGCGTAAGTGCGTAGTGAAATCCAAGGTCCACATGGGTCGTCGCGCGTCCCATGCGCCTGGGAAGGCGCCGGCCCGGCCAAGCTTTCCCAGCTCGTCCGCATGATGCTTCGCTGAGCGTCAATGGACGTTGGCGCGAGACCAAGGCGTCGTGCGTTGCAATCCGGACGGTCCAGGGTATCAGGAGTTTCACGGCCTCGGCCCGCTTGGCTGGCCACAGTTGAAGCTCCAACGTACCGGCTGGCACCGGGAAATTGGGCTCTGCGCTGCCTCAACGCTGATGGCACGGTCAATGCTTGCCTACCGATGGGGCCGCCCATGCCGTGATGCTGTCGGTCGACGTTCGCAAACCAGACCCTCGCGAGACCCAGCGAAGGGGCTCGCCGGTACGACGAGGGACCTTACCTCTTTATGCGCGGCATCATTAGCCTTACACGTCGTCCCTCGCGCTCGGGTCTTTGTGGGGCGGATGAAGTCCTGATCGCGGTGGCACTGCTGCATGTTTGCGTAAGACCCATCCAGTCACGATCGCGCTGTCCTTCGATGTCGCGGTGCTGATAGGCGGGCAGATCGGTGTGCGCGGCGCCCGCCAAAGGATCGTCGTCACGCCGGAGGAGGCGAGCGTCATAGCCGGCGCGCCGGCGAAAGGCGCTTTCTGTCGGATGCCCGACAATGTCGGATATCGCAAGTATCAAGGTTGGATCAAACCTTGCGAATCGGGGCTTTCTTACTTGGCACGGGGCATGCTCAGGTATCCGCAAACACCCAATGGATAACGAGCAGACTTCCCATGGCCTCACCATGCCGAAAGTTTCCCGGACGCATCCAAAGATGAGGCTCGCGTCAGGCCCAGCAACACGCTGACGGCTCATGTGGCTCGGCGTCGCGTGCCGATCCACTTTCTCCCAATAGGCGTTCGGGAGACATAGATCCTTCAAAATGAGGAACAGATCACTTTGCCAGGAACGCAGCCCATAACCCCACTCTCCCTACCAGAACTACCAAGCAAGCCCCGCACTCATGGGCTTCGCAGGACGTCCGTTGCGTCCGAGTTGGTCGGCGCGGGGCCGGCTCCGATCCCCGTCGCATGGGAGGACGGCAAGGCGAGGGATTTCGTGCTCGACAACGGCATGGAGGTGGTCGTCATTCCCAACCACCGGGCGCCGATCGTCACCCACATGGTGTGGTACAAGATCGGCAGCGCCGACGAGCCGCCGGGCAAATCCGGCATCGCCCATTTCTTCGAGCATCTGATGTTCAAGGCGACGACCAACCATGCGGGCGGCGAATTCGACCGCGCAGTGTTCGAGATCGGCGGCTCCAACAACGCCTTCACCTCCTCCGACTACACCGCCTTCTATCAGACAGTGGCGCCGTCGGCGCTCGAGCTGATGATGAGCTTCGAGGCCGACCGAATGCGAAACCTCATCCTGACCGACGATGTCGTCAAGACCGAGCGCGATGTGGTCATCGAGGAGCGCCGCTCAAGCACCGACACCAACCCGCAGGACGTTCTCCATGAGGAGATCGACGCGACGCTGTGGCAGAACCACCCCTATCGCATCCCGATCATCGGCTGGATGCAGGAGATCGAGCAGCTGAACCGCGTCGACGCCACCGTCTTCTATGAAAAGTACTACTGGCCCAACAACTCCGTGCTGATCGTGGCCGGCGATGTCGAACCGGACACGGTGCGGGCGCTGGCCGAAAAGACCTATGGCAAGGTGGCGCGCGGACCTGACCTGCCGCCGCGCATCCGGCCGGTTGAGCCCGAGCAGAACACCAGGCGCACCGTCACGCTCTCAGACGCCCGCGTCAGCGTGCCCAGTTTTTCGACGCAGTGGGTGGTGCCGTCCTACCACACCGCCAAGCCGGGCGAGGCCGAAGCGCTCGACCTGCTGGCCGAAATTCTCGGCGGCGGTAACCGCGGCCGGCTCTACCAGGCGCTCGCTGTCCAGCAAGGTATCGCTTCCAGCGCCCGCGTCTATTTCCAGGGCACTGTGCTCGACGACACCAAGTTCGCCATCTATGGCGCACCGCGCGGCGATGCCAAGCTGGCTGATCTCGAAGCGGCGGCCGCTGCCGAAGTTGCCCGCATTGCCGAGGATGGTGTCAGCAACGAGGAACTAGGCAAGGCCAAGGACCACTATTTGCTCAATATGATCTTTGCGGAAGACAACCTGGACTGGCTCGCCAGCATCTACGGCTCGACGCTGGCCACCGGCGGTACCGTGAAGGATGTCGAGGAACGGCCGAATCGCATCCGCAAGGTTACCCCCGAGCAAATCAAAGCAGTTGCCGCCCGCTATCTCGCGTTCGACCGTTCGACCACGGGCTATCTCTTGCCCAAGACGGAGAATCAAGAGATGACGCTCGGCGCTCGGCCCCATGCTGCGATGAACATCCAGGAGGTGAAGTCCGAAAAGGGCATCATCGCCTGGCTGGTGGAGGACCACACAGTGGAAATCGTCAACATCGGCTTTGCCTTCAAGGGCGGCACCAAGCAGGACCCGGTCGGGAAGGAGGGGATGGCCAAACTGATGGCCGGCCTGTTCATCGAAGGCGCTGGCCATTACGACAGCGGTGCCTTCCAGGTGAAGCTCGACCATGCCGGCGCCGAAATGAGTTTGGACGCGCAAAGCGACGACATCTACGGATCGATGTGCATGCTTTCCAAAAAGCAGGACGCGGCGTTCGGCCTGCTTCGGCTCGCGCTGAACGCGCCGCGCTTCGAGCAGGGGCCGATCGATCGCGTCCGCGCCGAGATTGTCTCCCGCATCGTCGGCAGCGAGCGAGACCCTAACGCCATCGCTCAGCGCAAATGGCTGCGCGCGATCTATGGCGCGCATCCTTGTTCAAGGCCGGGAGAAGGCACAAAAGAGAGCCTCCCCGGCATCACGCCGTCCGACCTCCGCGCCTTCCACCAGGCCATTTTCGCTCGCGACGGGCTCCATATTGCCGTGGTGGGTGACATTGACGCGAACACGTTGAGGGAAAGGCTTGACCAGCTGTTTGGTGATTTGCCTGAGCAACAAACCCTCGTCCCCGTCTACGATGTCGCGCCGAAACTCGGTCAACTGGTGGAGGAGAACTACGACCTGCCGCAGACTTCGCTGACGTTGGCCTGGCCTGGCGTGAAGCCTAGCGCGCCGGATTTCTACGCGGCCGTGCTGCTGAACGACATCCTTGGCGGCTCATACTTGACTTCCCGCCTTTACGAGGAGGTACGTCAAAAACGCGGCCTTGCCTATCACGTCAGCTCTGAACTAACCCTTGACTCGCTTCTGGTTACGACAGAGACACGCTCGGACTGCGCTGCCCAAACACTGAGCATCGTGCGAGATGTGGTAAAGCAGATGGCGCAGCAAGGACCGACCGGGGCCGAGCTCAAGGCGGCGAAGAAGCACCTGATCGGCGCCTATGCCATCGACCAACTGGGCTCGACCCGCTCGATTGCAGACCGGCTCCTGGATTTGCAGATTCACAAGGCCGACGTCGACTACAACCAGCGTCGCGCCCGCAGCATCGGTCGGGTGACGCTCAAACAGGTCAAGGCGGCGGCCAAAAAGCTGCTTTCGGCCGAGCCCGCCATTTTGGTGGTCGGCCCGCCGCTGGGCGGCAAGGATGAGTAAAGAAACTCATCACACCTTCCTTCTTCATCGGGGCTTCTCGTGGGAAGAGCGTTGGAGGCCCGTGGGCCAAGCAGATCATGCAGACGCGCGGAGTCGTTTTCGCCGACCTTGCGCGGCATTGGCGGTCCGGCGGCCTCTCGCCGAAATGGCGCTCCTCAGCATGTATGCCGCCTTTTTGCAGAATTCAGTCGCACGCCACCAGCAGGCATGGTGGATGAAGCAAACATCCGACTGCTTAATCCATCAATTGATGAACCGCGGGCACTCAAACTAACGAAACTGCTGTCTTTTCATCGGGCTAGCGTGGTCTACCAGCTGCTTTGCCGAGGCCCTACGACGAACCCACTGGTGCAGAATACACACTGACGGCCCGTCGACCTGGATGTTCGCTGCGTTGAGGAGGAATCCGGTATTGCCCCTGTGCCTGCCGATGATCCGTCGCCTGAAATCCCCGCACCTGTTTGGAGCCATCGACCGCCTGCCGGCACTCGGCAGACCAGTTGGCAATAAGACGTTCGAGGTCGTCAATCCGTCGACCGGCGAAGTTTTGGCAGAGCTTCCCGATATGGGCGTGGAGGAGACACGTGCTGCGGTAGACAAGGCCTATGTTGCGCAGTCGGGATGGGCCGCGTTGACGGCCCGAGAACGTAGCGACGTTCTTTGGCGATGGCATCAGCTGATCATCGACCATGCAGGCGATCTCGCCGCGATTCTGACTGCGGAAATGGGCAAGCCGCTTGCCGAAGCCATTTCAGAGGTATCGCATGCGGCGGCGTATCTGCAATGGTATGCCGAAGAGGCCAATCGCGTCTATGGGGAGACGATCTCGGCACCCTCGACAGACCGCCGAATGCTAGTGATCAAGCAGCCCATCGGCGTTGTTGGCACGATCACGCCATGGAATTTCCCGGCCTCCATGGTGGCGCGCAAAATCTCGCCGGCCTTGGCTGCGGGCTGCACAATCGTGCTCAAGCCCGCTGAACAGACGCCGCTTGTGGCTGGCGCAATGTTCGCCCTCGCCCATCAGGCCGGCTTTCCCGATGGCGTGGTCAACCTGATCTATGCGTCCGAAGGTGATCGCGTGGGCCGTGAACTCTGCACCAATTCCAAGATTCGAAAGATCAGCTTCACCGGTTCGACGGAGGTCGGACGGCTGCTGATGCGTCAGTGCTCTGACCAGATCAAGAAGGTCAGCCTTGAACTCGGCGGCAATGCACCTTTCATCATCTTCGATGATGCCGACATTGACGGTGCTGTTGACGGTGCGGTCCAGGCGAAGTTCCGCAATGCCGGCCAGACCTGCGTTTCCGCGAACCGCATTTACGTCCAATCGAGCGTTCACGATGAGTTCGTCAAGAAATTCGTGGAAAGAATCCGGCACTTGTCGGTTGGCGACGGATTCGATGCCGGAGTGGACATCGGACCGCTCATCGACAAGCATGCTCTGGCCAAGATCGAGTCTCACATCGCAGATGCCATTGCGAAAGGCGGCACAATACGATGCGGGGGCCAGCGTATCGGCAAGAATGGCACGTTTTTCGAACCCACGGTCCTCACCGAGATTTCCAGCGTCATGGCAGTCGCGCAAGAGGAGACATTCGGGCCGCTCGCGCCGATCATTCGCTTCAACGATGCGGATCAGGTCGTGCGCGAGGCCAATGACACGATCTACGGCCTCGCCGCATACTTCTATGCCTCAAACCTGAAGCGGGTCTGGCGTGTGGCAGAGGCTCTGGAATATGGCATGGTTGGCATCAACACGGGACGCATGTCCTCGGAGGCGGCACCGTTTGGCGGGATCAAACAATCCGGCATCGGGCGGGAGGGTTCCCGTCATGGCCTCGAGGACTATCTGGAAATGAAATATCTTTGCATGGGCGGGATTTGAAACCTGCTGCACTGTCTCTCCGCCCCACCGGGGGGCGGCCTGCGGTCAATGCCGCCACCTAATTGGAAGTTCCAAACGCCGTTGACCTGAAACACGGATGCCCGGCAGGAGACTGAGCTCGCTGCCGGGCCGGACATGCCTTGGGAGGGCATAAATCAGCGCTCCTAGGGCCGATGGGCCACTCAGTTCGTGCGCCTTTTGCCGATTGCGTTGCATGTGCCGTGCCAAGCCAAAAAGCATTGATAAACCGCCGATGGATCAGCTTTTGCCCTGTTGCGCATTCTACATTGTGGGATATGCGACAATGCCCAAGCGGTTGAATCGTCGTGTTGCAGAACCCCAGACGGGTCATGACTGCTATTCTTAGGACAGTGCGCAGCAAGCCGCTACTCGCTGCACTCCAGGCACACCATTTCCATAATCAAGCGGTGGGTGCTATGTCTGACCGAGCTGTCGACCAGGGAACGGTGTGAGGCCTCAAATCCCTCCATATTGTTGCACCCGCCGGTCCAACAGGACTGCAGGTCCGGACTCAAAGGATCTTGGCTGCTATGGCGACATTGCGGTGCACGCCGCTTTCCGACCAATGATGTGCGTCCAGGTCGAGGCCGGCCCTAATGAACCACCGCCTTGGCACCCTCGCCCATCTCATTTTCGGCATCGACAAGCTAGACCAGAGCGCACTTGCAAGGCGCCATGCAGTCCTGTCGGCGGGCGAACTGTTGGTGACGGGTACAGCTGCGAGCGAACGTTCATCCACCGACGCACAGCGCGGACTGTCGCTTTTCAAATTAGGAAATCTCTGTAGCCACCATTCATGAGCGCGCGGCCACGCGAGACGGCCCGACGGATGCGGTCGCGCAGATGATCGCGAGGATCCGCCCAGTCGGCATGGACGCGCCGTTGACCGATGAGAACTTCGGCGAGCTCGCGATGAGGTGCTCCGGCGAGCGAACCGTCGAGCGCACGAAGAACGAAGGACAAACGAACGCCGCGCTTTTCCGGCGCAAACAAGCGGGGGGGCAACTGTTGCCCTAGACTGAGAGCATTGAGGCACTCCAGTCCCCTCAGTCGATGCTTTAAAAGCACCGCGGGCCAGATGGCTTGCGTATGCAGGCAAACAGGGTGGAGGATATTCGCGCCCGAGACGGCGAGCTGCAGCGCGTGGTCCGCATTGCGAAGAAGAACATGCTGGCTCTTGTCGGGCGCCAGCAGGACGATTGCACGACAGGGCAATGCCGAGAGTTCGAACGGCGGTGTCGGCGACGAGGCAGGCAACCGTTCCGCAATGACCGGCAGCACATGGACGCACCAGAGCGGACACCAGAATACGACCGAAGCGCGGCCACAAGACTCCGCGAAACAGAACACCCCAGCGTGACAGGTCGCCGGCCGACGCGACCATATCGAGAAAGGATTGGAGAGACCAAGTCTTGCAATGCTGGCGCGCAGCGGTCAGATCGCGCTGGAACGCTGGATTGCGGCGTAAGAACTCCCAAGCCCACTCCCGCAGCGTCAGGCCAGCGGTGTAGTCGTATGATCTTTCATCCCGCCAATCGGCCTGATCCGCGCCAGTCAGGAGATTCATGACTGACATCCCCTGCCCGCGCCTGCGTGCGTCGAAACATTATGCCACTTCGCAAAGCATCGGCGTAGGCAGCAGACGTCGAAGACCCCGTTTCGTTGAAGCGTCAGCCATCGCCACTGTCGGCGACAGAAGATGTGCCCAAATTGCCACCAGACCGTCGAACTGGCACAGCGACGGCCAGCGCGACCTGGAATTGATCCCGTAACAGTCATCGGCTCCTGCGTCGCGATCCAGACGTCCCTTGAAGGCGCAGTAGCGCGGCAGTGGATCGCACGCTGCTTGTCGGCAAGTTGTCGTAGCGGCGGCGCCATAGGCACGGTCATCGGAGGGTCTCCTGCGGCAAGCTTTCGCCATTGGAGGCCAATCTCCCCGCTAGGGCAGCCTGTGCAGTTGCACAGGTGAAGCGGATCAATCAGGGGGAGCCATGGCGGAAACTGGATGATGGCGGCTTGAGGAGAGCGGCGTATCGAGGCGGGTGATGAAGCCTGCCAGTACCTCTCAAGGAGAGTGATACGCCATGAACGAGACTATCAACACATTGTTCGCCTTCGTCAGCCCGACGAAATCGATGATACCCTGACGGATGTACTTCGCAGCGGCGCGCGCAAATTGCTTGCGCATGCGATCGAGATGGAGGCCGAGGCGTATGCCAAGGCGGTCGACTGCCTGACGAAAGATCATATTGCGTCGCTGGCGCTCTACGATTTCCCCGCCCAACACTGGGATCATCTGCGAACGTCCAATCCCATCGAAAGCGTCTTTGCAACCGTTCGCTATCGCACGGTGCGTACCAAGGGCTCGCTATCCTCGAAAACCGCCCAGCTGATGGTCTTCAAGCTGTTGGCCGCGGCCAGGAAGTGGCGACGATTGAAAGGACAAAATCAGTTGCCGAAACTCATCGCAGGTGCCAGGTTCCTGGACGGAATCCAGGTCATCGAAACGAAGCCGCAGAGCGCCGCTTGATCAGCCTCGTCACCCAAATTCCAGCATAGCTCCATCGGAACTGCCAGCCTTCCTTGCCGATCAGGCGCATATCAGCGCTGACGATACCGAGGACGGCGATGGCGGTCACCTCCAGGCCGCCGAGTAACGACCCTCAAAACACCGCACTGGTCGAGGCCAGCCTGAACCGGTATCTTGTGCCTGCCCTCGGGAGTCGCTCTATCCACCATGTGATCGACACCGACATTGCTAACGTCACCAAGAAGATCGTCGCCGGGGGTCACCCGCAAGCGGCTAACACGGCCTTCTGGTGTATGCGGGCATTTTTCAACTGGTGTCGCAAACCGCCGCAACGGCTCATCCGCGGTTTCCCCGCGAGGGATTGGAAAATCCGGATCCGGCCCCGATCGTCAAGCGCAAGCGAGTGGTGAACGATGCCGAACTGGCGGCTATATGAACGGGCTGTGAGCCCGAACCGGGCGATATCGGCTATTCGTTCGGCTCCATCGTCAAGCTGCTCATTCTGACCGGACAGAGGCGTACGGAAGTTGCCGCGATGCGTTGGTCCTCAACCTTGAAGCCGGAACATGGAACTATCGGGTGACCGCACGAAGAACGAAGAGCCTACGCTTATTCCGCTGCCCACACTGGCGGTGTCGGTCCCCCAGACGGTACCGAAGACCAATGACACGTTTTTTTCCCTGCGAGGGGCAACGAAAGAAGCCACTTCTCAGGCTACGCGAAGGGCAAGAAGGCTCTAGACGGCAAGGTCAATACTGACGGGGTGGCTTTGGAGAACTGGACCCTTCACGATCTGCGCAGGACGCTCGCGACAAATCTCGGCAGGCGGCAGGTATTGCCACACGTCATCGAGCACATACTGAATCACAAGGCGGCGTCCTTGACAGACATTGGCGAAATCTACAATCTCTATAGCAAAGTCAAGGAGAAGCGCGAGGTGTTGCAGATGTGGTCAAATCACATCGAATGGCTGATCAAGCAGGCTGCGGATGACGCTCTGGCGGCGTAGCTGCTGGCATGGGCGGAAGATGCGGCGCAACAATCGTCAGAGCCTCATCGAATTGGAGATCATGCTTGACCAGCAAATGCGCGGCCAATGCTTCGATGGCCGACCAGTGATCGAGTACTAGCCGGGCCGTGCAATCTTCGATCCGCCCCCAATCGGGGCGGCGCGGCATCAGGAACCGCAACTCACCATAGATTCGCTTGGCATCCGCGTAGTCGCAGCTCCCCTCATTCCCATCGGACGCATTCATCGCCATATCGCGCGGGTCCAGATAGCCTTCGAATGCGGAGTCTGCAAAAGGACCTGCCAGACACGCAACTATCTCCCGGATCGCATCATCGCGTTCCAAACATCGATCCATATCGTCCTCGAAAATCGGCTTTCGCTTCGAGGTGAATCCTTGCGCTGAATAAAAACCCGCGCCTTCGACAACACCACCGCACTCTCCGTCACCGGCGTCGGGGTAAATACTAACACTTGAGAAAGCAGGGAGTTCACGGTCGTCGTCGAACGTCTGACGGTGCAAAACGATGGCGGCCACCGCGTGCCCGGCTTCGTGATGCGCCACAAGCGGCAGATATTGGGAGGCTACATTCATGCGGTGCGGCTCTCAGGTCTAGTTTGCTTTTGCGCATAGGACCGCAATTGTCGTGCCAACTGGGAAAATCGTTTCGGGCAATGCGATCGCTCCGATAGCGTTGCGTCTCCTGTCTGACATTGTTGGGAAGTCGACACGCGCCCGTCGCAATGCGGTCGACCTTCCGCGCGAGTTGGGTGACCCGTGAAGGCGGCCGACCAGGACGATGTTGCGCTGATCGGCGACGAAGGCGCGGCCGGGCGAGATCGCGCATCAGGGGGTGACCGGCGTGTCGGCGAAGTCGAAGTCGTCGATGTCCTTGGCCAGCGGCAACTTGGCGACAGCGAACTGGTATTTGATGGAGCGGGCCTGCTTCTCCGATATCTCGGCCTGCAAGAGATCACCGACAATCCTGGGCGGCTCGTGCCGTCGCTTGATGGCGACGCGCCCATGATCTCGTCATAGGCTCTGCGCATTCCGTAGAGCTTCAGCGCTCCCATCAGTTCCAGTACCTCGGTGCGTTCCATGGCTGTTTGTCCTCCTGAGACTGTCATAGCGGGTGCAGTCGGCGACACTCGTGAGCTAGCTTCAGCGCTTGGGGAATGGAAAGGATCGTGCCCGGCGCCGGATCGCGGCTGCGGGCCAGGATGTTGAGGATCACCGGCGCCGACGATGCACCGTGCTCGATGGCTTCCTGACAGGCGGCCTCGACCGCGCTCAATCCGTCGGTCAGCACCCAGGTGAGGATCAACACCATCTGCCGGTCGACGTCATCAACCGCCTTGAGCTGCGCCGCACCTTCTCCATTGCCGACCGCACGACCCAGCTAAGGAACGGCGCGCGCCGTGTGCCAGGGATCGTAGACGACCTCGTTGCGGCCAAAGGAGCGAACGTGTTCTCCCACGACCACGCCATCCTCTGGCGGATGCGATCCGATCGACATAAGCATGGATCTCGACGGGCCGACCGACGGCACTCGACAGCACCGAGTATTTGTTGTTGTCGAAGCGCACCGTGCAGGTCTTCGACACCGACGGGGGAATGCAGTGGAAGCCGTCGAAGCGACCGGCAGCCGCTCCCGCTGCGGCTTGGCCGCATTCGCCGACAGCAGCCGGTCCCGCGTCTCACGCCGAGCTCCCATGCGGGGATAGGGCTGGTGCTTGCGCTCGTAGCGGAACTCCGTCTGCTCAGAACGCAGGACCTTGCGCACCACCTTGCGCGAGATCTTCAGCTCACGGCAGATCGCCTTGATCGACTTCCCCTGGACCAGCGACAGCCGACGTATCTTTGCAATCGTCTCTAAAACCAACATCCAAAACACAAATGCCTCCGATCAAGCCGGAGGCATCTTGATGACCCCATCGTTAAAGGGTCCCGTTTGGACGAAAATCACCCTTTAAACAGGGTCCCCATTCCACGAAAAATCAATGCACTACCTTCCAAAGCTGCGAGAGATCGCCACCGACCGCTTTGAAGGGGCTTTCGGCGGTCTCGTCAGCGAGGTTGTGGCATGAAGAAACATCAATCCACAGCATTGGGCCGAAGCATGCCACGGGCTCATGCCGCGGGAGAGCGGGAAGATATTCTTGAAAGAAGCGGTCTCCGACATCAATACCGACAGGATGGGCAGCTTTCTCACATCACTTGAGGTCGAGCGTGGCAGTTGCGACCCGCAATGCAAGGCTGGCGGCGATGGATGCCTTTGCGCGGTTCCTGATTTCGGAGCACCCCGAATATTAGGATACGCTGCAACTGGTGGTGACACTTCCCTTCAAGAGGGCGCGTGGGTGGCACCTGTCGAATATCTCGATGAGCCCGGAAATCAAGAGCGTCCTGGCGCGTATCGTCCGCCGCACGCCTTCTGGACAGCGGGATTACGCTCTGTTTTCGCTGATGTTCAATACGGATGCACGAGTTCAGGGATCCTGAATCTTCGATTGTGACCTTCGTCTGGTATCGCCCTGTCCCGCCGAGCAAAGCAACGACCGCCCCACACTGCTCACCCGGTTCGGTGTTCCATACTTGCTGCGCACACATGGCTGCGGGCGAAGGAACCACCATGGCGGAAAAAAGCATCCATCATCGCCCTTTGCGGGACACGACGGCCATCCACCTCGTCAAGGCGGGTGTTGACATCGCCACCATCAGTCGATGGCCAGGCCACTCGGGCTGAACTAACGATGCGCTACGCCCAGGCCGGTATCGATATGAAGCGGCAAGCGCTCGAACAAGGCTTCCCCGACGTGATGTCATCGGCAAAAGATCAGACGATCATCGCTTTGATGGCTGGATGTTTGGCTGGCTGCACCGCTTGTAGACGCTCAGTTATGTGGAGTTGTATCGCGGGAAGTCGCGCGTCTTGGGCTTTTGCGGTGTCAGCTCCACATCTCTCCGCAGTGCACGTTGTCACTGTTGAAGAGCCGTTTGTTCAATCTTCGTCCTGGCACGGCAAGGGTTGTCGATATTGTGGGCGTCTTGCGCTTGCCGAGCTTGTCCGAAATCCAGCGCCGGATCAGGCGTGAACACTGTTGCGTAGTTCGTCAGCCAGAGCGCGGAGAACGTCGGCGCTTCCTTCCAGCGCCGTAAAAGCGTAGGGATTGAGGAACTGTCGGCCCCAGAACAGATTGCGATCTGTGCCGGATAGCGTAGCTTCCTCGCTGACACGCGGCCAATTCTCCGCAATGCATCGGAGCTGGCCTTCAACAATCGCAAGAGCTTCCGGCGCGCTGAGCAGGAAGTGATGCGCCGCTTCAAGGCAGGACGCTATCCGGCTCATGCGGTTATTGCCGCTGATGAGCATGGCCTGGCTGGCCTCCTGGCCACTGCGGGCCTGCGGACAAATATCGTACGCAGGCGTGAGGGTGAGCTTAGCGCCGTCCCAGAATGCCGCATGGTTGCGGGCATGATCGTCGGTGTTGCCGCAAAGTATGTTGAAGACAATGCGGCTGAACAACTCGCGCAGAGTTTCCGACGGCGCGGTGAATCGGTGGCGAATGATCTCCGCCAAATCCTGGTAGCTGGCGTAACGCGCCATCATCTCATCGAGCGCGAGCATCGTCAGCGCTGAGACCATGGATTTGCGTTGCCAGCCGCCCGTGACCTTGATCCGGTCGAATCGCTCGACGAGCAACACGTCGTTGCCTGCGGCGCGAACGAGCGAGACGGATGCCGCTCTGATGCCGCACAAGGCGGCAAGCCGCATGGCTATGAATTCTCCTTTGACGACGCTGTAAAGGTCGGCAGACGAGGAAAATTTCGCGACATGCTTGACGGCGTCACCCTCGATCAGCGCCTTTGGCCTTGCGCCGCCGATCGAGCTGCCGTGATGCAGCGCCTGATCTAATTCGGGGGTGAGCGGAATACCTTTCTCTACCCGCTCCGCCGATTGGACAAGCTCTTCGAGAGTGGCATTGGCCAGTGCGCGCGGCTCGTAATGCATTGGCGAAAACTGAAAATCGAGCGCGCCGATGCGGTCCGAGCCTGATTCCAGCAAGAACGTCAGTTCTGAAATATCGAGCCGCGCGATTTCATCGCCCTTCACACCGAATTTGCGGTTTAGGATAACCCGTCGTCCCCAGGCATCAGGGGCAGCATCGCGGATGCATCCCGGCATGGTTAGGCCAGGAAGCAAAGGCAATTCGCCTGCCTTCAGGGGCAGTTCCGGGAGATAAAGCGGGATCGCGCTTCCCAGTTCACGAAAGCTCCTGCCATAGTTGAAGCTGACGAGTCCGTCATGGGCATATAGCCGCCCGGCGACAACCGGCGCGGTCTCGCCCGGCAGCCAGACCCAGACATAGGCTTCGTCGTACTTGGGGACCTTAGAACTCATCGACGATCTGCTTGCCGGCCTTGTAGACGTGCTTCGGCAGCAGCGCGATGCGATCGTCCATGCGGCCTGTGAGGGCTGTGATGCCATTGCCGTCGGCATCGAACAGCTTCACACCGACAATGGCAGCAGCTTCGAACATCAGTCCGATTTCGACTTTGGGATCGCCCTTCTCGATGCGCTGCAGGGTGCTGCGTGAAACACCGATTCTCTCGGCTAACTCCTGTGCGGTTAACCGGTGCTGCATCCGGCCAAGCCGGATGGTCTTACCGAAAAGGCCAAGCGCTTCCATCGCGTAGCGCGAATAGGTGCGTTTATACGTTGCCTTCATTCGGGTCTCTGTGACCTATGCATGATCCATATCGCCTTCTTTCGAACTTTATATAGGTAATGTCACAGAGCGACTGCCAAAGTCAAGACTCCGTATCGCAAGCGTTACCCATCCGAACGAGGAAGGCGGATATTGCCGACGGCTCCTGCACAACCGGCCAGCTCTGCGCGTCTCGGGCGAGGCGGAGATCTGGCGCTGGATCGCGGACAGCCTTGAGACGCCTCGCATGAGTCATTCATGGGCGGTCCCTGGTGCGGGGCCGCGGCGCTCGACTGCTGGCCGACATTCTCGGCGGCGGGACCCGCATCCGGCTACACCAGCACTTTTCGACCGCATACGCGCCCAGCTTCTCTCCGAAATCATTGCCAATGAGCGCGAACCTCATGCGATCGCCGAGCTGGCCTGGCGGCGCGGAATCTACGCACGCATCCGTATTCGAGACCGCCCAAGGGAGGCTGACTAGCGTAACGCCCTCCGATCTAAGCGCCTTCCACAAAGCCGCTTTCGCACGCGACGGGCTGCATGTGGCGGTCGTAGGCGACATAGATGCCAAGCCCTGAGAGTAAGGCTCTACCAGCTGTTCGGCGATTTGCCTCAGAAACTGGCGCTTGCCGGCGCGAACCAGTGGTATCGCGAGGGCGAGCACGCCGAGCGCTTTTCCTCCGCCCTCCACTGACCACAGACCCGCACGCAACGAAGCCGCGCTCGATCTTATCGTGGCGTGGCTAGGTGCAATGTTTGCTCTCGCCATCAGGCCGGCTTTCCCGATGGCGTGGTCAACCTGATCTATGCGTCCGAAGGTGATCGCGTGGGCCGTGAACTCTGCACCAATTCCAAAGATCAGCTTTACCGGTTCGAACGAGGTCGGACGGCTGCTGATGCGTCAGTGCTCTGACCAGATCAAGAAGGTCAGCCTTGAAACCGGCGGCAATGCACCTTTCATCATCTTCGATGATGCCGACATTGACGGTGCTGTTGACGGTGCGGTCCAGGCGAAGTTCCGCAATGCCGGCCAGACCTGCGTTTCCGCGAACCGCATTTACGTCCAATCGAGCGTTCACGATGAGTCCGCCGAGAAATTGTGGAGAAGGTCCGGCACTTATCAGTGGTCCGACGTCTACTCCCGGAGCGAAGCCGTCGCCAACCCAAGATCGAGTCCCACATCGCAGATGATAATTCGATGCGGGGCCGAACGATAAATATGCATGCTTTGGCCACCCCGAGGCAGGGCTCATTGAGATGATCCGACCGCCTTGGAACAAAGATGGGGTAGAGCAGATGAAGCGTTGGCAGCGTGTCTCCATTCGACGCGAGCGCTTAGGATGGGATCACGATCATTCGCATCACGCGCAGCCGCAAGGGCGATGCCATGGCTACTTTGGAATCGTTGAAGTGGTTTGAGCCGGACAGTCACAAATACACCCGTTACGCCGCGGCTCAGGAAACGGGGCGGCGTCCGGCGGTGGAGGTGCTCGCTGACTTAAAAAGGGTGCGGGCAGTCGTTGCGCTTGAGAGCGACGACATTTGGGATCCGGCACGGGGTGACCTGCTGCCAATCGGCAGTTAACAGGGTCCGACAAAAGTGTGCACAACATGCTGCTGAAGTGGCCTCCGGAAGCGCTACCGGAAGTTACGCGTCTTGAACTTGATAGGGTCGATATGGTCATACTGCATCGACGATGTCGCGCCCCTTCGGCATGCCGCGCGGATCGATGCCCGATCCGCCGTGATGAGCCTCGTCCCTCGGCCGTGCGGCAACGGAAACGGCGTCTTGCGGTTTCCCACGCTGGCCAGCCCGGCCGACAGATCGGTCAGCTCGTGGGCGACGAGGTGCACCACCTCCTCTTCCGTCGGATGCGTCCGCGGACGCCGAGCATGGCCGAAGCAAGAAGCACGCGCCGGAATTTCTCGAGAGATCTTGACCCAGACGACGACGTTTGCCGCACCCGTCTCATCCTCCAGAGGAACATGAAGCCTTTGGCCGAGCCCGGCCGCTGCCGGACCAGCACCAGGCCGGCGGCCTCGAGCCAGCTTCTGCCTCGCGCCTGCATAGCATCCTGACAGGTCACGGTGCGGCGCCGGTTAGGCGGCACGCCGATTTTGGCAACGCTAGCCTGTGAACTGAAGAATGAAGGTCGGACTTGCGGCACATCGATTAGGTTCAAATGATAAGTTGCTGCCCGGCGAGGTCGTTTCAGCGCATCTCGACTGGTGGGTCGGCAAGACAATGCGGAACGGAAATGATCGCAGGCGTAAAGGACGGCTTTCGGGGCCGGAAGCTTCAGGCCTGGAACCGGACCCCAGTTTGGCGCAAGCATCGTGGCCTCCGCCCGGTCAGGCATTCACCGGCTCGCGAAATGCCAATTGATTCTGCTTAACCGGGCATACCTAAACGGCCACTTGCGTTCCGATCTCGACCACACGTCCGGTCGGGATCTGGAAATACTCCGTCGCGTCGGCGGCCGTGCGCGCCAAGCCGATGAACAGCTTGTCCTGCCACACCGGCATGCCGGAGTTGGGTGACGCCTTGAGCGAGCGACGCGACAGGAAGAAGGACGTCGTCATGATGTCGAACTTCCAACCCTGCTTGCGGCAGATCGCCAGCGCACGCGGGATGTTAGGCTGTTCCATGTAGCCGAAGGTCAGTGTCACCCGCATGAACAGCTCATTGATCGTTTCCATCTTGATCCGCTCGCTGTCGGGCACCACGGGCTGCTGCGCCGTCACCACAGAGAGGATGACGTTCTGTTCGTGCAGCGCCTTGTAGTGCTTCAGGCTGTGCATCAACGCGGTCGGCGCACTGGCGGGATCGCTGGTCAGGAACACGGCCGTACCGGACACCAGCTGCGGTTTCTTCTTCAACAGATTGCCCGCAAGGAAATCGAGCGGAATCTGGTTCCTGCGCGTCTTGTCAAATAGATACCTGCTGCCTCTTATCCAAGTCCACATGGTCATCACGATCACTGCGGCAATGGCAAGCGAGGCCCAGCCGCCTTCGAATACCTTGACGATGTTAGCTGCAAAGAAGCCGGTATCGATGAAGACGAACACCGCCATTAAGGCTATCGCGACGCCGAGCGGCCATTTCCAGATGCGCGTCATCACAACAAAAAGCAGTATGTTCGTCACCAGCATATTGCCGGTCACCGAAATACCGTAGGCCGAGGCCAGCCGGCTGGATTCGCCGAAGCCGACCACCAGCAGCATCACCACCAGCGCCAGCATCAGGTTGATGCGCGGCAGATAGATCTGGCCCGACTGTTTTTCCGACGTGTGCTGGATGACGAAACGCGGCAGCATGTTGAGCTGTACCGCTTGCCTGGTCAGCGAAAAGGCGCCGGAGATCACCGCCTGGCAGGCGATCACGGTCGCCGCCGTGGCAAGCACGACCATCGGAATAAGCGTCCAGCCCTGGTTCATCTCGAAGAACGGATGACCGACAACGCCGCCATTTGCCAGCACGAAGGCGCCTTGCCCGACATAATTGAGCAACAGACAAGGGAACACGATCGCCAGCCAGGCGAGCACGATCGGCTTGCGGCCGAAATGGCCGAGGTCGGCGTAGAGCGCCTCGGCTCCGGTGACGGCGAGGAAGACTGCACCAACCGTAACGAAGGCGACGTCAGGCGAGTTGACCAGGAACGACACGATGTAATGCGGGCTGATTGCCAGCAGGATTTCCGGGTCGTCCATGATGTGGTTGAGCCCGGAAAGGCCGATGGCCAGGAACCACAGCGCGGTAACGGGTCCGAACACCAATCCTACGCCGCCGGTGCCAAACCGCTGTACCGCAAACACGATCGCCAGGATGGCCAGTGTCAGCGGCACCACATAGGGCTGGAACGTCGGCGTGACGACATTCATACCTTCGACCGCCGACAGTACCGAGATTGCCGGCGTAATGACGGCGTCGCCAAAAAAAAGCGCCGCGCCGACGATGCCGATGCCGATGCCGATGCCGAGGATCACCGCAGAGCAGGTCGGGAAACTGTTGCGCGCCAGCGCCATAAGCGACAGCACTCCGCCCTCGCCTCGATTGTCGGCGCGGAGCACGAACATGATGTATTTGATCGTCACGGTGATCGTCAGGGACCAGATGATCAGCGAGAGTACGCCGAGGATGTCGCCACGGCTGGCGACGTTACCACCCGCTGATGCATGCAACGCCTCGCGAAATGCATAGATCGGGCTGGTGCCTATATCGCCATAAACGACACCTAGTGCGCCCGACATCAGCGCCTTGGTGCTGTGCTGCTCGACCTCAGAATGGCTCGATTGTTCGACAGGTTCTGCCTCGTTACCAGCATTGGTAAGGGCCATGGACGACACTCCGATAAGCGCGCGGTGCTCTACGCTTGCTGCACTGCAATATCAAGTTCCGTCACGTAATGTCTGCCGTCTCGCCTGTCGTTGCTCGCCTTGGTAGACTCGCCAGCCCGCAGCCCTACCGAGCAGCAATAGCGCCCCGGCAGAACCCTCAATCGCCCAGATCAATGAATGGTTATCGCCCACAGTGCCCCCCCGCGATGCGGCCGATGGCGACCAGGGTGTCGTGGGCGCACAAGGATGGCGCTTTCCTGATGACGCCGTGCTCCAGGTGTGATCGCACCGTTGCTGCGCAAGCCATTTACTTGCTCGTCCCAGCGAGGACCGTGGCCAACTGGAACGCAGGGCCACGCCGCTCACCGGCCGCACTTTGCGGCGCAGATAACGATTCGATCTCCGCGGCGAGATTCTGGTTGAAGAAGCCACCAAGCTTGTCGAAGGACACACGGTCGTAATATCGACATGCCAGTATCCGCAACCCAGAAAAGCTCCTTGGGCTCCGCTGCGCGCGCCACGAACAACCCGATCTTCTCTGCGAAGAGGACGCCGTAATCCTTCAGGTTGAAGCCAAACCGGGGGGCGGCCGTGACGTATGGGCGAAGGGCTAGGAGGCGGGTTCGGTGAGGAACGGCATTGATGTCCACGCCGTCTCCTGGAAAGACAGAGGAATGCGGTGTCACCGACTGGCGCCGGAGGTTGATCCGGTGATTAGGAGGAGCACTCGTTGTCGGATTCTCGACGATGTCGGACATCTGACACAACGCTGCCAGAGCGATCACGTTGTTCCGAAACGATTTTCCCAGTTGGCACGACAATTGCGGTCCTATGCGCAAAAGCACTGCGATGCCGCACCGACTGGAAGAACTCATCAATGATCACGCTTTTCGAACATGTGGGCGCCGCTACCAACACTAAGCGTTCCCGATCAAACGGAAGCCTCTATCCCTTCTTTCTGAAGGCTGTCCGGACATGAACGCATTTGATGTCCGTCCAACGCTGGATGCTCCCGACGACGATCTCTATCTTTGGCTTGAAGATGTGGAAGGCGAGCGGGCACTTGCCTGGGCCGCCGGCCAGTCGGCAAAGACCCTGAAGCACTTCAGTGGAACGCAGTTCGAGCGCGACCGCGCGACTCTGAAGGCAGGCCTGTTCCCTAAGCGGCGTCGCATCTCCCCCGGCCGAGTCGCATGGCTTGAATCCGATATCAGGGCTTGGATGGAAACTAGATCTGAGAGCCGCACCGCATGAATGTAGCCTCCCAATATCTTCTCCCGTCTGTGGCGCATCACGAAGCCGGGCACGCGGTGGCCGCCATCGTTTTGCACCGTCAGATGTTCGACGACGACCGTGAACTCCCTGCTTTCTCAAGTGTTAGTATTTACCCCGACGCCGGTGACGGAGAGTGCGGTGGTTTTGTCGAAGGCACGGTTTTCTATTCAGCGCAAGGATTCACCTCGGAGCTAAAGCCGATTTTCGAGAACGATATGGATCGACATTTCCAACGCGATGAAGCGATCCAAGAGATAGTTGCGTGTCTGGCAGGTCCTTTTGCAGAATCCGCATTCGAAGGCTATCTGGACCCGCGCGATATGGCGATGAATGCGTCCGATGGGAATGAGGGGAGCAGCGACTACGCGGATGCCAAGCGAATCTATGGTGAGTTGCGGTTCCTGATGCCGCGCCGCCCCCGTTGGAGGCGGATCGAAGATCGCACGGCCCGGCTAGTACTCGATCACTGGTCAGCCATCGAAGCATTGGCCGCGCATTTGCTGGTCAAGCATGATCTCCAATTCGATGAGGCTCTGACGATTGTTGCGCCGCATCTTCCGCCCATGCCAGCAGCTACGCCGCCAGAGCGTCATCCGCAGCCTGCTTGATCAGCCATTCGATGTGATTTGACCACATCTGCAACACCTCGCGCTTCTCCTTGACGTTGCTATAGAGATCGTAGATTTCGCCAATGTCTCCGGTGCGGGCTCACAGCCCGTCCATATAGCCGCCAGTCTGCTGCCTTCGAGTGGCCCATGTTGGCCGCGGCCAGGAAGTGGCGACGATTGAAAGGACAAAATCAGTTGCCGAAACTCATCGCAGGTGACGGTCTGGTGGCAATTTGGGCACATCTTGTGTCTCGTCGCCAGTAAACACGGATGCCCGGCAGGAGCTGAGCTCGCTGCCGGCGGAAATCGTAGAGCGCCAGCGACGCATTCTGATCTTTCGTCAGGCAGTCGACCGCCTTGGCATACGCCTCGGCCTCCATCTCGATCGACCTGAACCGGTATCTTGTGCGCCATCCGGACGATCTGGGAAAGCTTGGCCGGGCCGGCGCCTTCCCAGGCGCACGGGAAGCGCGACGACCCATGTGGACCTTGGATTTCACTCCGCACTTACGCTGCTTTGGCCTTGTCAGCAGCCTGAGCATAAAGCGTGCTCAGCTTTCAGGCCGAGCACTCATCCATTGTTGACAGCACCTGTCGTCATTCAGGATCGCCCCATTCTCGCAGGCCGCTTGCAGCTTTCAGGCTGTTGTCAGCCAGGGCCGCCATAAAGGGTCTCGTTAAACAATTCAGGAGGCCGTTCCAATGAACAATCAGTTTGCGAGACTTTTTCGAGGACCAGGTATGCAGGCTTGTTTCAGGACAAAGAACTTTCTGGCGGCAACCACCGCGATGACGACGGTATTCCTGCCGGCTGTGTCTCTCGGGGTGGGTCTGGTAGCATTTCCAACTGGAGAAGCGTTGGCCGACGACCCGATTTCGATCCCGCTGGAGTATGTCGGGGAAGGCCATGACCGCCTGGGCATCTGGGCCAAGATCAACAATGGCAACGCGCAGCGATACGTATTCGACACGGGCTCGGACCAGCTCAACACGCAGATCGGGTCAGAGGTGACCGGGGTCCGCCCGATTGCCGACACGCCTTACGTATATACGTACGGGGACGGAACGTATGGTAATAAGCTTCAGAACGTGGAAATTGATAAATTTACATATGTCGATCCAGATCAAAAGATAACAATCGACGGGCCGTCTGTAAGCGATAAGAAATACCGGGCTGCTCGCATTCTCGATTTTGTCTATACCCATGCGTATTGCAAGGACAACAATCTTAAGTGCACGCCGGGATCCGTGACGGATGGACTTAAAGATATGTATGGTCAGGATCTCCAAGAACCTTATCACGCCGATAAGGAGCAGCGGGCGAAAATGACCGCTGGCAAGATGGCAGACGAAGGCGGCGATTTCGCAGGTACATTCGGGGCCGGCGATTTTCTTGGCAAGACAAGTGTCTGGGGCATGATGGGCAGTGTCACCAGGTCTGGCTACGTGGTCTCCGCCAATGTGAATCCGGATTCCGAGAGCGACCAAACGCCTGGCTGTTCCCCCTGCACGATTGTCAACCTCAATCCAAGCCTCCGGGCCCAATATACTAATGCCATGCCATGGGGAGAACCCGAGGAAAAAGATCAGGATTCTTATCAGAATTTTCCTGGCTCTGGCGCCAATGCCTCGACCGAATACGAAGGCAGCTACAATCTGCAGTACACGGTTAAGGATGGAGCCCCACCAATCACCGACCCCAACAAGACCGCGGTATTGCTCGACACCGGCACACCGGGCGGTGGCAGTCTGGAGATCAGTGATGCGATGCTGAAGCAATTTCAGGATGCGGGCGTCAAACTTAAAAATGTTCGGAGAAATGAGCAACGCGAGATCGTAAGCGCATCGGGCAACATCCCGAGCGTTACAATCGCAGGAACGGATGGCGATCCGGTAAGGCTGGACAATATCGACTTCACCTACACCAGCGGCACGACGGAACAACCCAATGACCAGACCAGTTTTGTTGCCGGTCTTGACTTCTTCAAAAACAGATCGGTCATTTTCGATCTGGAGAAGAAGTATACCGCTTATACGTCACATTTCGTCACTGCCAGCAACTTCTCTACCGATTCATCCGCACCCGAAGGGACCGGTCTGAGCAGGATCACGACGAGCATGGGGAATGAGGGCGGGTTCGGCATAGCGGGTGTCGTCTCCGGCTCCGGATCGCTGACGCTTGATACAAAGACGGTGGTCCGGATGACGAATGTCAACACCTACACCGGCGAGACGAATATTGCTCAGGATGCCTATCTCTCGCTTGCGGGGCTCGGCAACATCCAACGGTCAGCGAAAGTCGTTGCAGACGGCACGTTCGATATCTCCGAACATGGAAATGGCAGCGACTATTGGGGAATCTCCGACGCCTACAACGATGCCCGTATTCGTAGCCTGAGTGGCAGCGGAACGGTCGAACTGGGCAAGCGTACCCTGGTGCTAACGGATTCGAACGACACGTTCGCCGGCAGCATCAACGACCTCGACGTTGATAACAATAATATGGGCGGCAAACTATTCGTTGCCGGTGGCGTGCAAACGCTGAGCGGAAAGAACAATTTTTCCGGCATGACGACGGTCGGTTCCGGCGCGGGATTGCTGCTTGCCGATACAGGTGTGCTTTCCCATGATGCGACCACGTCCGGCTTTCTCGGGAATGACGGGCAGATCGGGGGCACGGCTATCGCAAACAGCGGCGGTGTCGTCGCAGGCGGCGGCACCTACGGTGCGGTCACCATTTCCGAGGGCGGCACGGTCGCTCCTGGCAGTGCGACCGATCCGAGCAGGATCGTCACCACACTGACTGTCACGGGCGATTTCGCGCAGCAGTCCGGATCGATCTATCAGGTCGACCTCGCAAGGTCGTCCGATCTCATCGATGTTGGCGGAGCAGCGGCGATCGACAGCGGCGCGCAGATCGAGCTGCTGCGGCAGGGAACGCTATCGGTCGATGCCCGATATACTCTGCTCTCCGCAGCAGGCGGCGTAAGCGGCACCTATGGCGGGCTGACGGGGGCTCTGGCGACAGACGCGACGCCCTTCGTCGATTTCCAGCTCGTCTACGATGCCAACAATGTCTATCTCGATATCAGCCGCACATCGACGGCGTTTGCCGATGTAGCCAGCACCTTCAATCAACGCTCGGTCGCCGCAGCGGCTCAGGCGCTTGGAAGCGGTAATCCGATCCAGGACAACATCCTGTTCCTGACGGCGCCGGAAGCCCGCAACGCTTTCGATATGCTATCAGGCGAGGTTCATGCTTCCATTCATAGCGGCCTCATCGAGGACAGTCATTCTGTACGCGATGCCGCGAGCGAACGGATCCGTGCGGCGTTCGACGGCGTCGGTGCCTCCAGCGTTCCGGTGATGACTTATGGGCTGGGTGGTCTGGAACTGGCCCCGGCAACGAGTGAGAATTTCGCCGTATGGGGCCGTGGCTTCGGCGCCTGGGGTCATCTCGACAGCGACGGCAATGCCGCCGGTCTCGATCACTCGACAGGCGGCTTTCTGGCTGGCGGTGACGCGGCTGTCGGCGAAAGCTGGCGGCTCGGCCTCATCAGCGGCTACAGCCATACCTCCTTGGAGGCGGACGATCGCGCGTCGTCGGGCTCGAGCGAGAATTACCATCTCGGTCTTTTTGCCGGCACGCAGAACGGCAATCTCGGTTTTCGTTCCGGCCTTGCCTATACCTGGCACAGCATCGAGACCGGCAGGTCCGTGGTCTTTCCAGGCTTCGCCGACAGCCTTTCGGCCGATTACGACGCCGGCACGTTCCAGGCCTTTGGCGAGCTCGGCTACCGTATCAATACGGCTTCGGCTTCCTTCGAGCCCTACGCTAATCTCGCTTATGTGAATTTTGACGCCGATGGCTTCACCGAGAATGGCGGCGCAGCCGCCTTGTCGAGCGGGGATCGCTCGAGCGACACGGCGTTTACCACGCTAGGTCTGCGTGCGTCGACGGTACTGACCCTCGGCACCGTGACTGCTACCGCGCGCGGCGGTCTTGGCTGGCGCCACGCCTTCGGCGACGTCAGGCCGGATACCGCTCTTGCCTTTGCTGGCGGTTCCTCCTTCGCCATCAAGGGCGTGCCGATCGCAAAGAACGCAGCTCTGCTCGAAGCTGGGCTTGACGTAAACATCACCGAGAACGCGACGTTCGGCATCGCCTATCAGGGACAGATCGCCTCGGATGCCCAGACACACGGGTTCAGCGCCAAGCTCGGCGTCCGTTTCTAAATCACCCGCAAAAGAGATTGGTTATGAAGTCAGTGAGTGCATTTTCTTTTACCGTCGTTCTCGGCTCAGCGACGGTGATGTCTGTGTCCGCCGCGCGAACGGACGATGCCTGCTACAACAAGGCACAAAGCCTATGATGACGCAATGTTCAATCGACGACCTGAAGCCAGTCGATGGCGAGCTTGACAAGCTCTACAAGGAGATGGAGACCCGGCTCAAAGAGTCCCGGCGCATGTCCAGGAACTGGTCGAGACCGCGAGGGGCTACAACGCCACCTCGGAGAACACGCGCGACGCCTACCCCAAGGATTGGCGGCATTTTTCCTCCTGGTGCCGGCGCGCTGGCTTCGATCCCCTGCCTCCGGGCTCGAAGGTGATCAGGCTCAATATCAGCGCCTGTGCCTCGGGCACCGCCGCCGGCGATCCGAAGCGTGGCGCCCCTGCCCTTTAGTTTGCGACCATCGAGCGGCGGCTTTCCGGCCTCGCCTGGAACTTTACCCAGCGCGGCCGGCCGTTGGACCGCGCGGAGCGGCATATCTATAAGGTTCTTGCCGGCATTCGCCGCAAGCACGCAAAGCCACCGCGGCAGAAAGAGGCGGTCCTGGCGACGATCTGCTGGCGATGATCGCCACGCTCGGCCACGACCTCAGGGCCTGCGCGACCGCGCTATTTTGCTCCTGGGCTGTGGCGGCGGCCTGCGGCGCTCCGAGATCGTCGGTCTCGACGTCATGCGCGACGACAACAGCGATGGCGCCAGCTGGATCGAGATTTTTGACGGCAAGGGCTGCTGGTCACCCTGCGCGGCAAGACCGGCTGGCGCGAGGTCGAGGTCGGCCGCGGCTCCAGCGACCACACCTACCCCGTAGTCGCGCTCGAGAGCTGGATCCGCTTTGGCCGCATCGCACGTGGACCCCTGTTCCGCCGCATCTTGTCGATCAGGTCGATATAATACGAAAAAGCCGCCGCCATTCGGGACGGGCGTCGGCTATCATGTCCAGCCATTATGCGGCGAGCGGATAGCTTTCGCCGGACCAGGCAGAGAACTTGGCGGCAAAAGCCTTCATCTCGTCGACCGCGAATGTGGTGCGCGGTTGCGAACTCGACTTGCTGGGCGAGAGGGACCTCGCCGAGAAAGGCGCTGACATGAGCGGGATGCTGCTTGGCCAAATCGAGATCCGCAAAGCAATCGGCCAGCGCCGCGTCGTCCAGCTGTACGCTGCAGGGCGCGTTCACGTCGTCAAGACGGATGCCAAATGCTTGCTCATAATGGCCGCAAGGTAATCGTTTCGGGTCGGAGACACAAGTTGCCGCCTCCTTCGCCGTAGAGTGGCCCGATACAATCACGATCGATATTGCCACCTCTTATCGATAGTGATCGCATAGTTCCCTGATTCGACTCTCAACCGCTCATATCAAGCGATTACTTCCATGTATCTGCTGCGCTAGCCCGTCCTGGCCTTGGAGTGTCGCTCCTCACCTCCTCCACCACTCACCAGCCCGATGGGAGTATCGCCCGCCAGCAGCTTCTCCTTGCTGAGCAGCGCGGCAACCTCAATCGCCTCGAAATCGGGCAAATCCCGCAGTGTGTCGAGGCCGAAGTGCAACAGGAAGGTCTTGGTCGTGACGTAGGTGTAAGGCGTGCCAAATTCAGCGGGCAGGCAGACGTTGACCCACAACAATCAAGGGGACGGTGCAGGCCAAGATTGCGGCAGGGCTTGGGCCCCCCACCCTTCTCCTCAGAACTCCGCTGCTTCCAGCTGGCGGCTGAAACTCACAGGCGCAGCCAGCTTGGTCTCTAACAGCATCGATCGCATCATGGTGTCTGCCATGAATCCGTGTGCGTGAAGCGCTCCAGAGCGAAGATGTTGGGCGTCAACCAGGTTCACTCCAATGAGCTTCACTTCTCGAGTTCTGCACAGTGTCCACGACTGGCGCCGGAGGTTGATCCGGTGATTAGGAGGAGCACTCGTTGTCGGATTCTCGACGATGTCGGACATGTGACACAACGCTTCCAGAGCGATCGCATTGTTCCGAAACGATTTTCCCAGTTGGCACGAAGGTTGCGGCCCTATGCGCAAAAGCACTGCGATGCCGCACCGACTGGAAGAACTCATCAATGATCACGCTTTTCGAACATGTGGGCGCCGCTACCGACACTGAGCGTTCCCGAGCCGACGGAAGCCTCTATCCCTTCTTTCTGAAGGCTGTCCGGACATGAACGCATTTGATGTCCGTCCAACGCTTGATGCTCCCGACGACGATCCCTATGTCTGGCTTGAAGATGTAGAGGGCGAGCGGGCACTTGCCTGGGCCGCCGGCCAATCGGCAAGGACTCTGAAGCACTTCGGTGGAACGCAGTTCGAGCGCGACCGCGCGGCTCTGACAGCCATTTTCGACAATCGCGACAATCTTCCCCTGATCGCGCGCCGTAGTCAGTACCTCTACAATTACTGGCGAGATGACGGTAATCCACGCGGACTGTGGCGCCGGACCACCCTTGCCGCCTACATGAAGGCGGATCCCCAATGGGAGCTACTGCTCGATCTGGATGCTCTCGCGGCTAGCGACGGAGAGGACTGGATCTGGGACGGCGCGTCCATCGAGCCGGAGAGACGGGAAAGAGCCGTTCTGCGCCTGTCGCGCGGCGGCAGCGACGCGGTCGTGCATCGCGAATTCGACCTGATTTCTCTGAGCTTTGTCGCCGACGGCTTCAACCTCCCCGAGGCCAAAGGCTACGTTAATTGGCTGGACCCTGACACGCTTCTGCTTTCCAGTGCGCTTGGTAATGGCATGGCCACCCGCTCCGGCTATGCGCGCACAGTTCGACTGTGGAAGCGTGACGCGGATCCCCTCACCACGCCGGCAATCTTCGAGGCCGGGTTCGAAAGCTTCCAAGTGTCTGGTCATTCGGACCGCACCGGCCGCAGCGAGCGCCTTTGGTTCATCGAGCAGCCGGCCTTCTTCGAGAAGATCAGCTGGATCGGCGATAGGAGCGGGCCGAGGAGGCAGATCGATCTTCCTCGCGACGCGTCGTGGCGGGTCTTCGGCGACTGGCTGGCGGTAAGGCCGCGCAAGCCCTGGACGGTGGGAGGCACCACCCATCCCGCCGACGCGCTGATCGTCATCTCGCTTTCCACTTTCCTCGCCGGCGGACGCCTTTTTGAGACCCTGTTTCAACCAGGGGAAAGGCGCTCCATGCAGTCATTCTTCTGGAATGACGGGAAGCTCATTATCTCTTACCTCGTCAATCTCGCACCGCGTTTCGAGATGTTCACTCCCGGCCACCAGGAATGGACGCGCCGAGTCCTGAACACCCTGCCCGCCGAAGGTACTGTCGACGTCTGGTCATTCGATGCGGCAGTTCACGAGACCAATGGAGAGGTCCTGATCTGTGCTCAGGATCCGATCACGCCGCCGCAGCTCTTGCTGTTCGATCTGAATGCCGCGCCGTCTCTCAGCGCTTCAGCAATCCTGAAGCGCAGCCCGGAGAATTTCGATGCATCCGGACTGGTGGTCACGCGCCACGAGGCAGTCTCTATCGATCATGAGCTGATCCCCTATACGCAGGTTGGTCCGGCGAACGGGAACGGAGATGCTCCGATTCACCTTTCCGCTTATGGCGGGTTCGGCGTATCATTCCTGCCCTACTACAACTCCCCGCTGGGCAAGCTGTGGCTCGAGCGCGGCGGCACGTGTGTCGAGGCGAACATCCGCGGCGGCGGCGAGTTCGGCACCCGCTGGCACGAAGCCGGGCGCAGGGAGGGCAAGCGTCTCGCCCACGACGATTTCGCCGCCGTTGCCTCCGACCTCGTGCGAAGGGGCATCACCCTGCCGAGGCGGATTGCCGCCGAGGGGCCTGCTGATCGCAAACATGCTGACCCGCTATCCTGAGCATTTCGGGGCTCTGTTCTGCACAGCACCGCTTATCGACATGCGTCGCTACACCAAGCTCTTGGCGGGCGCGAGCTGGATCGACGAATATGGCGATCCGGACAAGGTTCACGATTGGGCTTTCCTGAAGGAAATCTCCGCCTATCACGCCGCAGCGCCGGGACAGCCCTATCCGCCTATCCTGATCGCCACCACGAAACGCGACGACCGCGTCCATCCGGGCCATGCGCGCAAGATGGCCGCAAAACTGCAGGCTCTTGGCTATCCCGCTTACTTCTACGAGGCCAGCGCAGGCGGGCACGGCTGCGGCGAGGACAATCGGGAGCAAGCCGCATTCATCAGTCTAGGCACCAATTTTCTCCGCAGCGCAATCGGCTTCAACGATCACCCTCCGGAGACGGCGGAACGCGTTGCAACGCAAGAGGGGCATTTGAGGTCCATCAACAATTCATTCGAGCAGGAGACGAAATAGTGCAGTGCATCCTTTCTGAACATCAAGGAGTGAATCTCATGGCGAGAACGCGAATGGGCGTAGCGCGGGCAACAGCAGCGGCGGTGGCCCTGATCATGGTGGGACAGCAGGCCGTCGCCGCGGAGCCTGCGCAAGCAGAGACCGTCCTGGCGGAGACGGGAGCCTCGGTCACCGAAGCGCCAATCCCTTGGCAGGTCCGCCTGCGGGCGTTGGGCGTCGTTACGAAAGATCTGGGCTACGTTGATACGCTTCCCGGCTCCGGTCTTTCGTATTCGGACACGGTGACGCCGGAACTCGATATCTCGTATTTCTTCACCGACAACATCGCCGCCGAACTCATACTCGGTACCACTTATGCCAACATCGCGGGCCAAGGGACGATCGGAGGGTTGGGCAACATCGGCAAAGTTTGGCTGCTGCCGCCGACACTCACGTTGCAGTACCATTTTACCGATCTCGGCGCGTTCAAGCCTTATGTCGGCGCCGGCGTGAACTACACGATCTTCTACAACCAGGACACTGGCAGCGCTGATGCTCTCAAGGTGAAGAACACGTTCGGCACGGCGCTGCAGGTCGGATTCGACTACATGGTGGACCAGCACTGGGGCCTCAACTTCGACGTGAAGAAGCTTTTCCTGAAGCCGGACTTCGACGTCACGGTGACCGGCGCGAAGCTGACGGGGAAGGCGGAGCTCGATCCCTGGCTGATAGGCGCAGGTGTCACCTACCGCTTTTGAATATCAGAGTGAAGTCTGCTTCCCGACTGCCGGTTTAAATGAAGGGCGCCTCGCGCGCCCTTTTTTACGGTCGACACTGCAGCGCAAGACCTCATGAAGCTATTGTCGGGCGGGGTTCTCTTCCGGCGGACCAAGAAGATGCACTGGCCAACCGGCCTTGCGCCTGAGGTGGAGTGCTTAGAAGCGCTTTGGATCGGGACGGGCTTTGGTATTGTGGGTGGAATGCTTCAGCCAGACCATTTGCCAGCATCGTCTCCCGGACGTCATGTGTGAGCTTCTTTGTCAGCGCAAGGCGAACACGGATCTCCTAGCAGGCCGTTGAAGAAGTGTCCCGTTTGGCCTTGAGGATTGCCTCGTCGCCGTTGTGATAGAAGGTGATGTCGATGGAGCCGTCGTCGAGCAGTTCAGCATGGCCGTCGCCTGTGACCTCGTCCATTTCGTCGAATCCGACCCATGTGAAGAAGACCGTCGACGGGCCGTAGCCGAGTTCGAGGGTTAGATGAGCCAAACGCCAGTGGGGCGTCCTGGGGACGACGCGCGCGAGATTCTGGTCGTGGTGGCCAGCCCAATACGATGTGAGAAGTTGCTGCCGGTGCGGGTACCGGAGGTCGCCGATAGTGACAGCCGATGTTCGACAGCGGCAAGGACATGCTCAGCCGTCAACGCGCCGAGGGCTTGGCCGGGAATGGTGGTGATGGAACCAATCCAGAAAGCGGCGGCTGCCCAGGAGAACGCCTTCGCGGGACTTTGACTCCAGTCCGCACACCCTGCTCAGATAGTCCGAAAAAGAGGTCAGAAGCGGAGCATCCGGATTATTATCTACACTGGGAACAGAAGCATGGAAGCGTTCTGGAGCCACTCGCCGCGCGTTTACCAGTGCCGACACTGCTCCAAGCTGACTATCTGCCATGACCACCTGCCGAACGTAGTCCGTTGATGCCACCGGTACCCTTCGCGGTCTGCTCCAGCGGGAAGATCGGGTCTGATCGACCCTGCTGACCTGTGCGGCGGCCTCTCTCGCTAGGGCGTCCCCCTTCCTGTCGTCCTCCTCCGCCGCTTTCGGCTGCTTTCGGCCCGCCGCCCTCGCCAAGGCGTCGTAGTCGGTAAGCGCGTCCTCCGTCTCCTTTAGGGGCTTCATCGCGTGACTAGAGTTTAGCGCGTGTTTGTAGGCGGCGGACCGAATGGTCGTCGAAATGCCACTCAGCGCCACCGCAAGATGCCCTAGGGCTTCCGCCTCATGATCTGACAGCGGCACGTCACGATTAGAGCCGATTGCCCTGCCTTCTTCCAGTTTCACAATGTTTGTAGTCATTTCCTGCTCCATCGCGTTGACTGAGATACGATGGAGACGGAAGTGGAGAACAAATTTTTACAAGCAACTAAGATGATATTCTCGTCAACGGGACAATAGTGGACGTTGAGGGCGGCGAACAGGGTGGTGGTGCCGTTGCGCTTGTAGTCGTGCCTCATCGTACCGAGCCGCCCCTTCTTCATCGGCAGGCCGGGTGGGTGCGGTCGAGCGCCGGATCTGGCTCTTTTCATCGACCGACAGAACGATGGCATGGGCCGGCGCATCGAGATAGAGGCCGACGACGGCGCGCAACTTGTCGACGAACTTCGGATCATTGGAGAGCTTGAACCTGGCGCCAGCGGTGGGGTGCGAGACCATGCGCCTTCCAGATGCGCCTGACGGCGCTGGCGCTGATTGCGGCGGCTTGCGCCATCATGTCGGCGGTCCAGTGGGTCCTCTCGCCCGGCGGATCGGCAAGCGTCAGTGCCACGACGCGCTCGCCGACATCGGGACCGAGCGGCGGAATGCGCCACTGTCGCGTCTTGTCGCGCAGCAGCCCGTCACAGCCTTCCGCGGCAAAGCGCTCCTGCCAGCGCCAGACGTCGGTCTTCGACTTGCCGATGCGGCGCATGACCTCGCCGGTGCCGACGCCGTCGGCGGGCAAAAGCACTATCTCGGCGCGCCAGACATGCTTTTGCGGGGCGTTGCGATCCCTGATCAGCGCCGTCAGACGGACGCGATCGGCCGACGAAACGGTGAACGATCTTCCTGTGCGCATGCGCCAGACTCGCACGCGCAGGCCAGAAAGGGAATCTCTGATTGGACTCCTATGTCAGGCGGGAACCACTAGACGCCGAGACCGCCGATGCAGACATGTTTGGTGTCGAGATAATCCACGATGCCCTGGAGGCCGCCTTCCTTGCCGAGGCCCGATTCCTTGACGCCGCGGAACGGCACCTCCGGCGTGGTGATCAGGCCTTCATTGACGCCGGTACTTCAGTCCTTCCATCACGCGGAAGGCGCGACCGAGATCGCCGGTGTAGAAGTAGGCCGCGAGGCCGAACTCGGTGTCGTTGGCGAGCGGCGTGCCCGACCTGAGACATGGGTGACGTTTTGTACCGGACACGGATGAAGTGCACCCCTCGGGTGAGCGTTTGCTCGATAATATCCACTGAAGTGAAGCAGTCGGTCTTAATGCTGGAACTCATGCCACCCGACCGACCCGGGAATTCGCAGCAGCGGCGCCGTCGAGTGCAGAACGAATGCCGTCAACCAAGGGGTCGATCTCGCTTTCGGTGATTATATAGGGCGGACAGATTCCAAGCACGTCTCCCATATTGCGGATCATGACGCCGTGCTCGCGGCACCGCCGCTCGACATCGCCGATCCTCAGCTCGGGCGCGAAGACGCGACGGGCGCACGATCCTCGACGATCTGAACCCCCGCGATGAAGCCGCGGCCGCGGGCTTCACCGACAAGCGGATGGTCGCCGAGCGCGTCCGCGAGGGCTCCATGCAAGTGATCGCCGAGACGACGCGCCTGGGTCACGAAATCGATCTCGCTGTAGATCCTGATCGCCTCGGCGGCGACGGCCGCTATCACCGGATGACCGGAGTAGGTGAAACCGTGACCGAACACGCCGACCTTGTGGGCCTCGTCAGCGGCGCATTGATAAATCTTGTCGAGATAATGACGCCGCCAATGGGCAGGTGACCGGATGAAAGCCCCCCGGCGATCGAGAGCATGTCCGGTTCCATCCCAAATGTCTGGCTACCAAACCAGTTCCCGGTGCCTCCGAAGCCGCAGACCACCTCGTCGGACAGCATGAGGATAATTTCTCACTTTCTTGCGAAGATCGGGGGTGTCCACGGTCATTCGTATTACGCGAGATCCGCGAGGCCAAAAACCATCATACCAGAGAGGCGAAACTGCTATCTAGGTGTTTAGATGCAAGAAATTAATCCTGCATTGTTCCCGCACCAGGAACACCCGAGAGGATACCAAGCAGTATTGAACCTTGTTGAAAATGCTCTCGGCGCGCTGGGCGTTATAATTTCTCGAAGGCGATCACAAGGACGTCGCGATAAGCGTACGGCATTTTCAGGTTTTCGGCCACAATCGACGATACATCGTGAAAGGTTTCGCGGTCGTTGCAGATCACAAAATCATTCGGGGAGTTCATTTCGACCTCGCCGAGGAACTCCTTTGAGGCGTCGGTGATCATGCTCATGCCGCCGGTGACGTTGACCCGCCCAATCATATAGCAAGCAATGAAGTCCACCCCGTCCTGGTGAAGGCCCTCGGGTGCCGGTTTGCCATTTACACCATCGCGCGCGACAATCCGGTAGGGATGGATCTTGATATTCCAACGATCATGTCGGGCGGCTTCACATAGAATTCTGCAGAAACCTGTCAGAATCTTTTCTAAGACGGGATGGTCTATAAAGGAGTTTTCAAGGGGCTCGAAGTGGCGCTTGAAGCCGCCATTCAGATGATTGACACTTTTTGATTGTTCGTAGGGGGCGTGGGGTAGGAGCCTAAAGATTCCGTCAGTCGCGTCATATTCAAAAGCGCTATAGCGCCGGTAACGATATGTTCCGCCGTCACGCATGTATTCATCGAGAAGAAGTCGATTCCAATGGTCAGCAAAGTTCTTCCAGGCTGCATCAATTTCGATGCCAAAGCAGGCTTCGGCGCGCTCGCCTTTTGAAAACCACCATCCATTTGTCACCAGACCGTCAGTGCATTGTTGACTGAGGTTGGCCGGCGCCTGGGGTGCGTTGTTTTCCACGGGTGTCTCCCTTTTGGTGACTTGGCGAGGACGGAACGCTTTGGACAACGCTATGTGGGTTGCGGCTTGGTATTCCCAAAGGTCGCGGTCCCTAATGTATCTCGGCGTCCTGGCTCGGATCGACCGAGGTAAAAAGCGTGTGTGATCGACTATGTAGCTGACGCTCCCGCTAACGCCCTCGAGGGCGGATGCAATGGCCCGTTCGCACATCTGGTGAATAGTACTGCCCCATGCACCTGAAACCGCCTCTTGGGACCAGGCTTGCTCAAGCCCTTGCTTCAAAACGATTGATGCCACGTCAAGAGAAGCGGTTTCGAGGTGACGCAGCGCGTCGAAGATAATGGCCGCGGCAGGGGCCTCGCGGACTTCGAGAACCTTTTGGCCGGTTGTGATGTGTTCAAGCCCGACAAAGCGGCCGTGCCCGAATTTGCCGACCGTGTTATTCAGGAACGGGATTGCGTCGACCAATGCAACATCACGGTCATCAATTGACACGAGACTTCCGTCTGCAAACCCGAGTTTGATCTCTACCGGCTGCTCTGCGGGAATGTGGCGCGTCCAAGCAAATGCCTCCTCGGGGATGGAAAAGTTCTCGGGATCTTCCAAAGGCCCCGACTCGAATTCCCGACACCAGAGGTTTTCGTCCGCGCTCCACGTGCGGTCCGCCACAAAAGTCGCTCCACACTTGGACAGGTCGGAGGTCTTCTGTTGTCGGGATATCACAGAGCATTCATACGGACTGCCGAAGTTGCCGGAAAATCCTGAGCGCTTAATGCTATTGTTAAGGCGCGGAAGACTGTTTTGAGAAAGGTTTGCTGTATGAAGAACCAGCCGTGAGTTGATTGACCTAGCATGATTAACAACCAAAGATGCGATTATGGGACGGCTCAACGAACTGCTCAACGGATAGATGCCAAGGTACTTGGCGTGGGCTCGAATGGCTGATTTCACGCCTTGTTCGACAAAGGCATCCCGCCCTTCGAGGCAGACAAAGCGCGCGCCGAACATGGCTGCCGTCCGTTCCAACAAAGGCTGATCGATGCGCGTTCCGACATCCGCTGCGACAGCTTCAATGTTCGCAAAGCCAAGGCTTTGCAGCTTGTAGAGAAGATAGGTGCTGTCGAGACCGCCGCTGAACATGGTTGCAACTGGTGCGGTTCGGTCCGGAAAAGCCTCCAGATCTTCAAAACTCGAAATGCCGCCGATGGCGGGTTTGGTGGAAGCCAAGATGGGGTTCATTTGGATGTCCTGCTCTCAAACCAGATGCCAGCAAACGTCGCAGCGAGGACGAGGCCTGCGCCTATCAAGCTCGGTACTGTCAAAGGCTCATTCAGAAGAAGGTGCGCTAGAACGAAACCAAAAAAAGGTTCTGTTCCCATCAAGAAGCCAACCCGTGTCGGTGTGGATTTTCTCACTGCGGCATTTTGAATGTAGAATGCAGCGAGGGTGCAGAAGAGTGCAAGGAAGGCAACAGCGCCCCAAAACTGAAGGGTGGCCCTCACAACAAGGCCTGAAATTCCGAACTGAGCGACGGCCAAAACGAAAGTAAGTGTTGCCACCGTCGATCCTTGGATGGCCGTCAGGGCTGCAGATGAAATCTGCCGGCCGGCCAGAAGGCGTTTGGTGGAAACGACCATAACCGCTCGCAGAATCGCGGCCCCCAAGACAAGCGCGTCACCCGGGCTGAACCTGCTGATCCCGCCAGTGAGAATGCCGACACCGATGCACGCTATGGCAGCACTTGCCAAAATGCCCGTAGGTGGAAGTCGCCGTGATAGCCCATAGTCGATGCTCGGCGTGAAAATCACACAAAGCGATATGATCAAGGCCGTGTTCATTGCGCTTGTCGATGCAACGCCGTAAGTTTCAGCAATAAAGATGCAAAAAAGTATTGTTCCCAATGCGAAGCCGCGGATGAAATCGCCCCAGGAGACCAATGCGATCTCATGTCTTGCAGCCACTGCCGTAATGATCGTAGTAATCAGGAAGCGATAAAGAACAAGTATCGAAACCGGCGCGTAGAACAGTGCGCCTTTCCCGACCGGATAGCTCGCCCCCCAAACGAATGCGACTCCCAGCAAGGCTAGATCCACCGAGAAAGATGGCGTCCGTGTTTTCCTGACAGGTATTGGAGAACTTTCGAAAACGTCCACCTTCAAAGTTTCCTTTGTGTTAGCCATCCACCCCTGCTGCGAGGGTCAAACAGATCAGGTCGTTCAGCCTCTTGGGCGATCCGTGCCGCGGCGTACTTGTTTTTGGTAACGCAAGTGCCGTGCCGATTCGGAAAACCATTGCTAGACAACAACCTGGTCGCCTTGATAGTTCGGCGGTTCATGTCCATTGTTGTCAGAATGCCGACAATGACTTCAACTGCAGGGATCCTACCGGCAGGGCCTCAAGGCGAACACGCGGCTCCAAGATGCCGACACGATGGCTGGTTCAGCCATGCTTCGACAGTTGCCTGTTTTTTCAGTTCCTTTGCTGTTCGTGCGCTAACCGCAACGCTCCATACTAGTCTCGCGTGGCTGTCCCCGTGGGGTGGGCGGCAGAAAGCGATTAGGCCCGCTGAAAGAGGCGAACCGCATCCGAAGGATCGTAACCAAGAGAAGGACCTGAAGCGAGAGCGAAGGTTGCGGGAGGCCGCGGCGGGCCTAAAAGGCAATGCCGACCGCCCCAGGAAAGGCTGACAAAAACCGCAGCGGCCGACTGTCCAATAGGGTGCGCCGGGCCAGGGCGAGCCAAATGGCAGGGGCTGCCGGGGGACCCTAAGAAAAGCCTGGGTTCACGAGCACCCGGCGCGCGCCATCAGGCGGCCAGCTACTTGGAGGGCGGGTGTATCATGCCTGTTTGTCGGGCCGAACCAGATCCATGTGGCTGACGCCGAGGGCCAATGCCAGTTCATAGATCGTGATAATTGTCGGATTTCTTCGGCCTTTCTCCAAGCCGCTGATGTACTGCTGACTGAACCCGGAAATCTCCGCAAGCTGCTCCTGCGTCAGGCGCTTCCTTTGCCTGATCCTCTGCACATTCCGTCCGACCAACTTGCGCATATCCATGCACGCAAGCCAGCGGATCAGGCGGCTTGAGTTTATCAACTATAATATGTAATCCACATTTAGCAGGCACAGGGCTTCGCGGGTCCATTGGCCGGAGATAGAATTAGCGATGTTGCAGCCCAGATCGAACACGCCGTTCGCCGACGAGGTCCCCTGGTCGGACCGCATTACAGCCTACGACAAGGACCACTTTACAACCTATATGAGGCTCCTGGACGCCTCGGCCGACAACGCCACTGAAGAGGAAATGGCCAAAGTGATCCTCGGCATTGATCCGGCACGCGAACCTGAGCGCGCACGCAACGTTCTTCGCAGTCATCTCGACCGTGCAAACTGGGTGGTGACGAGCGGCTACAAGGATTTGTTCGCCAGTTGACGAAATGGGCGGTGCGGTCGCTTCGCTTCAAGCAACGAAGTCGCGCAACCGCCATGCATCGACGTATCACCACAGCGCGGATGGCCCAGCGCTTCGCTGTCTCATCATTTTGTCCTCCGCTCGCCAATGGCTGCTTCCCAGGAATGGGTGCGGCGGCGAATCATGACAGGAACGGGTCCGCCGTCTGAGCCGCACCGCATCCGAAGGGCCGGATGGACAACCTACTGAAAGCTCACAGCTGGCTAAGGGTTGCGGGACGCCGCGGCGGGCCTAGAAGGATGCGGCGCCACCTGCTGAGAAAGGCACAAAACAGAGCGAATTGCGAGAGTCTAACGACGCGCTAGGAGGCGCAGCGGAATGGTCGAGACGCCAGAGCCAAGAAAAGCGGGGCTCGACCCACCGGCACACGGCACGCGCGGTGATGGGCGCGGGCGCCCACTACGTGCGCAGGCTCAACAGAATCTCACACGGATCAGCATCGAGGGCCGCAGTTACGTCGAGAAACTCAATGACATCGAGACGCCGTTCGCCACCCTCATATTTCGCCACGAAAGATTGCGGACGACCAAGCTTCTCAGCCACCTGCGCCTGCGTCAGCCCTTTGACATTGCGCAGTGAGATCAACTGGGCCAGAAACCGCTGGTGGCGGGGAGATCGAAGAGATTTGGGCATTTAGGTGAACCGGCAGGTAGAGACCGGCTCAGCGACTAATCCCCGTTTCGGATTATCCCATTTTGGGATATTCTGCCTTGGATCCAGCGATCAACATGCGAGGTTCGCGGCAGACATGAATCAATCAACGGGAACAGATAGGACTCAAAGCTCAACACTGCTCGACGAAGTCCCTTGGTCTGACCGTCTTACCGCCTACGACAGGGCGCACTTTACCATCTATATGAGGCTCCTGGACGCCTCAGCCGATGAGGCGCCCGAAGAGGAAATGGCCCAACTGATCCTCGGCATTGATCCGGCACTTGAACCGGAGCGCGCCAGGAAGGCGCTTCGTAGTCATCTCGACCGTGCGAACTGGATGGTGACGAGCGGCTACAAGGAATTGTTCGCCAGCTGACAAATTCGCAGTGCTCGGTCATAGAAGCGTTCCTGTGCCATTGGTCAGGCTGATCGGGGCCTGCACCACAGACGCGCCGGCAAAATGGACCCGGTGGCGAGCACAATTCAGTTCCCAGGAAATCGGGGTTTGGCAACTGTCCGAGCGTCTGACGTGATAGAAGGTTCCGCTCTGTCTGGATGGGTATTAGCCCGGAGCAGCACTCCATATCGTACCGGCGCTCGACGAAGGGTCCACCTCTTCGCTTTCAAGCCGCATAACCGATAGCCATCGCCCTAAGTCAAGGGTTAGAGATTACCGGCAGGCAGGTATGCAAGCGGGCCATCCTCGGAAACTATATAACCGCACGACTAGCTGTGAGCTTTCGGGAGGTTGTCCATTCGGACCGGACCGGGGAGACTGGAGTTACCAAGCTTCAGCACTCACCGGAGGGTCCGAATGAACATCCATAAGAATGCCCGTCTCACACCGCTGCGTCGAGAGGAGATGGCGCTGTCGGTGATAGAAGGCGCTTTCTCCAAAGCCCATGCGGCGCGTGTCTACGGCGTGTCGGCCAAGAT
>NZ_SRSR01000229.1:0-323 GCF_004792275.1 Mesorhizobium sp. M4B.F.Ca.ET.143.01.1.1
CGACCGCGCGCTGTCAGAAGCCTTCCAGCACGACCGCAAGCTGCTGGCGGAGGAATTCGTTCGTGGCCGCGAGATCGAATTCAGCGTGCTGGAGAGCCCCGCGGGCGAACTTTTCGTCTCGCGTCCAGGCGAGATCGTGCCCGCGGAGAGCCACGGCTTCTACAACTACAACGCCAAATATATCGACGAGAATGGCGCTGCGCTCATAGTGCCGGCGGAATTGCCGCCGCAAGCCGAAGAAGCCATGCGGGGCGCAGCCGCGAAGGCGTTCAGAGCGCTCGGCTGCGACGGCATGGCCCGCGTCGACTTCTTCCTGATGCCGG
>NZ_SRSR01000230.1:0-323 GCF_004792275.1 Mesorhizobium sp. M4B.F.Ca.ET.143.01.1.1
CAACATCATGTCGTATCCGGCACCGGCCGACATCGCCGGCCTGCAGGCTGATGCGAACCTGACGGTCGCGGAGCAGGAAGGCCTGAACGTCGGCGCGCTGATGTACAACACCCAGCAGAAGCCGTTCGACGACGTGCGCGTCCGCAAGGCGCTCAACATGGCCATCAACAAGAAGGCCATTATCGACGCCGTGTTCCAGGGCGCCGGCCAGGTGGCGATGAACCCGATCCCGCCGACCATGTGGTCCTACAACAAGGACGTGAAGGACGATCCGTACGATCCGGACGCGGCCAAGAAGATGCTTGAAGAGGCCGGTGTCAAGG
>NZ_SRSR01000231.1:0-322 GCF_004792275.1 Mesorhizobium sp. M4B.F.Ca.ET.143.01.1.1
GTCGAAATGCCTGGCGCCCGGCCTTCGCCTCGGCTTCGTCATTGCCCCGCGCCCGATCGCCGGCCAGGTCGCGGCGGCCTTGCGCATCAATTGCTGGAGCATCAGCCCGCTGACGGCGCTGATTGGCGCGAGATTGATCGAGGAAGGTGCTGCCGCCCGCATCATCGACATCCAGAAACAGGAACTGCGCCAGCGCCAGGCGATCCTCTCCGAAATCCTCGGCCGCTTTGACATCCAGAGCCACCCGACCTCGACGCATGCCTGGCTGCGCCTGCCCGAACCCTGGCGCGGCGCCGGCTTTGCCCGCACCTGCCTGGAGCGC
>NZ_SRSR01000232.1:0-322 GCF_004792275.1 Mesorhizobium sp. M4B.F.Ca.ET.143.01.1.1
GGATGGATTCCTCGACATCCATGCTGGCGAGGTTGCGAAACAGCATGGCGGTCGGGCGCATGTTGCTTTCGCCCAGCGACATGACCGGGAATTCCAGCGGCAGGCCGCCGGCCTCGTAGACGCCACGTTTGACGTGGTCTGCCAGCGCCCGCAAATGCGCATTGCACGGGGTCAGTTCCGACCAGGTGTTGCAGATGCCGATCACCGGGCGGCCGTCGAAAGCGTCTGCGGGAATGCCCTGATTCTTCATCCAGCTGCGGTGCATGAAGGCATTCTTGCCCTCACCGCCGAACCAGGCTTCGGACCGCAGTTTGCGTTTGGT
>NZ_SRSR01000233.1:0-322 GCF_004792275.1 Mesorhizobium sp. M4B.F.Ca.ET.143.01.1.1
TCTTACCGCAAGATGAACCGGCCGCCAAGCGGTCATGCTGCGACGGGACAGCCCGATGAAATTTCTCTGGGATTCGGCGATTGGCCTTCTGGTGGTGACGGGGGGGCTGCTCGGTATGACGCTGCCATTCGGCAAGCTCGCGACCGCGGCGGGTGTCCCGGCCATGGTCTGGGCCTTCGTCATTTCGCTGGGCGCCGGCGGCGTGCTGCTCTTGGCGCTTCTGCTGCGCGGCGAGCGCATCCGGCTGACGCCGCACAAGCTGCGCTATTTCTTCATCACCGCCGCGATCTCTTATGCCATTCCCAATCTCTTGATGTTCTCG
>NZ_SRSR01000234.1:0-321 GCF_004792275.1 Mesorhizobium sp. M4B.F.Ca.ET.143.01.1.1
GCGCGCCGGCTGGCGACGGCGGCGGTGGGCGGGCTTCAGCATGACGGCGGGCTTGTTGGAAAGCGCGCCGGTCACCGCATCGACCATGCCGAAGGCGACGAAGTCGGCATTGAGGGTGCCGGCCAGTTCGGCCGCCGCTTCGCCATCGCCATTGCCGACCTCCGACCAGAAGACGATGCCGACGCGCAGCTTGGCCTTGATGCGCTTCAGCCGCCGCACCATGAAGCGCGCGTGCTGGGTGGACTGGCGGTTGAGGAAGCCGACGACGACGGCGTCGGCCGCGTCCAGCTCGAGGCGGCGGACCGCTGACGGTTCGAGGTC
>NZ_SRSR01000235.1:0-321 GCF_004792275.1 Mesorhizobium sp. M4B.F.Ca.ET.143.01.1.1
CGGAAAGAATAAGGGCTCGCCCAAACGGGACGAGCCCTTCATTCTCAGGTTGCCACCAAGTGACCGGCGCCGCTGCCTGGTTGGGGTTAAACCCGGCGCCGGCCCGGCGAGAATATCTTCACCGCATATGCATGATAGCTAATGTTTGCCGGCGCGACATGGTGTGATCGCGGAAGCTTTTGGCAAGCGATCGGGGATGAGGAATGCTGGGGGCCTGCTTTGTCAGAGGCTTTCCGAAGTTAGCCGGCAGGAGCACTCCGTTTCGTTGCCTGAAAGGCAAGATTTCCAGGGAGGAGCCGATGGCACGCAAATACTTAGACT
>NZ_SRSR01000236.1:0-321 GCF_004792275.1 Mesorhizobium sp. M4B.F.Ca.ET.143.01.1.1
TGAGCGTCGCCAGCCGCAGGCGGTGATCGCGAAAGCGGGTCTCGATGCTGCCGCGCTGTGTCGCCTTAGGCAGGTCGGGATAGCCCGTCAGCAGGCGTCCGCCCGCGGTCTCGACATGGTAGTAGACACTGTCGCGATCGCCGGTATCGAACATTTCGATCGCCGCCGGCGGAATGGTGGCATCGAGCACGCCGTCTTTCACCGAAACTTGCTCGGCTATGGCGCGCGCCGATGCCATCAGCGTCCGATCGGCAACCAGATCGGCAGTCGCCAGCGCATTGCCATGGCTGGTCCACAGATTGATGGCGGCGAGCCCGGCCA
>NZ_SRSR01000237.1:0-321 GCF_004792275.1 Mesorhizobium sp. M4B.F.Ca.ET.143.01.1.1
CGAGATCGACCGAAGCCTTGCCGTCGGCTGTATAAGGGTTGTCGAGCGGCCCGGTTTCGAAGCGGAACTCGTCGACATTGGGTTTTTGGTGGTCGAGCGCGAACTTGCCGTTCAGCCGAAAACCCGGATCGGGCTTGCCGGTGCTAATCTTGACCGGCTCGCCGTCATTGCCGCGCAGCTCGGCCGAATTCCGGTCGGCGCCGGAGATCTTGAGCTGGCCGGAATAGACCGCGGCGCCCTTGACGATGCCGGCATTGCCGTCGGTTTCGATGATCAACGGATAGGCGTCGGGATCCGCCTTCAGCCTCAGCCGCATCTGGC
>NZ_SRSR01000238.1:0-321 GCF_004792275.1 Mesorhizobium sp. M4B.F.Ca.ET.143.01.1.1
TGCGATTCACGTCCCGGAGGGCCGATGTCCCCCCATGTGCGCCATCCGATCTGGCTTCCGGCCCTGCGGCCGGCGGATGCGCGCACCTTCGCCTCGCTCTACGCGGTCGAATCCTTCGCCCGCGCCATGGTGTCGAGCGTCATCCCGATCCAGGCCTACGAAATCCTGCACAACGAGCAGATCGTCTCGATCCTCTATACGATCGTAGCGCTGCTCGGCCTGTCGGTGACTTTGTTCATGCCGATGCTGATCCGGCGCTTTGCCCGGCGCTGGGTGTATACGGCTGGCGCCTGCCTGCTGGCGATCGGCTCACTGTTCTTC
>NZ_SRSR01000023.1:0-61796 GCF_004792275.1 Mesorhizobium sp. M4B.F.Ca.ET.143.01.1.1
CGGGGTCGATGGAACGGCGGACGAAGACCCTCGCTCTCCCACGGGCTTCAAGGCCCAAAGATGCTCCGGTCTCTCGTCCGCCACCGCACCTGCTGCAATAGCAGAGTCGGCAAGGGACAAGTTACAAGGATGCCGGCAGGTAGGTGAGGGGCGGCACAGGCGTCGGGCAAAAAGGGGCGGACGGAAATCAGACCGGAGGTGATTGGCCCGGAGAGCCACCGCCCCTGGCTCCCGCCGCCGGCGAAAGCTCAGCCTTCCAGCACTTCCTTCGACGCCACGGTCGAATCGGCGTTGAGCGTGTAGATCACTGGCACGCCGGTGCCGAGCTCGAGCTTGACGATCTCCTCGCCGCTCTTGCCGTCCAGCGCCATGATCAGCGCGCGCAGCGAATTGCCGTGCGCGGCCACCAGCACGGTCTCGCCACGCAGCACGTGCGGCTGCAGGTCGTGCAAGTAATAGGGCCAGACGCGCGCGCCGGTGTCCTTCAGGCTTTCGCCGCCGGGCGGCGAGACGTCGTAGGAGCGGCGCCAGATATGCACCTGCTCCTCGCCCCATTTCTTGCGCGCGTCGTCCTTGTTGAGGCCGGAGAGATCGCCATAGTCGCGCTCGTTCAGCGCCTGATCACGGATGGTCTTGAGATCGCTCTGGCCGACCGCGTCGAGGATGTGCTGGCAGGTCTTCTGCGCCCGGATCAGCGCTGAGGTGAAGGCGATGTCGAACTTCAGCCCGCGTGCCTTGAGCTTCTGGCCGGCGGCCTTGGCCTCGGCATGGCCCTGCTCGGTCAGGTCGACGTCGCGCCAGCCGGTGAACAGGTTCTTCAGGTTCCAGTCGCTCTGGCCGTGGCGCACGAGCACGAGGGTTCTCGACATGTTTGCTCCTTCGAGTTTGAGCAATTCCAGGAAAAGTGTGTCGCGGTTTTCCGTCCGGAATTGCGTAGAACAAAAATATTGGAAGAGGCCGCCTCAGCTCAGGCCGAGCACGTCCCGCATCGAATAAAGTCCGGGCTTCTTCGCGCGAGCCCAAAGCGCGGCTTTTACGGCTCCGCGCGCGAAGATCGCCCGGTCCTCGGCATGGTGGGACAGCGTGATGCGCTCGCCGGTGCCGGCCAGCACCACCGAGTGGTCGCCGACCACCGAGCCGCCGCGCAGCGTGGCGAAGCCGATCGTGCCCGGCTTGCGCACGCCGGTATGGCCGTCGCGCACGCGCACGTCGTTGCCGGCAAGCGGGATCTCGCGCCCGGCCGCCGCTGCTTCGCCGAGCAGAAGCGCCGTTCCCGAAGGCGCGTCGACCTTGTGGCGGTGGTGCATTTCCAGGATCTCGATGTCGAAATCGTCGCCGTCGAGCGCGCGCGCGGCCTGCTCCACCAGCACCGCCAGCAGATTGACGCCGAGGCTCATATTGCCTGATTTGACGATCGTCGCGTGGCGGGCAGCTGCCGCTATCGCGGCGTTGTCGTCCGCCGAGCAGCCGGTGGTGCCGATGACATGGACGATGCGCGCCTGCGCCGCGTAGCCGGCGAATTCGACGGTCGCCGCCGGCGCGGTGAAATCGAGCACGCCGTCGGCCTTGGCGAAGGCAGGCAGCGGATCGTCCGATATCGGCACGTTGATGATGCCGATGCCGGCGAGTTCGCCGGCATCCTTGCCGAGATAGGGCGATCCCGGCCGCTCGACGGCGCCAGCGACGCGCGCCCCCGGCATCGTGTGGATGGCGCGGATCAGCGTCTGGCCCATGCGGCCGGCCGCGCCAACCACCACCAGGCCCATATCGCCCGTTTCGCTCATGCCTCTCTCCCGACCGCCCTCTTCGCGCGGCTGCGCGGCGGCGGAGTTTGGATGGGCTTGGCGTCGTCGACAAGCCCCAGACCCTTCTTGCCCTGCACCCGGTGGAAACGGGCATAGACGCTGTGCGGATCGGCCATCAGCAAGGCATGGGTGCCTTCCTCGACCAGCCGGCCCTCTTCCAGCACGATGATGTGGTCGGCATTCACCACGGTCGACAGCCGGTGCGCGATGACGATGGTCGTGCGCCCTTCCATGACATGGGTCAGCGCCTCCTGGACGCGCGCCTCAGCCTCATTGTCGAGCGCCGAGGTCGCCTCGTCGAGCAAAAGGATCGGCGCCTGGCGCACGATGGCGCGGGCGATCGAGACGCGCTGGCGCTGTCCGCCCGATAGCGTCACGCCGTTCTCGCCGACCGGCGTGTCGTAGCCTTGCGGCTGCTGGCGGATGAACTCGTCCGCCGCCGCCTGCTTTGCCGCCCATTCGATCTCCGCATCCGTGGCCGAAAGCCGGCCATAGCGGATGTTGTCGCGGATCGTGCCCTCGAACAAATAGGGCCCCTGCGAGACATAGGCGATCGAGCTGCGAAGCGAATGCTTCGTCAGCCTGGAAATGTCCTGGCCGTCAACCTCGATGCTGCCGGCCTCGACATCGTAGAAGCGCTGCAGCAGCGCCACTAGCGTCGACTTGCCGGCGCCGGATGCGCCGACGATGGCCGTCACCTTGCCGGCGGCGGCGGTAAAGCTCAATTCCTTGAGCACCGGCGCGTCGGCGGCATAGCGGAACGAGACATTATTGAAACGCACCTCGCCGGTGGTGATCCTCGCTTCGACCGCGCCGGTCGCATCGCCCTGCTGCGGCTGCTGGTCGAGAAGCTCGTAGATCATGCGCGCGTTGACCAGCGACCGCTCCATGCCGACCTGCATGCGCGCCAGACGCCGCGCCGGATCATAGGCCAGGATCAGCGCCGTGATGAAGGAGAACACCGCGCCCGGCGGCTGCCCGAGGACCAGCGCCCGGTAGCCGGAATAGGCAATGACGCCAGTGACGGCGAGGCCGGCCAGCATGTCGGAAATCGGCGTCAGCCGCTCCGAGACGCGGGCGATCTTGTTGCCCCGCTGCTCGGCGCTTTCGGCGAGCTTGCCGATGCGGCGCGCCAGTTCGCCCTCCATGGTGAACGCCTTGACGATGGCGATGCCTTGCGTCGCCTCCTGCATGGCGCCGATCAGCCGCGAGTTGATCTGCACGGATTCGCGCGCGATGCGGCGCACGCGGCGCATCAGATAGACGACGGTGTAGATCAGCGGCGGTCCGATCAGCAGCGACGAGAGCGACAGCAGCGGATCCTGGTAGATCATGACGCAGATCAGGCCGAGCAGCGTCACCCCGTCGCGCGCGATCGAGGTCAGCGTCATCGACAACAGGTCGCGGATGCCGTTGATGTTCTCGTTGACCTGCGCGGCGAGCTGGCCCGAACGGGTGTCGTTGAAGAAGCCGACGCCGAGCTTCATCAGGTGGTCGAAGATGCGGCGCTGATAGCGCGCCACCAGATTGTTGCCGATCCGCGCCAGCGTCACCGCCTGGCCATAGGTGGCCAGCCCGCGCAGCGTGAAGGAGCCCATGATCCCGGCGCAGATCAGCACGATCAGATCGCCGCGTCGCTCATAGAAGATCTGGTTGACGACCGGGCTCATCACCCAGGCGGTGAAGGCCGTCGTTGCGGACACGGTCAGCAGGCACAGGGTGGCGAAGATGTAGGCTGAGCGGTATTCGCGGCCGTTTTCGGCGATGATGCGGCGCAGCACCGCCCAGGTCTCGCCGGGCCGGGCTATCGCTTGGTGTTGAAGCTGGTTCAAATCGAGGGTCGTTCCGTGGTTCCGTCTGGAAATTCGGCACCCCTCTTAGCGTTCCCGTCGCGGCTTGCCTATGGCGAAACTTCGTCGCGGCGCGATTCGCGAACCGACAACCAGGGCGCGAAGCGCTACACCCGCCAGTGCCGCCCCGCCGTCTGCACGCCGAACAGCGAGGGATTCCTGGCATAGGCGGCGAGGCCGAGAAGCGCCGCCAGCGGATGCGTGATGACATAGACCGGCATCGCGCGCAGCAAGGCGCTGTGCGGCGCCTTGTCCTCGAAAGCGGCGCGGAAATTGCCCGCTTTCAGCGCCGGCACGATCTTCTGCGCGATGCCGCCGGTGAGAAAGACGCCGCCCCGGCTCATGAACACCAGCGCCAGGTCGCCGGCGGTGCGGCCGAGGCAGGTGACGAACAGCGAAAGCGCCTCCTCCGCCACCGGGTCGGACTTCGCCAGCGCCGCGCCGGTGATCTCGGCCGGCGCGCTGAACGGCGCCGGCTTGCCGTCGGCCTTGGCCACCGCGCGGTAGATATTGACCAGGCCGCGCCCGCACAGGATCTGCTCGCCGGAAACGCGGCCTTCGAGCCGCTCTATATGCGGGAAAACCTGGAAATCGCGTGGCGAGCGCGGGCCGATATCCATGTGTCCGCCTTCGCCGGGCACCGGTATCCAGTGGTTGAGCGCATGGATCAGCCCGGCAACGCCGAGGCCGGTGCCGGGGCCGAGCACGACGCGGCTGGCGTTCGGCTCCGGCGTGCCGCCGCCGATCTTCTCCATATGTTCCTCGCCGAGCGCCACGACGGCCAGCGCCTGCGCCTCGAAGTCGTTGAGCACGACGACCTCGCTCAGGCCCAGATTGGCGAACATCTGCCTCGGCTTGACCACCCAGGGGCAATTGGTGAGCGGGATCTCGTCGCCGTCGACCGGCCCGGCGATCGCCAGCACGGCCGAATTCGGCCGCACCGAGGAACGGTCGAGCACCGCCGCCTGGATCGCCTCGTCGATGGTGTTGAAATTGGCGGTCTGGACGATCTGCGGCTCGGTCGGCTCCGAATTGGCGTCGAGCACGATCGAGAAGCGCGCATTGGTGCCGCCGATGTCGCCGATCAGGACCGGAAACCGCAGCGTTGTCTCGTCTTCACCTGCCATGCTGTTGCACGTCCCCGTTCCGGCAGTCTGCCGTTTGTCTCTTCGTTGAACTAGCGCATGGGCTTGCAAAGGGAAAGCCGCTTCGCGTCAGCTTGAATCTCGTCCTTTTCAGCGTCGGCGCCGCCCCTCGCCCGCCTGCCGGCACCCTCTCCCCGTATAGTGACGGGGAGAGGGACGCTGTCATTCGCGATCTCGCCGATTGCAGGCGTGTCAAGAAGGAGTGCCAGCGCTGCGGCCTGCCCCCTTCTCCCCGTCACTATACGGGGAGAAGTGCCCGGCAGGGCGATGAGGGGCGGCGCCTGCTTCGACAATTAGCCCGGAATGCCTGGCGTCAGTTTTCCGGCCTTGGCCGTGGCAGTGGAATGCCGATTTTCGGGGTCGGCGCAAAAGCGCTCGCCGAGGCCGGCAGCGCCGCGGCACCAACCGGCACCATCGGTTCCGCCACGGGCGGCGGCGGCTCGGCGGCCGCGATCGGCAGGTCGTTACCCGCGATCGGTAGGCCGTCGCCATGATAGGTGACGGCTTCCGCCGAAGCCGGGTTTGGCGCGTCGAGCACCGCCCGGCATTCCTTCGGCAGGTTCGCCATCGTCATGATGTCGCGCGCCTTCGGCGCGTCCGGGTTCTTGTTGGGGCGCCACGGCTCCGCGGTGAACCACCAGGCCAGCGGCTTGCCGCAGCCGTCATCGGTCGGCGTCGCTTCCTGCGCCTTGCAGCCGTGCGAGCCCGGCTGGCAGCCGATGCGCATGTGGAAATGATAGTCGTGGCCCCAGAACGGCCGGATTTTGCGCAGCCAGGAACGGTCGCCCTTCACCGTGTCGCACAGCTTTTTCTTGATGCCCGGATTGACCAGGATGCGCTCGACCTCGGGATAGCTCGCCGCGCGCTTCAACAGTTGCGTGTGCCGCGTCGTCCACAGCGCGTCCTTCACCAGATGCGTCTTCTCGTCGACCATCAGCGTTGCGCTCATCGATTCGCGCTGCGCCATCGACAGTGGCCGGCGGGGCATCGGCGTCAGCCAGATGTCGGCGTCGAGGCCGATCTGGTGCGACGCGTGGCCGGTCAGCATCGGCCCGCCGCGCGGCTGCGAGATGTCGCCGATCAGAAGGCCGGGCCAGCCGTCGGCATGCGCGTCGCGCGCCAGCTTCTCGATCAGCGCGATCATCGCCGGATGGCCCCAGCGGCGGTTGCGCGAGGGGCGCATCACTTCCCAGCTCGGTCCGTCCATCGGAATGGCGACGCCGCCGGCGAAGCAGCCCTTGGAATAGAAGCCGAAGGATTGCGCCGCCGCCACCGCCGGCAGCTTCTCGGCCCCGAACAGGTCTTTTGCCCGCGGCTCGGCCGTCAGCGCGCCCGCCGCCAGCCCGGCCAGCGCCAGGATCGCCAGCGTCGCCGTCAGGAACGGCCGCCTGACGGGCAATGATCGCAACGAGGTCACCATGAAGCCGCATCCCTCTCCTGTCGCGCCGCCCGATCCTCGAGAGCGGCCGCGGCGCGAATCATAGCATGCCCGGCGCCGCGCTTTAATCAGCGCGTTTCATCGGGCTGCGCGGCTCGCCCTCGCGCCAGCTGCCGTCGGCCCACATATGGTCGAGGGCCGAGCGGTAGTCGGGGAAGGCAAAGCGATAGCCGGCCGCCTTGATCGCGGCGTTGGAGACGCGCTTGTTCTCGCCGTAGAAGGAGCGCGCCATCGGCGAAAGCTGCGCCGTCTCGAAGGCGATTTCCGGCGGCGCTTCGACGCCCATCAGCCCGGCGGCATAGGCGACGACATCCTGCGGCGGCGCCGGCTCGTCGTCGGTGACGTTGAATATGCCGCCGCGATTTTTCCCGGCCAGATGCCAGAGCGCGCCGGCAATGTCGTCGCAATGGATGCGGTTGAACACCTGGCCGGGCTTGACCAGCCGTCTGGCGGTGCCGTCGGCCAGATTGACCAGCGCGTTGCGGCCCGGACCGTAGATGCCGGAGAGGCGCAGGATCGCCACCGGCCGGCCGATCTCCTCGCCGAGCTTCAGCCACTCCTGTTCGGCGGCCACCCGCATCACCGAGCGCTTCGACACCGGTCGGCACTCGGCCCTCTCGTCCACCCAGCCGCCGCCATGGTCTCCATAGACGCCGACGGTGGAGAGATAGGCGATCCATTCCAGCGCCGGCATCGCTGCGATCGCCTCGCGCGCGGCGCCGAGCACCGGGTCGCCGGCCTCTTCCGGCGCCACCGAGACGATCAGATGCGTGGTCGTTTTCAAGGCCTCGCCGATCTCGGCCGTCAGCGCGCCGTCGAAGCGCAGCGGCGCGATGCCGGCCTGGCTGAGCGCCGCGAACTTCTCCGGCGAGCGCGTCGTGCCGAGGATTGTCACCCCATCCCGGCTGGCGCGGGCGAAGGCCTTGCCGGAATAGCCGGCGCCAAAGACGAAGAACTGCTTTTCACTCATGCATGGACCTTTGCTGGCAGGGCCGACAGCCATTCGTCGCGCACTGTCATGTCATCTTCGGTTGCCAGGGCGGTGGCGGCGCGCGAGGCGAACTCGGTGTCGGGTAGAAGCCTGGACAGCGCCCAGACGGCCGCGCCTCGCACCAGCGGCGAGGCGTCGCCCAGCAAGGCACGGACCGCGCCCGCCAGCGCGGCGTCGCCCGAATTGCCGGCGGCGATCAGCACATTGCGGATGAACCGGTCGCGACCGATGCGCTTGATCGGCGAACCCGAGAAAAAGCTGCGGAAGGCCGCGTCGTCGAAGCTGAGCAGCTCCGCCAGCGGCGGCTCTCGCAAATCCGCGCGCGCGGCAAGCTTCGCCTCCGAGGCGGTGCGGGCGAACTTGTTCCACGGGCAGGCGGCGAGACAATCGTCGCAGCCATAGATGCGGTTGCCGATCTTGTCGCGGAATTCGCGCGGGATCGGCCCCTTGTTCTCGATGGTGAGGTAGGAGATGCAGCGCCGCGCGTCGAGCCGGTAGGGCGCCGGAAAAGCGTCGGTCGGGCAGGCGTCGAGGCAGGCGCGGCAGGAGCCGCAATGGTCCTCTTCCGCCGTGTCGGGTTCCAGCTCGGCGGTGGTGAAGATGGTGCCGAGGAACAGCCAGGAGCCGTGTTGCCGGCTGACCAGATTGGTGTGCTTGCCTTGCCAGCCGAGGCCGGCGGCTTCGGCGAGCGGCTTTTCCATCACCGGTGCCGTATCGACGAACACTTTCACGTCGCCGCCGGCCTTTGCCACGATCTTGCCGGCGATCTCCTTCAGCCGGCCCTTCATAATATCGTGATAGTCGCGGTTCTGCGCATAGACCGAGATCGCGCCGCGGTCGCGCCTTGCCTGCAGCTTGCGCGGATCGTGGTCCGGCCCGTAATTCATGGCCAGCACGACGATCGAGCGCACTTCGGGCCACAGCGTCGATGGTTCGGCCCGGCGTTCGATCGTCTCGGCGATCCAGCCCATCGAGCCATGAAAACCGTCGGCGACGAATTCGGCGAGCCTGGCCGGCGCCAGCGGGATGGCATCGGGCCTGGTGACGGCGACGGCGTCGAAACCGGCGCGCCTGGCCTCGCCGTCGATCAGCGCGCGCAGGTTTTCGGTCTTAGAAATCGAGGTCCGCATAATGCGACACCGGCGACAGGCCGCGCACCCGGTCGGACAGAAGTGGCCGGAACGAGGGCCGTGACTTGACCCTTGTATACCATTCCCGCGCCGCGGTGTGCTCGCGCCAGTCGATCTCGCCCAGATAGTCGAGCACCGAAAGTGCGGCCGCCGCCGCGAGGTCGGCATAGGTCACCCTGCTGCCGGCCAGCCAGTGGCGGGTGCCGGCCAGCCAGTTGGTGTACTTCATGTGCTGGCGGATGTTGGCGCGGGCGGCGCGGATCGCCGCCGAATCGGGCGAGCCGCCGCCCGCCGTCTCCGGCATGATCGGCTTCAGCACGCGCTCGCGCACCAGGTGGCGGGTCACCTCGCTCTCGGCCTTGTTCAGGTACCAGTCGGTCAGCCGGCGGATCTCGGCGCGCTCCATCGGGTCCTCGGCGAACAGCCGCTTGTCGCGCTTCAGCACGCCGCGCGTCTCGTCGAGATATTCGGCGATCACCATGGCGCCGACGATCGGCACGTCGCCCTCGGCAAGCAGGATCGGCAAGGTTCCGGCCGGGTTCAGCGCCAAAAACTCCTTGCGCCGCGTCCACGGCTTTTCCTCGATCAGCGCCAGCTCCTCGCCATATTCGCCGAAGGCGAGGCGCACGAACCGGCAGGAGGCGAACATCGGGTGGTGGAAGAGCGTCAGCATGGTCCCGCGATAATAAGGCGCACTGGCGAATCGCCGGCCGCGCCGGTAAGTCTTGGCCGCCCGCAAAGCGGACCGTCAGGGTGCTGCGACCTATAGGGGGACTTCCGCGCCATGACAAGCAAGCCCTTCTTTGAGTCCCAATCCCGAGGTTGCCATGGATAGCCAGACCATCGTCGAAGCGCTGCTGCTCGGCCTGCTGGAGGGCCTGACCGAGTTCATTCCGGTGTCTTCGACCGGCCACATCCTGCTCGCCGGCCATTTCCTCGGCTTCCATTCGACCGGCAAGGCGTTCGAGATCCTGATCCAGCTCGGCGCCATCCTCGCCATCCTCAGCGTCTATTTCAAACGCCTGTGGCAGATGCTGCTCGAACTGCCGCACGACCGGCTGACCAGGCATTTCGTCATCGGCATCCTCATCGCCTTCCTGCCGGCGGCCATCATCGGCGCGCTGGCGCATGACTTCATCAAGACTATCCTGTTCGAATCGCCGCGGCTGATCTGCATCATGCTGATCATCGGCGGCGTCGTCCTGCTTCTGGTCGATCGGATGAACCTCAAGCCCGTCTATCGCGACGTCGAGCGCTTCCCGACGCGGCTCTATCTGCAGATCGGCCTGTTCCAGTGCCTGTCGCTGATCCCCGGCACCTCGCGCTCCGGCTCGACCATCGTCGGCGCGCTGCTGCTCGGCGTCGACAAGCGCGCGGCGGCGGAATTCTCCTTCTTTCTCGCCATCCCGACCATGGTCGGCGCCTTCGCCTTCGACCTGTTCAAGAACCGCAACGTGCTGACCTCGGCCGACCTGCCGATCATCGCCATCGGCTTCGTCGCCGCCTTCGTCACCGCGCTGTTCGTCGTCCGCTTCCTGCTCGATTACGTCTCGCGCAACGGCTATTCGCTGTTCGGCTGGTGGCGCTTGGTGGTCGGCGGGCTCGGGCTGGTGGCGCTGATGATCTGGGGGTAAGCGCCCACCCTCCCCCTTGTGGGGAGGGTCGATCCGCATAGCGGATCGGGGTGGGGGTCAGCGCCAACCCCCGCCCCGGTTCGCCAACGACGCTGCGCGTCGCTTGCTCGCCGACCCTCCCCACAAGGGGGAGGGTAAGGCCTTCAATTCCTTCCATAAAACGCGTTCTCGACATGCACCGGCCAGCGCCAGGGCAGCACGGCCACCATGTCGAAGCGCGCCGACAGTCTGCCATAGTCGGGCTGGCGCGACAGCCAGAGGTCGGCGGCGCTCTCGATGCGGCGCTCCGATTCGTAGGCGATCGCCTCCATCGCTTCCATCAGCGTGCGCCGCGCCTTGACCTCGACGAACAGCACCAGGTCGCCGCGCCTGGCGATCAGGTCGATCTCGCCGAACCTTGTGCGGTGGCGCCGCGCCAGGATCCGGTAGCCTTTCAGCATCAGCGCCAGCGCCGCCAGCCATTCACCGCGATGGCCGCGCCGATAGGCTTTCAGGCGGCTGGCGGCCGGGCGCTCAGCCACCGCTGCCCTCTGCCGAGGTGTCCCTGAGCTCGAGCAGCCGCCGGTAGAGCGCCTGCTTCTGGCCGCCGGTCATCTTCGCCGCTTCCGCTGCCGCCTTGGAGGCCGGCATTTCGGCGGCGAGCGACAACAGCAGCCGGTCGATGTCTTCAGGTTCGTCGGCCTTGGCCTCGGCGGGACCGACGCAGATGACGATCTCGCCCTTGGGCGTGTCGGCCGCCGCATAGTGCTCGGCAAGAGCCCGCAGCGTGCCGGTCCGCGTCTCCTCGAAGGCCTTGGTCAGCTCGCGGCCGATCGCCGCCCGGCGTGTGCCGCCCAGCGCCTCGGCCATCGCCGCAAGCGTCTCGGCCAGCCGCCTGGGCGACTCGAAGAAGATCAGCGTCGCCGGCACCTGCCTGAAGCTCTCAAGTTTCGTCAACCGCTGGCCGGTCTTCACCGGCAGGAACCCGGCGAAAAGAAAGGCGTCGGAAGGCAGGCCGGACGCGGTCAGCGCCGCCAGCGCCGCCGACGGGCCGGGGATCGGCACGACGCGGATGCCACGGTCGAGCGCCTCGCCGACCAGCCGGTAGCCGGGATCGGAGACCAGCGGCGTCCCGGCGTCCGAGATCAGCGCCACGCTCTGCCCGGCCTCGAGCGCCGCGATCAGCTTCGGTCCGGCCTCGGGTGCATTGTGATCGTGATAGGCGGTGGTGCGGCGGCGGATGCCGTAGCGCTCCAGCAGCACGCGCGACACGCGCGTGTCCTCGCAGGCGACGATGTCGGCGGCGGCCAGCGTCTCCAGCGCGCGCAGCGTGATGTCGGCGAGGTTGCCGATCGGCGTCGCCACCAGATAGAGCGCCGGCGCGAGCGGCCGCGCCGCGATCTCGGTCTGCCCGATCACATAGCTGCGTTTGTCGCCGGTCACCCTTGGTCCTCCATGCAGCCTGTTTGGCACGGCTGATGCCCGGTTGCAAAACGTGACGACGAAGTAATGTCGCCCGCCATGCCTTTGCCATAGTGCGGAACGAAACCGTCACCGGCGAATTTTATCCGTGAGTCTCGCATGTGTGAGTCTCGGGGAGGCACAGGATGGATAGCCTGAAGATTCAGGACGTTTTCGAGCCCTATTATGCGGGCCGCAAGCGTTTCGCCATGCGAAGGAACAAGTGCCTGCCGGCCAGCGCCGATGACGCCGCCGGTAAAACCGAGGCCGGCAAGCGGCGTTTGCGCCGCCGGCCGAAGACCAGGCTCAAGGCCGCAACCGATAGCACGACGGAGCACTGACCGGACGATGCCCAATCGCTTCGATATTTTCATCACCCGTCTCGAAACCAGGAACAGCCGCGAAGGCGTGCCGCTAGCCCCGATAGGCGACCAGCACCGCCCCCGCCGCGATAAGGCCGACGCCAAGCCAGTTCGCTCCGGAGAGGCGCTCGCCGAGAAAGACCGCGCCAAACACCGCCACAAGCACGACGCTTAGTTTGTCGATCGGCGCCACCTGCGCCGCGTTGCCGATTTTCAGCGCGCGGAAATAGCAGAGCCACGAGGCGCCGGTAGCCAATCCGGAAAGACCGAGGAACAGCCACGTTTTTCCGGAGATCGATGCCAACGGCTGGAACTGGCCGCTGGCGGCGAGAATGGCCGCGAGCACGACCAGGATGATGGCGGTGCGGATCAAGGTGGCAAAATCGGAATTGATGGTCTCGATGCCGACCTTGGCGAAAATCGCCGTCAGCGCCGCGAAAGCCGCCGACAGCAGCGCCCAGAATTGCCAGGAAGAAGCGGTCAGGTTCATTTCGGGTGGCCTTGTCGGTTTTCTGTCCGCAAGTGCGTTAACCGGATACCGCGAAACGCGCACCACCAGAAGCGCAATCGGCAGGGCTTGGAGATTGGCTGCGCCATCAGCGCTGGCACACCGCTTCTTTACAGATATCGCGGCACCTTAGCCTCGAGCAGCCGCACCAGCTCCGGGTCCATGAACTCGTAATTGTCCGGAATGTCGAGGCAGATGACCCTTGCCCGCTTCAGGCTCGCCTTGAATTTCTTCTGCAGCTTGGCGCGGTGCGCCTTTTCCATCACGAAGATGATGTCGGCCCAGGCGACCAGCTCATGCGTCAGCGGATTGTCGGCATCGTGATTGGTGCCGGCCGAGGCGACCTCGATATCCCTTCGTTTGGAAAACACCTGCTCGGCCGTCGGGCTGCGCAAGCGGTTCTGGCCGCATACGAAGAGGATGTTCTTCAAGGGCTTTTACTCAAGCATGATCTTGTCCGAAAACCGGCTTCCACTTTTCGGGATCATGCTCAGCGCGCCAGGTCCGCCACCACGGCATCGAGCACGATCATGCCGGCCGTCGTGGCGCGCAGCCGGGAATTGCCGACCGGCGCGACAAGCCCCTCTTCCTGCAGCACCGCCAGTCGCGCGCTTGACAGGCCGCGTCCGGAAAACGCCTCGTAGCGCGCAAGATCGATGCCTTCGGCCAGCCGCAGCCCCATCAACAGGAACTCGTCGGCTTCCTCGGAACGCGTCAAAATCTCGCCGCCGGTGACGCCATGGCCCTTGGCCTCGACCAGATTTGCCCAGGTTTCCGGCATCCTCTCGGCGATGGTGACCGTGCGGCGCCCGTTCTCGACGAAACGGCCATGCGCGCCGGGGCCGACGCCGACATATTCGCCGTAGCGCCAGTAGGTCAAATTGTGCCGGCTTTCCGCGCCAGGCCTGGCGTGGTTGGAAATCTCGTAGGCCGGCAGCCCATGCGCGGCGGTCACCTCTTGCGTCAGCGCGTAGAGATCGGCGGCATGGTCGTTGTCGGGAATGGTGAACTTCTTCGCCGCGTGCAGCGCGTGGAACGGCGTGCCTTCCTCGATGGTGAGCTGGTAGAGCGACAGATGGTCGGCGGCATGGCCGATGGCCTGCTCGAGCTCGGCTCGCCAAGCCTCCGGCGTCTGGTCGGGCCGCGCATAGATCAGGTCGAAGGAGAGGCGCGGAAAGATCTCGCGCGCGAGCCCGATGGCATGCAGCGCCTCCTCGACATTGTGCAGCCGGCCGAGGAAGCGCAGGTCCTTGTCGTTCAGCGCCTGTACGCCGAGCGACACGCGGTTGACGCCGGCGGCGCGATAGCCGCGGAAGCGCTCGGCCTCGACCGAGGACGGGTTGGCCTCCAGCGTCACCTCGATGCCATCAGGCACCGTCCAGTTCCTCGCCACCGCATCCAGCACGGAGGCCACCGTCTCCGGCTTCATCAGCGACGGCGTGCCGCCGCCGAGGAAGATGCTGGTCACCTCGCGCGGTCCGGTGCGGGCGCGCATGGTCGCCAGCTCCGTCGCGAACGCGCGCGCAAAACGCTCCTGGTCGACCGGCTGATGGCGGACATGGCTGTTGAAGTCGCAATAGGGGCACTTGGCCGCGCAGAACGGCCAGTGGATGTAGACGCCGAAGCCGGGGCTGCGGTCGAGCAGCATCTCAGGCCGATCCCAACCTGGCGCGCGCGAATTTCTGGAAGGCGCGGGCGCGGTGCGACAGCGCCGTCGGCTGGCCCGGCTTCCAGCCGTGTTTTTGCTCGGCGCTCATCTCGCCGAAGGTCTTTTCGAACCCATTGGGCAGGAACACCGGATCGTAGCCGAAGCCGAGCGTGCCGCGCGGCGGCCACACCAGCGTGCCTTCAGCCTCACCGCGATAATATTCGGCCTCGCCGTCGGGAAACGCCAGACAGATGACCGCGACGAAACGGCCCGTGCGCTGCGCAGCTTCGGCCGCGCCGACCTCCTGCAGCGCCACTTCCGTGCGCTGCATGGCCATGCCGAAGTCGCGGCTGGCGTCGGGCGTCTCGGCCCAGTTGGCGGTGTAGACGCCGGGCGCGCCGTCGAGCGCGTCGACGCAGAGGCCGGAATCGTCGGACAGTGCCGGCAGGCCGGTGGCCTTGGCCGCGGCATATGCCTTGATGTAGGCGTTCTCCTCGAACGTCGTGCCGGTCTCGTCCGGCTCGGGCAGGCCGTATTCCTTGGCCGATTTCGCCTCGAAGCCGAACGGCGCCATCAGGTCGGCGAACTCGCGCAGCTTGCCCTCATTGTGGCTGGCGACGACGATCTTGTGTCCGTTCAAAGAATGCATCACAGGCCCCAGATCCTTGGCTCGGCGAATTCGATCGAATTGCCCGAGGGGTCGCGAAAGTAGATCGAGCGCCCGCCTTGCGGCCATTCGAAGTCGCTTTCGATGGCGATGTTCCGTGCCGCGAGGTGCTCGCGCCAGCCGGCGATCTCGTCGGCGCTGGCGGCAAAGCAGAGATGGCCCTCGCCCACCGTGCCATGCGCCGGCACCTTCAGCCTGGCGTCCGGCGCCGGCGGGATTTTGGTCGCCTCGGCGTTGAACAGCAGCAGCACGCCGGTCCCGCAGCGGAAGAAGACATGGCGGCCTTCGACCCTGGCGATCAGTTCGAGGCCGAGGATGTCGGAATAGAAGGCTTCGGCGCCATGCAAGTCTGTGACGTAGAGCGCCGATTCAAGGATCGCGGAGGGTATCACGAAGCCCCCCTCTCTGCCCTGCCGGGCATCTCCCCCTCAAGGGGGGAGATTGGCTGTATCGATTGCCTCAGCCAATCACCGGCGTAGCCAGATGGGGGCCGGCGTGGAAGCTTCCAATCTCCCCCCTTGAGGGGGAGATGGCCGGCAGGCCAGAGAGGGGGGCCCAGGCTCGGCATTCGAAAACCTACGCCACCGCCATCTGCTGCAAACTCACCAGGCGCGAAATTCCCTTCTTGGCCAGGTTCATCAGCGCCGCGAACTGGTCCTCCGAGAACGGCTCGCCCTCGGCAGTACCCTGGATCTCGACGATGCCGCCCTTGCCGGTCATGACGAAATTGGCGTCCGTGCCGGCCGAGGAATCCTCGAGATAGTCGAGATCGATGACCGGCTGGCCGTCATGGATGCCGCAGGAGATCGCCGCGACGTGGTCCTTCAGCACCTTGGAAACGCTGGCCATCTGGCGGGCTTCCATCCAGCGCAGGCAGTCATGGAGCGCCACCCAGCCGCCGGTGATCGAGGCGGTGCGGGTGCCGCCATCGGCCTGGATCACGTCGCAGTCGACGGTGATCTGCTGTTCGCCCAGCGCCTGCAGGTCGACCACGGCGCGCAAGGAACGGCCAATCAGCCGCTGGATCTCCAGCGTGCGGCCGCCCTGCTTGCCGGCGGAGGCCTCGCGGCGCATGCGCTCGCCGGTCGAGCGCGGCAGCATGCCGTATTCGGCCGTCACCCAGCCCTTGCCGGAATTGCGCATCCAGGCCGGCACCTTTTCCTCCAGGCTGGCCGTGCACAGAACATGCGTGTCGCCGAATTTCACCAGGCACGAGCCTTCGGCGTGCTTGGAGACGCCGCGCTCGAAGGAGATGGCGCGCATTTCGTCGGATTGGCGTTTGGAGGGGCGCATCGAGGCCTCTTGTCTCTGGTTCTTAAGGATTCGTGGCCGGCTTGTAGACGCATGCGGCGCATGGCGCAAAGGAAAATGGACCGGGTTGCGCGGGCACCGGCTAAGTCTATATTTGAACCGGAGGTTTTTGGCTCGAATGACCAAGGCAGTCGATCCGGCATCGCAGTCGCCCGTGCTTCAATCGCTCGATATGCGCTCGCGCGACATCTTCAGGCGCATCGTTGAATCCTATCTCAGGGATGGCGAGCCCGTCGGTTCGCGCAGCCTGTCGCGCATCCTGCCCTCCTCGTTGTCGCCCGCCACCATCCGCAACGTGATGAGCGACCTCGAGCATCTCGGCCTGATCTACGCGCCGCACATCTCGGCCGGCCGCCTGCCGACGCAGACCGGCCTGCGCTTCTTCGTCGACGCCTTCATGGAGCTCGGCGACCTCTCCGACGACGAGCGCCGCATCATCGAGGCGCAGGTGCGCGCCTCCGGCTCCGGCGCGTCGCTGGAGCACATGCTGACCGAGGCCAGCCAGATGCTGTCGGGCATGTCGCGCGGCGCCGGCCTGGTGCTCGCCGCCAAGAACGAGGTGGCGCTGAAGCACATCGAATTCATCCAGCTCGAGCCGACCAAGGCGCTGGCCGTGCTGGTGTCGCAGAACGGCGATGTCGAGAACCGCGTCGTCGACCTGCCCGCCGGCACCACCGTCTCGCAGCTGCACGAGGCGTCCAACTTCCTCAACGCCCACATCCGCGGCCGCACGCTGGCCGAGGCGCGCGTCGAGATCGCCCGCATCAAGGACGAGACCAGGGCGGCCCTCGACACGCTGTCGCAGGATCTGGTCGAAAAGGGCCTCGCCGTCTGGGCCGGCGCGGAAAGCGGCCTGCCGGCGCGCCTCATCGTGCGCGGCCGCGCCAATCTGCTCGAAAACGTCACCGCCCAGGCCGACATCGAGTTGCTGCGGCATCTGTTCGAGGATCTGGAGACGCAGGACGGCTTGATCCAGCTGCTCGATCTCGCCGAGGAAGGGCCGGGCGTGCGCATCTTCATCGGCTCGGAAAACAAGCTGTTTTCGCTGTCGGGCTCGTCGCTGGTGGTGGCGCCCTATCGCGACAAGGATGCCCGCGTCGTCGGCGCGCTCGGCGTCATCGGCCCGACGCGGCTGAACTACGCCCGCATCGTGCCGATGGTCGACTATACCGCGCAGCTGATTTCGCGCATGTTGCGGTAAGGTGTGATCCGGGTGAGACCGGCCTGACCTGGATCTCAACACACCGTGGAAGGCACAAGCAGCAAGGGAGCAAAAGAATGGCGCTGGAATCGCTCAAGGCCCAGATCAGCCTGCTGCTCGAGGAAATGGTCAACCAGCCCGAGGACCAGCACGAGATTCAGGAGCAGCTGCGCGAGAAGCTGCAGGAATTGCGCGCCATGGGCCTGCCGCTGCCGGCCGATCTGGTCGAGCTGGAAAAGCGCCTGGACGATGATTTCTACGCCGAAGGCAGCTGAAACCATCCCTCAAATCGGCGTGTGCCTGATGTCCCAGGCGGAACGACCGCCGCATCCGCCCGTTCACTATTCGCGACGGCGCCGCGTGCGGCGCCGAAACCCCTGGAGGCCAGGATGATCCGATTTGCCGGCCTTGCGGCTGCCGCCTTGCTGCTTGCAACGACGGCCTCTGCCCAGCAGGCCGGCGAGCCGGTGCTGACCGGCAAGAAGGCCTTCGGCGACTGGAAGGCCGACAGGCCTGGCGTGCGCCGGCTGATCAGGCCGGATGATCTGCAAAAGCCCTATGTCAGCCGCTCCGTGTCGAACGGCGCCGGCGTGGCGGATCGGCCGGAAGGCGCCAGGCCGCTCGTGCCATCAGGCTTTTCCATCGAACTCGTCGCGTCGGGCATCGACAATCCGCGGGTCGTGCGCGCGGCGCCCAACGGCGACCTGTTCGTCGCCGACAGCAAGGCCAGCCAGATCCGCGTCTATCGCCTCGCCGAAGGCAGCGCCAGGCCGGCGCAGGAGGCGATCTTTGCCACCGGCCTGACCCGGCCCTACGGCATCGCCTTCTATCCGCCGGGCGACAAACCGCAATGGGTCTATGTCGCCAACAGCAACAGCGTCGTGCGCTTCGCCTATCGCGACGGCGACCTCAAGGCCGAAGGCATGCCGGAAACCATCGTCCCGGAAATCCCCGCGAACCATCACTGGACGCGCGACATCGCCTTTTCGCCTGATGGCAAGACGCTCTATCTGTCGGTCGGATCGGGCTCCAACGTCGCCGAGGACATGGCCGCCGAGCCTGAAGGCGGGCTCGAGCAATGGGCGACGTCGGCGCCGCTCGGCGCCACCTGGGGCCCGGAGGAAGGCCGCGCCGACGTGCTGGCCTTCGATCCGGACGGCAGCAACCGGCGCAGCTTCGCCACCGGCTTGCGCAACTGCTCCGGCATGACCGTGCAGCCGCAGACGGGCGCGCTCTGGTGCGTCGTCAACGAGCGCGACGAACTCGGCGACAACGTGCCGTTCGAATACGCGACGACGGTCAGGCAGGGCGGCTTCTACGGCTGGCCCTGGTACTATATCGGCGCCAACGAGGACCCGCGACACGCGGGCGCGCGCGCCGATCTTGCCGGCAAGGTCACCGTTCCCGACGTGCTGCTGCAGGCGCATTCGGCGCCGCTCAACATCGCCTTCTATGAGGGCGGCAGCTTCCCGGCCGACTACAGGGGCGATGCCTTCGTCGCTTTGCACGGCTCCTGGAACCGCGGCGTGCGCACCGGATACAAGGTGGTGCGGTTGAAATTCAAGGACGGCAAGCCGACCGGCGAGTATGAGGATTTCGCCACCGGCTTCGTCATCTCCGACGACGACGTCTGGGGCCGGCCGGTCGGCGTCACCGTCGCCAAGGACGGTGCGCTGATCCTGACCGAGGACGGCAACGGCACCATCTGGCGTGTTATTTACGGGGACGGCCGGTCCTGAGAAACCTTACGCTGGTCGACCCCCACTCCGTCTCGGCTTCGCCGAGCCACCTCTCCCCCGATCGACGGGGGAGAGGAAAGGCGCCAAGCTTTTTTGCAGTCAACGCTCGCCAAGCAAGGCTCCCTTCCTTTCCCTCCGGAGGGGGGAAAGGTGACGCGGCGTAGCCGCGACGGATTGGGGGAACCACGTGGCAATCAAGCCTCGGGCCGTCAGTTAGCCTTGTAAGGCGAAGACCACGATGGTCTGGTGCAATGGATTCCGACCGTGAGGGAATTCAACCCTCGCCTGTTCCATGCGATAAGACCCTCCGATCTGGAACCTTATCCATGACGCTCACCGGATTCCTCGCCTACAGTGCAGCTCTCGGCATCGCCGCCGCCATTCCGGGTCCCGGCGTCACCGCGCTTGTGGCGCGGGCGCTGGGTTCCGGCTTCCGCTCGTCGCTGGCGATGTCGTTCGGCCTGATCCTCGGCGACCTCACCTACCTCACCGCCGTCATGCTCGGCCTCGCCTTCGTCGCGCAGACCTTCGGCATGGTCTTCCTTGCCATCAAATGGGCGGGTGTCGCCTATCTCGCTTTCCTCGGCTGGCGCTTCTGGACCAGCGGCATCTCGCCGGAGACTGTCGAGGCGCGCAAGGGCAAGGGCGGGCTCGCCGCCTCCTTCCTGGCCGGCCTGACGGTGACGCTCGGCAATCCGAAGACGATGATCTTCTATATCGCCATCACGCCGACCATCGTCGACCTGAAGGCGGTGACGCTCGCCGACTACGGCATCCTGGTCACGCTCACCGTCCTCGTCCTGCTGGTGGTGCTGGTGCCCTATCTGGCGCTGGCCGCCAAGGCGCGCTGGTTCCTCAAGTCGCCGCGCGCGCTGAAGGCGCTGAACCGCACCGCCGCCGGTTTCATGGTTGGCGCGGCGGCCGCCATCGCCGCCCGTCAATAGGCTGCAATCTCAACCGGCCTCCATTTCGGGGAAAGCATTCCGGAAACGGGCCGATCCGGAAAATGCTTTTCCGGGGCGGCAGCGTTTTCAGCACGCGCCCCACTCGGATATTTTCGGCCGGCAGCCTATCTTGCGCGGCTGAAAGCCCTATTCTGTCGCTTGATGCAATTGCCTGCCTGACCTGGGAGCGAAACAATGAACAAGCCCGTCACCTCCGCGCGCGTGCCCGGCCGCGGCCGCGTCTTCAATTCGATCACCGAGACGATCGGCGACACGCCCCTGGTGCGGCTCGACAAGTTCGCCAAGGAGAAGGGCATCGTCGCCAATCTCCTGGCCAAGCTCGAATTCTTCAACCCGATCGCCTCGGTCAAGGACCGTATCGGCGTTGCCATGATCGAGGCGCTGGAAGCCTCTGGCAGGATCGCCCCCGGCAGGACGACGCTGATCGAGCCGACCTCCGGCAACACCGGCATTGCGCTCGCCTTCGCCGCCGCCGCCAAGGGCTACAAGCTGATCCTGACCATGCCGGAGACGATGTCGGTCGAGCGGCGCAAGATGCTGGCGCTGCTCGGCGCCGAACTGGTGCTGACCGAAGGTCCCAAGGGCATGAAGGGCGCCATCGCCAAGGCCGACGAGCTTGCCGCCACCTTGCCCGACGCCATCATCCCGCAGCAGTTCGAGAATCCGGCCAACCCCGAGATCCACCGCCGCACCACGGCCGAGGAGATCTGGAACGACACCCAGGGCGAGGTCGACATCTTCGTCTCCGGCATCGGCACCGGCGGCACCATCACCGGCGTCGGCCAGGTGCTGAAGAAGCGCAAGCCTTCGCTGCATGTCGTCGCCGTCGAGCCGGAGGCTTCGCCGGTGCTGTCCGGCGGCCAGCCCGGCCCGCACAAGATCCAGGGCATCGGCGCCGGCTTCGCGCCGAAGATCCTCGACACCACGATCTATGACGAGATCGTCAGGGTCTCCAACGAGGATTCCGTCGCCAATGCGCGGCTCGTCGCCCGCCTTGAAGGTGTGCCGGTCGGCATCTCGTCGGGCGCAGCACTCCAGGCGGCGATCGTCGTCGGCTCGCGGCCGGAGAACAAGGGCAAGACCATGGTCGTCGTCATCCCGTCCTTCGCCGAGCGCTACCTGTCGACCATCCTGTTCGACGGGCTGGGGGCTTAAGCAGCCTTGACGGACCGTCGCGGGACGCTGGACCGCTGAAAAAACCCGTGTGGCGTCAGCGTGGCGCTTGAGCGCCGCGCGGCTTCCGGTGCAAATCTCCCTCGGCCCGCGCGGCCATTGGGAGGATTCATGTACAGACTTTACACGCGCCCCGGCAGCGGCGGCTTCGTCGTCGAGGCGGCCCTTGCCCTGGCGGGCGCGCCGTTCGACCAGGTCGACGTGCCGAAGAAGGACCCGCCCGACCAGGCCTTCCTCGACATCAGCCCGTTGAACCAGGTGCCGGTGCTGACCTTGCCGGACGGCCGTTCGATCACCGAGTCGGCGGCGATCTGCATCCTGCTCGCCGAGCGCCATCCGGAAGCCGGACTGGCGCCGGCGGCGGGCTCGCCCGCCCGCGCCGACTTCCTGCGCTGGATGGCCTTCATGTCGTCGGTCCTCTACCCGGCGGGGCTGCGTTTCTATTATGCCCATCGCTACACCGCGGCGCCGGACGGCGTGGAGGCGGTGAAGCAGGCCGCGCTGGCCGAGATGGATCGCGGCTTTGCCATCCTCGACAAGGCCCTCGCCGGCCGCGACTGGCTGGTCGGCGAGCGGCTGTCGCTGGCCGACGTCTACCTGGTCATGCTGGCGGCCTGGCATCCCGAGATCGGCAAGGTCGCCGCCGCCTGGCCCGATATCGAGCGCCTGTGGGCCAGGCTGCGCGATCATGACCTGATCCGCAAACTGAATGCCGCCCACGCGATGTGGTGAGCGGGACGTTTATCCTGGCGCGAGGCCGTCGAGCAGGAAACCGAGGCCTCTGCGGAAAGCGCCGTCCCAGTCGTCGTCCAACAGCAGCCGGGAGCGTTCGATTGTCGCGTAGCGCTCGCTGAGACGGGTGAGGCGCTGCTGCGCGGCGGCCCTGTCGTCGTCCGACAGGTCGAAGCTCGCCCGGGTGATGGTGGCGCCCATCACATAGTTCCAGAGCGACCATATCGCGGCGTTGATGTCCGCGTCCGCCACGCCGGCCCTGGACAAGGCCTTGCCCAGCAGTTCCAGCCGACTGAGGATGTTCGGGCCAAGCGCCCGGCGCGGCAACAGCGATGCCGACCAGGAATGGCTGAGCATGCTGGCGCGCCAGTCCTCGAGTATGTGAACGATCTCGCCGCGCCAGTCTTCGGACTGAGGTTCTTGCGGCGATCCGCGATACTCAAGCACCGCGTCGAGCGCCAGATCGAAGACATCCTCCTTGCTGTCGACGTGCCAATACAGGCTCATCACGCCCGAGCCGAGGCGATCGGCCAGCCGACGCATCGTCAATCCGTCGATCCCTTGCGCGTCCAGCAACTCCACCGCGGTGGCCACGATACGCTGCCGGGACAGAGGCGGCTCGCCCGCGGGCCGGGGCGGTTGACCTGGCCGCTGAGACCGTTTGCTTCGGGCGCCGCGATTGGCTGCCATTCGTCTTCCTCGCGTATCGGAGCCGCGATTCTGGCAGGCAACGCCAGGAATGTCGATGCCGCGCGGTTGACTCGTACATCGTACCATACGATGACTCGGACGCCGTACGAGTCGCGTGCGGCGATGAACCGAATTGCGATCGTGGGTGCGTTGCTCGCAGCCCGCAGAGCCAAGAGAAACTCATGCCACGCTCAATCAAGCACCTGCCCATCGGAGGGCTAATCATCATGACCATCGGAGTTCCCGCTGCGACGACAGCGAACGAGGACGATCGCAAGCTGGCCATCGTCAATCCACGGAACCTCCACGACCCGTCGCCGAATGGCTACAGCACGGCGGTGATCATGCCCCGGGGAGCACGGGTCGCCTACATTTCCGGGCAGGGCGGCCAGGACGGCACGGGCGCCTTGTCGCCGGACTTCGCCGTCCAGGTGAAACAGGCCTATGCGAACCTGCGCGCCGCGCTGGAGGGGATTGGCGCGAAACCCGATCAGGTCGCCAAGCTCACGGTCTTCGTGGTCGATCACGACATGTCCAAGCTCGAGGTGCTGACCATCAACGTCAAGGACATGTTCGGCAAGGCGCTGCCGGCGCAGACGCTGGTTCCCGTTCCCAAGCTGGCGATCGACCCCATGCTGTTCGAGGTGGAGGCCGTGGTCGTGCTTGATTAGAGCATCGTGAGCTTCGCCCGCTTTTCCTGCAGGAAGCGGCGGACGGCCGGGTCCCGTTCGAGGCCGATCGCGCGGTCGTAAGCCTCGGCCGCCAATCCGGTCGTGCCGAGCCTCGCCAGCAGGCCGGCGCGGGCAGCCCAATAGGGCTGATAGTCATCCAGCCGCTTGTCGTCACCCAGGACGTACAGCGCCGCCAACCCGGCCGCCGCGCCCTCATCCTCGGCGATCGCCACGGCGCGGTTGATCGCCACGACAGGCGAGCCGGCGAGGGCCAGCAGCGCGTCGTAAAGCTGGCGGATCGCTGCCCAGTCGGTGCGGCCGCCGCGCCGCCGCGCCGTGTGGGCCGATTGCACGGCCGCCTCCAGCTGGTAGCGGCCGATGATCTCCTTGGCGGCGGCACGTTCGAGCAGGTCTTCCGCCTCGTCGATCAGCGTGTTGTCCCAGAGCGCGGTGTCCTGCTCGGCAAGCGGCACGAAGTCTCCGTCCGGGCTGCGCCGCGCCGCCCGCCGCGCTTCGGCGAACAGCATCAGCGCCAACAGCCCTACCGCCTCCGGCTCGTCCGGCATCAGCGAAGCCACCAGCCGGCCGAGCCAGATGCCCTCGGTGGCGAGGTTGCGGCGCCGCGTCTCGGTGCCGGCAGGATCGGTCCAGCCTTCGGCGAAGGCGGCGTAGATCGCCTCCAGCACCGCGTCCAGCCGCTCGCCGAGCTCGGCCCGCTCCGGCACCCGGAACGGAATGCCGATCTCGCGGATGCGGGTCTTGGCGCGCACCAGGCGCTGGCCCATCGTCGCCGGCGAGACCAGGAAGGCCGAAGCGATGGTCGCCGCGTCGAAGCCAAGGATGGTCTGCAGGATCAGCGGCGCGCGCACGCTGGCCTCGATCGCCGGATGGGCGCAGGCAAACATCAGCCGCAACCGTTCGTCCGGCAGCTCTTCGTCGGTCATGCGGGCCTCCACCTCCTCGGCGATCAGCTTGAGATGATCGCGCGCCGCCTCGCCGGTCTGCCGCCGCCGCACCGCGTCGACGCCTCGTCGGCGCGCCACCGCGAGCAGCCAGGCTTCCGGCTTTTCGGGCACGCCGGTCTGCGGCCAGCGCTCGAGCGCCGCCGCGAAGGCATCCGCCAGCGCGTCCTCGGCGCCGGCGACATCGCGCGTGCGCGCCGCGAGAAAGGCGACCAGCTTGCCGTAGCTTTGCCGGGCGGCCGCTTCCGCCGCCGCCCGCGCGATCTCCGGGCGATTGTCCATCACTGGGTCAATTCGCGGAGGGATAGTCGCTCATTTCCCAGATCGGCCGCACCTCGATCGTGCCGGCGCTGGCGCCCGGGCAGCGCGCCGCCCAGGCGATGGCCGCATCGGCGTCCTCGGCCTCGATCATGTAGAAGCCGGCGAGCTGCTCCTTGGTGTCGGCATAGGGGCCGTCGAGCACATTGGTCTTGCCGTCGGCCGTGCGCACCGCCGTTGCGGATTGCGTCGGCCGCAGCCGGTCGCCGGCGAGCCAGGCGCCGGATTTCTTCAAAGCCTCGGTATAGGCGCCATAGGCGGCGCTGATCTGGTAGGTCTTCTCGCTCGGCGCGGTCGCCATCGCGGCTTCGTTTGCGTAGATTAAAAGCATGTATCGCATGGTCTTCTCCCGTTTTCTCGAAGGCCGCGTCATCGCCGGCCTGACCAATGTCGCCTGGGCCAGGCGGATTTCGACAGGTGCTGCGAAAATCTTTCGACCCGCGCGGCGCCTCGCGCAAGCTGGCGGCGATGATCCGTGAATCTGCGAGGATTGTCGGAGGCCGAATCTCGCCGCCGGCCGGGCCGCTCCAGCCCTGGCGGGATTCTAGCCGATCAGCCGCTCCCGCAGTTCCGCCGACGGGATCTCGCAGCTGTCCGTCCTGCCGAACAGGGCGTAGCGATTCTTGGCGATGCGGTCGTAGAGCCAGTCGCGCAGCGGCCGCGGCAGGGCGAGCAAAACCTTCGCCGCGCGCCATGGCCAGCCAAGCTCGGCCATCACGGCGATGAAGCCGTCCAGTTGGGTGAAGGCCTTTCCGTCGATCAGGGTCAGGCTGGTATCGTAGCTGTCGGTCGCCAGTCCGTGGGTGCGAAACAGCGCTTCGCCCAACGGCGACTGCGCCGTGGCGAAGCGGAAGCGCTTCCGGCGGTCGAACCGCACCACCGTCCGCACGAAACCCGAGCAGAACACGCAGACGCCGTCGAAGACGATCAGCGGCTGGGTTGCATCGTAAGCTTGCGGCGGAGGAAGGGGACGCTTCGGTTCGGGCAGGTCAATCATGTCGGCCCCGGCTGCTGGTGTCGTCAGACACTAAGCCAGCCGGCGGCGGCGTCAAAGCGGTGGCGTTGTCGCACGCCGCCGATCGGCCAGCGCGGGGCGCTCGGCGCGATAGGTGGTTGCGCGATGGCTGTCGGCCGGTTTGCAGATCCGGCTGTCATGACGGCTCTCCAGCGTCATGATCAGTGCGCGCTGATGCCGAGCGAGTTGCCGCGGCGGGCGCAGGCCGGGCCTGGGCCGCGCATGTAATAGCGCTCAGGCCGATAGGTCGGCGCGACGAATTCGCGGATGGCGGCGGCATAGCCGGCAATGTGGTTCCAGAACTTCATTTCCCTGTCCCTGTCCCGATTTCGGATGTCCCGTCCGAATTGCGGGCATCATAGCGTCGAGGCGTGAATAGTCGGTGAACGTGATGTTAATTTCTGGTCCGAAATGCCCTGCTTCGTGGCCGGAATGCGGCTGATTCGGGGTCTTTCAGAGCCATTTGCCGGCATTTTGCCCAATGTGACTTTTGCATCACATATGTTTCGTCTCGATGTCGTTCGGACGCGGTTCTGTTTCAACCGCGCGCGCCTCGGCGAAATTTCCGTGCGTGGCCCAAGTCAGGGCCCTGTCTGGAAGCGGCCTGTCTCCCGGAACCGGAGCGGGCTCTGCCCGTTCTCGGTTGAACCACCCCGCTCACGGAGTTCGTCATGGCGCCGCGCCCGGCCTGGAAAGGCTATCTCAAGCTGTCGCTGGTCACTTGCGCCATCGAGCTGACCAACGTCGTCACCCACGCCGAAAAGGTCTCCTTCCGCATCCTCAACCGCAAGACCGGAAATACGGTGAAGCGCATCTATGTCGATGCCGAGACCGGCAAGCCGCTGGAGGAAGGCGACGAGATCAAGGGCTATGAGCTCGAGGACGGCGAGTTCATCCATATCGAGGAAGACGAGATCGAGTCCGTCCAGATCGAATCCTCGCATACGATGAGCCTCGACGGCTTCGTCGACAAGGCCTCGATCCGGCAGATCTACCTCGACACGCCCTATTATGTCTCGCCGGCGGACAAGGTGTCGGAGGAGGCCTTTGCCGTCATCCGCGACGCCATGGCGGGCAAGAAGATGGCCGGCCTCGCCCGCATCGTGCTCTACCAGCGGGAACGCCCGGTGGTGATCGAGCCGCTCGGCAAGGGCATGGTGCTGACCACGCTTCGTTACGACAACACGGTGCGCCAGCCCGACAGCGTCTTTGGCGATATCAAGTCGGTCAAGACCGACGACGAGATGATAGACCTTGCCGAGCACATCATCGACCGGAAGGGGACAAAATTCGATCCGTCGAAGTTCGACGACCGCTACGAGGATGCCCTGCTCGAGCTGATCCGCGCCAGGAAGGCCGGCAGGAAGGCGCCGAAGGCCAAGGCGCCGCCGAAGCCGTCCAATGTCGTCAACCTCTTCGATGCGCTGAAGAAGAGCCTGAACGCGGAAGGCGCGGGCAAGGCCGCGTCGAAGGCGAAGCCAAAGCCAAAGGCCGGACGCGGCAAGGCCTCCGCTCCGCGGCGCAAATCGGCATAGGAGGCCGCAGCCATGGCCAGCCTCGAGCAGTATCGGGCCAAGCGCGATTTCAGGAAGACCGCCGAGCCGGCCGGCAAGCTGTCGCGGAGCGGCAAGAAAGCCGCCGGCATCTTCGTCATCCACAAGCATGCCGCGACCAGGCTGCACTACGACCTGCGCCTCGAGCATGACGGCGTGCTGTGGAGCTGGGCGGTGACGCGCGGCCCGAGCCTCGATCCGCACGAGAAGCGGCTGGCCGTGCATGTCGAGGACCACCCGATCGACTACGCGCCGTTCGAAGGCACCATCCCCAAGGGCGAGTATGGCGGCGGCTCGGTGATCGTCTGGGACGAGGGCAAATGGATTCCGGAAGGCGATCCGGCCAAAGCGATGAAGAAGGGCCATATCGGCTTCGAGCTGGAAGGCCACAAATTGCATGGCCGCTGGCATCTCGTGCGGCTGAAGCCGCGCTCCGGCGAAAAGCGCGACAACTGGCTGCTGATCAAGTCCGACGATGCCGCCGCGCGTCCCGGCGAGGACATCCTGAAGCAGGAGCCGAAATCGGTGAAATCCGGCCTGACGATCGAGGAGGTCGGCGAGGGCAAGACGGCCAAGGGCGCGAAGCCGAAAGTCTGGCACTCCAACAAGCCGGCAGCAGCCGGCAAGGCAAGAGCCGGGCCTGCCAAGCGGCTGGAGTTCATCGAGCCGCAGCTCGCCACGCTGGAGAAGGATGCACCTTCCGGCGACGACTGGCTGCACGAGGTGAAATTCGACGGCTATCGCATGCAGGCGCAGATCGCCGGCAGCGAGGTGAGGCTGCTGACCCGCGCCGGCCTCGATTGGACCTCAAAATTCGACGGTCCGGTCACCGCAGCGCTTGCCGGCCTCAAATGCCGCGATGCCATCATCGATGGCGAGATCATCGTTTTGGCCGACAGCGGCGTGTCGTCCTTCGCCCTGCTGCAGGCCGATCTCTCCGCCCGCCGCGCCGATCGCTTCGTCTACTACGCCTTCGACCTGATGCGCCTCGACGGCAAGGACCTGCGCCGCGAGCCGCTGGTCGAGCGCAAGCAGGCGCTGGCGGAACTGCTCGGCGAGCAGCCGCAGGATTCGGCGCTGCGCTTCAGCGACCATTTCCACGAGCCGGGCAAGGTGATGCTGCAGCATGTCTGCCGCATGGGTCTCGAAGGCGTGGTTTCCAAACGCGCCGACGCGCCTTACCGCAGCGGCCGCGGTCTCAGCTGGGTGAAGTCGAAATGCACGCTGCGGCAGGAATTCGTCATCGGCGGCTACCTGCCCTCGGACAAGACCGGGCGCGGCCTGCGCTCGCTGCTGGTCGGCTATTATGAGGGCGGCAAGCTGCACTATGCCGGCCGCGTCGGCACCGGCTTTTCCGGCAAGATGGCCGCCGACCTCAAGAAAAGACTCGACGGACTCACCGCAAAAACGTCGCCCTTCTCCGCCGCCGTGCCGAAGGGCAAGGGGCTGGTCTGGGTCGAGCCCGATCTTGTCGGCGAAGTGGAGTTCCGCAGCTGGACCTCGGACCGTATAATACGTCACGCCTCGTTCCAGGGGCTGCGCGAAGACAAGCCGGCGGAGGAAGTCGTGCAGGAGAAGCCCAGTAAAGCCGCCGGCAAGGGCGCGGCCGAGGCGAAGGCGGCGCCAAACGCTGCGTCAGCCAAGACCTCGGTGAAGCTCTCCCACCCGGAGAAGCTCTTATGGCCCGACGAGAAGGTCTCCAAGCAGGATCTGCTTGACCATTACGCGCTGGTCTGGCCGCGCATGGAACAATTCGTCGTCAACCGGCCGCTCAGCCTGGTGCGGGCGCCGGACGGCATCGGCGGCCAGCGCTTCTTCCAGAAACACGCCTCGCCCGGCATGAGCGACAAGATCGCCAGGATGAAGGATCCGACCGATGGCGAGGAGATCCTCTACATCAAGGATTTCGACGGCATTGCCGCGCTGGTCCAGTACGGTGTCGTCGAGGTGCATATCTGGGGCTGCACGATCGACGCGCTGGAAAAGCCCGACCAGATCATTTTCGACCTCGATCCCGATGAGGGCGTCGACGTCAAGGCGGTGCGCGAGGCGGCGCTCGACATCCGCGGCAAGCTGGACGAGCTGTCGCTCGCCAATCTGGTCAAGACCTCCGGCGGCAAGGGCTATCACGTGCTGGTGCCGCTGAAGCCGTCGGCGGATTGGGACGAGGTCAAGGACTTCGCCCATGATTTCGCCCGCGCGCTGGAGCAGGCTTCGCCCGACCGCTACACCGCGACGCTGTCGAAGAAGGCGCGCACCGGCAGGATCTTCGTCGACTATCTGCGCAACGGCCGCGGCTCGACCACGGTCGCGCCTTACTCGTCGCGCGCCAAGAAGGGCGCCACCGTGTCGATGCCGGTGACCTGGCCGGAACTCGAGAAGGGGCTGGCGCCCAACGCCTTCCCGCTCGGCGATTCCACCACGCTGGGGCAGTTGAAGAAGGCCGATCCATGGAAGGATTTCTTCAAGCTGGGCAAGCCGTTGCAACGCGGCTAGGGAAATCAGGCCAGAAACACCCTCTCGAACGCTTGCCTGCCGGTCGGCGAGAATACCACCGCGCGGCTGTCCTTTTCGCGCCGCGCCCATTTCTCGGCGATGATCTTGTCGAGGATTGCGGCGCCCAGCGTGCCGGCGAGGTGCGAGCGCCTGACGCTCCAGTCGAGGCAGGCGCGGCACACCGGCCGCCTGGCCTTGGCCTCGACATCGATGCCGAGCGCGGAAAAATGCGAGGCCGCCGCCGGGCCAAGCCTGATCTCGCTGTCGTCGCGCAGCAACACCTCCCTGTCGATCAGGCGGTCGAGCATCGCCACCGCCTGCTCGCCGGCGAGATGGTCGTAGCAGACCCGCGCCACCCGCATCGCGGCGTCGCGCGGGCCGGGCCGCACACGCTTGGGGCCGACCGCTTCGGCGACGCCGATGATCGCCTCGATCATGCCGGCGACTTGTGGCCCGGCGAGCCCGTAATAGCGATGGCGTCCCTGGCTGGCGAGCGTCAGCAATCCGCCCTCCATCAGCTTCGACAGATGCGAGGAGGCGGTGGGCAGCGACACGCCGGCCTCCAGCGCCAGCTCGGAGGCGGTCAACGCCGTGCCGCCCATCAGCGCGGTGAGCATGTTGGCGCGGGCCGGATCGCCGACCAGGCTGGCGATGCGGGCGATATCTGGTCCTTCACGCATAGTTCGATCCTTGTCGAAGCATTCCTGCGAGGAAATCACTATTGTCGGTTCAGTTCAAGGAGCGGACGACCATTGAGGCGCCCACTCCTGACATGAAGCTGACTAGCATGCCGACGGAAGCGATGTTTCGACCGCGCTCGAACTGTCGTCACTGCAAACCCAACCTGACGAGGAGACCGCCATGACCATCACCTGCTTCATCCGCTACGAGATCGATCCGTTCGGCAAAGCGGCCTTCGAGGACTATGCGCGTGCCTGGGGCCAGGCCATCCCGCGCTGCGGCGCCGACCTCATCGGCTACTTCGCGCCGCACGAGGGTTCGGCGACCACGGCCTATGCCGCCTACAACATCGACAATCTCGCGGCCTATGAGGCCTACCGCGCCCGGCTTGCCACCGATCCGGCCGGCAAGGCGAATTACGAGTTCGCCCGGCGCGAGAAGTTCATCGTCAAGGAGGACCGCATCTTCCTGAAGCTGGTGTCGGGCCCCCACGGGCCGCGGCAATTGTTCCGGACCGACGTCACGGTCAAGGAAGGGGTAGAGGCATGATCGCCGTCATCTTCGAGGTCGAGCCGGCGGCGGGCCGGCGCGAGGCCTATCTCGGCATCGCCGCCGAGCTCCGGCCCCTGCTCGACGGCATCGACGGCTTTATCTCGATCGAGCGCTTCCAGAGCCTCGCCGATCCGAACCGCGTGCTGTCGCTGTCCTTCTGGCGCGACGAGGAGGCGGTGAGGGCCTGGCGCAACACCGAGGAGCACCGGCAGGCGCAGCAGGCCGGCCGTGGCGGAATCTTTGCCGGCTATCGTCTGCGCATCGCCCACGTCGTGCGCGACTACGGCCTGACGGAGAGGGCCGAGGCGCCGGCGGATAGCAGGGCGGCGAATGGGTAGCGCCTTCCCCCACAAGGGGGGAAGGGAGAGGCTCCGCTCTACGCATTCCCGATCAGCACGCCGGCCGTGAACACCAGCGCGCCGCCCAGCACCACCTGGAAGGCGGCGCGCCAGAACGGTGTCTGCATGTAGCGGTTCTGCACGAAGGCGATCGCCCACAATTCGAAGAACACCACCACGGCGGCGACCGCCGTCGCCGTCCAGAAGAACGGGATGAGATAGGGCAGCGCGTGGCCGAGACCGCCGAGCGTCGTCATGATGCCGACGGTCAGCCCGCGTTTGATCGGCGAGCCGCGGCCGGACAGCTTGCCGTCGTCGGACGCGACCTCGGTGAAGCCCATCGAGATGCCGGCGCCGATCGAGGCGGCAAGCCCGACCAGGAAGGTCTGGAATGTGTCGTGCGTGGCGAAGGCAGCGGCGAAGATCGGCGCCAGCGTCGACACCGATCCGTCCATCAGCCCGGCCAGTCCCGGCTGCACATAGGTGAGGATGAACTGCCGCTGCTCGGCCGTCGCCTCCTCGATCTTGATCTCGCCCGGGACATGCTCCTGTTCCAGTTGATGCGCCGAGCTCTCATGGCCCTGCTCGGCCACCGCCAGTTCGTCGAGCAGTTTGCGGGTCGAGGCATCGGTGGTGCGCTTGGCGGCCTCGACATAGAAGCGGTAGGCCTGCTGTTCCATCGCCTCGGCCTGCCGGCGCACGGTCTCGATGCCGAGCGGCCTGACCAGCCAGTCGGGCTTGCGCTCGTAATAGCCCCTGACATGCTCGCGCCGGATCAGCGGAATGCGCTCGCCGAAACGCTTGCGGTAGAGCTCGATCAGCGAATCGCGGTGGCCGTCCTCTTCCTCCGCCATCGCCTCGAACACCTTGGCCGATTGCGGAAAATCTTCCGCCAGCCCGTCGGCATAGGCGCGGTAGATGCGCCCGTCATCCTCCTCCGACGATATGGCCAGCGCCAGGATCTCCTGCTCGGAGAGCGAATCGAAGGAACGGCGGCCAAAGCCGAAAACACGTGAAAGCATGAGCATGGCACTCTAGATTAGAATTATTCTAAACTATGGTTTGACCCGTTGCCGGTCAATCGCGCATCGTCCGCGGGAACAAAATTTGTTGATCCGGGACAGGCCTTAATTGTTGCCGAACGTTCACCTATATAACCGAACCTAAGCCGAAAGAAAGGAATTCCCGGATGTCGCCGAGAGAGCATGCGCACGCCTTTGATCCGAAACCCGTCCTCGATCTCATCGCCAGCATCGAGGCCGACCTGCAGCGCCTGAAAGGCCTGGTCGAGCAGCAGGTCGAGAAATTCGATCCCGCCAATCCGCACAACAAGGCTCCCGACGGCAAGCTGACGGAAGAGGGCGTCGAGTGCTGCTACCGCATGTTTGACGACGGCAAGTCGCGCTATTCGGTCGCCCAGCAGATGAAGATCTCGTTCGCCGCTGCCACCCACCGCTTCAACGCCTGGCGCAAGCTCGGCGGCAGCAAGAGGCAAAGGACGCTGTTGGGGTGAGAGGCGGCCACTTGCCACCCTCGGCGCCGCCCCTCATTGCCCTGCCGGGCATTTCTCCCCGTATAGTGACGGGGAGAAAGGGCTGGCCGTGGCCTCAGCGCCATTCTTGCAACGTTGGTGATTGGCGAAAGCCGCGATGACAGCGCCCTCTCCCCGTCACTATACGGGGAGAGGAAGCCGGCAGGCAGGTGAGGGGCGGCGCCAACGGCAGCTATGATCCGCCAACCTTGTAACCGTCACATTTTTTCGTTGGCGCGCCGCAGCCTTTTCCGTGCACCATGGGCGGTCTGTTTGCTCAAGGCCGCGCCCATGACCGTCCCTCCCGGCATCGCCGATATCCGCAACGCCGCCACGCGCCTCTCCGGCCTGATCGTCGAGACGCCGCTGATCGAATCGCCGGAGCTCAACAAGCGCTTCGGCGGCCGCATCCTGTTCAAGCCGGAGACGCTGCAGCGCACCGGCTCGTTCAAATTCCGCGGCGCCTACAACAAACTGTCGTCGCTGGGCGAGGCGGAGCGCGGTCGCGGCGTCGTCGCCTTCTCCTCGGGCAATCACGCGCAGGGCGTCGCCGCTTCCGCCGCGATGTTCGGCGTCAAGGCGGTCATCGCCATGCCGGCCGACGCGCCGGCGATGAAGATCGGCAATGTCCGCAAGATGGGCGCCGAGGTGGTTCCGTTCGACCGCTTTCGCGATGACCGCATGACGGTGGTTCGTCCCTGGCTGGACAAGGGCATGGCGCTGGTTCCGCCCTTCGACGATCCGGCAATCATCGCCGGCCAGGGCACCATCGGTCTCGAGCTGATGGCCCAGGCCAGGGCTCTCGGCGTCAGCCTCGACGCGGTCGTCATTCCCTGTGGCGGCGGCGGCCTGTCGAGTGGCATTTCCGTTGCCGTCAAGGATGCTTCGCCCGGCACCGCCGTGTGGGCCGCCGAGCCGGAACATTTCGACGACACCCGCCGTTCGCTGGCCAGGGGCGAGAGGGTCGCCAACGAGCCCGGCCACACCTCGATCTGCGACGCCATCCTCACCGCCGAGCCCGGCGCCATCACCTTCGAGATCAACCGCAAAAACCTCGCCGGCGCCGTCGCCGTGTCCGACAAGGCGACGGCGCAGGCAATGCGCGACGCCATGGCGTTCCTGAAGCTGGTGGTCGAGCCCGGCGGCTGCGTGGGCCTCGCCGCGCTCTCGTCCGGCGAGATCGATCTCGCAGGCAAATGCGTCGCTGTCGTGCTCTCCGGAGGCAATGTCGATTTCGGCACTTATGCGGAGATCATGGCGGCGGCTTAGGGGACTGCCGGCATGGACGCCTGGGTCGTTCGATGGAGCCGTCAAAGCAAAAACGTCTTGCCGACCACGGATGGAGCGACCGTCTCGCCATAGGCGGCCGCGAGCGCGCTCACGGCGCGCCAACCCGTGCAATGCCCGGGCGATATCAGCTGCAGGTCGAACTGGGCCAGCGCTTCGACCGTCTCCGGGATGATCGGCTCGGTCACCCCCGAGAGGTGGAAGCCGCCGAACACGCCGTAGAGCGGAATTTCCGGAAACCGAGCCCGGGCGTGGGTCAGGACGTTGATCAGGCCGGCGTGCGAGCAGGCGGTGAAGACGATTTGCCCCTTGCCGGCCACGTTGATTGCCAAATAGCGCTCGTCCGGCATCACTTCGTCCAGTTCCCAGTTGCCTGCGGCGGTTTGGCGATACTGGCCGGGAAAGCCGCGCTCGAAGCGGGTCACGCGCGGGATCTCGCCGCTGACATAGAACGTCTCGTCAAGAAGCAACTGCTCGTCGCGGGTGACGATGACATCGGCCCCGCTCCCGGACAGGACCTCCACGCTCGGCACCAGTTCCCTCGGCCGAAACTGCCCATCGGCGGATTTGGTCGCCCGCAAGGCGAACATGTCGGGATGCATGTAGGTCGGGACGGGCCGCCCGCCATTGCCCATCGTGATCATCTGCAGGGCGCGCGGCATTGCGCCCGCGTGATCCCAGTGCCCATGCGACAGCATTACCGCCCCAACCTCCCCGAGATCGACGCCGAGCCTGACCGCGTTGCGCTCGAACACCCATTCCTCGGGCCCGGTGTCGAACAGCAGCGTGCGGTTGGCCGATGCCGTCCGGACGGTGATCAGGCAGGAAAGCCCATGCGCGGCGCAGCACAGGCATTTGCCGGACAGCCATGGCATGCCGCGACGGCGAAGGCGGGCGAACTCGGTCTCGACGAAGCCGGGGCTCGACGACAGGCTGTCCGTCGCGTTGTCGACGAGAAAGATGACCTCTGCCGTATCGACGACCCTCATCGGACCAGCTCTGATGATACAGGAACCACCACTCTATCGCATTCGGGCAGTCCGGCACAGCCGCGACAGCGTACGGAGCCCATGCCTTGCTGGACCTAGTCCAGCGTCCGCCTGAACCGCACCAGCGCCACGCCGGCGAACAGCGCCACGACCAGCACCAGCCAGCCGATCTCGGTCGCCACCGCCGGCAGCTCGGCGCCCTTCAGCATCACCGCGCGGATGATGCGCAGGAAATGCGTCAGCGGCAGGATCTCGCCGAACAGCTGCGCCCAGCCCGGCATGCCGCGATAGGGGAACATGAAGCCCGACAGCATGATCGAGGGCAGGAAGAAGAAGAAGGTCAGCTGCAGCGCCTGCATCTGCGTGCGGGCGATGGTCGAGATGGTGTAGCCGAGCAGCACCAGCGCCAGCACGAAGATCAGCACGGCGGTCAACAGCAGCGAGATCGAGCCGGTGAACGGGATGGTGAACAAGAGCTTCGCCGCCGCCAGCACCACCACCACCTGCACGGCGCCGACCACCAGATAGGGCAGCACCTTGCCCATCATGATCTCGAGCGGGCTGGAGGGCATGGCGAGCAGGTTCTCCATCGTGCCGCGCTCGGTCTCGCGCGTCAGCGCGATCGACGTCATCATCACCATCGTCATCTGCAGGATGACGCCGAGCAGGCCGGGCACGATGTTGTATTGCGAGATGCCCTCGGGATTGTAACGCCGGTGCACCACCACTTCGAGCTGGCCCTTGGCGGTTTCCGCCGCCGCCTCCTGCATGCCGCGCGCCCGAAGCAGCGCCTGGTTGGCGACCGTGCCCAGCGTCGAGATGGCGCCGCTCGCCACCGCCGGGTCGGTGGCGTCGGCCTCGATCAGGATCTGCGGACTGTCGCCACGCTCGACGCGGCGGGCGAAATCGGCGGGAATGGTGACGACAAAGGCGACGTCGCCGCGCGACATCAGGAACTCGGCCTCGGCGGCACTTTGCGCGACATGGTCGAAGCGGTAGTAGCCGGTGGTCTGCAGCGCCGAGACCATGGCCCGCGTGTAGGGGTCGCTGCTGGTCGCCACCAGCGCCGCCGGCAGGCTCTTCGGATCGTTGTTGATGGCATAGCCGAACAGCACCAGCTGCATCAGCGGTACGCCCAGCATCATGGCGAAGGTGATGCGGTCGCGCCGCATCTGGATGAACTCCTTGATCAGCAGCGCGCCGAGCCTGGCGAAGGAGAACAGGGCGCTCATCCTGTTTTTCATCCCATATTGTCCTTCGAGCCGGCCATGAACTGGATGAACACGTCCTCGAGGCTGGTTTCGCCCGGCGTCACCGTCACGCCCTTGTGCTGCTTTTCGACATCGGCGAGCGCCGCCTTGAGCGCCTGTTTGTCGGAGCCGACGACATGCAGCGTCGCGCCGAACGGCGCCACCTGGTCGACGCCGGCGCGGCCCTGCAGCGCCTCCGCGACCTGGTCGAGGCGCGGACCCTGCACCACGAAGGTGGTGAGGCCGGCATTCTTCACCACCTCTTCCACCGTGCCGGTGGCCAGCATCTTGCCGTAGGAGATGTAGCTGATGCGGTGGCAGCGCTCGGCTTCGTCCATGTAATGGGTCGAGACCAGCACGGTCAGGCCGCCGCTCGCCAGCCGGTGGATCTCGTCCCAGAATTCGCGCCGCGCCTTGGGATCGACGCCGGCCGTCGGCTCGTCGAGCAGGAGCAGCTTCGGCTTGTGCATGATGCAGGCGGCGAGCGCCAGCCGCTGCTTCCAGCCGCCCGACAGCGTGCCGGCGAGCTGGCTGCGGCGCGTCGTCAGGCCAAGCTCCTCCAGCGTGCGCGCCACATGCTCCTCGACCGGCCTCAGCTGGTAGAGCCGGGCCACGAATTCGAGGTTCTCGCCGATCGTCAGATCCTCGTAGAACGAGAATTTCTGCGTCATGTAGCCGACTTCGCGCTTGATGCTGAGCGAGTCGGTGCGGATGTCGAAGCCGAGCACCGTGCCCTCGCCCTCGTCCGGCGTCAGCAGCCCGCACATGATGCGGATAGTCGTCGTCTTGCCGGAGCCGTTCGGCCCAAGGAAGCCGACGATCTCGCCTTCGGCCACAGTCATCGTCACATGGTCGACGACGGTCTTGTTGCCGAAGCGCTTGACCAGGCCATGGACGTCGATGACGTTCATTTTCCGGCATCCGCCAGGTCGACGTCGACGATCTGCCCGGGCTGCAGCGGGCCGGCATCGCCCTCGGGCCGCGCCTCGACCAGGAAGACCAGCTTCTGCCGGTTCTCCAGCGAATAGATCACCGGCGGCGTGAACTCCGGGTCCGGCGACACATAGCTGACGCGCGCTTTCAGCTCGGGCCCGCAGCCGTCGCAATGAACGCTGAGCAGCGCGCCGACCTTGACCGATGAGAAGGCGCTTTCCGGCACATAGACGCTGAGCTTCACGGCACCGTCCGGCAGCAGGGAGACGACCGGAGCGGTCGGGCCGGCGGTGTCGCCCGGATTGCGGATCACGTCGTTGACGCGGCCGGGCGAGGGCGCCGTCAGCACGCGCTTCGACAGCCGCCACTGAGCCTGTTCCAGCGCCGACTGCGCCTGCTTGACCTGGTTGTCGGCAGCCTTGATCGTCTCTGGCCGCGCCGGCAGTCCGCCGACGGCGAGGTTGGCCTCGGCCTGGCCGAGCTGCGCGTTGGCTGTCTCCAGCGCGGCCGACGCCGTGTCGTAGTCGGCCTGGGTGCCGGTGCCGCGCTTGTAGAGATCGCTGGCGCGATCATAGCGGCGCTTGGCGTCGGCGGCCTGCGCCCTGGCCATGTCGACTTGCGCCTTGAGCACAGCGATCTCTTCCGGGCGCTTGCCGACTTGCAGGTCGGCAAGCTGCGCCCCGGCCTGGGCAAGTGCTGCCTCGGCCTGCGCCACGGCGATCTTGGCGTCGGCACTCTCCAGCGTCACCACGGTCGCGCCCGGCGCGACGCGGTCGCCGCGCTTGACGGCGACCGTCTCCACCTGCGCCACTTCGATCGGCGCCAAAAGCACATAGTCGCCCTCGACATAGCCGACGGCGAGCGGCGCCGCCGGCGCGCAGGCGCCGAACAGCTGGGCGGCAAGCGGCAGCGAACAAAGCAAGCTCATGGTTTGCCCTCCTTGCGGGCGGCGTTGCTGCGGGCAGCAAGAATTGCGCCGAGATTGTCCGAGGCGATCGCCACCACCTTGGCGGCCTCGGCCTCGCCGATCTCGCGCCAGCCCATCCGGCGCATCACCGCCTCGCGGCCGATGCGGAAATAGATGACCTGGCCGATCAGCGTGAACACGGTGAGCCGGGTGCGCTCGCTCTCGGCCGGCTCGCCCGTCGCCTGCTCCCAGATCATGCAAAGCCTGCGGTGCGTCGGCTCGAACACGCCGGCATAGATGCGGTCGAGCGCGGCCGTCGGATGGGAAAGCTCCCTAAGTACGAATTGTACGATCTCGCCGGCTTGCGGGCTGGCAACGATGAAGGCCACCATCCGCTCCAGCGCGGCGAAGAGCTGCGCCCGCGCCGCTTCCGGACCAGCCTGACTTCCAATTGCCTGACTTCCAACGGCTTGGCCGGCAATCGTCTGGATCGTGTCGACGATGTAATCGGCGGCGGCGGTGCGCAGTCCTTCCTTGCCGCCGAAATGATAGGCGATCGAGCCGATATTGGCCTTGGCCTCGGCGGCGATCTCGCGCGTCGAGGTGCCGTCATAGCCTTGCCGCCCGAACAGCTTGAGCGCCGCGTGCACGAGCGCGGCGCGTGTCTGCTCGGCGGGAGAAGCTTCGCGATGGGAAGGTTTGGCGCTCGTTTTCTTGCTCATGATATTCGTTTAATCAATCGATTGATTAAAGTCAAATTGATTCTCGGCATCGGCTTGCCATGTTGGTCCACGCGCGCTTTAGTGCGCGGCCATGGTCAAGGAAGTAGAACGCAAGTTCCTGGTCGCCAGCCCCGCCTGGCGCGATCGGGTCGAGGCGGATATCCGCATTCGGCAGTTCTACCTTGCTGCAACACCCGGCCGCTCGGTGCGTGTGCGCATCAGCGACGGCGTCTCGGCCAAGCTGACGCTGAAGTTCGGCAGCAGGGCGCGCGAGCGCGACGAGTTCGAATATTCGATCCCGCTCGCGGAGGCGCAGGAGATGCAGGCCTTCGCCGTCGGACGTGTCATCGAGAAGACACGTCACCATGTTAGGCACCGCGGCTATCTCTATGAAGTCGATGTCTTCGGCGGGATGCTGGCGGGGCTGGTGGTGGCCGAGCTCGAGACGCCGGAAGACGTGCCTGACGAAATGCTGCCTGATTGGCTCGGCCGTGAAATCACCGGCGAGTCGAGATTCTACAACGCGTCGCTCGCCCTTGGGGGGATTCCGGAGATCGCCGCATGAGTTTTCGCATCGATCCGCGCTTGCCGCTGACCGGCGAGGTCAGGCGCATCCTGGCCGACGAGGTCGGCAAGGCGCTTGCCCATCTCGAGACGGCGCGCGACAAGCCCGAGCAGGGCCTGCACAAATGCCGCAAGCGGCTGAAGAGCGTGCGCGCCTTGCTGCGCCTGGTTCGTTCCGGGGACGAACCGTTCTGCCAGACTGAAAACGAGTGCTACAAGCAGGTATCGGCGCTGCTTGCCGGACCGCGCGAGGCGACAGCACTGATCGAGACCGTCGACCGCCTGGCTGCCGCCTTTCCGGAGCAGAGCGCCGGCGGCGGCCTCGACGCCGTGCGCGACCGGCTGGTGATGCGCCAGCATGAAATGCATGCCGGCGCCGGTCTCGATGCCGCGATCAGCGCCGCCGCCGCCGCTTGCCGGGAAGGCCTCGGCCACATCGACAGGCTCTCGCTGCCCGACCAGCCCGAACAGGCGGCCGACATTCTCGCCGAAGGCGCCCGCGCGACCTTGCGGCGGGCGCGCAAGGCGCTGGACAAGGCAGGCTCGCGCGGCGAGGCCGACGATTTCCACGATTTGCGCAAGGCGGCCAAGACCCACAGTATGCACCTGTCGCTGCTCGGCCGGCTGTGGCCGACCCCGATCAAGTCCCGCCGCAAGGCGGTCGATTCGCTGGGCGAAAGGCTGGGCGATCTGCACGATGTTTTCGTCATGCGCGCGCTGCTCGATGCCGATGGCGAGCCGCTCGGGCCGCCCGAGGACACAAGGCTTCTCGCCAAGCTCCTGAAGCGCTCGGAGAAGAGCCTCAGGAAGTCGTGCCTTGCCGATGCGATCGAGCTGTTCGGCGACAGCCCCAAGCGCTCGACCAGGAAGCTCGCCCGCAAGGCCCGCGACGATCTCGCCGGCGCCCCGGACGATCTCGCCGCGGCCGCCGGCTGACCGCTTTTCCTTCTCCCACCAGGGAGAAGCGGAGCCAGCCTCCTGCGCTGGCACTTCCCCGCCGGCCCGTGCTAAGCACGCTCTACCATGACCGCGCCGGCCGACACCCTTCTCGACCGCCTTGGCCGCTGGCTTGCCGGCCGGCTGCAGGACGAATCGTCGGGCTACGAGCCCTACACGCCGTCCGATGCCGAGACGCTGCGCCGCGCGCTCGAGCCGGGCGATATCCTGCTCATCGAAGGCAACCAGAAGATCTCGGCGGTCATCAAATACCTGACCCAGTCGACCTGGTCGCATGCCGCCTTCTATGTCGGCGACGCTCTGCCCGCGCCCGCGGACGGTTCGGAGCGGCCGCGCCTGATCGAAGTCACGCTCGGCGAAGGCTGTGTCGCCGTGCCGCTGTCGCGCTATCGCACCTACAACACCCGCATCTGCCGGGCGAGCGGGCTGACGCCGGAAGACCGCGACAAGGTCGTCGCCTTCATGATCGGCAAGCTCGGCCTGCGATACGATCTCAAGAACATCTTCGACATGCTGCGCTTTTTCTTGCCGACGCCGCCGGTGCCGGTGCGCTGGCGTCGCCGCATGCTGGCCTTCGGCTCCGGCGATCCGACGCGGGCGATCTGCTCGACGCTGATCGCCGAGGCCTATGGCCAGATCCGCTATCCGATCCTGCCCGAGATCACCCGCGCCCCCGGACGCGCCTCGGCGCAGTCGAGCTACATGCGCCGCGAAATCCTGCACATCCGCCACCACTCGCTCTACACGCCGCGCGATTTCGACCTGTCGCCCTTCTTCCGCATCGTCAAGCCGACGCTGGAATATGGCTTCGACTACCGGGCGGTCGCGTGGGGCGACGCTATGACGGACGCCGAAGCCGCAAAGGCGGGAGCAATCGCTTCAGACGGGTGATGGCTTTCGGCCTGGTCTGCGTCACGCCGAAACCGCAACGGCACCCTGGTTTTCGGGTCTGTGTCCGACCCAGACATGGACCGGTTCGTCCCGGCCGCGGATGCTCACCGGCCCATGATCGCGCGCGTTCAACTGTGTCGTGGGCGATTCCGCCTTCGCGGCCTCGATCAGTCGCGACCCAAAGCAGATACTCGCCTGAAGCTCACGGCAGAGCGCCTGCAAACGGCTGGCGACGTTGACGGTGTCGCCCACCACCGCGACGGACAGATTGCGCTCGCTGCCGACCGCGCCGAGGACGACCGCGCCGTACTGGACGCCGATCCGGACGTCCAGCGGCGGATATCCCCTGGACACACGCTGGACATTCCAGTCTCCGAGAGTGGCGATCATCGCTCCAGCGCACTGGATGGCCCGGGTCGCGTCGTCATGGCTGGCTTGCGGAACCCCGAATGTCGCCATGATGCAATCGCCGATATAGTTGTCGACGGTGCCGTGGTGGTCGAAAACGACCTGCTCCATGCGACGGTGGAACTGACGCAGAAGTTCGAACACGGCTTCGGCCGGATGATCCTCGGAATAGTGGGTGAAGCCGACGATGTCGGCGAACAGCACCGCGATTTCCTGCCGGCGGACCGGGCCGAAGGGTTCGTCATCGGTGGCGAGCTGGTCGACCACGTTGGGCGAAAAATGCCGGGCGAGATTGGCGCGGGCGCGCTCTGCCTTGACATAGTCTTCCGACAGATGTCGGGAACGCGAGACGACCAGCGCCATTATCGCGCCGATAATCAGCACGACCAGAACGTTGGTCGCCTGCGCGAACGTGTCGACGAAATTGGGGTTGAGATAGAGGTTCAGTCGCTCTGTCAGCGGCAGTGAATAGAGGTTCGTCGCCGGAATGACGGTACCCGGATGAACAATCACCCATCCCACCCCGATCGCCCACGTCAAGGCCGCGAGCGCGCCCAGATAGAGCGCCAGTCGAGTCGAAAGCGTCAGCGCGCCAAGGCATACGAAAATCAGCAGGAATTTGAAGCTGCCTTCGCGCAGTTGCATCGCGGCCGGCGCGACCTCTTGGGAAAACGGGTTGGGCGTTATCAGCAGAACGGTCAACAGAATGATGTCCAGCGTACCGACGACGTAGCCGATCCACCATGGCGCCGTGCGACGGCGCACAAAGACAAACTGGATCAGGCCGACGAGTTGGAACAGCACCAGTCCCGCCAGCACGAAGAGCAGCGAGGCATCCCAGCGGCTGATCAATGAAAAGAAGCAGGATATCGCGGCAAGCGATGCCGTACGCGCCCAGAACTGCAATGCAGCCCCCTGGCGTTCTGCGCGCTCCCGCAAGTTTTTCAGGCGCGAAAAGCGGCGAAGTTCAAGTGTTGGTGCGGTCGACATGGGATCACTTCGATGTCACGGGGACGGGTCGCGCGTTGGCAAAACCCGGAGTCTGGCAAATCAATCCGCGAATCCTATCATGAATGTGGCTTCATTTTTGAAGCACCGGCTGCGCCGTCGGCATCGCTGTGCGCAACCCTGGTCCAGAGGCAAGTATCAGGCCGGCAAGGGACGGCGTCCCTTTGCGGGAGCGGCGGCCCCAGCATCCCGCGCATGCGGCCCGATCGGCATGATCGCCGGAAACGGCGTCGCGCCGAAGGCAAAGGTCCATTTGTAGCCGATGAGCTGGTCCTCGGGCGTCGTGTGCTGGTCGTGGTGGGCAAGCAGTTTGGCGCGCTCGGCCAGTTCCTCCGCCTCGCGCCGCACCATCTCCGCCGTTTCCGGCCTCATCCGCCGCGAGAAGCTAACGAAACTCGCCTCGCGCTCCAGGTGGGTGATCGCCCAGCCGATGAAATTCTTGTTGGTCATCTCGAACAGCGGCCTCAGCGGCCCGTCAAAATTCCACTGGATCGGCGTCTCGACCAGCAGCCGCGCCGAAAGCCCGCGCCCGATCTCGACAAGGCCGAGCGCCTCGAGGTCGCGCAGGTAGAGGAACATCGAGGCTTCGCTCAGTCCTTGCGAGCGCATGATGCCCTGCGGCGTGAACTTCTCCGACAGCATGATGAAGACGAACAGCAGCGCCGGCCGCGCCGCCAGCTTGCGCTCGATCTCCGGCGCGACGTGGTTGGCCGGCCCCGGCCCTCGGTTCATCGAGCCGAGCACGTTTTCGAGCTCGACATCGGCGGCGGCGCAGATCTCGACCAGGCGGTCGAGCTTGCAGTTCTTCTCATGGAAGATACGCTTCACCGTCGGCTCGGAAACGCCCATGCGCTCGGCCAGCATGCGATAGGTCAGGCCTTTCGCCTTCAGCGTCCGTTTCAGGGCCTCGAAGATCGGACCATTCATGGAATGCACCTCGTCAGCGTAATTTCGTATCGATTGTCGATACTAGCTGGAAGAGGCCTTCCGGAAAAGTATCGAAAAACCTAGCTCTCCGTCCGTCATTACAGGAGACCAGTCATGAAAACCCTCATCGTTTCGACCATCCTCGCCTTCGCCGCCATGACGCCAATCGCCGAGGCCGGCGAAATCTGGCGCGCCTCGGGCTTCGAGCAGCCGGAATCGGCGCTGTTCGATGCCGCCAACAAGCGCATCATCGTCTCCAACATCGCCGGCAATCCCGGCGAGGCCGACGGCAACGGCTATCTGTCGGTGCTGTCGCTCGACGGCAAGCTCGTCACCCGGCATTGGACCGACGGCATGGACGCGCCCAAGGGCATGGCGCTCTCGGGCGGCAAGCTCTACGTCGCCGACATCACCAAGGTCCGCGTCGTCGATCTGGCCAGCGGCAAGTTGGTCGCCAGCATCGACGTGCCGAACGCCGTCTTCCTCAACGACATGACGGCGGACAGCGCGGGCAAGGTCTATGTCAGCGACATGCTGGCCGACACCATCTACCGCATCGACGGCGACAGGCCGGAGCTGTTCGTCAAGGACGCGCTGCTTGCCTCGCCCAACGGCATCTTCGCCGACGGCGGCAGGCTGATCGTCGCCTCCTGGGGCAAGGGGATAAAGCCCGATTTCAGCACCGCCGAGCCGGGCGGCCTGCTTTCGGTCGACCTCGCCAGCAAGGCGATCTCGCCGCTGCCCGGCGCGGAAAAATTCGCCGACCTCGACGGCGTCGTCGCCATCGGCGACAGCATCTACGCCACCGCCTACATGACTGGCACGCTTTATCGCTACAAGGATGGCGGCAAGCCGGAGGCCTTCGCCACCTTCAAGCCGGGCAGCGCCGACATCGGCACCGACGGCAAAACGATCTTCGTGCCGCTGATGAACGAGGGCGAGGTCGCCGCGCTCAGTCTCGATTGAAGCCGTCGGGCGCCTTCAACTGCGCCCGCGCGTCGCGGATCGAGGCGGCATAGGTGACCAGCGGTCGCTTGACGCCGTGGTTGATCAGCATGCGCCGCGTCTGCGGCGCGGCGCCGGCGATGATGAAGCGCACGCCGGCGCGCCTCGCTTTGTGCGCCGCGCCCTCGATGACGTTGGCCGCGGTGGAATCGAAGAACGGCACCGCCGAGCAGTCGAGGATGAAGTTCTTCCTCTGGTCGGCGATGCGGTCGAGCACGGTGCCGACGGTCGAGGCGGCGCCGAAGAAGAAGGCGCCCGAGATGCGGTAGACGACGGTGTCGGCATCGCTCGCCTCGCTGGAATCATAGGTGCTGGCGCGGTCGGCGATGTCGTCCGGCACCAGCGGCTGATCGGCCTCGACGGCGATCGACTTGGCCATGCGGTCGATGAAGAGGATCGAGCCCAGCGCGAAGCCGACGACGATGCCCTCGGTGAGGTCGCGGAAGACGACGATCAGGAAGGTCGCCATCAGCACCAGCGCATCGCCGCGGGAGGTGCGGAGCAGCGTCGCGAAGGCCTGCTTCTCGAACATGTTCCAGCACACCACCGCCAGCACGCCGGCAAGCGCGGCCAGCGGGATGTAGCTGGCCAGCGGCGCCGCCACCAGCATCAGCACCAGCAGGATCGCCGAATGCGCCATGCCCGCGACCGGTCCATGCGCGCCGGCCCGCACATTGGTGGCGGTGCGGGCAATCGTGCCGGTGGCGCAGATGCCGCCGAACAGGGCCGACGCGATGTTGGCGAAGCCTTGCGCCACCAGCTCGCAATTGGAGCGGTGCCGCCGCCCGGTCATGCCGTCGGCGACCACGGCGGAGAGCAGCGATTCGATCGCGCCGAGCAGCGCGAAAGCCACCGCATCCGGCAGCACGTCGACCATCCTGTCGATGCCGATGGGCGGAAAGGCCGGCCACTGCAGGCTGCGCGGGATGCCGCCATAGCGCGTGCCGATCGTTTCGGCCGGCAGCGCGAACAGCGCCACGGCCAGCGAGGCCAGGCCGATGGCGATCAGCATCGCCGGCCATTTCGGCCGCCAGCGCTTGAGGAAGACAATGGTCGCGATGGTCAGCACCGCCACGAAGGTCGCGGCCGGATTGATCGTGCCGGCCGCCTCACTGAGCGCCATCAGCTTCGGCACCAGCGGCCCCGGCTCCTTGCCGGCAAGCTTCAGGCCGAACAGCTCGGTGATCTGGCCGGAGAAGATGATGACGGCGATCCCCGCGGTGAAGCCGACGGTCACCGGATAGGGGATGAACTTGATGTAGGTGCCGAGCCTCAGATAGCCGATGGCGAGCAGGAAGACGCCGGCCATCATCGTTGCCAGCAGCAACCCGTCGACGCCGACGCGCGCCACCGTCGCCGCCACCAGCACGATGAAGGCGCCTGCCGGGCCACCGATCTGGAAGCGGCTGCCGCCGAGCGCCGAGATGATGAAACCGCCGACGATCGAGGTGTAGAGGCCGCGCTCGGGCGTCACGCCGGAGGCGATCGCGATCGCCATCGACAGCGGCAGCGCCACGATGGCAACCGTCAGCCCGGCAATCGCGTCGGTCCTGAAGTGTGCTAGCGAGTAGCCCTCACGCAGCACCGTCACCAGCTTTGGGGTGAATAGTTCGGCAAATGTCGGCCGTGCCTGCTGGTGGTTTGCCCGCCGGGCCTGATCCATGGACTGCCTTCCGCGTCTCGAAGGCGGCGGGGATCGTCGGCAGCATGTCGGCGGTCGCCGTCGCGACTATTACGCGACTCAGCCTTGCGGGTTCTGCGATACGGCCGGCTTGAGGCGCACGCCCCGGCCGCCGCGCTCGCTGGCCTGGTTCTCGCCGATCAGTTCCACCCCGGCCTCGTCGAGTGCCTGGATGACCTTCATCAGCGTGTCGACCACGCCCCTGACAACGCCGTCGCTCGCCTCCATGCGCTGAATGGTCGGAAGCGAAACCCCGGCGCGCTCGGCCAGCGTCTTCTGATCGATGCCGGCCAGCGCCCTCGCGGCGCGCATCTGCTGGGCGGTGATCATCGGCCAGAACCCTTGTCTGAGTCTGCAGTATCAATGGATAATACAAACATCATGATGTTTCAAGCATCATTGAGTATGGATAAAACATGGCTACTCACTGTCGCTCACCGCATGGCGCCGCTGCAGGAACCGCGCCACCAGCCAGCACAGCATGGCCCAGGCGAAGCCGGCGCACCAGCCGCCGAGCACGTCGGACGGCCAATGGACGCCGAGATAGACGCGGCTGGTGCCGACCAGCACCGTGATCAGCACGGCGAGGCAGAGCACGAAGATCTTGGTCGTGCGGTCCGGCAGGAAGCGCGCCGCCAGCGAGCCGAGCGTGAGGTAGGTGACCGCCGACAGCATGGCATGGCCGCTCGGGAAGGAGAGCGACGTCTCGTCGACGAGGTGCGAGACGAGTTCCGGGCGCGGCCGGTCGATGCCGGCCTTGAGCAGGCTGGACAGCACCTGCCCGCCGGCTACCGCGACGAAGATCAGAAGCGCCGATCCCGGCCTGCGGATCAAAAGCAGGTAGACGATCACCGCCGCCGTGATCAGCACCAGCACGCTGGTGCTGCCGAGGCTGGTGATGTCGCGCATCGCCCCCTGCAGCCACAGCGGCCCGATCGGGTGGTCGGGTTGCCCAGCCTGGCGGAAGGCGAGCAGGATCTCGGTGTCGAAGGCGTGCGGCGTGGTGGCGTGCGCGGCCTCCATCAATTCGACGAAGCCCCACAGCCCGAAGGCGACCACCAGCCCGGCCAGAAGGACCGGAAACTCGATCTTGTTGAAGAACGCGACCGCGGCGGATTTCATCGGGCGGGACCTACAGCAATTCCAGGAAAAGTGCGCAGCGGTTTTCCGTCAGGAATTGCGTCAAAACAAAACTCGGGGCGGTTCGGCGATTCCATGAAACGCTGAACCGCCTTAGAGTCGCTGCATATAGGGCCCGAGCGTGATCAGCGCCACGGCGGCGATCGCCAGCACGATGCCGGTCGCCTGCAGGGCATTGACCTTCTCGCCGAAGAAGGCGAGCGCCACGACGTTCACCGATACCAGCTGGATCACCGCCGACAGGCTGAACGACACCGACATGCCGAATTCACGGATCAGCCTCAGCATGATCAGATTGCCCAGCGAATAGAGCGCCAGCGTCAGCACGATCTTGCCGAGGCTAGGCGCCAGCCCCCATTGCTTGGCCGCGGTCGCCGCGAGCAGGAAGATCACGGTCGAAACGCCAAGCTGCACCAATCCCCAGAAACTCACGGTTCATTTCTCCCAATTGCCGCCATCGCCATGCGTGCCGCAGTCCTTGTTTCCGAAGCGCGCGAGGCCGTCAAGCAGACCGCGCCTGACCAGCGCCCCGCTCCGACAGGATCGAAGCCGGATGTCGCAAAATGCGTCCCGGCCACCATGATCGGTGCCGACCGATGCGATATTTTGAAATCATGCGCGAGCGATGATGGTCACGAGTGCCGGCCGACGGGACAGGCGCTGTTCATGAGCCGGCAAATAAACTGCCGAAAACGCGCCGGGTGTCACGAAAATGTGATCCAGCGGTTATAGGGGTCGACAGGTCACATGCTCCAGCCAAGAAGCCAGAGGAAAGCTCATGTCCGACCACCGCTCCCCTGACGCCGGTTTCCGAACCAGCCAGCTCGAGGAGAATGACGGCCCGGCCGTCAATCCCACCGACAACCGCACCATGGGCGAGATCATCGCCGCGCGCTTCTCGCGCCGTGGCTTCCTGAAGGGTTCGCTGGCCGTTTCGGCCATCGCCGCCACCGTCAGCCCGCTGGCGCTCGTCGCCGCCGACGATGCCCGCGCTGCCGAGGCCTCGGCCTTCACCTTCGACGAGCTCGAGGCCGGCATCGACGACAAGCACCATGTCGCGCCGGGCTACGATGCCGACGTGCTGTTGCGCTGGGGCGACCCGCTGTTTGCCGACTCGCCGGAATTCGACCCGGCAAAGCAGACGGCCGGGGCCCAGGCAAAACAGTTCGGCTACAACAACGACTATGTCGGCTATATCCCGATCGACGGCTCGGCCGAGCATGGCTTGCTGGTGGTCAACCACGAATACACCAACCCGCATCTGATGTTCCCCGGCATCGTCAAGATCGTCGACAAGGACGGCAAGAAGGAAGCCGAGGTGGCGCCGCTCAGCAAGGAGCAGGTCGACGTCGAGATGGCGGCCCATGGCGGCTCCATCGTCGAGATCCGCAAGGACGGCGGCAAGTGGCAGGTGGTGCGCGACGGCAAGCTCAACCGCCGCATCACCTCCAACACCGAGATGCAGATTGCCGGCCCGGCCGCCGGCCACGACCGCCTCAAGACCAATGCCGATCCCTCCGGCACCAAGGTCATCGGCACCTTCAACAACTGCGCCGGCGGCGTCACCCCCTGGGGCACCTATGTCATGGCCGAGGAGAACATCCATGGCTATTTCTCCGGCGAATTGCCGGAAGGCCACAAGGAAGCCGCCAACTACAAGCGCCTCGGCATCCCGGAAGGCGCCTATGAGTGGGGCGCGCATTACGACCGCTTCAACCTCGCCAAGGAGCCGAACGAGGCCAACCGCTTCGGCTGGATCGTCGAGGTCGACGTCAATGATCCGGCATCGGTGCCGCGCAAGCGCACCGCCATGGGCCGCTTCAAGCATGAGGGCGCGGAATCGATCGTCGCCAAGGACGGCCGCGTTGTCTTCTATCTCGGCGACGACGAGCGTTTCGACTACGCCTACAAGTTCGTCACCACCGGCAAGTTCAACGCCAATGACCTCGCGGCCAACAAGGACCTGCTCGACGACGGCACGCTGCATGTCGCCAAGTTCGGCGAGGACGGCACGGTCGAATGGATGCCAATCGTCTTCGGCCAGGGCCCGCTGACTGCCGAGAATGGCTTCGCCAGCCAGGCCGACGTGCTGATCGAGACGCGACGCGCCGCCGACCTGCTCGGCGCCACCAAGATGGACCGCCCCGAGGACATCCAGCCGAATGGCGCCAACGGCAAGGTCTATGTCATGCTGACCAACAATTCGAAGCGCAAGGCGGAGCAGGTCGACGCCGCCAATCCGCGCGCGTCGAACGCCTTCGGCCACATCATCGAGATATCGGAGGATGGCGGCGACTTCGCTGCCGCCAAGGGCAAATGGGAAGTGCTGCTGAAATGCGGCGATCCCTCGGTGGCCGAGGTCGGCGCCACCTTCTCGACCGCGACCACCGCCAATGGCTGGTTCGGCATGCCGGACAATTGCGCCGTCGATTCGGCCGGCCGTTTGTGGGTCGCCACCGACGGCCAGGGTCCGAAGGCCACCGGCCGCACCGACGGCCTGTGGGCGGTCGACACCGAAGGCGCGGCGCGGGCGACCTCGAAGCTGTTCTTCCGCGTGCCGATCGGCGCCGAAATGTGCGGCCCGCTGTTCGCGCCGGACGACCAGACCGCCTTCGTCGCCGTCCAGCATCCGGGCGACGGCGGCGAGGACTGGGAGGCCTTCGGCCGTCCGTCCTACTATGAGGACCTGTCGACCCGCTGGCCCGACTTCAAGCCCGACATGCCGGTCCGGCCGTCGGTGGTCGCCATCACTAAAAAGGGCGGCGGCAAGATCGCCGTCTGACCTGCGGTCATCTCGACCCATTGCATGATCAAAGGAGGGATCTCGGCACCCCGAGATCCCTCCTTTTCACTTCAGGAACCAGTCAAGCTTCGGGAAAGATTGGCAATTTATGCGCGGCGCCCTAGGTCCTTGTCAGGAGACTGCCATGCCAAAGTCTGTTTATGACCGTGGCCTGCTGAAGCCTGCCGACATCGCCAGGCTGCAGCGCGTCTTTGACGAGGCCTGCCGGCGGCGCCAGGCGCATCCCGATTCGGCCGAAGCCCGGGAAATCGCCCTGAACCTGCTTGCCCTGCACAATGCCGGCATGGTCGAAGAGGACATGCTGATGGAAGCCGTCGGCTTCCGGCGGCTTGAGCCAAAGTCGGCCTAGAGCAATTCCAGGAAAAGTGTGAGCGGTTTTCCGTCCGGAATTGCCTCAAAACAAAGAGACGGAGCAGTTCGCCGTTTCCGTGAAACGGTGAAACGCGTCAGGTCCGCGAGAACGGCCGCTGGTGCGCCCTATCCGGTGCGCTGAACCACGGCCATGTTCATCATGCTTCTCAGCCGGAAGCCGATGGACTCGTACAGTCCGATGGCCGCGACATTGCTGGCATAAGCGTGGAGATAGGGGATTTCGCCGCGCGTCATGATTTGATTTGCCACGAACAGGGACAGCCGCCTGGCGAGGCCGCCGCCGCGGAAATCCGGATGCGAGCACACGCCACTGAGCTCCGTGTAGCCAGGCTGCCTCATGCGCTCGCCGGCCATCGCCGCGAGCCTGCCGTCGATCTTGACGCCCCAGAAATCGCCGAGGCTCAACGCCTCCAGCGTGAACGGGCCGGGCTTGGTGGCCGCCGCCAGAGCGAGCATCTCGGCGGCATCGTGCTGCGTCAACTGCCGGATGCGCTCGTCGGACACGGCCTGCACCGGCTGCTCGGCGATCATCTGAACCAGCGACGCGGTCGAAATCGCGGACAGCGCCGCGGGCAGGACGATTGCGTCCGCCTGGACCACGATTGAGCTTTCGAGCGGCGGAATTAGCCTGCCCAGCGCATCCAGGCTAGCGGTGTCGTCCGCCGCGGTGGCCGCGAACGGAACGATCGACGGCCTGTATCGCTTGGCCAGGCTGTCGCCTTGCGCGAAGGACTGATGTCGCGAGCTGAGCGCGCTCCAGATGGGACGGTCGAGCAGGTGGTTCATCGCACCGGACTCACGGCCTTTTCCACGCGACGGTCGAGCGGAGACGCGGCTAGGCGGTCCTCGATTTCGGCGAGCTGGCCTAGCAGCGGCCCGGACAGGTCGGCGCACAGAGCCGCAACGGCCCTCTCGATGCGAGGCCAGACTTCGCGCTTCGCCACATCGACCAGCCGCCGGCCGTTGCGGCTGAGGGAGACGATTCGGCGCCGCTGGTCGTCGTTCGACGGGCTGACCTCGACCAGTCCCAGTTCGGCCAGCAGCGCCACGCAGCGCGTGACGCCCGGCTGGGCGATCCCGAGCGACTGCGCCAGCTCGCCGACCGGCAGCGGCCCCAGCCTGTCGAGCGCGGCGAGCAGCGGATACTGGCTCGACTGGACCCGGACCTCCAGCTCGTCGAGCACGCGCTGCGTATCCGCCTGCAACTGCTCGCCGATGCGCTTGAACCTGCTGCCCAGGCACAGAAAGCCAAGCGACCGTATGATGTCGTCCATGATCCAGCTCGTTCAGTCAGAACGATAACATGATATATAACATCGCATGAAAAGTCAAAGCCTGCTACCACAGGATGCAAGCCGATCCGGCCGATTAGGGCGCATGGCGCGCTGTCCACTCGCCACCCTTTGGCCGAGATTTCCCCTTCTGTCGGTGCCGATTGCATCCTATATGGCGCCTGCGCGGTATGATTGACCGTGCCAAGGCGACTGATTCGGGCCTGCGGGTCGACGGGTCTCCATCTATCGGCACGCGGAACCTCATGCCCTCCCTGCGGATCCACATTGACAGGTTTCTCGAAGGCGCAGCACCCAAGGTTCCGCGGCGCGACCTGACGCATCTCGAGCGCCTGGCGCTGGTGCGCCGGCATGGCGATTTCTCGCTCGCCTATTCCACCGCCGTGCAGCAGAAACTGTCCTATTTCAGCGATGGCGACGGCTACATCGCCTTCGGCACCAAGATGAAGCACCATTTCGCGCTCGGCGATCCGGTGGTCCATCCGGCCGAGCGGCCGGCCTATATCAAGCGCTTCGTCGAGGCCGCAGGCGATCCCTGGTTCGTGCAGATCGGCGCCGATACCGCGCGGGTGCTGGCCGGTCTCGGCTACCGGATCAATCGCCTCGGCATCGACACCAGGCTGCACCTGCCCGCGCACGATTTCTCCGGCAAGCGCAACGAGACGGTGCGCTATTCCGAACGCTGGCTGTCGAAGAAGGGCTTTTCCTTCGAGGAGGACAGGCGCAACATCTTCCTCGACGAGATCGCCAGGCTGTCGGAGAACTGGCGCGGCGAGCGCATCGTCAAGCGCTGGGAGATGGGCTTCCTCAACCGGCCCTTCGCCGATCATCTCGGCGCCGACATGCGCCGCTTCGTGCTGCATGGGCCGGAGGGCGAGCTGGTCGCCCTGCTCGATTTCGATCCGCTGTTTCGCGACGGCAAGGTCATCGGCTACACCACCGCCTTCAAGCGCAAGCATATCGACGCCACGCCGCATGCCGAGATCGGCCTGACCAAATTCGCCGTCGACCGCTTTCGCGAGGAGGGCAAGTCCGTCGTCACGCTGGGTCTGTCGCCGCTGGTCGACATCGAGGCCAGCGGCTTTGCCGAATCGAGCTTCTGGCGCAGCACCTTCCAGCGCGCCTATGGCTCCGCCTGGATCAATCGCTCGAAGTTCAATTTGCAGGGCCAGGCGGCCTTCAAGCGCCGTTTCCACGGCCAGGAACAGCCGACCTATGTCGCCTTCCGCAAGGGGACGCTCGTCGAGATGCTGGGACTGCTGCGGCTGGTGAAGGCCATCTGACCTGCCGGTCAGTTCCGCAATCGATACCCGGTCCTGAATATCCAGGCGACGATCGCGATGCAGACGCCCAGGAACACCACGGTCATGCCGAGGCTGATGCCGACCGACACGTCCGACTTGCCGTAGAAACTCCAGCGGAACCCGCTGATCAGGTAGACGACCGGGTTGAACAGCGTCACCGTGCGCCAGATGCCGGGCAGCATGTTGATCGAATAGAAGCTGCCGCCGAGGAAGGTCAGCGGCGTGATGATCAGCAGCGGCACCAGCTGCAATTGCTCGAAGCTCTTCGCCCAGATGCCGATGATGAAGCCGAACAGGCTGAAGGTCACCGCCGTCAGCACCAGGAAGGCGAGCATCCAGAACGGGTGCTCGATATGCAGCGGCACGAACAGCGAGGCGGTGGCCAGGATGATCAGGCCGAGCACGATCGACTTGGTCGCCGCGCCCCCGACATAGGCGATGACGATCTCCAGATAGGACACCGGCGCCGAAAGCAGCTCGTAGATCGAGCCGACGAATTTCGGGAAATAGATGGCGAAGGAGGCATTCGAGATCGACTGCGTCAAGAGCGACAGCATGATCAGCCCCGGCACGATGAAGGCGCCGTAGCTGATGCCGTCGATCTCGGTGATGCGCGAGCCGATGGCCGAGCCGAAGACGACGAAATAGAGCGAGGTCGAGATCACCGGCGAGATGATGCTCTGCAGCACGGTGCGCAGCGCGCGCGCCATTTCCACCCGGTAGATGGCCCAGACGGCGCGCAGGTTCATGGCTCTTGCCTCAACAGGTTGACGAAGATCTCCTCCAGCGAGCTGTTCTCCGTGTCGATGTCGCGGAACTGGATGCCCGCCGCCTCGAGGTCGCGCATCAGCGAGGCGACGCCCGGCCGGTCGCTCTGGTTGTCGTAGGTGTAGGTCAATTGATCGCCACTGGGCGACAGCTCCAGCGCGTAGCGCGAGAAGCTCTCCGGGATCGCGGCGAGCGGACTGCGCAGCTCCAGCATCAGCCGCTTGCGGCCGAGCTTGCGCATCAGTTCGGCCTTGTCGTCGACCAGCACGATCTCGCCGCGGTTGATGACGCCGACGCGGTCGGCCATCGCCTCGGCCTCCTCGATGTAGTGGGTGGTCAGGATGATGGTGACGCCATCCTCGCGCAGCCGGCGCACCATCGCCCACATGTCCTGGCGCAATTCGACGTCGACGCCGGCCGTCGGCTCGTCGAGGAAGAGCACGCGCGGCTCGTGCGACAGCGCCTTGGCGATCATCAGCCGGCGCTTCATGCCGCCCGACAGCGTGATCGCCTTGGCGTCCTTCTTCTCCCACAGCGAGAGGTCGCGCAGCACCTTCTCGACGAACGCCTTGTTGGGGGGCTTGCCGAACAGGCCGCGGCTGTAGTTGACCGTCGCCCAGACGGTCTCGAAGGCGTCGATGGTCAGCTCCTGCGGCACCAGCCCGATCAGGCTGCGCGCGGCGCGGTAGTTCTTGCCGATGTCGTTACCGTCGACGGTGACCGAGCCCGACGAACGATTGACGATGCCGCAGACGATCGAGATCAGCGTCGTCTTGCCGGCGCCGTTCGGCCCGAGCAGCGCGAAGATCTCGCCGCGCTCGATGTCGAGGTTGATTTCCTTCAAGGCCTTGAAACCGGTGGCGTAGGTCTTGGTCACCCCGGCAATCGAGATAATGGATGGCATGGCTGAAAACGGCTGCTTGAAAGGCGGTTGTGGATTTTTATTGCGCTGAATGTCGGTGCGCGCGGCGGGAAGTCAATGCCGCTCCTGACAATTCTGGACAATCATTCCCCGATCGGGCGCTGACGCTTTCGCCCGACCTGCTGCGACAACGCGCCCCGCGTGGCGCCACGCCGCTTTGACCGGACCGCGTCAGCGCCCTATTCTGTGAGCCATAAGCAGCAGCCGGAGTCGCCCATGGACCCGCTCATTCTGTCGCGCATCCAGTTCGGCGCGAATATTTCGTTCCATATCCTGTTTCCGGCGATCACCATTGCACTCGGCTGGGTGCTGCTGTTCTTCAAGCTGCGTTACAACCGCACCGGCGATTCCGCCTGGATGCGCGCCTATTTCACCTGGGTGAAGGTGTTCGCTTTGTCCTTCGCCATGGGCGTGGTCTCGGGCGTCACCATGAGCTTCCAGTTCGGCACCAACTGGCCGGGCTACATGGAGACCGTCGGCAACATCGCCGGGCCGCTGCTCGCCTATGAGATCCTCACCGCCTTCTTCCTCGAGGCGGCCTTCCTCGGCATCATGCTGTTCGGCTTCCGCCGCGTCTCCAACCGCATCCACACTTTGGCCACCGTGCTGGTCGCCGGCGGCACCACGGTCTCCGCCTTCTGGATCATCGCGCTCAATTCCTGGATGCAGACGCCGGCCGGCTTCGAGATGCGCGACGGCAAGGCCCATGCCGTCGACTGGTGGGCGATCGTCTTCAACCCGTCGATGCCCTACCGCCTGGTCCACATGCTGCTCGCCTCGGGGCTGACAGTCTCCTTCCTCATCGCCGGCCTGTCGGCGCTGCGCTATCTCACCGGCGACCGCTCGGAATCGATGTGGAAGGCGCTGCGCACCGGCGTCTTCACCGCCGCCATCCTGATCCCGATCCAGATTTTCGCCGGCGACCAGCACGGCCTGAACACGCTGGAGCACCAGCCGCAGAAGATCGCCGCCATGGAAGCCAACTGGAACACCGGCCCCAACGTTCCGCTGGTGCTGTTCGCATGGCCTGACGAGGCGGCCCGGGAAAACAAATTCGAGGTCGCCATCCCCGACGGCGCCAGCCTCGTGCTGAGGCACTCAACCAGCGGCGTCGTGCCGGGGCTGAACGACTATCCCGGCAACCACCCGCCGGTCTTCCCGGTGTTCTGGGGTTTTCGCATCATGGTCGGCACCGGCATCCTGATGCTGATCGTCTCGTGGTCGGCGGCCTTCTTCCTCAAGCGCCGCCACAGCCTGCCGAGGCCGCTGGCGCTGCTGATGGTGCCGATGACGATCTCCGGCTGGGTGGCGACGCTGGCCGGCTGGTACACCACCGAGATCGGCCGCCAGCCCTGGCTGGTCACCGGCGTGCTGAAGACCGCCGATGCCGTCGGCCCGGTCGCCGGCAGCCACGTCGCGCTGACGCTCGCCATCTATCTCGTCCTCTATTTGGCTTTGCTGATCGCCTATCTCGGCGTGCTGGTGCACCTGGCGCTGAAGGCGGCCAAGGACGGCGACGCCTCGCCGCTGCCGGGCGTCATGAACGCCGCCATGTCGCAGCCGGCGGCAGGAGAGTGAGCGCAGTGGTCGAACTGCGAAGAAATCTTGACTCGACGCCGGACGCTGGCGCTGCCCCTCACCTGCCTGCCGGCATCCTCTCCCCGTGTAGGGACGGGGAGAGGGGCGCTCCCATCGCCGGTTTCGCCAATCGCCGACGTTGCAGGAAGTACGCTGTTGTTGCGGCCAGCCCCCTTCTCCCCGTCACCATACGGGGAGAAGGTCCCGGCAGGGGGATGAGGGGCGGCGCCGACCTCGGCAATCGAGACTGGCGCGCGAGGAGAAGAAAATGACCTATGACTGGCCAACCCTGCTTCCCTTAGTCTTCGCCGGCCTGATGGGCCTCGCCATCCTGATCTACGTCATCCTCGACGGTTTCGATCTCGGCATCGGCATCCTGTTCGCCGCCGCCGACGACCACGAGCAGGACACGATGATCGCCGCCATCGGTCCGTTCTGGGACGCCAACGAGACCTGGCTGGTGCTGGCCGTCGGCCTGCTGCTGGTCGCCTTCCCGCTGGCGCATGGCACCATCCTCAGCGCGCTCTACATTCCGGTCTTCGTGCTGCTGGTCGGCCTGATCCTGCGCGGCGTCGCCTTCGACTTCCGCGCCAAGGTGCCGGCCGGCAGCAAGCATCGCTGGAACCGCATCTTCTTCCTCGGCTCGGCCGTCGCCTCGCTGGCGCAGGGCTATATGCTGGGCGTCTATGTGCTCGGCCTCGACGTCGGCCTCGGCGGCATCGCCTTCGGCGCGCTGGTGGCGCTCTGCCTGTCGGCCGCCTATGCGGCGATGGGCTCGGCCTGGCTGATCTACAAGACCGAGGGCGAATTGCAGAAGAAGGCGGTGCGCTGGCTGCGCACCGCGCTGGTGCTGGCCGCGCTCGGCATGGTCGCGGTGTCTCTGGCGACGCCCTTCGCCAGCCCGCGCATCTTCGACAAATGGTTCCTCTTTCCGGAGATCCTCTATCTCTCGCCGCTGCCCATCCTGTCGGCGCTGCTGTTCGTCTGGCTGTGGCGGCAGACCTTCCATCTGCCGAAGCCGAACGACCGCCACGCGCTGACACCGTTCCTGACGCTCGCCGCCATCTTCGCGCTCGGCTTCGCCGGCCTCGCCTGGTCGTTCTACCCGTTCGTGGTGCCCGACAAGCTGACCATCTGGCAGGCAGCCTCAGCGCCGGAAAGCCTGATCGTGATCCTCGTCGGCGTCGTCGTGGTGCTGCCGATCATCATCTTCTATTCGTTCTATGCCTACCGGGTGTTCGGCGGCAAGGCGACGGATCTGACATACGATTGAGAGCGTCTTTCTCCCCCCTCGAGGGGGAGATGGCCGGCAGGCCAGAGGGGGTCGGTCCGACCGGGCTCGGCCTGCTTCCTGGCGCCGATAGGGGTCGGCGCCCACGCGCGCGGACCCCCTCTGTCGCCTTCGGCGACATCTCCCCCTCGAGGGGGGAGATTGCCGCTCAGCTCTTGCTCGACGCCAGCACCAGCACCGGCTTCTCGCTGTAGAGCTTCGGGAACAGCGTCTTCAAATTCGCCACCTTGGGCAGGTCGTTGTAGACGATGTAGGGATAGGTCGGGTTCAGCGTCAGGAAATCCTGGTGGTAGTCCTCGGCCGGATAGAAGGTCTTGCCGGTCTCCAGCGTGGTGACGATCGGCTGGGAAAACACCTTGGCCTTGTCGAGCTGGGCGATGTAGCTCTCGGCCACCTTCTTCTGCTGGTCGTTCCCGGCGAAGATCGTCGAGCGGTACTGGGTGCCGTGGTCGGGCCCCTGGTAGTTGAGCTGCGTCGGATTGTGCGCGACCGAGAAATAGACCTGCAGCAGCTGGCCATAGGTCACCTGCGACGGGTCGTAGGTGATCTCGACCGACTCGGCATGGCCGGTGCTGCCGGTGCCGACGACCTCGTAGACGGCGTTTTCCTTGCTGCCGCCGGTGTAGCCGGACACCGCCTTGCTCACGCCCTTGACGTGCTGGAACACACCTTGCACGCCCCAGAAGCAGCCGCCGGCGAAGACCGCCGTCTCGCTGCCGCTGGCCGCCTTCTCGTCCATTGCCGGCGGCGGGATCACCACCGCGTCCTCGGCCGAGACCGCCGGCGTCTGCCAGAACGCGGCGGCCGCGACGGTCAGGACGAGCGCGGCGAGCGCGCCCTTGGCGAAGGTCGACGATCGCTTCTGCTGTCGAATTGCGGTCATGTTGGAACTCCCTTGCTGCTGTTCACCATATACGAAATCGGCCGCCGCCGGGTTCTCACTTTGGCGTGCGTCGGCTGCAACTTATTGCGCTGGAGCCATCGCATCGACGGGCTTCATCGCATCGGTCACCGGCTTCATCGCATCCGTGGCCGGCTTCATCGCATCCGTCGCCGGCTTCATGGCATCGGCCGGCTTCATCGCCTGCGTGCTCATCGCATCGGTCGCCATGGCGTTGGCAGGCTTCATCGCGTCGGTCGCCGGCTTCATCGCGTCCGTTGCTGGTTTCATCGCCTCGGTGGCCATCGCGTTGGCCGGCTTCATGGCGTTGGTCGCGTCGTCGGCGCGGGCGCCGGCGGCGAACGCCGTGGTTGCGAGCGCGAAGGCGAGCGCGGTCAGGAATTTGGTCATGAGTATTCTCCTTGAGTTATGGCGCGCGATGCGGGCCGGATGGTGCGCTGCCGCCCCTTGCGGCATCGCGCGAAGAAAGGATGATCAGTTCGCCGCGGCGGCCAGGATCGGCCCGCCGCCGGGTATCTGCACCAGCACCGCGGTGCTGAGCCCGCCGCCATCGGCCGGCAGCGGCAGCGTCGTCGCCTCGCCGTTCCAGCGGCCGAGCCGCTGCAGCGAATGCACGACATTGGCATGCGGCAGGGTGCGGCCGGTGTTCTCGCCACGCGCCACCGGCACCTCGACGACACCGCGCCTATAGCGCACCAGCCAGACATCGGCCGCCCCGTTGGGGGCCGTGCCGGCACCGATGCTCACCTTGCCGTCGCCGAGCGCAAGCGCCGGGCCCTTGGCCTGCGGGCTGGCCGAGATCAGCCGCTCGATCTCGCCGGGCGCGGCGCCGACCGCGTCGGCGCTGCCATTCACCACCACCTGCGGCGTGAACGGGCCGTCATGGCCGAGCGGCGGCTCATAATTCACCTGGCGCTGGGTGAATTCCTGCCGGCCGAATGTGTCCTTCCAGCCGAGATAGTCCCAGTAGGTGACGTTGAACGACAGCGCCAGCACGCCCGGCCGATCCTTGACCTTGATTAGGTTGGCGTTGGCCGGCGGGCAGGACGAGCAGCCCTGGCTGGTGAACAGCTCGACCACGGTCAGCGGCTGGGCTGCCGCCGCGCCGGCGCTGGCGGCCAGCGCGATGAAGGCCGCGCCGGCGAGCCATGCCTTGCCGAGCGTTGTCTTTGATCCGGTCATGAGAAACAGTCTCCGTTGCGGCGGGTCATGCTCCCATTTCGCCGTGCCGGAGGACTTCGTTACAGGCATCACCGGTTTGTGATTGAGGGACGCGACGTTGGAGATTGGCGGAGCCTGGGGCGACATCCGATCTCCCCCCTTGTGGGGGAGATGTCCGGCAGGACAGAGGGGGGCGCCGTAGAGCGTCGACACTTCAACAATCAAGGGTCTTTTTTCGTAAGGCGTCGGCTCAAGACCAAACAACAGGTCTAGTCGCAGGCCTGCGCAGTTCGCCGCAATGCCGGCGGACAGCACCCCTGCTGTCCTCCCCGCATCTCCCCCCCGCAAGCGGGATTGGCCAGCTCATACCGCCTGCCGCCTGGCTCCTTTCCTCTCCCTCCGGAGGGGGGGAGAGGTGTCGCTGCGAAGCAGCGACGGAGTGGGGGAAGGCGGTTCTTAAATACGCCGCCGCCGACAATTCACCAATCAGGGCCAGGCATCACCCCGCCAGAAACAACGAACGCCGGCGCTGGTCGACCCCCACTCCGTCGAGCTTCGCTCGACACCTCTCCCCCGATCGACGGGGGAGAGGAAAGGCGCCCTTCATGCTCCCATTGGCTCTTCAATCCGGAAACTGGAGGTTACCGCCCTTCGAGTGCGTGATCTCCCCACTTGGGGAGATCAGCTCATCACTGCGTCAGCACGGTGTTCGACGGCCGCTGGTTGAAGTCGCACTTGCCCTGGACGGTGTAGAAGAAGTCGGCATTGCTGACGTCGGCCGGCACCGGGTTGCCGCCGTCTTCCCAGGCCTGGTAGCCGGTCTGGCCGCAGGGCACGGCGGTGAAGATGTCGACCGTCTGGCCGGTCGCGACCTCGGGCATGGTGGTGGTGCTGTTGCCGATGTAGAGCCGGTTCGAGGTGCTCGGATCGTTCGACTTCAGCACCTTCGGGCTGCCCGAGGGCACGTCCATCTGCAGATAGAGGCTGTCCATCTGGCTGACGTCGATCACCGCGCCGGTGCCGTTGGCGGGATAGAACGTGTCGGCGCAGGTCGTCACGTATTTCTTGCCGCCGCTGGTCTGCGTGATCGCGCCGCTGGGCAGGCTGTTGAAGTTTTTCACCGTGGCGGTGGTGCAGACCTGCTGCTGGACCTTGGTCGTGGTGCTGCCGCTGATCGTGCTGACGATGGCGGTGCCGTAGCCCTTCGGGTCGCCGAAGCCGTTATAGGTGTAGGTGATCGTCATCAGCGGCTTGGCCACGGTGTCGCCGAACTTGGTGCCGTAGAGCGTCATCGTCTTGTTCCAGTAGCCGGACACTTTCGTCACCTTGAACGTCGTCTGCACCAGCGCCGGCCGCTTGCGCACCGCCGAGGTCACGCCGACCTGCACCGTGTCGACTTTGGCGATCTGCATGAAATTGGTCGGCATCGGGTAGTGCGCCGAAGCCTTGGCGGTCGCGGTGCCGTCGGCGGCCACGACGAAGCTGTCGAGCGTCGCGCTGCCTTGCCCGCCATTGGCAGCGAAGGACTGCTGCAGCGACTTCTCGCGGTCGGCCAGCGTGGTGGTCTTCGGCAGCGTGGTGATCGACAGGATCGCCGCGTCGAGCGCGTTCTGCATGTTGCTCTTCGTCTGCACCGCCGAGGTGTAGTCGACCGAGAGGCCGACGGCGAGCAGCAGCGGCACCAGGATCATGAGGAACACCGGCACGATCGAGCCGTCTCGCGAACGGACGAAATCGCTTGCGTATCGCAACATTCTCGAAGTCCCCCAAAACCGTTGCCTGCCCAGCAGCGGCGGATCATGCCCCAAACTGGTGGATTAATGTTTAAGGCACGGCTTATTTAGGCGCGGCGAAGGTTGTGGCCGGGATTTGCCGGCACGAGCGCCTGCCGAACCCTCATCCGCCGGCGCCGCCCCTCATCCGCCTGCCGGCACCTTCTCCCCGTATAGTGACGGGGAGAAGGGGGCGGCCGCGATCTTCCCGCCCATCCTGCGCCGGCGATTGGCGAAATCGGCGACGGGAGCGTCCCTCTCCCCGTCACTATACGGGGAGAGGATGCCGGTGTCCGAACCGGATAGATAGGTAACAGAATGGACCGATTGCATAGGTGACAGTTTTCTCCCTCGCCGGAGGACCCGGCGATGGTTTGGCGAGAGACTGGCATCATGGACGAGCGGCTTCGTTTTGTA
>NZ_SRSR01000239.1:0-320 GCF_004792275.1 Mesorhizobium sp. M4B.F.Ca.ET.143.01.1.1
AGAGCCTCTGCTCGAGCCGGGCGAGAGCTGACAAGCCTGGGACGGAGAACAGGTGCTCTGGAATGGTTGGCCCGTCCAGATATCCTCTGCGGAGTGCCTGGGGCCACCTGTCACAAATGACGATCAGGCCGCGCGTCGCCCATCGATGTACGCGTTTCACGACCGCGTATCGCTCAAACGCTATCAAAACAGCCCACAATGCCAACGCCGCAGCGACAACTCCTCCCTTCGACCAATTTCGGCTGGCCGGATTTTTGCCGTCGTGCTGGACCAAGGACTTCAGTTGGCGCCTGTGCGGAAAAACCAGAGTCTGCAACGCC
>NZ_SRSR01000240.1:0-320 GCF_004792275.1 Mesorhizobium sp. M4B.F.Ca.ET.143.01.1.1
CCGGCCTGCATGGCGGCGGTCTGCTTGTAGTTGCGCACCAGCTCGACCGAATGCACATGCGGGCCGTATTACGCCGCCAGGCACCTGATCTCGCTCACGGTCGCGTCGGTGCTGCCGTCATCGACCAGCACGACCTCCCATGGCTGGCCATAATGTTCCATGGCCTGGTGAATCCGCGCCAGCAGCGGCTCGACGTTTTCGGCCTCGTTATACATGGGCACGACGATGGACAGCGTATGGTCCGGCATCACCGCGCCGTCGGGCAGTCCCGAAGCAGGGATAGGTAATACTGTCATAGGGATGGCTTCCTTGCAGATCCG
>NZ_SRSR01000241.1:0-320 GCF_004792275.1 Mesorhizobium sp. M4B.F.Ca.ET.143.01.1.1
ATGCCCTTCTTGGACCTCATCCGGAGTCTCAATTTGGTGTTCGACACGAAATTTGCAATCGTGCTGAGGGAAGACCTCGCCGTCTGGCAGAAGCTCAACGTCACCGCTTTCCTGACCAGCGGCATCGTCGCGCAATTTCCCGAGATCATCGGCGAGCCCTATCGCGACCGCGCCGGAAACACCTACAACCCCATGTCGATCCAGCCGGTCATCGTCCTGTCGGCCGATGGGGCGACGCTGGGCGCGATCCATCGCCGGTCATTGGAGCGGGGCGCCACGACATCCGCTTATATCGAGGAGATGTTCGCGACCGGCCACGA
>NZ_SRSR01000242.1:0-319 GCF_004792275.1 Mesorhizobium sp. M4B.F.Ca.ET.143.01.1.1
AGAAAGCGTAGGCTTCTCGCGGAACACCTGCACTCCATCGTCGACTTCGTCGATGACGCCGAAATCCATCTTGATGAGCCGGTTGGCGGTCGCGATAGTAACCGGATCTTTGTGCTTGCGGTGGGCAGCTGTGAACCTGCTGAGACTCCGATCGGTGAGAACGTCGCCGTTGAGCACGATGAAGGGCTCGGTCAGCTCATCTCGGATAAGCGAGAGCGGCCCGATGGTGCCCAGCGGCTCCATTTCCTGAGTGTACCGTATTTTCAGATTCCATTGCGAACCGTCACCGCATACGCTGCGGATGAGATGGCCGAGATAT
>NZ_SRSR01000243.1:0-317 GCF_004792275.1 Mesorhizobium sp. M4B.F.Ca.ET.143.01.1.1
GGAGGTAGACGGGTATCAGGATGACGATCGGCGGAATGATACGCAGCGTGAGCAGGAAAAGGCCGACCTTGCGCTCCGCCGCAAAAGGCAGGCGGAACCTGGCGATCGCATAGGCGCCCATCGCTCCGACGGCGAGCGCGATGGCGACAGAGAAGAAGGTCACCACCAGCGAGTTCGTCAGGTAGGAGCCGAACTGCTTTTCGGTGAACAGTCGCACGTAGTTGTCGAGCGTCGGCACATGCGGGTAGAGCGTGCCTTCCTGGGTGATCTCGCGGTTCGATTTGAGCGAGGTCGAGACCAGCCAGTAGATCGGCAAC
>NZ_SRSR01000244.1:0-317 GCF_004792275.1 Mesorhizobium sp. M4B.F.Ca.ET.143.01.1.1
CGAAGTGAGTTTCGCGTACCAACTGCGAAGATGCTCGTCGTAGTTATTTTTCCAGTACGCCGAACCGTTGTAACCTGATGCAAAAGACTTCCAATCGTGGGCAGCGAGCGCGCCAGCGAGATTTGAGGCGAGGATCTCCCTAACGCCGGCGAGAAGTTGCTCATCCTCCGAGTAGAACATTCGCTTGACCATTTCCTGCGGACTAGCAAATCCGACGCTTTGAAAATTGCGTCCTAAGGTCTGAGAAATACCCCAGCTCGCGCTTTGCAGTGCAGCCGACTCATCCAAGGCGAGCGCTTGTTTCAACCGAGCATACT
>NZ_SRSR01000245.1:0-317 GCF_004792275.1 Mesorhizobium sp. M4B.F.Ca.ET.143.01.1.1
CCGGATTGCAGTGGTCCGTGAAGCATCCCCTCAACAAACAGGCGGCCGCGCGCCGCCCAGCTTTCGCCGGCGTTGTTGTCGCAGATGCTGGGCGCCGAGACATAGCCGACGGCCGGATCGGCGAAGGGATAGAGGATTTCCCTCAAATAGGTCGGCGTCGGCACGTGGTCGGCGTCCATCTGGGCGACGAAATCGTAGCGCGCATAGCCGTAGTGATCGTAGAAAAAGGCGAGATTGCCCTCCTTGCAACGTGTCCTGCGCGGCCAGGTCTTGCGGTGATAGTCCTCGCGGCCGCGCCGTGTCGAAACCAGCACGCC
>NZ_SRSR01000246.1:0-316 GCF_004792275.1 Mesorhizobium sp. M4B.F.Ca.ET.143.01.1.1
GCGGCCGGCGTCGGCCGGTAGCTCGAGCAGCCGGTCAGCAGCGACAGGGCAAGCAAAGCGCGAAAGAGGGAAGCAGTGCTTTTCATGACCGACCAGGAACCTTCATCGCTCTTGCCGCAACCGCTGCGGTCAACCCCAGGACGTAGGGTCGTTATCATCCTGTTAGGGTTAATGGGCGGTAAAGGAAGGCGCCCTGAAGGAACGAGGATTTGTAAAAAGCAGAGTCTTTATATGGCTTTCGCACAGTGTTTTGGGGGCTCGCGCCAGTAGCGGTTCGGGTTCATCTTAACGGGTGAGTTACCATAGTTGTTTACGG
>NZ_SRSR01000247.1:0-316 GCF_004792275.1 Mesorhizobium sp. M4B.F.Ca.ET.143.01.1.1
CGGCAAGGTCTCTGCCCTCGACGACAACGCCTGGCTGAAGCTAGGCGGCGCCGTTGCCGCTTCACTGCGCAAGGCGACCGAGGTGGCGGTCATCCTCGATCTGCCGGAGCTGCAGCCCGATGGCCGCCAGGCGGCGAGCCTTGCCGCCGGCATCCTCCTGCGCAGCTACGCCTTCGACAAATACAAGACCAGGAAAGACAAGGAGGACGGCCAATCTGACGCGAAGGACGCCAGGAAGGCCGAGGCGGCGAAGCCCGCCAAGATAACCATCCACTGCGCCGACCCCGCGGCCGCGAAGAAGGCTTTTGCCGGCGAG
>NZ_SRSR01000248.1:0-316 GCF_004792275.1 Mesorhizobium sp. M4B.F.Ca.ET.143.01.1.1
CCGGCGTTGCCCCAGGCGCCCCGCAGTACGGCGCCGTCGTGCAGCATGGCGCCGCCAAGTCCGACGCCGAAATAGAGATAATAATATTCGGAATGTTTTGTGCCGAGTCCATAGAGGCGCTCGCCCATCGCGGCGGCGGCCATGTCGTTTTCGAAGAAGGCCGGCAGGCCGGTGGCCGCCGTCAGCCGCTCGCGCAGCGGAACGTCCTGCCACCCGGCCATGGTGGTGGGGCCGACGAAGCTCATGGGCTCAACGCCGAACGGTCCCGGAAGCGCCATGCAGATACCGATGCCACGGCCGCCCGTGAGGCGTGCCG
>NZ_SRSR01000024.1:0-47603 GCF_004792275.1 Mesorhizobium sp. M4B.F.Ca.ET.143.01.1.1
GCACCACGCCGCAAAGGCGGTCGCCCGCTACAGCGCTAGTTGAAGAGCGCGCGGGCGACCGCCTTTGCTCTCTCCAGCGCTTCAGCTCTTGTCGTTGTTTATCAGCGGTTTTCGACCGTCGTCGACAGCTCGGCGCAAACCTGGTTGCCGACCGTACGCCGCTTGCGCCCGCAGCACAGTTGGGACGACGTCGTGCGGGTGCTCAACCGAAAAGGCCACGACTGGACGATCGAGCGACTACGGCGCGCGGTGCATCGGCTTGTTCGCGAGCGCATCGCCGAACCCGCCCTGATCAAACGTGCCCGCCGCCGTCCGCCGGAGGACCGGTTGATGACCCTCGTCGCCGGTATTGCGCTCGCCGACCCGGATCTTACCCTGCTCGAAATCGGAGCTCAGTTGGAACGGATGCACGAGCGCACGCCGCGTGGCGGGCGCCAGTGGCAAGCTTCCTCGGTCAAGGCGCTGCTGGACCGGGCACGTCGGCTCGGGCTCGTGGTGCCCGATCCAGCGCCTCGGTCATGAGGCGCGCCAGCGCCTGCTCTCGTACGATGCGGCCAGCGCCCTGCACGGCCCTCCATTCACCGCTGGCAAGGATCTCGTCGGCCAAAACACGATATTCGGCGTCCGAGCGCGGCGTGTACGTGACGGCGGGGCACTCGACCTTCTGCGGCCGGCGCACGACCCGCTGCGCGGCAGAAGGCGACAGGTCATCTTGCGCGAATTTTTCCATCAGGAAGGCAGGCGGCGGCCCGATGCGGCTTCTGGCATCGGCCAGGTCCAGCAGCCGGGCGATCCCGAACAGGGTTGCCATCCTCCCTGGCAATGCCGCGGTGGCGAGCGGGTCAGTGCAATCGGCCGGCATGTCGTTGCTTCTCGGGCGCGGGGATCCCAGCCATGCGATGAGAGGCTTTCCGCCTGGCCGCGACGGCGCCCACAACAACAGCGCGGCGCGCATGATGTCTTTGGCCGCCGTCCCCTGCGGTCCCTCATCGACGGCCGATGCGACGGTGTCGGCGAGTTCAAGCAGGAAGCTTTCCCGTTCCGAAACGGCCACGCCAACGCCGCCGAAATGCACAGGAGCCGAGCAGATCCCACAGGCGAGACGCGCCCTCCCCTCTCGACAGTCGAAGCGAAAGCCCGCCCGGGCGAAGCAACGGCCACACGTGTCCTGCAGGATGATCAAATGCCGGGGACAGACCATCGCCTCGACCCGAGCCCACGCGCGGCGAAGATAATGATCCCGGTTGCCTGCGTGATCCTCGTCGAGGCACGCGGGACAAACGCCTTGGTGCCAGCGATCCTGGATGTACCAGTTGAGCGCGCGCGCCTGCCGGCGCAGCGCCATTTGAGCAAGCCGGCCCGCATCCATCCGACAGGCGCGGGCCCAAAGCATGATTATTGCGTCGCCGGGGTCGAAGTCCTGCCCGATCAGACCGCTTCGCCGTCCCGGATGGATGTCCGGATCGAGCCAACTTTCAATGTCGCGCCACGTACATCCGTAGCGGCAGGCCACGCGCCCCTGCCAGGAGGAAAGCAATTCGTCGTCGAATGGCCGCGGCGCAACGGGCAGCACGCGGACGGGCCTCACCGGCTCGCCCGGCGCTGCAGCCCCTTTTCCATGTGGCGCGTCATCGTCACAAGCGGCAGGACGAGATCGTCGCCGTCGAAACTGCCGACGGTGATGCACTCGCTACCGCTGCGGATCGCCTCGACCGCCACCGTCTCCATCAGGCGAAAGATCCGCACGGTCACGCCGTCGGTCAGGTCGAGTACTTTTCGGCGGACGGCAGCCGTTCCCAGCTCCGACGGGCGGCGCAGCGGCAGAATCCCGCCCAAGCTCGACAGAAGCTGTGATAGCTGGGAATTATCGGCCCAACGGTCGAGGTGGAAGGCCTCGAAACGCTCGGCGAGCTGGGGATCAGTCAGCAGCGCCTGCCGGGCCAGATTGGTCCCGGCGCAGATCAGCGGAACCCTCAGGTCGTTGGCGAGAAAGCGGAGGACGTTGAGAAATATGCGCTGCTGGCGGAAGCTGCCGGCAAGCATGGCGTGGATTTCGTCGATGATCAGCATGCGCACAGACATGCTGCGCAAAAGGCTCCGGCAAACCTCCTTCAGACGATAGGTGGAGTCCGTCATCGGCCCCGGCGCGCCGAGCGCGCTAAGCAATTCGCCATAGACGTCCCGCTCCAGCGGTTCGGCCGGCATCTGCATGGCAACCACCGGCATCGTCGTGATACCTGTGCCTCTATCGAAACAGGCCGGATGATCGCGCATGAATTTGCGGATGATCTTGGTCTTGCCCATGCCGGTGTCGCCATAGAGCAGCAAGCAGGGCATGCGGTCGCGCGCAGGATACGACAGCAGGTCCTCAAGCCGCGCCAGCGCCGCGCGCGCCTGAGCGGTTTCGAGCCATCGATCTGCCCGAATCCAGGCGATGCGCTCGGCATCAGCCAAAGCAGCCTGACACCGATAGGCCGGGAGCAGGTGCGCGTAGTCGCTCAAGACCACTCCTCCACGGTCAACGGAGGCAGGTTGCCGTCCGGTTCTTGATCGAGCTCGACTTCCCGATCGCCCAAATTCTCACCGCTTTTCACCGCCAGCGATCGGGCACGTCGCTCGACGCGACGTCGCGCGACTTTGGTTTCCCGGACAGCCGCCTCCACGAGAGCACGCTGCTCCTCGATGGTCTCGAAAATCAGTTGTTCATCGGTTGCCCTGACGCCACGTTCCTTCAGCGCTGCGCGGGCCATACGATGCTCGCCGAGCGTGATGCGCGGGCGGCTGAGATCCGCGAAGCGTATCGGCCAGTTGGTGCCGTCAGGCCCCTCCACGAACACGCATGACAGGTCCCGCGGGTCGTATCTGACGCGCATCCGGCGCGAATACCTGCCTGCCCAGGCGCTCAAGACATCGTCCCAATAACGAAGCCCGAACATATGCACGCCGTCGCGCCGGATGCTGCGCTCCTCGAAGGGCAGAAAATCACGGAAAAACCGGTCGACGTCATGAGGCAGACGGAGTGGTTCAGGTCGTGCTGCGACGACGTCCTTCCACATCGTGATCGGCGGCAGCTGCAGGCTGCCGTGGATCTCGGCATGGTAGCGACCGACAATCTGAAGCGCGAGCCACTCTTCCAGTTCGTCGAGCGTCATTGCGGCATGTTTTTGCGGATCGTAGGAGCCGCGGGCGGCGACGTCGCTCGACGTCGTGCCGGGAAGCAGGTGGACCGCACCCATCATCGTGCCGATCAGTCGCTCGATATGGCCCCCATAGTGCGGCCGCAAGACGGGCCGGTACTCAAGGGCAATGCCATGCTCCGCCGTCCCTCTGGCCAGCGCCCTTCCATGAAATTCCTTGCCGTTGTCGACGTGGATCACGTCAGGCAGGCCGAAAACCGGCCACGCCGCCTGAACATTCCGAGCCTCGAGCCAAGGCTCCTTCGGCATCACCATATGCTGGATGCAAAGCGCGACAGAAACCGATGACGGATTTTCTAGCGTGAGATAGAACCCCGCCACCATGCGGCTTGCAACGTCGATGGCCAGCGTCAGCCAGGGCCGCTGAAGGGGCCGGCGATGCACGGCATCAACCACAAACAGATCCACCAATGTGTGATCGATCTGGACGATGTGAAGTGCATGATCGGCGCGATATTCGTGCACTACGGGATCAAACCGTTCGCGCGCGGCTTTTGCCCCTTCCCGATCACGCATCAGTAGCCGCGGATCGGCAAGCTTCACGCGGGCTCTTACCGCCTTCCAGGAGGGCGCGACCTCCCCGCGGCTGCGACACAATTCTCGAACACGGTCATGCAGGGCGGTGACCGAAGGCTTCTCCCGCTTGCGGTAGGTGTCCTGCATAGCGGTCTCGATGAGCGCCTCCATGTCTTCCGACAGGCGCCGGCGTCCTTTCGCCGGACCGGGATTGTGGCCAAGCAGCGAACTCGTCACAGGAGCGGCCCGGTATCGTCCGAGAAGCTCATAAAGACGTGCCCGCCTTACACCAAGCTGACGGCACGCAAGGCCTATATCGGCAGGGGACAAGCGACCCTTAGACGCCAGAGGGCGAATAATAGCCTCGCGCTCTACCGCCCTGCCCCAGTCGGCATCGTCGGCCGCGAGCTTGTCGGGGTTACGACCCATTCCGTCGCCCTCGCCTTCGTCCACCAAATCATGGTATGAATCCACCTATTCTGGACGAATCCAACGAACTAGGATGAGCGAAGAATGTTACAAAACAATGACATACAGTCCACTCATCTAGGAAGAGTGACAGCCTCTGTCGCTCGCGTTTCACCGCCGGACGGCCGCGTTTTGACGCCAGATCGACGAGAATTCGCGTTCATTGAGCGGACCGGGTTTGCGGCCAATTCCCGGACAGCGACCAGCGGATGGCCTCTCCCGTCGAGCAGAACGCCGAAATTCACGACAATCGGGCTTCCGGACGAAATCTCGCGCATCCCTTGTGCGACTGCGCGTAGTCGAGGTCGGTTCCGGGAGAGAGCGAAATGACACTCTAAGGGGCAAGAAAGCCCGTTCCGATCGAACCCACGTGGATTTTGATGCGGGTAGGCCTTGATTTGCAGGGTGCGGCCGTTGTCCAAAACAGACTATACTCAAGAGCGGCCAGAGGAGGACGGGTCTGTGAGCGACCAGGAATTGCAGCACATCATCACCAAATCACGGGACGCCAAACACGGCGGGTTTGGAGTCTTGTCTACAAGCGAGAAGCTAGCCGCTGCACTGGTGCTAAACCGGCCCGACTGGCTGGCCGAAATGAACTACACGCTCGCGGAGGCCATAGAACGCGTCGGTCCGGTATGGCTGACCTTGATTCCGAAAGCAGCGCGCGAGCTGGAATACGAAGACGAGCGCGCAGCGGGTAAGGCATGATCCAGCAGGCCGGCCAGGCGGCATCATCAACCGTGTCCTTGTCCGGCCCATGAACCACGGCGGCCTCGCTGTAAGGTTCGTCCGTTCGATTGTCACGAAAAATCCGGTGATTCGGCTAGAATCCGCCAATGAACTCCGAAGATGATTCGCGCCAGATCAATGACTTGCCGTCCGTTGACGAAGCGCGAGCAACAACCTCTCTCGTCGATCAAAACCCCGAAAATCGTGCTCGGCGCAGCTCCGCTCAACCACAGGAAACGGCGCCCCCTGTCGATCAGGATGCTGTCGACCAAACCGCGGCGGCGCCCTCGGCCGAGCCCAACGGCTCGAGCACCGACGACCTGCCCGACATCATCGACGTCGTCATGGAGATGGGCCGCGCGCCGGAGCAGCCCTCGGCCGACGCCCCCTCCGCTCTTCCGGTCGTCGCCAATGCCCGCCTGCCGGCGCATCTCGACGCGCTGGCCGATCGCGCCCGCGACTACGTCGAGGCGGCGAGCTCGGCCAATACCCGCCGCGCCTACGCTTCGGACTGGAAGCAGTTTGCGAGCTGGTGCCGGCGTCAAGGCCTCGAGATGTTTCCGCCCGATCCGCAGGTGGTCGGGCTCTACGTCACCGCATGCGCCTCGGGTAAGGCGACCGGCGACAAGAAGCCGAACTCCGTCTCGACGATCGAGCGCCGGCTCTCCTCGCTGACGTGGAACTATGCGCAGCGCGGCCAGCCGCTCGACAGGAAGGACCGCCATATCGCCACCGTCATGGCCGGCATCCGCAACAAGCACGCAGCCCCGCCCCGCCAGAAGGAAGCAGTGTTGCCCGAGGATCTGATCGCCATGCTGGAAACGCTCGACCGCGGCACCCTGCGCGGCCTGCGCGACCGGGCCATGCTGCTGCTCGGCTTTGGCGGCGGCCTGCGCCGCTCCGAAGTCGTCGGCCTCGACGTCGGCCGCGACCAGACCGAGGATTCCTCCGGCTGGATCGAAATCCTCGACAAGGGCATGCTGTTGCGCCTGCGCGGCAAGACCGGCTGGCGCGAGGTCGAGGTCGGGCGCGGCTCGTCCGACACGACCTGCCCCGTGGTCGCGCTGGAGACCTGGCTCAAGCTCGCGCGCATCGCCCGCGGGCCGCTGTTCCGGCGCGTCACCGGGCAAGGCAAGTCCGTTGGTGCCGATCGGCTCAACGACCAGGAGGTCGCCCGCCTCGTCAAGCGGACCGCGCTGGCCGCCGGCGTGCGTGGAGATCTGCCGGAGGGCGAACGCGGAATGATGTTTGCCGGCCATTCGCTTCGCGCCGGCCTGGCGTCCTCGGCCGAGGTCGACGAACGCTATGTCCAGAAACAGCTCGGCCACACCTCCGCCGAGATGACACGCAAGTACCAGCGCAGGCGCGACCGGTTTCGTGTCAATCTCACCAAGGCGTCGGGGCTCTGAAAAGCCCCCTCCCCTCCCCCGATTTCGGCCGCCGAATAGCGGTTCGGAAGAGCAGGATTTTCACCTTAGCGTTTCAATTGAAATTGGGAAGTAAAAGCGACACTCACATCATATTCAGGAATTCACAAAAATGACTATCGATAATGACCGCTTATCGATAGTCACAAGACCAAGGCTTGACCAACACGCAAAAAGCGCGCTAGCGTCGTCCAAAATGCCGATCGTCGTGCTGTTCCACGCGCCGCTCGACGACAGCGCCCATGCCCCAGGAGAAAACCATGACCATCACCGTCAAGGTCGGAGAGGCCAAGACACACCTGTCCGATCTGCTGGCCAAGGTCGAAGCCGGCGAGGAGGTCATCATTTCGCGCGGCAACGACCCGATCGCCAAACTGAGCCGGATCCCCAAGACCAACGACCTCGGCACCCTGATCGAGGAAGTCCGCGCCGCGCGGGCCCGGGCCAAGCCCGTCACGACCGAGGAGATTCTGGCCTGGAAGCATGAAGGCCATCGCTTCTGATGGCCTTCGTCCTTGACGCGTCCGTTGCCGCCGCCTGGCTGCTTCCGGAGGAGCACAGCGAGGCGGCCGAAGCGCTGATTGGCGCCCTGACCGCACAAGGCCCGGTGCCGTCGCTGTTCTGGCACGAGGCGCGCAGCATCGTCCTGATGGCCGAACGCCGCGGGCGCATTGCGCCGGGCGAGGCGATCGCGGCGATGGCCCGGTTGCGGCGCCTGCCGCTCGAGGATGTGGGAGCGGGCGGTGACGGATCTGTTTTGGCGCTGGCAACACGCCACGCGCTGAGCGCCTACGATACCGCCTATCTGTCACTGGCGGTGGAGCGAACGCTGCCGCTCGCCACGTTGGACCGCAAGCTGGCCGCGGCGGCACGGGCCGAAGGCGTCGAGATCCTCGGACCCCTCGCCAATGGCTGACTCCGCGGCCCCGCTCTTCGGCGTAGCGAAGTCCGCCAGCGTTGCGCGGCGGGCCGAAGCCCTCGACGCGCTGGACTCCGTGCTGCCCTTCGACCGCCGCGATGTTCTGGCCGGGCTTTTGACCGACGACGACGTCGCAACCCTGCGCCACCTGGCCAGGGAAGGCATCGGCGCAAATTCTTTGCGCGCTCTCGCCTCCGACCTCGGCTATCTCGAGGCCTGGTCGCTCGCCGCCACTGGATCTTCGCTGCCCTGGCCGGCGCCGGAAGCACTGCTGATCAAATTCGTCGCCCACCATCTGTGGGACTCTTCCCGGCGCGCAACCGATCCAGCGCACGGCATGCCGGGGGAGGTGACCGCCGTGCTGAAGGCGCAAGCGCTGTTGCGCAGCGACGGCCCGCATGCGCCGGCGACCGTGCGCCGGCGGCTGTCGAGCTGGTCGACGCTGACCAAATGGCGCGGTTTGCATGGAAAGTTCAACGCACCGGGGCTGCAGAGCGCGATAAAACTGGCGGTGCGCGCCAGCGCCCGTCCGCGCGGCCGCAAGAGCAAGAAAGCCGTGACCGCCGACATTCTGACCGCCGTCCTGAAGGCCTGCGCCGGCGACCGTCTCGTCGACGTGCGCGACCGCGCCCTTCTCATCACCGCCTTTGCCTCCGGCGGCCGCCGCCGCAGCGAAATTGCTGCTCTGCGCGTCGAACAGCTGGTCGAGGAAGAGCCGGTGCCGGCCGATCCCAAAGCACCCGACGGCGAAAAACTCCCCTGTCTGTCGATCCGGCTCGGCCGGACCAAGACGACGCAGGCCGACAGCGACGCTTTCGTGCTGCTCGTCGGCCGGCCGGTGCTGGCCCTGAAAGGCTGGCTCGAGCACGCTGGGATCACCGAGGGCACCGTCTTCCGCGGCATCGACCGTTGGGGCAACCTCGAAAAGCGCGCGCTGACGCCGCAGGCCGTCAATCTGATCCTCAAGCGCCGCATCGCCGAGGCCGGGCTTGATCCGATGGCGTTTTCCGCCCACGGCCTTCGCTCCGGCTACCTCACCGAAACCGCCCGCCGCGGCATTCCGCTGCCCGAAGCCATGCAGCAGTCACAGCATCGCTCCGTGCAGCAGGCGTCGAACTATTACAACGATGCCGAACGCACGCTCGGGCGGGCGGCGCGGATAATCGTCTGAGTCGCAGATCGATCCGACACATCGCAGCTTGCGGCGTCAGCTCCAAGACTATTGGTTGCGAGACAGCCGCGCTTGCCGCCGGCGTGCGCGGCGACCGGTCGGAAGGCGAACGGAGCCAAAAAGTTCTCCGACCATTCGCTGCGCGCCGGCCTTGCCTCGTCGGCCGAGGTCGACGAGCGCTATGTGCAAAAGCAGCTCAGCCACGCCTCGGCCGAGATGACGCGCAAATACCAGCGCCGACGTGACCGGTTCCGCGTCAATCTCACCAAGGCCTCGGGGTTGTAGGCGACAGAAAGCCCCTCCCCGTTACGCGCCAAACAGCCGCCGGTCCCAGTAGACGGGCTGGTGCAGACTTGTCTGGATCCTTGAAAACTCCGGATGCGCCGGATTGATCAGCACATTGCAATCAAGACGCGCCACGACACTCGGTACCAGCAGGATGACGCTGCGCCGTTCTAAACACCAGGTTTCGCCAAATCCCTTGCTCACCGTCGCCGGCATCGTGTCCCAGCCGGGCAATGACGGCTGGGAAAAGACCTCGTAGCTCAGTCCGCGCGGGATTGTGATTTCGATATAGTGCTGGTTGGGCGGCAGTCGGCCGCTGCCATGCACCAGCTTTTCCAACAGGGCCGTCGAATAGTGCTCGCTGGTGTAGATGATAGGACTTCCGGGCGTGTTCCATCGCCCTGGCGCGATTGTCGAGCCGGTCGCGTCGAAGATCGGGTAGGTGCCGGCCGGATCGCCGATGCGAAAGGACGATAGCGTGCGATCGAGAGTCTGCGCCGTCACGCAGCACTGCCGTACTTCAGACCTCCGAGGATATCGACCACCATTTCGGCGCCAAACTCGCTCAGGATAACGACGTCGATCGGTCGCTTGTCCTCAATCATCGGGTGCGGCCGAAACAAGAAATCGCGCGCTTCCTCTTCGTTCTGCCAGACATCGACAGCAAGGCCCCAGACGCGCGCCACGCGGGCCAATCGTGTACCCTCGTCCGACGAGAGGCGATGTACCATCTTGCGCCGCTCGTAGGTCGCCTTGGGGATCAGCCGGTATTTGAACTGAGCATCGCCAGGCGCCAGAAGACGTGCAACGCGCTCGAGCGCCCCAATGGGAAGTCCATTCTCGATCCGGGAGATCAGCCCGAAAGGCGACCGCGCCGCCACCTCTTTAACGGGCAGCCCCAACACGTCGGCGACATTTCCGAACGCTAGCATTTCACTCTCCATTCCATGTGAGGCACAATATAGCCTCACATGATGCGCCATGCAAGCCCCAGCATCAGTGCGAACCGATCCGCCGACGGTTACCCTGTCATCTTTGCTGTCACGCCGTTCGCTCGCAATGCGGCCATCAGCATCGGCCCGACCGAAAACTCCCCTGCCCTCGCCTTCTCGGTTAGCACCCGCAGATAGCCGCCCGCGGAATTGATGTGCTGTGCCCTTTGCAAAATGCAGGCAATCACCACCGCGGCGATCTCCTGACCCATGGCATGGCAGGCATCCTCATACGCTGACGGCGAGACACCCAGATATCCCCGCACCTGGGCGGCGGTGATCATGAGATCGCGCCAGTTGCCGATGCTGTCGACGGCGTAGTCTGCAATTTCCGGGCAGGCCTTCAGCACTAGCCCCAGCGGATAGGTTTTCACGGGCTCTGCGGTCCTCGTTAGTGGCTCGGCCGCCGCCCCGCTTTTCTCCAAAGCAGGTTCAAATTCAAAAATAGAGTCGGTATTTGAATCAGATTGCTGCCGCTCGCTTTGGGACTCATTGCCGCTCGAAATCGTGGATTCCATATGGATTTCCAGCAGCTTATCCACGTCGTCACGCAACGCGGCCAGATCGGCCACGATAGGTTCAAGCTCGGCAATGCGGGCTCGGCGCGGAATTGTCTCCACAACGCCGCGGAAACGCCTCCACAGGCCTCCCCAGTCGCCCGGCACGTCTTCCTCAACGGCCGCCTCGACCAACTTCTGGATATCCCGGCGGTGTAGCGTAATGCGTTCCCTCATAAGCCTGAGCGCCCTGTTGTCGGCGCGAACACGCTCGGCCGCCGCCTCGAACTCTTGAGCACGGGCCAGCAGCGGCGCCAGCGAGAAGCCAAATGCTTCCTCGATCTCCCCACCCCTGCCCTTGCGTGCATAACGCTTGCCGTTCGGGCTGTCCCGACGGATGACTAGACCGCAATTCACCAGTTCCGCCAGGTTCCTCCGCAATGTGGAATCGGGCATGCCGTGCGCCCTGAGGGACAGCTGTGCGTTCGAGGGAAAGACGATGAGGCCGTTTTCCTCACTCAGCTCACTGTCAGGATAGAATGACAGCAACGCGTTCAGGACGGCCAGGGCGCGATCGCCGATGCCGATGATGCTCTTGCCCTCGCAGAGGTTCCGGTAGATCTGCCACTTGTCGACGACCCTGCCCTTGGGGATCTCCCGTGACTCGTTTTGCGCTGCCAGCATGGCAAGCGACATCCGCCGCCGCCCAAAGGGCGTCGTTGCAATACCCGTCTCCATTTCTTCCTTCGCCTTCAACTAGGCAAAAGAAATCCGTCCGCCGAATCGACGCTTAAAACTCTTGACACTGATTCGTGGAAATGAGATTCTCGGCTTGCTAAAGATCGAGAAGGGCTTCCACGGTTCGCCGTCGGGGGCCTTTTTCTTTTGCGGTTCAGTCTCCTGTTGCTGTTCTCTCCGACTTCCTGAACGCCTCATAAAGGTCGCCCAGATTGTCAGAAATCCACGTTCCAAAGCGGCTGCCATCCGTCTCCTTCACGGCTATCGTAACGGCCTTGCCTGCCTTCTTGACACTGACGCTAACTGATTTGTCCTCGGCAGCCCAGGATTGCGCCTCTTGCTTCATACTGGCCTTGCGAACGGGCTTCCCCTTCGCATTCAGGGCCGCAAGCAACCTTTCGAAACGTCCGTTGCTTTCCAGCTCACCGAATTCGGGTTCGGACACGATTTCATTAACTATGTCGGATTTCTTGCCGACAAGAAGGGACAGCTCGACCCACCGCTCGCGGCCGACAGACGCAGCTGATCCAATCTTGCCTATGACGGATGCCGGAATCCTTGTGACAACTGACACCATCTTCGAGACAGCAGCGGCGTTCGAGGCCAGTGCCGAGGAAATAACGTCTCTGTCATATCCCAGGTCCTCAAGGCGCTTTGCGAACATCGCCTTCTCGATGAAACTGAGATTTGCCCGGGCGGAATTCTCCTGACCCTGGGCAATGACATGAGTCTTGTCGTCGATCTCCTTGACGACAGCCCTCACCTTCCGCCCCAGTTCGCAGGCAACTCGGACGCGGCGATGGCCGAAAACGATCATGTAGCGGCCGTCGGTACGGGGATGCGGACGAACAAGTATGGGAGAATCCTGCCCCCTCTCCTGGATCGCTTCCAGCAATTCTTGATACTGCTCCTTGTCGTCGCCCATGCGGTCGGAAACGAACGACCCGTCGACAACGTTTGGATCAAGTTCGACCACATGCTCGCCTTCAAGATACGCATCCGCTTGCTTGGCCAACTCGTTGACCGAGCGGATCATGGATTTCGAAGCGCCTCGGATCGGATATGCCGCCTTGGAGGCGGACGACACCTGGTCGTCGGCCTCCTTTTCTGCGAGGCCTGCAAGAAGATTCTTACGCGCCATATTTGTCTACCTCCAGATAGCGCCTAGTCCATTGAATGCATTCGGAAAAGATCCGATTTTGTCAGCGGACAAAAGTCAGCGCCCCCATGCTTCATGAATCAAGTCGGCGATTTCGCCGTTTACGACATCCAGCGCATCCATTGCCCGCTCGTATGTGGAACGGGTCATCGCATTCTTCTCGACCTCATAGAGGGTCTGCTTGGTAATCCCCGCATCGGAAATCGCCGTTGATTTCAACATCTGGTTCTTGAGAATGAATTCGCCAAACAGCGTATGCAGGAACGCCACCATCTGCGCTTGCGGCTGATCCGTGGGTTCGAATCGAGTAACAAGATAGCGATACCACTCCAGATTCACCTCGGCACCCGCCGCCCTGATCGGCTCGAGGATGTTCCCGAGCATCAGCAGAAACTGGCCCATGCTCATCACATCGAGCATCTGCGGATGGATCGTGATCAACACTGACGTCGCCGCGGTCAGTGCGGTGATCGTCAGGTACCCAAGCTGAGGCGGACAATCGATGACTATGACATCGTAGCGATCGTCGACCTCCGTCAATGCCGTCGAGATGCGCGTGAAGAACGCCCTGCCCACATTCGAAGACCTGTCCGTCATTGCCAGAGGCGTGTCGTATTCGAATTCCTGCAGCTCTAGGTTCGCAGGGACGATATCGAGGCCCGGGAAATTTGTTGGCTTGATTATTTCCGAGAGAGGCACCTTCTCGTCGTCATATCGAATCGAGTCGTAAAGCGATTTCGTCTGGTCGAGTTCAGGCTGGAACCCATGCAATGAGGAAAGCGACGCCTGCGGGTCGAGATCGACAGCTAGGACACGGTGCCCGGTCAGCGCAAGGTATTGGGCGAGGTGGGCAGCGGTGGTAGTCTTACCGCTGCCCCCCTTGAAATTGACCACAGCTAGGATCTGAAGCTTCTCGCCCGCCCGCCGATGGGGAACATACATTCGGGCGTCGGATCGCCCGTACTGGTCGAGATACTGGCGCAGCTCAAGCATCTGTTCAGCAGTATACGACCGCCTGCCCGACGTTGAGGTTTCAGGCACCGGGCCTTTGCCTTCCAGATGCAGTTTCTTCAGATGGCTTTGGGAGACCCCAAGATAAGTGGCAACCTCGGCCAGCGAGAACGATCGAAGATTCTTCTTTGCATGGGGAGGGAAGCGCTGCATCGAGAGTAGGTGCAGCTTCTTCGATATCTGGTCGCCCTGTTCGAGAATGCTTTTCTCGAACAGCAACGGGATTTTCGTGGGAACGGGCGAACTCACGTTCATTCGATCGAGACTCTCTAAAAACGATTTTTGGCGAAAAGACGCTAAGCAACCGTCATTATGTCCGATTCGTTCGATCCGGCAAGAAATTTTAAGTTAACAAAAGATTAACGGCCTCGCCGCAGCGGAATCACGTGATCCGATTCATGCAATTGATTAGGCTACACAATTTGCCGATTTTGTCAGCGGACAAATTTCCTGCTTTCTGCAGCCGTCAGTCAGTCTTCGCAAGTATATCGCCGATCATCAGACCGTGCTGGAAGCCGTCACAAGTGGCCTCTCACGCCTTCCACTTAGGGGGAAACGAGGTCACGTGAAACTTTATGTTGGCCAAGAGACCCCACCGAAAGTTTCGGATACTGGGCAGGGCAGGGGGACGGCGCCTTGGCAATCACCCCCATCCGGGAATGTTGTCCTGCAATGACGATTGCAGCAGTTCGATTGCTTTCGTTCTAAAACAAGCCCGCGCCTCGGGCGGAGAGCGCGGGCCCGATCGGGTTGAGGGGGCCCGATCTGTGGCGGGCAAGCGGGGGCGGGCCCGCTGCTCACAGAGAATTATTAGTACTCGCTAATCGGCAACTTCTCCGGAGTCGGCAACGATCGCGCGGAATGTAGCAACAGAGAGGACCAATTATCGGAGCCGAGGGCGCCAATAGCGCCTGGTACCAACTGATACGTGCCAAACGACAATGAGCAGTCATCATCGTCTCTATGGTCAAGCCAAATGAGTCGGCACAGAGCGTCTACAGCGACCCGCCCTGCACCTCAGGCTGGCTTACATGCAACTGCTGGGCGTGCATCCAGTCGGCAGCGGCCTGTGCCTTCGCAGCGGCCGTGATGATGGCCCTCTTGTCATTCTTAAGGACGGCGAGCCAGCTCGCCAGATAGGCGGCTGTGTTGTCGCGCGGATCATGCGCCACGCCCAGGTCGGCGCAAAGGAATGATGCCGCGAGCTCAGCGACGAGCTCTTCCACGGCGTAACTTTCCGTTCCGAATCGGCCACTGAGATCACGGTCCAGGCGATGCTTTGCGCCGGACCAGTGCGAGAGCTCATGCAGCAGGGTCGAATATAGGTGAACTTGGCTATCGAACCGGTCACGGCCCGGCATGAGGATGTCATCGCTGCTCGGTCGATAGCAGGCTTTTGTGCCGCTGTAGTTGACCTTCGCGTTGGTGTTTCTGACGAAAACCTCGACGGTTTCCAGGTGCGGAACAGGAACGCTCGGCAGCTCCTCGGCCGGGCTGGCAAACCGGTCAGGCAGGTTCTCTATCTGCTCGACATTGAAGACGGTGTATCCCTTGAGGTAGGCGATCGAGCGATCCTCGTCGTCTTCGCGCTCCTTTGGTGTGAACGTGCCGTACTTGACGATGAGCGTTCCTTTCTCGCCCTTTCGGACTTGCCCGCCAAGATCCTGCGCCTGGCGATAGGTCATCCAGGTGTTTTCCTCGTAGCCGAACATCTGACCGGACACCCACAGCATTAGGACATTGATGCCGCGATAGGCTTCGCCGGTCGTACGGCGCGGGATGAGTGAGTGGCGGACGCTGCCGCGCCAGGGGCGGATCCAGGGCTTGGTGCCGGCTTCAAGCCGCTCGACGATGGTATCGGTGATCCGTTGGTAAGTGTCCTTGATGCTCTGCATGGCCGTCTCCATTCCGTTGGTTGACGGCAAAGAACGGAGATAGCCGAAGCGAGCCCATGCACCTGTAGGGCCGAAACGGAGTGGAGGACCGCGACAGCGGTTGCATGGGGGAGGGGCTATCGTAGCTTGTCCGTCAAATCACCCAACGGACAGAGACGGCGCCGAAACGCATCGGAAATCGACCAGCTCGACGAATTCAGCTTGTTGTAGGGGCTGGGGTCATCAACCGCGATCGTCGTCGTCTCGCTCACGGTCTCGCCGCGCCGCCATTTCGGCCTCGATGGCCTTCAGCCCAGCGCTTCTGTCCCGCTGTGGCTGCTCGGCCTGGTGGGGCCGCATGTGTGCCTCGGTGGCCCATTGCTCGCGTCCCAGGCGGGTAAAGTCAGAGCGGGCGGTAAAAGAGACCTCTGTATTGTCGTCGGACAAGTGTTCGGGCAAGTCTGCGCGGTCGACGGCAATGATCCGCTCATCTGTGACGATACTGGCGACTCTATCGTCATGGCCGAGGATTTGGCCGGTGATTTCCTCTCCCGGCCGTGCCGTGCGGATATTGTGTTCAAACGGCTTCTCGCCGCACCGTTCGAGGTCGGCAAATGCAGCGCGAAGCGCTTCGCGGCGGTTCGGATTGATAGAGTCTTCCAGCACATGCTTCATTGCCGGACTGGACGGGTCGTTTGTGGTCTCGATTGATGCCTCGATCATCCGCGGTTTGCTGATGACGGCAAAATCCACCTCATGGCCGTAATGGCGGCCAAGTTCGGCAATGAACGCCTCCTGGGCGCGTCCGTTGCCCTCGCGGAATGGATGCACGTAATTGAGCTCGGCGAGCACCTGGCCCGCACGCTCAGCGAATTGCTCCGGGGTACCAGTGCGAAGAACATTGGGATCGCGGATCGGCTTTAAGTGTCCGTTCCAAAAAGAGTTGAGTGATTTCAGCAGGTTGTGATTCCGTCGGATTTGCGAGATTCGATGGAGATCACGATGGCCTGGACTGAAATCACCCGTGCGCATTATGAGCGGCGTTGCGCCCGCTACGCAAGCGATCTGACCGATGCGGAGTGGGCGCTGATTGAGCCGATGATGCCGTCAGCGAACCGCATCGGCCGGCCGCGCAAGACGGACCTGCGCGAGGTCGTGAACGCGCTTCTTTATCTGGCTTCGTCGGGCGGTGCGTGGCGATTGCTGCCGAAAGACTTCCCACCCTTTTCAACGGTGCAGAAGTACTTCTATCGCTGGCGTGAGGAGGGCCTGTTGCGGACCATCAGCAACAGCCTCGTCATGGCGGCACGCGAGGCTGAGGGTCGGGAAGCAAGTCCGACGGCGGGCGTGATCGACAGTCAATCGGTCAAGACCACGGAAAGCGGCGGAATTCGTGGCTTCGACGCGGGAAAGAAGATCAACGGGCGCAAGCGTCACATCGTTGTCGACACCATCGGCCTGATGGTCGGGCTCGTCGTCCACGCCGCCGATATCCAGGACCGGGACGGCGCACCGGCTGCCCTCAAGACCATCCTCGAACGCTGGCCGTGGCTGCGACACGTCTTCGCCGACGGCGGCTATGCCGGACCGAAGCTCAAGGGCGCGATGCAAAAGATCGGCACGTTCACCCTGGAGATTATCAAGCGGACGGATAAAGCCAAAGGCTTCGAGGTTCTGCCGCGCCGCTGGGTCGTGGAGCGCACATTCGCATGGCTGGGGCGATGCCGCAGGCTCGCCAAGGACTGGGAGAAATCCATCGCTTCCGCAGAAGCCTGGATATACGTCGCCCACATTCGCCTGCTCACACGCAGGCTCGCAAGAGCCTGATATCAAGCCATTCTTTTTGATTCAGGCTCTAAGGCCTCGTCCAGTCCGAAGTCGATGCGTGAGCCATGCAGGAATGAGGTGCTGCCCTTGGAAAGGCTGCCGATCGGCTCGACGCGCTGGCCGTCGACGATCGGGCTTTCGTTGCGCGTGTCACCGGCCCATTCGTAAACGTCCTGAAAAATATACCCGTGTATGGCCTTCAGATGTTCCTTGTCGAAATTGCCGCTCGGGCCGCGGCCCTCCGCAATCTCACTCTGTCGAATATGCGTCATGGCATAGTCGGCCGGTCCCAGCTCGGAGTGTCTGGTCAGCCCGAACTTGTTGCGTAGGACACCAGTCCGATCTGGATCGCCGGGCGTGTCGGGGTAGGTGTACGATCCCTTTGACTCGTCCGCCAATACGATTCCTCATGAAAAAAGCCGCCCGTGATCGCAGGCGGCTTGTTCAAATCAGAGTTGGAGCGTCAGGCGCGCTTGAAACGCGCCCGCATCTGCTCGCGAAATTCTTCCGACGTGATCTCGCCGGCGACATACCGGGCGTTGGCCGCCTCGAGAACAGGATCGTGGGTGTAGCCCTGCCGGATGTTGGCAGCGCGCGCCTGATCGGTGGCCTTCTTGCGCTTGGCAATGGCCTCCGGAGAACGATCCGGACGTGCGGAATGAATGTTCATCAGCAAAACTCCAGTTGCTTTGCACCCTAGCAAGAAAAGTGCTGAAAATCCAGCACTTTGGGGTGATTTTCGGCGTTTCTGAAGTGGGCGCCCGGCTTTTGGCCGGGCGCTTTACTGCGATTAATCGCGGGGTTCCCATTCGATGATCGCCTGCAGAGTCGGGTCGTCCTGGCCCGGGAAGCGGCCGAGATTGGCGTTGAAGCTGAGGCGCTTGATCGAGAGCGTGTAGTAGGGCTTGCCCTCCGCGTTCTTCTTTTTCCAGATGCCGCCGACCTCGATGTCATGGCCGCGCGGCGACTTGGCATAGACGCGATGCGTTGGTGCTTTTTCGTTATCCGAGCTGAACGGCACAGCGTTGATGTCCAGGTCGCGTTCGATGGTGGAGATGAGGCCTTTGCCCTTGGCGGCGTCGAGGTCGTCAGCATCGAACTGGATGTAGTTGGTGGTGGTCATGTCAGTCACTCCTCTTTGGTGGTTGCGATGATCGTTCACATGGCACGGCGGAAAGCGGTGTGCACCGAAGGCTGGAGCGCAGCGGAAGAGGCCGGGCGGCGAAAAAATTTGGCGCGCGAGGAAGCCGCAGGCGGGGAAATTTTTGCGCTCTCCGGCTTTGCGCAAACCGCGTCGACGTGCGAACGAGCGTCAAAAGCAACCACCGCAGAGGCGTGAGATATGACTCCTTTGGCAACATTCCCCCTGTTCGTTGTCGACCTGACACGACAAGAAATGAGCCTATATTAGCTATTATCTGAACCGATGCAACGAGCTTTGCCGGGTTTTGCGCCAAAACACGAAGCAATATGGCTCACGTCATTTGCCATTCCATAGCACCAATTTGGCGTCTGCGGTTAAGGCATCTTTGAGGACTTGGCGCGGCGATAGCGATGCGGACTTTCGATCTCAGCCGACCAGATCCCCAAACCGTTGCCACGCGCGCGGTTCTCGGCCTCGCCGTACTCGACCAGGCTGATAGGATGGGAAGACGGCAGATATCGCAGCATCGCCTCGGCTAGCCCGGCGTTCACCATGGCGAGGCCCACATCGGCATCGCCGATGAAGCACTGCCCGACCAATCGGCGATACCGGTCTTGGTCGATGATTTCGCAGCGGACATGCTGTCCGTCGATCATCTTTCGAAGGAAACTGCGAGCAATGACACCGCAACGCCAGGTCTGGCCGTCCTTCAAGCCGGTCTGGTCGAGTTCGCATGCATCGATCGCAGCAATCCGAATGCGCTGCTGACGGATACTGATCGTGTCGCCGTCGATTACCCGCGCCTGGCCGGACCATGCCGACGGCTCGGCCGCCGCATCCATGCACCAGATTGCGGCCACGGCCGCCAATATCGTTCGAAATCTCAATTCAATGCCTCCATGGAATTACGGGCTGCCAGCCCGAAAATCGAGCGGGCAAGATGAAGCTCGCCGGCTGTGGCGCGGTCCGTCATAGCCCGCAAGTAGCCGCCCGGCGATTTAACTTCCTGCTGGTCGTATTTCTGCAGCGTCACCGCGATTGCGACCGCTGCTTGCTGCTCGCCCATCTGTTCGACGGCGCGGCGGCGCGCATCATCGGAAATGCCCGTCAGGCGGCACATTTGCGGCACGAGCCGCGCCAGATCGGCCCAACTGCGGGGCAGGGCAAAGCCGTAGGCCTTTAAGGCCGGTATTGCCCGCACCAGGTCTTGCAATGCCACTACCGCCTGCGGCTGGCGCCTTCGCCCGTTGACTTGGCACAAGCCGCCCCCCAGGCTTGGTTCATAAGCCCTCTTGCTGGCGGAGCCAGCCTCTAGCAAATGAAGTTGTTCGGCGTCAGCCGAACGCCGATTATCATTACCCTCTTCAAGAGGATCAGGGTTTGTAGTCTGTTTGTGCATGCCGTTTTCGGCATACGTGCATGTCGGATTTTCTGTTTCCGACGCAGATTTTGAACGGCGTGGAAGCTGCAACAGGCGCTCCACAAACCAGTCGAAAAGTGCCGAGGCACGCCGGAGAAGGGCGCTCGGCGCCTTGGAGGCAACGCCGACAAGGGCGACGACCCGTTCGACGCGGCCCGTAATGCGAGCCAGGGCGCGATCCGACAGCCTCGTAACTGTTGCCAGAGCATAGCGTAGGTTGCGCAGCGCGCCGCGGTAGCGCCGCAACGCTGCGCTCGCGGCCGATTTTTCGGCCTTGGCCTGCCGCACGAGATGGTCGAGCTCGCGATAGCGGGCGATGAGGATCCGCATGTCGATGCCGCAACCGTCTACAATCGCACCATCGCCATTTCGCGCCGGGTAACGCTTGTAATTGCCGCTATCCTGCATCGTGATCAAGCCAGCGTCGAAAAGGCTGGACAGCATACGGCTCACACGACCGACTGAGCGGCCAATCTCGAAGCCGAGCTGCTGGTTGGACTTGAAGATGATCGGACGGCCGGACTTGTCAAAGGCCTCGGCCGGGGCCGTGTTGACCAGAGTCACCAAAAGATGGCTTTCGGTCGCGCTGATCAATCCTGTGCAAGTGAGGTTTTGTGCAAGCACGGCAAGCTGGCCGCGCGTCACCGTTCCGATCTCGGCCAACTGTGCCAGTCGCCGGTAATCGGCACGCTGTGGCGTCATTCGGCGACCGCTTGGCCGCCGATCCGTATGGGGGTCACCCATGTCCTCGTCTCCTTTGTTAGGGACCAGGCAAAGCTTCCCCGTTCACCGAAGCGGTGTTTCTCAGTTGACAAGGAAGGGAGGGTTTGCGAGAAAGGTTTTGGCTTATTTTTTCACTGCAAACCCGCTTCCGGATTTTCGTTCGGGAGCGGTTTTTCTTTTCTGGGCCGGTCTTCTCTCCGTCTTAAAACGTTAGAATGCGCACCGTCGGAATCATGCTGATTCCGATGATTTGCGAAGCATAACCGGAATAACCGTTTTGGCGCAAGAATTGTGCTACACGCGCCGCCAGCCGGAATAGCCTGATGGCTCGCAGTAGGCGGATTTCATTGATTTTCCGTGCTTTTCAGGCGCAATACATTTCGACACGCCTTTGTGGCGGTATACCGTATTGGCTCGATAAGGAGGAAAGAGCCGGCATGGCGAGCCATGTCGGCTATCCAGGGCGGGAGGGGAGTTTGAGGGGAGGGGGCTCGGGCCTCCCCTCAAAATGAAAATAAGGCCCGGATAAACCGGCCTTATTCATTCCGCGGCGGCCTCGACCGCGCTTTGATAGAAGGGGGCCGGTCGCGCGGGAGAAGACGCAACCGGGCCTGCGGCTGATGTCTATTCAGCCGCTTCGGGGAACGGCTCGTTATCCTCGTTGTCCGTTTCGTGCTCGACAGGCCTCGCGTCGTCGGCGGCAGCGATCCGCACAGGGTCGGGTATCCAGCCGCTACCGGCGACAAGTCGCTCGGCGATCATGACGGCTTCGGTCTTTTTGGCCGCTGCCTTGACGGAAAGCCCCGCCTCCCGGCCCTTAGCTTCGGCCACGGAAAGCTCGATGGTGGTCCGGTTGACGTGCTTGAAATAGCTGTCGCCGGTCGTCTCGAACCACTCGGACATGTCGACATTGAGTGCTCGGCCTAGCTGATTGACCTGCTCAATGCCCTTCTTGCGGTCGGTGAACTTCTTCTCCACCGCGTTGACCGCATGGGCGGCGCCAAAGGCCAGCAGCGAAAGAAGCGTGTCCTGCGGCTGCTCTAGCAGCCAATCGAACAGATCGGCGGGATTGCCCGGCAGGTGATGGCCGTAGTTTTCGGACAGGTCATTGAACGCCGCAAGACCCTTGCAGCTTTCGGCGTCCTTCATCGAAGGCTTCAACCGCTCATGGGTGATCGACAGTTGAAGCGCGCTTTGCTCCGAATTGTACGGATAGGCCACTTGCAACAGCATGGCATGCACCACGGCGACAAGGGCAACGTCAGGATTGTTCGCCAGTTCAATGCGCAGCGCTGCGGTTTTGTGGGCCGTCAGGTCCTCCATAAGAGCCGCCGAATGCGTGACGGTCGGAATTGCGGGCTTTGCTCTGCCTGCAATACACGGCGAGCCCTCGTCGGCCTCGTCCTCGTATGTTGCCTCGGCATCGTCCGGCTTCACAAAACCGCGCTCGATAGAGAGCCTGCCGTAATAGTCGAGCATTACAAAAGCGCCGCCGATCGCCAGTGCCTCGGGGTTATAGGCTTCCGTGCGGGCGGTCAGGGCGTCAATCCGCTTTTCGACTTCCTCAAGCTTTGCCTCGGCCTCGTCGTCGGCGGCACCGCTCTCGATCAGTTCGGCAAGCTCGTCATATTCTGCCTGCGCGGCGTCGAGTACTGCCTGATCTTCCTCGGAAAGGCTCACGTCTTCGGGATAGTGGCGCTCCATGCTGTGAAGCCCTTCCGGCATGGAAGTGCAGCACTCCACCCATTTCCAGCCTTCAGCGCGCACCGCCTCGGCCGCCGCCTCAAGCTTCTCGGCCACCAGCTTTTCCAGCAGCACCGTATCAGTGACATAACCGGCGTTGCGTTCATCGAACAGGTCGCGCTTTACGGCGCCGCCCGCCGCTTCATAGGCGGCCAGCCCGCCGATGAACTGGACACGCTTGTCCGTCGCGGCAACCAATTCCTCGGTGAGCGCGCGCCGGACGGAAAAAGCATCACGGTTCCAAGAGGGCAGGGCACTCCATACCTCAACCTGCCGCTGGTGATCGTCGCTAACGGTGAAGGCTGACAACTGCGCAAAACTCATGTCCTCGTCGCGGAACATCTGCAACAGCACCGGCGACACGCGAGCGAGCGCCAGCCGCTTGCACACAATCGTTTCGGTCGTGCCAAAACGGGCGGCGATATCAGCGATTGCTTTGCCCTCTTGGGCAAGGGCGTTGAATGCCTCGAACTGGTCAGCCGGGTGCATGGGCTCATGCAGATTCTCGGTCAAGCTGATCGCCGTAGCGTCCTCGGCCTCACGCTGCTTACATTCAACGGGAAAGTCCTTCGCGATCTCGCCCGCCTCGGCAAGAAGGAGGAGTGCGGCGCGTCGGCGGCCGCCAGCCGTCACGAAATAGCGGCCCTTTTTGTCGCCTTTCCTGACAATGAGGTTCTGCAACAGCCTGTAACCGTCGGCTCGGATGGTCGCGGCCAGTTCCTTGATGCCCTCGGCGCTATAGGTTTTGCGGACGTTTTTCGGGTCCACGTCCAGCTTGTTCAATGGAATGGTGATGGTTTCGGTCATGATGATTTCTCCTGATTTCCCTTTTTCCCGCGAAGCGGTTTCCTGCCCGAAGGGGCAGGAGCCCCGCTCCTGCTCCCGAGCTCGTGCGGAACAGCGGGGGAGAGGGGGGCAAGGAGACAAATCGGAGGGGGATCACCCGCCCGAGGCGAAGCCGAAGGGGCGCGCTGGATCCGCTATGCGGATCCGCGCGCGATCCTGCACGAAGCGCGGGCTAGGCCCACGCGAAGGAAGGACGGGGAGACCGATTTTCTCCTTGCAGGGGAGAGGGGGCAGCGCCCCCTTTCTCCATCAGGCGAAAGAACTTCGGCCCGCGCTAGCGGGGCTCACTGTTGACCGGAGAATGTCCTGTTTGGAAATTGCACGAGGAGCGGCAATCTCAAGCTGAGCGGCGTCGAAGAGCGCTCCGATCCAGCCGCTCGCTCTCTACGGCGCTGTTGAGGGCGCGCTCGCGAGCGGCTGCGTTGCCGCCGAGCTACACCACCTCTGGTGACAGGACCCGGCACTAGTTGTGAAAACCTTTTGCTTGGTACTAAAGTTCTCCCGAAGGACTGGCTCGCGCCTAAGATTTGACCTTCTTTAACCTGCCGAATCCTCGCAGCAGCCTTTATTGGCTTACGGCGAAACGAGCGTAGACCTTTGCCGGTCAGTTGATCGTCAACCGCGCCTTCCACCGCGTATATAGAGATTCACCATGTCTTTCTGCTCGCTAGACGGCCACGATTTGCCAACCTGATAAAAGCCATGCCTCTCATGAAGAAGGCGGGCACCGATATTCTTGGATTGAATGGTCGCGAAAAGGCCGTGACCGCCGGCAGCAGCCAAGATCGCCGAAGTGAGTAGGTCGCCAAGGCGAATCCGGCGGCGCGCTTCGATAACATATAGCCAACCAACCTCGCCGAGATATTCGTCGTCGGCAAGTTCGACTCCGGAGTCCCTTTCGATGGTTCGTTGATGGACTCGATTGTTCTTCACCGCGTTAGTTCCTACCGGTTCGCCGTCGATAGTAAGGAATGCGAGATAGTGCGCACTCGCGACGCGCTCCGGGAGGCCATCAGACATTACCTGCCCACCGCTCAGAACAAGTTTTGCGAATTGACGTCGATGGCCAGTGTCGAACAATCTTGCTGGTTTGACGAATAATTCCAAAGACATATTCACCTCATGCTTGCGAAAGGTCTTGAACTCCCGCTACGCTCCTCAAGCCGTTGGAAGCCATTTCTTGTACAGGCTCTTGGCAGCTGTTGGCACGGTCTTCGCGTCAACGAGGGCGACTAGTGCACGAAAGCGTCGTTCACATGGCTTATTCGACTTGATGCGGCGAGCCACGAGTGACGAACCGGCCGGTATTTCGAGCATCAGCCGGGCTTCGTTCGGTGAGAACGATGTCACCATTTCTCGGTAATATGGCATCGCGGCGTGGGACGTACCGTATTCGCTGCCTGTGCCGGCCGTGACGACAGCGTCGACGAATGTGGTCTGGGCGCTCTCTGGCACGTGGTTCTTTCGGGAGAGACGGGCAAGCCGTTCGGCGAATGGCGGCTCGTTGTGAAAATTGTCCCAACCGTTGTGAACCGTCAGGAGTTTTCGGCTCGCGGCAGTGAAGATGCTATGCACCTCGGCTTCGCTCAGGAGCGAAAGCTGTCCCAGCTTCTCGAAAAACTGGAGCGAGGCCTTTTGCCGAGTTTCGTCACCCTTGGCCTTGTATTCCTGATGCCGGTCGACGAGAGCCGAGCGGGTTCTTGGGCTGAATTCGTCGCCGAACGCCTCGCAGATCGAAAGAGCATTGAGCCGGGCTTGCTCCACGGAGGCCGGATCGCAATAAATGCCATGCAGCATCACGAAAATAAGTTCCCGCTGTGCGTCGTATGTTTCGCGTACCCTGCGCTCCCATTCCTCCCGCTGATCCTTCTTGAAACGGGCTGTTTTGAGCGCCGTCAGCATGGTCTTGGTATCGACGCCCTTCGGGTTACGGGCGCTTGAAAGGGCGTGTTTCTGGCACCGGCTCAGGAATGCGAGAAATTCGTCCTCGTCAACGATCCCTTCGGCGGGATGAGCGGCGGAGAAACTGTTTCGTGTTGCCCGGCATTGATCGAGAAAGAAGTAATCGTCGTCCCCGATGAGGTTGAGCTTTAGGCATAAGTCGAGAAGTTCTGCGTCCTTGAGATCGAGGAGAGCGTCGTCATCGAAAGATTTGTCATCAAGTACCTGCGGAACGACCGCGATTCCAAAGCGCCGGACCTTTTCGCGCAATTCCAAAATCGCGGCATTCCAGACATAGTTGATCGCGGCGTCGAAAAGCCCACTGGCGACGGCTACGCACATTTTAACGATGCGTTCATCTCGCAATTCCGGTGGAATCCTCTTGATGAGGCGCGGCAACTGCGACCATGCATGTTCGATCTGTTCGTCGTCGGCCAGCACGTTGCGCGGCACGCCAAGCGCGCTTGTCAGCAGTTCGAGCATCGGTGACGAATGTGCTGATATGTCGGGTAGGTTTACGATAGCAGGGGATGAGGTCGATGGAACAAGTATTTTCTTAGACATATATCCTCCCCCCGGACGATAGTGAAATCAAAGCATTTGCAACGATCATGCCCGGCTAGCGCGGTCATTACAATCGTGATGGAGAATTAGCTCTATTACGGCGGCGAAGCCGCAAGACGTGAAGTCGAAGGTCGCCCTTGGCGCGATGGTTGCAAGTCGCAGTCTCTACTGCGTACCTGTGACTCAGGTACCGCTCAATAAGGAGTCGATGCACAAGGGGCGCGACCAACGTCCTTGTGCGCCATCATTCCCTCCCGGAGATATCGGCCATTTTCCCCTTGAGGAATATCATGCCGTCGAAGGCTCCGAGCTTAGCCTTGTCGGCATCGGCATAGCGTCTGGTGTTGGTAACCACGTGATCGCTGCGCAGGTCGGTGATCTTACCACCCCAGGAACCGTCTCCGAGCGGGTAGACCACGATGTGGAAGCCGTCTGTCTTGATGAAAGGATTGCCCGATCGCGATGTTTTCCACTTGCGCGTCAGCCACCGCTTCCGGCGGCTGGCGACGTTTTTGAGGTCTTGTTCGCGCCGTCGTGGATTGACGTAGTCGTCCTCCATTTTCTCCGCGCAAACGAACCCGACATCGAGCCCCTCGGGATAATGTGCGTGTGACATATGATGGACGTAGCGAATCTCCTCGCGCCCGCACATCTGGCAGCGGCCGTCGGCCGTGCCCAGGTCCGTGACCCCGTCGCAGCTCCAGCCCTTTCGCGGGACACCTTCTCGCTCCCAGAGCATATCTACGGCCCGAAGAATGAAGGTGCACCTTGCGGCCTGATTATCCGCACCAGATGACGCGCTCGCGTGACACCAACGCGCAAGACTCGCCTGCTATCCGCAAAGTCCGGCGCTTCGCGAGGCCGCAGGAGCTCTCCCCCTCGGAATCCTTCTATGATCACAACGCCGTCGAATTCTTGCCTTTTGATTTATGGAGGGTCATGACGACACAACCACGCGGCGGCTTGTCGGCACCGATCAGACGCTGCTGGTCGAGAATCCCGGAGACGATGCGAACAGCACCGGCGTAGTCTCCGGAGGCGGCCCAGACGCGGCCAAGCGCGAGCGCGATTGGGTCGACGGCGCTGGCCACGCCTACCATGCGGGATTGCGATGCGAGCTCCTGCAAGTCTTTATGAACTGCCAGCAGGGCTCGGCAGGCTGCCCAGTCAACGACTGGGTCGCCCGTAAGAGGCGGGGCATGGCCCGCCAGAAGACCTGCGGCGCTAGCACGAATTGCCTTGCCGGTGTCGATCTGCACGCAGGCCGACTGCAATGTTGCGGCGCGCTTTCCGCTTGAGATCGCCCCGTCGCGCGGCCGTTGTTCGCACCAGTCCTTCTTTTGCAGCCAATAGGAGGCGGCCTGCGAAAGCGAGGCTTTGCGGGTGGCAGCACAGAAATCAGATCGTTGCTCAAGGAGGGATGCCACGCAAAGTGCGGCAGCAGCCGATAGCTCAGCGTCCCATGCGATTTCGTGCACTACAGGACCGTAGGCTTTGCCGCTGAAGTTTCGCGGCGCGGAAAGCGCATCCGAAATGTCGGCGACCAGATCATTACTTGGCGCAAGGACAGCCACAGTAGGCTCGGTGATACCGCGACGACGCAGTTCGCCAAGCAGCGTCGCGACATAAAAGCTGACGGAGGAGTTGAACATGTTTTCGAACGGCCGGTAGGATGCAACGGACACGTCACGGCATGCCGGCGTGGGTGCCGTGGCGCGCACGACAGCGTCTCCGTACCGAAGGACGTCAGATAACTTGCTGCGGTGATTGTCGGTCTGGAGGTCTGTCTCCTTGAGCGTGATCTTGCCGCGAAGAACATCGAGACGCTCGGAGCGAACACCTTCGCGAAAGGTGTAAATGCGTTGATCGGGATCAGCGAGAAACACGCAATTAGTCGCTGCTGCCAGCGCATCTACCAAACGCCATTGGTCGTCGTCGGTGTCCTGAAACTCGTCAAGAATCACAAACGGGTAGAGATCAGCGACGCTCCCGCGGAGCACCTTACTCTCCTCCACCAAGCGGGCTGCGGCATGGGCGAACGCGTCGAAGGAGATGCGGCTTTCCTCATCGAGAAGCCTGCGGCGCTCGCGCCGCCAATCACCGGAAAATTGCGTGCGCATCACGCTTTCGGTTCCCGGTGTCATCATCACAAGCGGAAATCCGCGCAAGGCCTGCCCGTGCGCACGAAGCAGGTCCCAGCAAAAGGCGTGATAGGTTTTGATCTCGATCCGCCGCAGTTCCTCCGACGAGAGAATGTCCTTGCAGAGCAAAAGGATCTGCTGGACGGCCGCGCGCGAGAAGCTCAAAAACAGCACATTCTGGCCCGGCGAGAGTTTCGCCATGCGCGCTTGAGCTTTTAAAATCGCAAGCGTGGTTTTACCCGAACCGGGGCCGCCCAACACAAGCACATGTCCGGGCTCGGCAATAACGTCTCGCCGCTTCTGATCGATCTCAAACTTCATCCAGGAGTGCCGCCCTCCGGCGCCGCGCCGGCATCGCGCTGCGGCTTCGCGGAGCGTGAAACCGTCGCGATCTCGGCTTCATCCTCCAACGAGGGCAGCTTCATAGTCTCATGCACCTGCTTGAGGAAATCGACAATCGTCTTGGGCAACGCGTCCAGCGCCGGACAATGTTCGATCAGACTGCGGGCGAATGCATCGCCCTTGCGGTCGATCAGCACGGCCTTGGTCTTGTCGCGCACTTCCGCGTCGGTTGAAGCAGCTGTCAGGGCGCCGCGATGCTGTGGGTAGTCGGGCCATGTGGACACTTCGGCGAGGAAACTCTTCTGAGCCCCGATGGAAACCTCAGCGGCGAGAAGCGCCTCGATACCGTTGTAAGCAGTTTCGCAATTGACCTCGAAAAGGGCGAGTTTCGTTTTCTGATCGTCGGTCCACGCGGTCTTGGGCCTGTCGTGGAAAGCGAAAGCCCGCTTTCGTAAACTCGAAAACACAGGTCCCCATTTCGGCACATCACCTTGCCCGCCCACATCGAAGAGGGTGACGCCGGTCAGGTCCAATGGTTCGTAGCTTCCCTTGGGCGCATACTTTTCAAGCGCTTCGGAGGTCGCCATAACAGTCGCGACCTCGGTCGGTCCTTCCCCTGCGATAACGGCTCTGGACAGAACGACATCGGCGAGCTGCAATTTGTGATGCCGGATTGCTTTGTATCTGATCCCTTCCTTGGGAAGGGGCGTTCCTTCCAACACATGTTTCTCTGAGCGGCCGATCGCCAAGATTTCACCGACCTCGAACTCGTTGATGACATGTGACGAGTGCGAGGTGACGATCGCCTGCCCCATCTTCGCGCGCAGGTAGCGCGTTACACGTCGCTGCGTGTGGGGCGGCAAAGCGATCTCCGGCTCCTCCATTGCGAATATAACGGATTCGTTGCCGCGAAGATCGGCGATATGGGTGAGAAGCGCAAACACTAGGGTATTAATCGAGCCGGTTCCAAGCCGGTGGAACGGCACAGCGTAGTCGCTTCCCTTCGAGCGGACGAAGAACTGCACGACCTCGCGCAGGTTCTCTCGCGTCAGATCGGAGGCAAAGAAGGCGGTTGCGTCTTCATGATCTGCAAGGCCGATAAAGCGCTGCATGCGCTTGCGCACCTGATCGCGGATCGTTTTGAGCTGCGAGATGGAGCCGATGGGAGGTGTGAACTCGCGCAGGCGGCGAACGGTATCCTCCCACATCGACTCTCTGCCCGTGTCGCCCAGCCGCAGGATCGTATCGAGAAGCGTCCGCGTTCGAGGCTGAGCGCTCGGCGACCTGTCCGGAGCGTGCGAAGATAGATAAACCCGCATTTTTGTTTCCATTCGCGCCCAAATGCTTCGAGGCCGTCGCCCGGCCTTTCGGCTTCCTCTTCGAGTTTTCCGGTCGGTGGATGGGCGAAGTAGGTCCTTGCGTCGAAATCATCGAGTTTGCGATCGTACCAACCCATAAAGACGACGGGCAGCGCGCGCTCGATATCGTCTCCGTCCAGATCGGAAGGCTTAACGCCCTGCACGTCGACGAAGCCGCCCTTGGATTCACTCCAGGGCCGCGTCTTCGAAAAAAGCTTGCGCTGCGTTTCCTCGGGCAGCCCGAGGAGGATCACCTCGATGCGGATGACGACCGGCTTCCCATCGTGCAGATACTCGCCGTTGTGGAAGTCGTGCTCATCAACGATCGGACGCCGGAAAAGTCGCTCCGTGCCGAGCGCGAGTTCTAGCGCTTCGCACACCGTGGACTTGCCGGCATTGTTGTCACCTACGAGCAGCGTGTGGCCCGGCAAATCGACGACCCCGCTGGACACACCCCGGAAATTTTCTATTACTACGCGGCGTATGCGCATGAACATTCCCCTCCCGCCTGCAGTTATACGCTCCACGGCGCCACACTTATACTGAAATGCTAAGCAAAAACGCGGCACTCATCGGTGACATAGCCGGAATTTTTATAACCATTCCACGGGAACCAGCTATCCAGAGTACCTGGTTTTCACCATCATTCCCTAATGGACATGATGCGGGAGGTAGCCACGGCGCAAGCAAGCGCGGATGGCTGTAGCCGGTCGAGAGCGGCATTTCTCTGCGGGCACCAAGCGTTGGATTTTCACCACACTACTTGTGAAAAAAATTGCTGTCCCGCGCGGAATACCGCAGGTAGGAAGCGGACGAAAATCAGGTCTGGAAAACGAAATGAGCTCGATAGACTGGCACGCAGCGCCGCCTATGACGGATGATCAACGGCGCAGTGCCCTGGCTGACATGGAGTTAATCGCGTGCGGCGAAGAACTCGAATTGCCGTGGGGCCGTCTCAGGGTTTTGCTCGATCATAAGCTTGCGGTGGTCCAGCATCCCGTTTTGACGGCGGGGAGCCGCACGTCTCTCGGCCTGACTGATCACGCCCTGCGATTCATGGATGCTGCAGGAGCGCGCCAGACAAATTGCGCATAAGAAAAAATTCCTCTTGACGGGGAACCCAGCGGCGGGCGTTCTGCTTTTGTTCATGCAACAGGAGCAACCATGCGCAAAGCCGGAAACCATCGAACGGCTCTATTTGGATTTCGACGGCTTTTTCGCGTCGGTCGAACAGCAGTGCGACCGACGCCTGCGCGGTCGGCCGGTCGGTGTCGTTCCCTTCGAGGGAACGGACAGAATGGCCGTGATCGCATGCAGCCGCGAAGCCAAAGCGTATGGCGTCAAGAATGTCATGCCGATCAACGAGGCGAAGCGGCTTTGCCCGGAGCTCGTTCTGGTTCCGCAAAAGCCGGATTTGTATCGCCGGGCACATAAATGCGCTCTTATCGGGCCTGATCGGCCCGAAGCTGCGAAATAGGCCAAGTCGCCGAACGGATGGAGAACGTCGGCGCGGATACCCAAAGGGAACGCTGTGAATGAACACTTTGAGGGTGCCAGCCTCGTTCATCTTGGGTCCTTCCTGATTTTCTGCAGGAAAATGCGGGCAAGAACACCCACAATGAACAGGTTTCGAGTGATGGCCGAAATCCCAGCTTCGGGCCCACCAGGCCAAGAAGGCGGATCAATTCGCCGCGCTTCGGTGCCGGCACCAGTCGCCACTCGAGGAGGGCCGAATGGGCGTTTTCAATGGCTTCGTCGGCGGTTGCGGCATCGACGGTCTTCAGTCGGGCGAGCATTTCGCCTGAGATCGGGGATTTCACGGCGAGCTCACCAGCCGCAAGGTCGGTAGCGTCGACGCAGCGGCCGAGGATCGCGGCGACCTCGTCAGGGAGCGACGAATTGGCGATCTGAGTGGCGTGCGAAGTCATGGTGTTTCCTCCGGGTGTTAGGGATGGGGCGTCGCCGTCACCGCGGCGACAGGTGGGCGATGTGAGATCCGATCTCGCAAGAACTTCGCGGATCGAGCGGAAGCGAAGCAGGTGCGTCCTCTCCCGGCCAGGTGCTTGACGAGAGCCTCGGCCGGGTGGCGCGGCCTGAAGCCAACGAAGCGCTTGGTTTGGCAACGGCACGAGAAGCCGGTGGCAAGAACGCGACTTTTGCCCTTGTCGGCAAGTCGCCCCGCCCAGCTCATCGCAAAGAGTTGCTCCGAGAGTGCAGCGTTCTCCCGTTCATGGCCGAACAGGCCGGCCATTCCGCAACATCCGGTCGTGGGTGTTTCGATGCGAAGGCCGAACGTCGAGAAGATACGCTTCCACTGTGCGCAGGCGCGTGGATTGGCCGTCTTTTCCGTGCAGTGCAGAAAAAGGTCATAGGACGGGACGTCGGATCGCGGCTCTCGCGCAGCAATGTTGCCCGCCTCAATCTCTGCCGAAAGGAAGGACTCGAGAGAGCGCACTCGTGGCCGGCGGTCGACGCCGTCGGAGTCGGTCGCTGAATCCATTCAATACTCCACCTCATGCATCAGGACGGCGACAGGCTCGATGCCGACGACAGGTAGGCCCGTTTCGAGCAAGCGTCTGTGGTAGGCTCGTGCCGAACTCGCAACCCGAGTGAAGCGGTCGAGCATTCCAAGAACGTGCAGGCGTTTCCCGTTGGGCCGCGCCGTAATCTGATGAACCTCGTAGCCCAGCGCCCTCAGGAGGTCGCGCGCTGCATGAACGACATCGCCATCGAAAGCACCCATGAAGGTGTCCTCGACGAGAAGCACGGTCCGTCGCTTCACGTCGGCAGGAAGACGCGACCACGTGCCGATAGGTCGTGCAGTCGAAGTCGCCGCCGTCAAGTAGGGCCGCGAACAGCTGGTCATAGTCGCCGAATTGCCCGATGAGCCGATGAGCTGCTCCGGCCCCAGCCGGTCTGCAGGATTCCCATTCTCATTGCTCAGATCCCAAGGCGGTCGCGCAGGCCGTACCACCACGCGCCGAGAACGGTCAGCGGAACCCTAAACGCACGCCCGCCGGGAAAGGGCAGGCTCGGTAATGATGCCCACACGTCAAACCGTTCTGCATGCCCGGCCACGGCCTTCGCAAGGATTTTGCCGAGCAGATGCGTCGTCGTCACCCCGTGACCGCTGTCGCCGTGCGAAAAATAGACATTCTCCGCCAAGCGGCCGACATGCGGGATGCGCGTCAGCGTCAGGGCGAAATTGCCGCTCCAAGCGAAATCAATTCGCACATTGGCTAATTCAGGGAACGTTCTAATCATATTCGGGCGAATGATGCCCGTGAGGTTTAACGGATCCTGGCCGCCATAGCCGATGCCGCCACCATAAAGCAGGCGGTTATCGCTGGTCCGCCGGTAGTAGTCGAGCACGAAGTTCGCATCTTCGACGCAGTAGTCCGACGGCAGCAACTGCTGGATCAGCGCCGGATCGAGTGGCTCTGTCACCATGAGCTGGCTGGAGACCGGCATCATGCGCTCCGAGATCGAAGGCACAAGATCGCCCAGATAGGCATTTCCGCAAACAAGGAGATATTGTGCCTCAACCTGACCGCATTCAGTCGCAGCGATCGGCTTGCCTCTCAGAGACAATCGAACCACGCGGGAATTCTCAAAGATCCGTGCTCCAAGCTGCTCGGCCGCGGCAGCCTCACCAAGCACCAGATTGAGGGGGTGGATATGCCCGCCCATCCTGTCGATCATTCCACCGACGTAGCGTTTGCTCTTCACGTAGTGGTCGATGTCTTGGGGCGCGACGATCTCCATGCCGTTGAGGCCATAGCTCTCGCAACCTGCTTTGATCCTTTCGAACTCACGGACCTGCTTGGCGGTGAACGCCGCGAACAATCCGCCATGACGCAGATCGCAATCGATCCCGTATGTCTGAACGCGCTGACGAATGATGTCGCCGCCCTCGCGCGACATCAGCGCCAGCCACCGGGCCTTTTCCGGGCCATAGCGGCGTTCAATAGTCTCGAGATCGCGGCTATATCCATTGACGATCTGCCCACCATTGCGGCCCGAGGCACCGAAACCGATTCGCTGGGCTTCGAGCACCACGACCTTGTAGCCCTTTTCAGAGAGCTGCAGTGCTGCGGAAATGCCGGTGAATCCGGCTCCAACAATGCACACATCGGCGGAAACAGACCCCTGAAGCGATGGTCGGACCTGCTTGTCGTTCGCCGTCGCTGCGTACCAGGACAGGGCGTGGCCGGGGTTATCTTGAGCAACCGCCGCAACCGTCATTTAAACGATCCTTATGTAGGCGTCGTACTCCACGTCCGTCACTCGAAGAGAAAACTCCTGCAGTTCTTGCTGCTTGCAGGCTGCATAGAGATTGCGGAAATCGGACCCGAAAGCCGCCAATACAAAGCCCGACTTCAAGAAGCTTTGCACCGCCGCATGCCAATTTCGCTGCAAAGGTTCGATGTCCGGCGAATGGGCGTCTCCCGATATTGGGCCACCCGGTTGGGCGCGTTCTTTCATCCCCACAAGAGCGGCCTGCAGTATTAGCACAAATCCGTACCTCGTTCTGGCCTCGATGCGAGTGGCCGGCTTGCTCGAGGTTATCACGCGCGCAGCGGCAGAGCGGTTATCGAGACCCCATGATGCGAATGTCGGCGCGTTCTCGCTTAGCGTCAGCCTGCGATACGAATTCGCGTGCGGCGCTAACATCGCGACACTTTCCTGCATGTAGGCGAGCAACCCGCCGACTGAGTGCATGAGCTCGGCCGACGGACCATCATCACCGACATAGATGTTGCGTCCATCTCTATCCACTATGGAAAAGTGGACGTGCATGCCGCTGCCAGCTTGTGTGCCGTAAGGCTTCGCCATAAACGTGGCATCAAGTCCGTGCTTGCGAGCGACCCCCTTGACTATTCGCTTAAGCAAGACCGCGTTGTCGGCGGCGCGCAATGCATCGGGCACATGATTAAGATTTATTTCGTACTGACCCGGCCCGTTCTCACGCAGCGTGGTGTCGGCAGGCACGTTCTGCTGTCGGCAAATAGTTGATATCTCACTGAATACAGACTCGAAATCTTGCAGTTCCGCCACTGAGAGCACCTGCGTCTGGCCGGTATGCCAGCGCCCCTCCCGAGTATTCGGCGGACGAACCGGATCGAGTGCAGACCGCACCGGATCGATTAGGTAGAATTCCAATTCTGTGGCGACGACGGGCGTTAGCTGCATTCGGGCGAAACGCTCTAGCACTCTCGTCAAGACATTCCGCGGATCGGCGAAAAATCCCTCGCCGTCGGCATTGTACATGCTGAGCATGACTTGTGCCGTGGGCCGCCTCAACCAATCCACGCGGGCTAAGGTTCCTGGGACGGCGCGGCAGATGCCGTCCGGATCTCCGGTCCCGTTAGCCAGGCCTGCTGCTTTTGCATCACGACCCCATACATCTAGGGCGTAAACAGAACGTGGCATCGCTATACCGCTGACAAGTACTTCAACTGCACGCTCTCGTGGGATCCACTTTCCGCGCGGAACGCCGTTTACGTCGATGACGAAGGCCTCCAACACCTCAATGTCCGGATTTTTGCCCAAGAAGTCGCACGCTTCTTCTTCATCTATCATGATCCACCATAAAATGAGGGAGGTCATCGTCCGACCGTCGGCCTGTCGCCGAGCAGCGCTTTGCTGGATTTCGGAAATCTAGATCAGGCGGACGTGCGCTTCCGCACTAATCGGGCAGGATCAGCTCGCCTATAGGTGTTGGGCCGCTCATGATCAGTCTCAAGGCGCCTGCGCAATGTGATCATATCTATGCGCGATATGATCACATACGTCAAGCTAAGGCTCGGCGGCTCGCTCGCGGATGCGATTAGCTGCAACGCGGTGGTCAAAGGTTTCGGCACCGAGGTGCGAGAAGATGATCGCCTCGCGAAGATCATCGCGAAGTGGCGGCATCGGACGCGCCGGACGTGGGTGCGGGAGACGATCAACGGCACGACCCAAGGCATCACGCTCCTGGCGCTGAGGGCGGCGGTGATCGGCTATGCCCTGCTTCTGTGGTCCCGCGGCCGTGCAACCCCGGGCGATATCGCTTTCGTACTCACCTCCTTTTTCGTGCTGCAGGGCTATCTGCGCGATGTGGGTATGTATGTCCGCAACGTGCAGCGCTCGGTGAACGATATGGAGGAGCTGGTCGAAATCCAAAGCCAACCTTTCGGCATCGCCGATCACCCCGGAGCCAAGTCGATCCGGATCACCAATGGCCGCATCGATTTCGAGAACGTTCATTTCCAATACGGCAACCATCGACCGCCCCTCTATAACAACTTTTCGGTGTCGATTAAGGCCGGCGAGCGGGTCGGTCTAGTGGGTCCCTCCGGGTCCGGCAAGACCACCTTCGTGAAGCTCACCCAACGGTTTTACGATGTGAGCAGCGGCCGGATCCTGATCGATGGGGAGGATATTTCGAAGGTGACGCAGGCTTCGTTGCGCTCGCAGATCGCGATCGTGCAGCAGGAGCCGATCCTGTTCCACCGGTCGCTTGCCGAGAACATCGCCTATGGCCGGCCCGGCGCCAGCCAAGCCGAGATCGAGGAGGCGGCGCGGCTCGCCAGTGCGAGTGAGTTCATCGCGCGCCTACCGAAGGGTTATGGTACGCTCGTCGGCGAACGCGGCATGAAACTCTCAGGCGGTGAACGCCAGCGGGTGGCGATCGCGCGCGCCTTCCTGGCGAACGCGCCGATCCTGATCCTCGACGAGCGACCTCAAGCCTCGATTCGGAGTCGGAGGTGCTGATCCAAAACGCGATGGAACGACTGATGGTCGGCAGGACGACACTGGTCATTGCGCACCGGCTCTCGATGGTGCGCGCGCTTGACCGGCTGCTCGTCTTCGACCGTGGCCGTGTCATCGAAGAAGGAGACCACGCGACACTGATCCAGCTCGACGGTGGCATCTACCGCCGCCTGTTCGAGCGGCAAGCGCTAGGGTTGACGAAGGCCAATGCGGCGTGAAACTTGCAGGCCACCGGCTCGACTTTCACTGAGTTCGAAAATATATGCCGAGCGTAATGAGTGGGTCAAAGAGGGCGTAGCGTTGGTTTCCGGTGAACAGCGATAAGGGGTAAGCGTCCGGTGAGGCTTTCAATTATCCATAAGTTCGGCTCCGATGGTTGCGCCGAGCTTGATGTCCGTGAGGCGCGTAAGGCCGCGCCACATGACGGTGTTGCCCGGCGGCGGGTCGCTGGCACGCGCGAGATAGCCACTCAATTGCGCGATTTTGACCAGATAACTCGATAAGGTTCCGGCATGGGAGGCTGTCGGATCCTTGTCGGGAAGAAGATGATCGAGGAGCTTCATTTCGACATCGGTTATTGCGAGGTCCGGTTTAGCGTGCGGCTGTGAGCGGTTGATCATGGTCATCCAAAACACCCGCCAAGCCAGGATGCAGAAGACAGCAATGAGCTTCACGAGGCGCTCGGCAGTTCGCAGCCGTGCCTCTTGGGCTTTGCAACCGGATTTCAGGATCTTGTGGAAGGTCTCGATCTTCCAGCGCATAGCGTACCAGTCGAGCTTCTCGATGGCGTCGTCGTGGGAATGCACGGGCAGATTGGTGATCAGCTTCCAGTCGATCCTTGGCCGATGCTTTGGTTCCTCACGCTCCTGGGCGTACAGCACCGTGAGGGCGGGATAGCGCTTCTGCTTGCCGATCGGCGGCAGGACATGCATGCGGCGGTATTTGATCTCGACCGCGACGGTCTCAGGCTTGCCCTTGGCATCGCGAACCTCGACCTCATGCAGCCCGCTGATCTCTTCCTCGTTCATCTCCGCGGCGATCGTGTGCTCGCCATCACCCGCCAAGCGATCGACGCAAGTCCTCACCAGGAAATGGGTGCCGAGTGCGGGTTTCACAAGTTGAAGACGATCGATCCGGACGTCCCCTAAGGCAGACGTCGTCGTTTCCCTTTCAGCAGATTGGCCTGTTCACTCACCTTCCTGGGCCCAGGCGAACCCAATGACGCATCATAATATGAACGATGGCAACTTGCGCTCTTCACTCCGGCAACGGCGGCCAGTTGATCATTGGCTTTAGCAAGAGTGCGGCCGCACTGGTCAAGCTCTACGGCCGTGAGAGGGCAAAAGCGATGTTCGACCTCGCCTTCCAGGCGTGGACGCTGATGCTGGATATGATCGAGCATTCATTCGATCGACTGCAAGCTCAGGGATGACGGGCCATCTGATCGGCGCCGGCAGCGCCAGCTACCTGGTTCGAGTTCGAACTCGAATGCCTCACTACGGCTATGAACTACCCGCATGTGCGCACTCTCCGCTGCCGAGGCGCGGGTGGCCGGTCGACACACCATATCATGGTTACCACTTTAAGCTCGCCGCCGTCTCGGCTATGGACCCCGCATTGAGCCCGTAGTGCCGATAAAGATCTTTCACCGTGCCAGTCTGCCCGAAATGCTCTACCCCAAGGCTGACTGTCTGGTGACCCATCACCCCACCCAGCCAAGAGAGCGTCGCTGGGTGGCCGTCGATGACGGTGACAATCCTGCAATGACGGGGCAATTTGCCAAGCAGGCGCTCAGCATGGCTCAGTGCATGCAGATTGCCGCGGGCACGTTCTCGCTGGGCGGCTTGCCAACCGGCGTTAAGGCGATCGGCCGACGTGATGGACAATACGCCGATATCGCGCCGCCTGTCGGCTAGCATCCCAGCTGCAGCAATGGCCTCGGTCGCCACCGTCCCCTGGTAGGCGACGATGAGATCGGCATTGGGCCCGGGTTCCTTCAGCCAGGTCGCCCCATCGATCAGCTCCTGGGCGAAATGTGGGTTGAGTTTGCGGCCCGGCTGCTCAATCTGGCGGGTGCTGAGGCGCAGGTAAACCGAGCCGCCCGTCTCATCGCGCAGCCATGTGCGCTCGTCCGGATCGCCCTCCCCGTCGCGCTGCATGTAGTCGAATGCCCAGGCCATGATGATGGCTAGTTCGTCGGCGAAAGCCGGCTCAAAGCTCGCTAGCCCGTCCTGGCTCATGCCGATTAGCGGCTGAGCGATAGACTGGTGCGCACCGCCCTCGCTTGAAAGTGAGATGCCAGACGGCGTACCGACGACGATGAAGCGGGCGTCTTGGTAGCACGCATAGTTCAGGGCATCGAGGCCGCGCGACACGAAGGGATCGTAGAGCGTACCAATCGGCAGTAGCCGCTCGCCAAAGAGGGAATGGGAAAGCCCGGCTGCGCCCAATAGCAGAAATAGATTCATCTCCGCGATCCCGAGTTCGATATGTTGGCCCTTGGGCGAGAAATCCCACTTCTGCGCGCTCGGGATGCGCTGGTCGCGGAACAGGTCCGCAAGCTCCCGACGCGCGAAAAGCTGGCGGCGATTGACCCACGAGCCGAGATTGGTCGAAACCGTCACGTCGGGTGAGGTCGTGACGATGCGGGCCGCTAGTTCGCTGTCGGACTTGCCAATCCCGTCGAGTATGCGGCCGAAGGCGGCCTGGGTCGAGATCTCCTCGCGCACGGCGGCTGGGCTGACGGCAACGGTCTGCGGTACCTCAATGCGCTCCGCCTGGTAGCGCCGGCGACCCATGGCAAAGAATGGTACGGAGTCGAGGAAAGCCTGCATCTCGGCCGCCGAGCCGTCCAACCCCTCGAACCGCTCCCATTCGCGGCCTGGCCGGACCTTCATTTGTTCCTGAAAGGCCTGCATTTGCGCAGAGGTCATCAGCCCGGAATGATTGTCCTTGTGGCCGGCGAGCGGCGTACCGTAACCCTTTACGGTGTAAGCAATGAAGGCTGTCCGACGGTCGTGGTCGATTCCGTTGAAGGTTTTTCTCAGCGTCTCGAGGCAGTGTCCCCCGAGGTTGTTCATTAGCTCCGATAGCTCCTCGTCGGAACGCCCATCGATCAGCGCACTCACCTCGCCCTGGTCACCGAGATCGTCAAGCAGGCGCTTGCGCCAGGCAGCACCGCCCTGGAACAAAAGCGCCGAATAGAGCTGGTTAGAGCAGGCGTCGATCCATTCCTTGAGTGCTTCGCCGCCGGGCTCTTCGAAGACAGCACGCTGCAACGCCCCGTATTTGAGTGTGACGACATCCCAACCGAACGCCTTGAACACCGTCTCTATTCGATCGTACAGGCCCTCGCGCACCACGCCGTCGAGACTCTGGCGGTTGTAGTCGATGATCCACCAGCAATTGCGCAGACTGTGCTTCCAGCCTTCCTGCAGTGCCTCGTAGATGTTACCCTCATCGAGCTCGGCGTCCCCGACCAGCGCAATCATCCGGCCAGGTCTATCGCCGGTGGTGCTCCAACCCTTCGCGGCGATGTAGTCTTGGATCAATGATGCAAAAGGCGTGATCCCGACACCGAGCCCGACCGAACCAGTCGAGAAATCGACATCATCCACATCCTTGGTGCGGCTAGGATAGGACTGGGCGCCGTGATAGCCACGAAAGTTCTCCAGCTTTTCGAGCGTCTGATTGCCCATCAGATATTGGATCGCATGGAAGACCGGTGAGGCGTGAGGCTTGACGGCCACACGGTCCTGCGGCTGCAGCACGTCGAAATAGAGCGCCGTCATCAGCGAAACCATAGAGGCTGACGATGCCTGATGGCCACCGACCTTGACGCCATCCACCTTCTCGCGCCGGTTCGCCTGGTCGATCATCCAGCAGGCGAGCCAGAGTGTCTTCTTTTCTAGTCGGCGGAGCATTTTGAGGTCACGGGTTGCCATGGCCATTTCACGGTTCTCTTGCTGCAGTGTGTTTCCCGGCAATATACGGAACCTTTGGCGCTATTTCCTTGCTATTCCCTCATAGAGTTGCCATGCCTGAGACAGAAACCGCCCGAAAAGGCTCTGATTACAGGTGACATCTGCCAAGTTAGATCCGACGGATCGGAAGATCCTGCGTGAATTGCAGTCCAATGCCCGACTGACCAACCAGGATCTGAGCGACAGGGTGGGCCTCAGCCCGTCCCCATGCCTGCGGCGCCTGCGCCGATTGGAATCCGAAGGGATCATCACAGGATACTCGGTAACACTCGACGAGGAAAAGCTGGGTCTGCCAGTCGCGATTTTCATGTCTGTGAAGCTGGAGCGCCAAATCGATTCCGCACTCGTCGCCTTCGAGACCGAGATCATGAAGCATCCTGAAGTTGTCGACTGTTGGCTGATGACGGGCGACAACGACTACCTCCTTCGCGTTTTGACCCCCGGTTTAAAAGAGTATGAGACGTTTCTGACAGGGACGCTGACTAAGATTCCCGGAATCGCCTCCATCCAGTCTTCGGTTTCGCTCAGGCGTGTGAAATCTTCGGGATCGGGTATCGTGTAGCGCATGCATGTCCCGCATGCCCGCGCGCGCCTGTCGCCTGAGCAATGTCGTGGCACAAAGCCCTCTGCCGCATTATCTGAAGTGTAAGCGTGAAGCTGATCCCATCTGGCACGGCGAGAGATGATGACACTGAAGGAGCCGAGGAGCTTGCGCTGTCAATTTCTATGTCTAGGCCTATGTCTGATGATAGAAGTTTCCATGTTCTTGAGGCGGTTCCGAACCGGCTGGAGGCAAGCCCGCAGCGTCCGCGGCGGCGCTGGTCGGCGCAAGCGAAGGCGCGGCTGCTCGAGGCGACACTGAAGCCCGATGCGAACGTGTCGGCGATCGCGTGCGAGGCTGGACTGGCGACCTCGCAGCTGTTCGGCTGGCGGCGCAAGGCGATCAAGAGCGGTGCGGTCACGCCGCAGCGGGATGCGGATCGGCTTGGCTTTGTCGAGGTCACCCACGCGGCGTCTTCAACGGTCGAGATCCGGGTGGTCCGAGATCGGATTACGATCCGCATCGTTTGGCGAGGCGGTGAAGTTACCGAACGCGAGGTCGAGCCGAGAGTTCATGCCTTGAGCGCCCTGTCTCGCGGCGCCGAGATGGAGGTCCGCTGCTCGAACTGGCTCATCAAGGGCTCGACGACACGGCAATAGCGGCCAGACTGACTAAGGAAGGTTTCCGCTCACCGCGCCGCAGCTACGTTCCTGTGCGCACCGTCCAGGTCGTCCGACAAGGCCATCGCGTATTGAGGCAGTCTACACCAGCCCGCTCTCACCACATTCCCGGGTGGCTATCGGTGTCTGAATTAGCGATGGCGGCGGACGTTTCTCGATCCTGGATCCGGCATCGAATCCGCAATGGCGTGATCAGTATCCACCAAAGCGCCCCTTGTCGTGTTGCCTCACTGGGTGGGTCAGATACTACAAGCATGGTTGTTTCCAGAGTGGTGGGTGAACAACTCCACTCTGTCAAAGAGCAGGGCGCTATCCACCCGCCCATGGTCTCTGACAGTCCCACAGGGCTGGAAGCCGTAGCTGTTGGGCCCCTGTGCACGGCATCAAACAAATCGTAACGTCGGCACCGAGGCGCAATTCGTATACTGGCGACCGCGCCCGCATCACCACAAAGCAATAGAATCGCCACCGGTCGAATCGGTGGGCCGTCACAGCCGTAAATTGTTCGCCGAACGCTTTCAATCACCATCGCTACTCGTTCAATCCAAAACGAGGGCAAATCGAGCCTCCAACTGGCCAGCCAAGGTTTCAGATAACTTTACAGAATCTTTACAACCGCAAATCGCTGAGAATGCTAAGTTCACGACTGCCGCACGCCACGCAACGGAGGTCAACGCAAATGGCAAGAAGAGCCCTCATCCTGCTTGAAGGCGATATACAATATTCAACGGGTAATGGTCTGCTTTACGTTCAAGCAGCCCAGCGTCTTGGGCTTCATCCAATTACCCTGTCGGCTGATCCAGCGCAGTACAGCTATCTTGCCGCGGGATGTGAGGCAATCCCTGTTGATACAAGCAATTACGATGCGTTGATCCGCGAATGTTCCCGGCTAGGTGAGACCTATGACATTGCTGGCATTACCTCTGTCAACGAGTCGGTCTATGCGACAGTTGGCAACCTCTGCCGGCACTTCGATCTACCGGGACCGAACCCCGTATCCATTGAACGATGCTGCAACAAATTCACTCAACGTCAGCTCCTGGAGAAAGCCAGAGTTCCAATACCTGCATATCGCTTGGTGGAGAATGCAACGGACGTAGAACGCGCTGCTGCGGAGATCGGCCTACCGCTGGTTGTTAAGCCGGCCGTGGGCATCGGCAGCAGCGGTGTCCGATTGTGCCGCAACCTTGAAGAGGTAGCCGAACATACGACCTATCTGTTGGGCGGCAAGCACAGATGGCGATCCTCGCCAAGGATCCTGGTCGAAGAATTCGCGCAAGGTTCTCATTATTATGCCAAAATAATGGGAAATGAGGTATTGGCAATTGCTGCCGCTAGCTTTGGTCCTGCACCGCACTTTGTCTATAGTGAGGTCGCCTTCCCGGCTCCGCTGGCGGATCATGAGCACGAGCGTATCGTCGATATTTCGCTAGGCTGTCTGCGAGCTCTCGGGCTTGGCTGGGGGCCAACGGGGATTGAATTCCGGTGGACGAAACGTGGCCCAGTCGTCATTGAAGTCAATCCGCGGGCAGGTGGCTTCCCCGATCCTCAACTGGTCCAGCTTGCTTATGGAATCGATCTTGTCACGGAGCACCTCAAGCTTGTTATCGGCGAGGAATCGGATTTGCGGAGAACTCGTTCGCATGCTGCGGCCGCGCGGATACTGCTTCCTGATCGCGATGGCACCCTCGATTGGATCAATGGCGTTAGCCGGGCGGCTGCTATACCAGGTATCGAGGAGGTCAAATTGTATGTTGAACCCAAGACACCGATTATCAGGATGGGGGACTACCGAGATTGGTTGGGACATGTCATCGCCAGTTCATCTAACCCCACTCAGACCGAGGCCATACTTCGACATGCCGTCGACTTGATCGGTTGGTCGATTACACCATTTCCGACCCTTGGCGAATAGCCACAATCTGGAAGCCGTTACCTCGCCGCACCAGCGCAGGGTGTCGCCGGGTAAGAGCTGATAGTCGCCGAAGATTGGCGCATGTCTGGACATATATAGGCCACGCCCGATTTGCAAAAGGTTGGTTGGCTAAGGATCAATGGTGACAACTGCTTACGTGTATCCGGCTTGATGCGGCTCGGTTTTTCGTCGCCGCGCACCTCGATGAGTTTTCGACCGCTTCCACTCAAAGCCGCCGCGACACTGGCAGAATTTCCGTACCTTTTGGTGTTGAGTGTGCTGAGACATGAGAAGCTATGCGGGAAAGCGGCGAGGTGGCACCATCGTCGTGCGATCAACCCGAAGGATAGCCTACCATGTCCAAAGTCGAAGATCTCAGCCGATCAATTACTGTTTTAGATCAAGCGCGCACTGTGCTCATCGTTATAGAGATGAGTCAGAATAGCTGGCTGGTGGCCGGAATGCTTCCCGGCATACAGCGGCACCCCCTCAAGAAACTCGATCCCGATCCGAATGCTTTGCTCGAGCTAATCATGCGTTGGCGATCGGAGGCTGAGGCTTCTGGGATACCGATGGACCGGGTCGCGCTGGCCTTCGAGGCTGGGCGAGATGGCTTCTGGCTGGCCCGGTGGCTGGAGACGCGAGGCGTAGAGGCTCACGTCATCCATTCGACCAGCGTCGCCGTGAACCGTGAACATCGACGGGCGAAAACCGACAGGCTAGACACGGCCATGCTGATGCGCGTGTTCCTCGGCTGGCTGCGTGGCGAGCGTGGCCACTGCGGTATGGTGGCGATCCCATCACTGGCGGAAGAGGATGCCAAGCGGCCGAGCCGCGAGCGGGAGAACCTAGTCAGCGAGAAAACGCGGATAGTCAATCGCATGAAAGGGGCGCTGGCTCGGCTCGGCATCCGTGGCTTCAAGCCCGAGCTTCGCCGGGCGCCGAAGAAATTGCCGGACCTGCGCACTCCGGAAGGACAGCCGCTTCCGCCGAATATCCTGGAAGAGATGCGGCGCGACATGGCTCGGCTTTCAATGCTGCGCGATCAAATCACGACGATTGAAAAAGCCAGAATTGCCCAGCTTGAGCAGGCGCCTGGCTCGGGGCATAACGCAATGGTTGTACTATTGGCGCGCGTGATTGGTGTCGGGATTGAGACAGCTGACATGCTGGTCCACGAGGTTCTTAGCCGCAACCTCAGAGACCGGCGGGCGGTGGCGCGTTACGCTGGTCTGACAGGCTCCCCCGACGAGAGCGGATCGAAACGACGCGAGAAGGGGTTGGCCAAAGCAGGCAATGCCCGGGTGCGACGCGGGCTGATACAATTGGCTTGGCGCTTCCTGAGATTCCAAGAAAATAGTGAATTAACGCAATGGTACCAGGCACGAGCGGCACAAGGTGCCCGCAAAACGACGATGATCGTGGCGCTCGCACGCAAGTTGCTCATTGCGCTCTGGCGATTGGTTACCGTCGGCGAAATCCCGACAGGCGTCACATTGCGCCCGATGAATTGAACACACTGCAGGGCGCTTGACGGATCAACCGCCTAAAGAGCCCGCGTGTATCGATTCGAGGTGGCGGTGTCCCGATGGACACCATGGCGTTATTTGCCGTCATGAGAATGGGCCCGCCGCCTCGGAGCCTTGCTGCTGAAGCCAACGACTGCTTCATGGTCCGGGTCTTTTGAAGACCCACCGAATACAAGGTTGCGGCGCGATGCGATGCGCCCAAAGGCAGGCTCCCCTCGAATTTGATGCTCGCGGATCAACGCACGGGTAGTAACCAACCGTTCTGTGATGGCGATCCTAACCGCTTTGCCGCGAAACCGGTGCCAAGGCCCCTTGACAACGAAATCCCCATACAAGGTGTCCACCTAAAAGAGGTGGACGCCAAGCCATGGAAGAAGATGGATCAGAAACTGCGTGTGCGGCTTGTGGGTCGCAACGGGCCACGCCGATACAACCCGGTATCGAAGACCGCCTCGTCGCGGCCTGCCTTGAGTCAGGCGCGTCGGTATCGGGTCTTGCGCTCGAACATGGGTTCAATGCTAACCTGTTGTGGAAATGGACGCAAACAGCGGCTGCGAAGAAGGAACCGGTGCCGAGCCCGCCGCTTCCCACACCGGCGTTCATCCCGGTTCGGATTCAGAGCGCCACGGATCGGGCCTTATCGAGACAGACTAGCACGGCTGCGCTGGATTTGCCGGCGACTTGCGATGAAGTGCGGCGGTCAGAACCGAAAAGGATTTGCCCCTTTTTTCTCCAGCCAAGGTGAACGCATCACTGCCGAACGGGGTGAAGCTAGCACTGAAATGAGGTGATGTGGATGCGTTGGCAGCGGTAATCGGAGTGTTGGGTCATGTTCAGGCTAGGCGCTGACATTCAGCGAGCCGATCGACTTCAGGGCCGGCATCAACAGCCTTGCGGTGCTGGTTCAGGAGCTATGCTGGAATTTGGGTGACGAGGCTGATCAAGCGGCGCTTTGCGGCTTCGTTTCGATAACCTCGATCCCATCCTGGAATCTGGCACCTGCGAGCAGTTTCGGCAACTGATTTTGTCCCTTCAATCGTCGCCACGTCTTGGCGGCGGCCATGACCAGCTTGAAGACCATCAGCCTGGCGGTCTTCGACGACAGGGAGCCCTTCGTGCGCACCGTGCGGTGGCGAACGGTGGCAAAGACGCTCTCGATCGGATTCGTAACTGGTATGAGATTCTTGGTGCCGATGTCCGGCTGCGCTTTTCTGATGCGCGGCGTATGGTGCGACCTTCCGGGACAGAGGCACCGGGAGCACGAAGGTGCGGGCAGGCCGATGCACACGTTGAGTTGCGAGCTCGTGTTTGTAGCTGGCCGCCTCTGCGACTCGCCCGGTTGCGCTGTGAGCGCGAATCCGTAGTTGTCGTGTCGCCCGCCGCTCCCCTCTGACTGATCGAGAGGAGACAGAGGAATGCGACGTGTAATCGGAATCGACACCCACCGCACCTTTGGCGAGGTGGTGATTTGGGAAGACGGTCAGCTGCGGCATGTGGGCCGGGTTGACATGACGCGAACGGCGCTGGAAGGCTTCGGCAGAACTCTTCTGGCCACCGATGAGGTGGTCATCGAGGCCACTGGCAACTGCATGGCGGTGTCGCGGGTGCTGGCGCCATTCGTGAAGCGGGTGGTGATCGCCAACCCGCTGCAGGTCAAAGCGATTGCGCACGCTCACGTGAAGACCGACAAGATCGACGCCGGCACGCTAGCCAGCTTGTACGCAGCCGGCTACCTGCCGGAGATCTGGACACCGGATGCCGCCACCGAGCGAATGCGCAGGCTGGTCGCGCGGCGCTACCAGGTCGTGCGGCATCGGACCCGGATCAAGAACGAGGTGCATTCGATCCTCTATGCCCATCTGACTCCGCGGTGCCCTCATGCCGACCTGTTCGGGCGCCTCGGTCGTGCCTGGCTCACCCGTCAGCCGGTGCCAGATGACGAGCGCGCCGCGATCCAACGCCATATCCGGGAACTGGACAGGCTGGGTGACGATCTCCGCGTGCTTGACCGGGAGATTGCCGAGAGCGCACTCGACGATGCGGCAATCAAACGGCTGCTCACAATCACTGGCGTCAATCTCGCGGTGGCCGGCGGGCTAGTGGCGGCTGTCGGTGACATCGGCCGTTTTTCCAGCCCGCAAAAGCTGGTGAGCTATTTCGGCCTGAACCCACGCGTGCGCCAGTCGGGGCTCGGTGCTGCACATCACGGGCGGATCAGCAAGGTCGGACGCAGCCATGCCCGCGCGATGCTGGTGGAAGCCGCCTGGGCGGCCGCCAAGACGCCGGGGCCGCTCCATGCGTTCTTTGTCCGAATCCGGGCCAGGCGCGGCCATCAGGTTGCCGCCGTCGCCGTGGCGCGCAAGCTGACGGTGCTCGTCTGGCATATGCTGACGAAGCAAGAGGACTACCTCTGGGCGCGATCCAGTCTGGTCGCCCACAAGATGCGCAGCTTGGAGCAGGCCGGCAAGCCGCAGAAGAAAGGCAACCGCCGCGGTCCGACCTATGCTTACAATGTCAAGGAACTTCGGAACCAGGAGATGCGTGTCGCCGAGCAGGCCCAGAAGGGTTACGAACACTTCGTCGAGGCTTGGCGCCCGCGCCCGCCAAAGGAAAGAGCGCGCGGGCGCCTCAGTCCGGCAAGGCTCGAATAAGGCGGCCCGGCGGCGCTTTCAGCCGATGCACCACGCTTCGCCACGAGGTCGCCCGCGCACGACGACAATAGCTGACTGCGTCGGGTATTTCCAGTTGCGCCAGCCCTCGGTGCACCTTGCACCCCCGATCGTCGGAGCATGCCGCCGTACTCGGGTCGGTCAAGGCCCAAGCCTTGCGGTGGCCGCGTAAAACGCGGCCAGCCTTGACTGCTAAGGGTTACGAACACTTCGTCGAGGCTTGGCGCCCGCGCCCGCCAAAGGAAAGAGCGCGCGGGCGCCTCAGTCCGGCAAGGCTCGAATAAGGCGGCCCGGCGGCGCTTTCAGCCGATGCACCACGCTTCGCCACGAGGTCGCCCGCGCACGACGACAATAGCTGACTGCGTCGGGTATTTCCAGTTGCGCCAGCCCTCGGTGCACCTTGCACCCCCGATCGTCGGAGCATGCCGCCGTACTCGGGTCGGTCAAGGCCCAAGCCTTGCGGTGGCCGCGTAAAACGCGGCCAGCCTTGACTGC
>NZ_SRSR01000024.1:47702-59823 GCF_004792275.1 Mesorhizobium sp. M4B.F.Ca.ET.143.01.1.1
GGTATTTCCAGTTGCGCCAGCCCTCGGTGCACCTTGCACCCCCGATCGTCGGAGCATGCCGCCGTACTCGGGTCGGTCAAGGCCCAAGCCTTGCGGTGGCCGCGTAAAACGCGGCCAGCCTTGACTGCCCCTGCGCGCGGCGGCTGTGAAATGGGCGGTCGGGACGGAAGAACACCAGTAGTCGTAGAACGCCAGCAACGTCTCGCGATCCTTCGTCAGGCAGTCGACCGCCTTGTCGTACTTCACGCCGTATTTCTCGGTGAACACATCGATCGCCATTTCGGCTGCTGACCGTGTCGGCGCGCCGTAAATCTCGCGCAAATCCGTCTTCATGTTGACCTGCACCGAGAGCGGCACCTTGTTCAGGACGTTGGCTGTCTTGTGCACCCAGCAGCGTTGGTGCCTGGTGCCGGGAAACACTTCGTCGAGCGCCTTCCAGAAGCCAAGCGCGCCGTCGCCCACGGCAAGATCAGGCGTGATTTGCAGGCCACGACGCTTCACGTCGACCAGCAGCTCGCGCCAGCTCTGTGCGCTCTCACGAATGCCGGTCTGGAAGCCGAGCAGCTCTTTCTTGCCCTCGGGCGTGGCGCCGATCAGCACCAGCATGCATTCGGCATGGTCTTCCATCCGCGCCTGCAGATAGACCCCGTCCGCCCACACATAAACATAGCGGCGTGCCGAAAGATCCCGCTTTTGCCAACGATCGTATTCGGTGGTCCACTGTGCCGTCAGCCGCGTGATCACCGAGGGTGAGAGGTTCGGCGCCTCCTTGCCGAGCAGGGCTGCCAGAGCGTCCTGAAAGTCGCCCGTCGAAACCCCGCGCAGGTAAAGAACGGGAAGCAGCGCGTCCAGACTTCGCGTCCGCCGCGCCCATTTGGGCAGGATCGATGAGGAAACCGGACCCGGTCCGCTTCACCGTTCGCGCCGCGGTCCCGGATCTTCACCCGGCTGACGGGCACCGGCCCGATCCCCGTCTGGATCATCCGCTCCGGGCCGCGACCATGCCGGACCAGACGCTCACGTCCGTCCGGCAGCGTCAGATCCTTCATCTCGGCAAGAAACGCTTCGGCTTCAATCTCGATCGCCTGCGCCAGCAATTTGCGCGCGCCGCTGCGAAGCACATCCGTCAGGGGATCATCGATTTCGTCGGGCTGACGAAGGCGAACAATGTTGATAGTTTCGTTCATGGCGTATCGCTCTCCCTAAGAGGTTTCTGGCAGGCTTCATCTCCTGGTTCAGGAGGCGATGGCATTCGATCCATTTACTCCCCGGCGGCTTATGCGTTCTGCAATCGCCGTCGCGACCGCATGAAGCTCTTGTTCTTCGATCGGCCTGGCTTTGTGCCGGTCCCGAAACGGCTGACCGAAGGCAAGTTCCGATGGCCCCGCCGCCAACAGACGGTCGTCACGCTGACGACCGAGCAATTGCAGTGGATTCTCGACGGCATCGATATCGGTGCAATGGTTCGCCATCCGGTGCGGCAACATCAGGTTGCCGGCTGACCCGGTATGCTTTCGATTCAAGATTCTGATGAATCGGACAGGCGAACCGGCTGTTGAGGAGTTGATGGCGCGTATTGCTGCGCTGCAGGCGCCGAACCGTCAACTCACCGAATGCGTCTTCAAACTTGAGGAAGACTGGCGCTTGCGCGACTGCATCGTTTTGCGCCGCGCAGCGAAAAGCGAAAAGCACGTTGACGCATCTTCAATGAAGCCGAACAGGCTGCTGATGAGGATGAAGCCGACAACGAAGATAGCGATGTCGACGACCTTCCGGACATAGCGTTGCCACCGTCGAAAGCGCGACAGGAAAGAAACGCGGACGCAGACCGCCGCCGGAAAACCTGCCGCGCGAGCGCGTTGAATATGATCTTCCCGACGATCACAAGGCCTGTCCTTGCTGTCGTGGCCGGATGCATCGCATGGGTGAGACCGTTACCGAGCAACTTCATGTCGAGGTGAAGGCAAAGGTTTTGAATGTGCGGTTCAAAGGTTCAGATTGCTCGTCGCAATTGCGACCGCACCGGGATCAACACGCCGATCGTGACCGCGCCTATGCCGACGCAGCCCTTGCCGGGAAGCATCGCCACGGCCTCGACGCTGGCCTTCGCGCTCGTTCACAATACGTCGACGGCACACCGCCCTACCGTCTGGCATAGGCCTTTGAGGGCTGTGTCCCTGTTGATTCTCTAATCGCCATTCGTCAATGGGCTCCTTTCTCCTCGCTGATGCAGCGCTTGCCGGGCTCAGGGTTCTCTCCGGGGTCGATCAAGGGATCGCCGCATGTTTGCGTTGGAACGGGCGGGTCGAAGTGGTGTTCGCGGTTCCGTGGGACCGCATGCCAGGGAGCGACCTCATCCGCGCAGCGTCCCGGCAAGGACGCATCTCGGGAACTGGGCTTGGACCGGAAGCGAAAGCTCCTCGTCAGGCTGCAGCAGCGGCGTAGCGGAAGGGCTCGTTCGTCTTCCACATGGAGTGGAGGATGACGGCGAGCTTGCGCGCCACCGCGACCTTCGCCTTCTTGAAGCCGGCGCCCTTGGCGATCCGCAGGCCCCAGGCCTTCAGGGAAGAGAAGCCAACCTATCGCGTCAGGATGACGTTGGCCGCCTCGTAGAGGTGGGTTCGCGTCAGCCTGTCGCCACGCTTCGAGACGTGGCCGTTTCGACTGACCTCGCCGGATTCATAGCGTCTAGGCGTGAGGCCAAGATAGGCGCCGGCGCTGGAGGATCGGCGGAAGCGGGAAGCATCGTCATAGGTCGAGGCGACCGACAGCGCGATCACGGCGCGCCGACCCCGGAAGCGGTCATGATCAGCCGGGCCATGGCATTCTGCTTCGCGGCAGCGCGGACGCGCGCATCGAGAACCTTGATCCGCTCAATGATGGATCTGCGGGCCTCCATCATCGTCTCGACGATTGCCTTGATCTCAGGCGCGGCCGCCAGTTCGCCGGAGACGATCTCCTCCGCACGGCGGGCAAAGCCGCCCACCTTCTTCCCGAACATGATGCCGAAGGTCTTCAAGAGCCCGCGGATCTCGTTCTCGATCTTGCCGCGGATGCCGACCAGGAGATCGCGTGCTGACAGCAGCGCCCGCACGACATAGGCGCCGTGGCTCTTGATGCGGACTTCCCTGAACCATCCGGTTCGCACAATCTGGGCCAGACCGGCCGCGTCATGACGATCCGTCTTGTTCGGCATCATGGACAGGGCTGCACTTGCGTGGCGCGCATCGAGACACACGATCGGCAGTCCGCGCTTCGTCAGTTCATTCCAGAGCCAGACCGTCAGCGGTCCGGTCTCCATGCCGATCCTCTCGATCTCTTCAGCCTACCCGGCCAACAACTCCGCGATGGCATCAGGATCGGTTGGAACCTTTCCCTCCGAGTTTCCGACCGCTCCCGTCGACCACGCAGATGGCGGTCTGTTCCATTGAGACATCTAGGGCTGCATACTTCGTCACGGCAGTTCTCCTTCTCGCGCTGCGGCGCTGACCGATTCATCGACATGGTCAGGTTGGGGAACTGCCGCCCGGAATGCGAGAGGCCCCACCCGCGACTACGCTAGGTGGTGTAGGAGGCCGCGCGCGGAGCCGGTCTCCTCGAGAGGAGCGCCGCTCGATCACGCTTGCCATTACTGCGCCGGACAAAACACCGCGCCGGTTCGCGAGTCGGTATCCTGCAACTGAATGGTCCGTAGCTCCCCGTTGCGAATGCCTGTGGTGGCGAGCAGCAACAGGACGGCTCGATCACTTGACGGTACGACATACCTGGTATATCAAGATGGGCCGCTAATCCTAAGCTCGATAAAAGTCAACAACGGGAGGTGTTGTATCTGTCAGAAATGAGCTTTGCGCAGGGCGACCTAGTGCGCAGGAGTGAGCTCGCTCCTGGGAATTGATCCAAGCTGCGATCGATCAACTTGAGGTCAGCCCTCCGGTTCTCAACGCAGTCTGGACCGCCGGTTCGAGCCCCGGCGCCGTGCCGTTCCTGAAGAAGCTCTGAACTCAGGCCGGCGTCCCGCAAGATGAAGGGCAACATCGTACAAGCGGCTTCACTACACCCCTGACCCGGAGACCCGCCAGGCGCCCTTCTGGGGGAAGCGGGTCGATCACGGTCAGTGTCGCTAACACAACAAAAGGACGAGGAGGTATATCATGGTCGGCACTGTCAATGGGCTCACGGAGCAGGACGTCCATCGTGAACACGGCTACGTACAAATGAGTGACGGGGCTCGCTTAGCGTATGTCGTCTGGCGGCCACGCAGAGAAGGCCGCTATCCGGTGTTGTTTCAGTATGCAGCCTACGAGGACGGCGCCCTAACTTTTGCAATGGCGAAAGAGTATTTGGAAGCGGGTTATGCGCTGATTGGCGCAAATATTCGCGGTAGCGGATGCTCCGAAGGAGAGAATTTCATTCCGTTTTCGTCAAACGAAGGTCCCGACGGCGCTCAGATCGTGGAATGGGCTGGAGAGCAGCCGTGGAGTACAGGTAATGTCGGCATGATCGGAAATTCATACAGTGCCGGCGTGCAATGGCTTGTCGGTGCGGAGCGTCCGCCGCACTTAAAGGCTTTATCTATCGCTGGTAGTTCGCTCAGCATGTATCGTGACTGGTTAATGGTGGGCGGCATGTTCCATCAGTACGCCATCGGACAGTGGGGCCTAGTAGATCAGGAGTGTTCGGCTCGGATCGGTGCTGAAAGACGCATCAAGGAGTGGGGCGACAAGGAATGTGAACTGACCCTCGCAAGATACAAGCCGAACGGCTTGTATGACCAAGCGCGACAACACCCATTACAGGATGACTGGTGGGAGCGAACCGGGGTGAGTAGAGAGCGCGCGGCTCCGCTTATAACTGTACCAACGATGCTCATAGCAGGGCTACAGGACGAGTACTCAAACCCGGCCTCAGCAGGCCGAGCTTTTGCACATCTGTTGCCCAAAGTGGCGCATAAGAAATTGATTTATATCAATGGCGGGCACAGTGCCGTGGAACAAGCACCGGTTGTTAACGAAAGAATACGCTGGATGGACCACTGGGTAAAAGGTGTCGATAACGGCGTTGACAAGGAAGCGCCGGTGACGGTTTTTTGGGAGACACGCCTACCGTGCGCAGAATTCAGTCGCGACTACAACATTTCGAGAGAGCAATTCAGCCGTGCTGTGCCGGGGTGGACCACAACGTACGCAGACTGGCCCGTGCCGAATCTGCAGCGAACCACATTTTATCTGACCGGCGATGCGAAGCTGAGCCCCACACAACCCGTTGCTCGCCCTGATCAGGGGGTGCGGAACTATCTGTATCCCACAGGAACGGAACTTGTTGGATCGAATACGCAGTTTGGCCTGACACCGGTATCTAGCGGCACGCTGCATTATCGGACTGATCCGATGACCGAGGACACGGCTCTGCTAGGGAATCCTGAAATCGTGCTCAATTTCAGCTCGGAACAGACAGACACAGACTTCATGGTGACCGTCAAAGACATCGATCCCGAAGGCAACACGTTGTATCTGACGCGAGGTTTTCTGCGTGCGTCGATGCGCGAGATCGACTCGGCACGTTCATGGTCCGATGAGATCAACCAGTCCTATCGCAAAGTGGAGATGCTTGAGCCGGGGAAGATTTACGAGGCAAGATTCTCTTTGTGGACAATCGGTCATGTCGTACGGGAAGGACATCGGTTGGAATTGTCCATATTAGCCCCCAGCGAGATCCCGTCGCCCCTGTTGGGGGCCGCGCCGGTCGGCGCGCCGTCCGTCAATAAAGTCTATCACTCGCCGCAATTTCCTTCTAGGCTGGTGTTGCCGATTGTGCCGGGAGAGAAGGCGCAGGCACCGACGCCCGCATGCGGTACGTTGTGGAACCAGCCATGCCGGAAGCCTCCATCATTGCCGGAGGGCTGGAACAGCGGAGGTTTCGTCAGGTCAGCTTCACCTAAATAATCGGTCATGCAATAAGAGGCAATGCTCATTCTCATGTAGACGGCCCGCGCCTCGCAAGCGGCTCGGTCGCATTTGACCGTCGGCCAAGATAGCATCGGCGATGTGGGGTCCGAACAGTGGCGCGACGACCTATCGAGGCCGAAGAGTGCTACGGAGTGCCTCGCATCTTGGATCGATCGATCACACTACGCGGGAGAGTTGGAGAGTTTGGCAGCCTCCCGTGTGGGCCATCGCCAAAGCAGTTTACACTCTGCAACCAATCCAGTCGGAACTTGGATGCGTCCGGGGGAGCCAGCATATAGCGCCGAGATTCAGGGCGTGCTTACGATCCCGAGCAAGCACGCGCCCAGCGCCCCCAATGCTGTGTCCCAGGGACCATGATGCACGGCAGCACCCAACGCTGCGCCTTTGGGCGCGCAGGTCCTCGATCAGAACCCGCATGCGCGGCGATAGCCGGGCATCGGCCTCCTCGGCTGCGGCGCGGCAATCAATCAAAGTGAGTTACCGGGCTAATGCCTTCGACCTTGCCGGCGACATCCCTTGTACCGGCCGATCCGACTCTCGACCGGTTCCTGTCTGACCTGCGGGCGGCTTGGAAGGAAGGCGAGATCCCTCCAACTGCGCAAGCCAAGCCGAAGCAAAAACGGGACCGTCGGCGACCGGATCCCTTCGCCCTCGTCAGCAACGAACTGAAAGCGTGGTTTGACGAAGAGCCCTGGCGGACGAGCCGCGAATTCCTACAGCGTCTGCAGGCGGAGCGTCCGAGACATATCCGGATTACTGCTGCGCACGTTACAGCGCTTGAAGATTTGGCCAAAGGAAAAGGCGCACGCAATGGTGTTCGGCGCGATGGGAGCGGACAATCGAGCCGATGACGACCAGATCCGGAGGCCAGTCGTGGAGAACACTATGGCCCAGTGACCTCATAGCTGTTGAAAAACGACAACGAAAGGAACATCCCAGCAACTCCGGCCGACGGCCTGGGTAGGATGGCGCTAACGACTCGAACGAGGGCGCGCCGATGGACCGGACTTGGAGCAGACAGGAACTCGCGGAACATTGGAGCCTTGGGTTTGAAGAGCTGGCGCGGATCGAGGCCAAATCGGAGGCTTTGCGGCTCGGCTTCGCGGCGCAGTTGAAATTCTACCAGCTGGCGGGACGGTTTCCGGCATCGGCGGCAGAGATTCCCGATGCGGCAGGATGCTACCTTGGCGATCAGCTTGGGCGCCCTGCAGCGGAACTGATCGATTATGATTGGTCAGGCCGGAATGGTCAGCGCCACCGCGCGGAAATCCAGGACTTTCTTGGGATCCGCGCGCTTGAAGGTAAGCGGTGCACCAAGGCACCTTGCAATAGGCCGATGAACATGGAGCTTTCGCGCCATGACATTGGAACATGCAGAGGGCGATGTGGTCGCCGAGGACAGCGGCGCCGCGGCGGCTGAAGATGGTGCAGCGATGCCCGGCCGCGCGCGGCAACGGAGGCTGTGGAGTTGCGCCAGAAGCGCGCGTTGGTCGACCTTGCGAGCGCGGCGGGGTCGTCGGTGACCGAGGTCGCGCAAGCGTTCGGCGTAGCTCCTTCGCAGCTCTATGCCTGGCGCAAGCAGATGGCCGGCGGCGAGCTCGATGTCGACCAGGCGGTGGCAACCTTCGCGCGGATCGAGGTGAGCGATCTGCCCGAGGTCGAACGCGCCGTCGCCGATTGCCCGGACCCGGCCGGCAGGATTGTCGTGGCCTTTCCGAGCGGCGCGCGATTGCGGATTGACGGGACCGTCGATCCGACAGCGTTGCGTATCGTCCTGGCGGAGTTGACCAGGTGATCACGGTGGTGCCGACCGACCGGATTTACCTGTGCTGCGGCGCGACCGACATGCGTCGCGGGATCAACAGCCTGGCGCGAATGGTGCAGCAGGTGCTCGCGCTCAATCCGCACACCGGCGAGCACGCCCGCGGCTGTGCCGCTGCCGACGGGTGCGGGCCGACAGCGGAAGCGCCGCTCCTGGACGGTCGAGAAGAAGCTGGCGATCGTGCGTGAGGTGCGGGAGATTAAGTGGACGCTTGGCGAATGAAGTATCTGGCTATGGAGCAGCTGTCGAGGATGGAAGCGCGATCTTCTGCTTCCGTGGACGCAAGGGTCATATCATCAAGATTCTGGCGCATGACGACCAGGGGTTCTGCCTGTTCACAAAGCGGCTTACCGACGGCTGTTTTGCCTGGCCCGCCACCAAGGATCAGGTCGTCGTTTCGCTGTACGCATACGCTGAAGGCCGCCTACTGACGCGTACCTTGAGGCGGTAGTGTCCGCTCCGGTGATCCGGTGGCGGTTGTGGCGCGGCGTCACGATATGAACGCCAACCACTTGCACATCTGGATGAAGCAAGCCCGGGAACGGAAATTGGGTGACCGATCCGAGACACCGATCACCTTCATTGACATGGGTGTTGTCGGTCACAGTCTGCACGATGTAGAGGCTGAAGAGCCGGCTCCTGCGCGATCGCACTCCGAAGTACCGGCTACGACCAGCCAAGCGGTGTCTAGCGGCGGCCGGATGGAAATCGTCGGGGCCAACGGCCGGCGTGTGATTGTTGACCGCACTGTCGACGTAAGTGTCCTGATGCGGGTCTTGCAGGGACTGGAAATGCTGCGATGATCCCGACAGAAGGTGTGCGTGTGTGGCTTGCCACTGGCTACACCGACATGAGATGTGGCTTTCCATCGCTGGCGCTACGGGTGCAGGAGGTCCTCAAACATAATCCTCTTGGGGGCAACCTGTTTTGCTTCAGGGGGAAACGCGGAAATTTGTTGAAGGTCATCTGGCATGATGGCCAAGGAGCATGCCTGTTCACAAAAAGACTCGAGCGCGGCCGCTTCATCTGGCCGACAGTTGAGGGCGGAGTTGTGACAGTATCTCCTGCGCAACTGAGTTATCTCTTGTCTGGGATAGACTGGCGCAATCCTCAGGAAACGTGGCGTCCGACGCGCGTCGGATAGCACTTTTTAGTTGAAAATACAATGGAATGTGATTCAATCGGCACATGACTTCGAAGCCGGTTGATCTTCCCTCGGATCTTGCCAGCGCCTATGTGGCGCTGCTGGCCGAGCGGTATCCGTACGGCAACGGCCGCCTACTAATGGGTATTTTGAGGCGATAGTGTCCGCTAACGATTAAGTGGACGCTAGCGGCAATGAAGTACCTGGCCATGGAGAAGCCGTCGACGGCGGAATTGGGTGAGACCGCAGTTGTGCAGTTGCCGGCGGGTGGAGGCCGAAAGCGCGGACGTAAGCGAATGCGCCGTTCCTGGACGGTCGAGCAGAAGCTGGCGATCGTGCGTGAGGTGCAGGAGACCGGTGATCCGGTGGCGGTTGTGGCTCGGCGTCAGGACATGAACGCGAACCACTTGCACATCTGGATGAAGCAAGCCCGTGAAGGGAAGCTGGTTGGCCGATCCAACCTGTTTTGCGAGACCTCGCCGACCGCCTTCATCGACCTGGGTGTGATCAGTCCCGGCGTGCAGGATGTAGAGCCGGGAGCACCCGCTGCTGCCCGATCGCGCTGTGAAGTTCCGGCCACGACCGGCCAGGTGATGTTTACCGGTGGCCTGATGGAGATTGTCGCAGCCAACGGCCGGCGCGTGACCGTTGACCGGACTGTCGACGTAAGTGTCCTGATGAGGATCGTGCAGGGACTGGAAGAGATCCCATGATCCCGACGGAAGGCGTACGCGTGTGGCTTGCCACGGGCTACACCGATATGAGGTGTGGCTTCCCCTCGCTTGCGCTACGGGTGCAGGAGGTGCTCAAACATAATCCGCTGGGCGGCAATTTGTTCTGCTTCCGAGGGAAGCGTGGAAATTTGCTGAAGTGTATTTGGCATGATGGCCAAGGGGCATGCCTGTTCACAAAAAGACTCGAACGAGGAAGATTCATATGGCCTTCAGTTGAAGGCGGAGCCGTAACAATATCTCCGGCACAGTTAAGTTACCTTTTGTCGGGGATAGATTGGCGTAACCCTCAAGAAACATGGCGACCAGCTCGTGTTGGATAGCATTTTTTAGTTGATATTATGCGGGAATCTGATTCAATGGCTTCGTGACTTCGAAGCCTGTTGATCTCCCTGCGGACCTTGCCGGTGCCTACATGGCGCTGCTGGCTGCGCATGAGGCGCTGCAGGCTGAGCGCGATGTCGCCATCGCGGATGCGGCCAATGCGCAGGCCGAAGCTGCCAACTGGCAGACGCAGGCGACCAACTGGCAGGCTGAAGCCGCGACCGTGCAGGCGAAGCTGTCGGATACCGAGGCGCGGATTGCGCGTCTTGAGCTGCGCATCGAGAAGCTGAAACGCGAACTGTACGGGCAGCGCTCCGAGCGAACCCGGCGACTGATCGAGCAACTGGAACTGGAGCTCGAGGAACTCGTCACCGCGGCAAGCGAGGACGAGCTTGCCGCGGCCGCCGCGGCGGCAAAGACCCAGAAGGTGCGCGCCTTCGAGCGCAAGCGGCCGGTGCGCAAGCCCTGGCCCGATGACATCGAGCGCGAGCGCGTCGTCATCGCCGCTCCGTCGGCCTGCGGTCGCTGCGGTGGATCGCGGCTGGTCAAGCTCGGCGAGGACGTGACCGAGACGCTGGAGGAGACCCCGCGTCGGTTCAAGCTGATCGAGACCGTGCGTGAGAAATTTACGTGCCGAGAGTGCGAAGCGATCACCCAGCCGGCGGCGCCGTTTTATGCTACGCCGCGAGGCTTCATCGGTCCCCAACTGCTGGCGACGATCCTGTTCGACAAGTTCGGCATGCACATCCCGCTCAACCGCCAGAGCACGCGCTTCAAGTGCGAGGGGATCGACATGCCGATCTCGACGCTGGCCGATCAGGTTGGTCATGGAACCTTTGCCCTCATGCCGGTCTTCAAGCTGATCGAGGCTCATGTGTTTGCGGCCGAGCGCCTTCATGGTGACGACACAACCATCCGTGTCCTGGCAAAGAGCAAATGCACAACGGGTCGCATCTGGACTTATGTGCGCCACGATCAGCCCTTCGGCGGCGCCGCGCCGCCGGCGGCGGTCTATTACGCCTCGAGCGACCGACGAGGTGAGCACCCACAAAAACATCTGGCCCGGTTCGGCGGCATCCTGCAGGTCGACTGTTATAGCGGCTTCAATCCGCTCTTCGATCCGAAGCGGAGAGAGCTGCCGATCACGCCCGCATTCTGTTTTGCGCATGCGCGCAGGGGATTCTTCGAACTGGCCGACGTCGAGAAAAATGCCCGCGAGGGCAAGAGGAATGGCAAACCGATCTCCCCGACGGCGCTGGAGGCGGTCAAGCGCATCGACGCGCTCTTCGACATCGAGCGCGCCATCAACGGCAAGACAGCCGCCGAGCGGCGTGCGGTGCGGCAGGAAAAGAGCAAGCCGCTCTTCGATGACATGCACGAGTGGTTGCTCCGCGAGCGCGGTACCTTCTCGCGCTCTTCCGATGTCCTCAAGCCGATCAACTACATGCTCTCGCGCTGGGACGACTTTGCCCGCTTCATCGATGACGGCAGAATCTGCCTGACCAACAGTGCCGCAGAAAGGGCATTGAGAGGTGTGGCCCTGGGAAGGCGTGCGTGGACATTTGCCGGGAGCCAGCGCGGCGCCGACCGGGCTGCCGTCATGCTGACATCCATCACCACTTGCCGCCTGAACGACGTCGACCCAAAAGCTTGGCTCGCCGACGTCATCGCACGAATCTCTGATCTGCCAAGTTCCCGCCTGCATGAACTGCTGCCTTGGGAATGGAAAAAGCTGCGCGACGCCGACAAACCGGTCGGTCAGCAGACCGCCGCAGCCTGAATTGATCGCACCACCATAACGCCCACTACTGTCCCGCGCGAGACTTCATTCCGCGGCCTTCACCGTATGCTTTTGGACGGGATCGACTGGCGCCGGCCGAGCAAGATTTATCGACCGCGACTGGCTGGCTGATTTTGCTCGTTTCTTATTGATTTTGTGTCGATTTTGCTTTCGTAACGGAGGTCTTTCGGGTATGTAATTTGGGTGTCGGAACAAGCTCCCTCAGCCGCTGATTTCCTCGCCCGGATCGCGCTTCTGGAGGCGGCCGTTGCTGCCCGTGACACCACCATCGCCGAACGCGATGAGCAGTTGCGCAGAGAGCGCGCCGAGACCGCACTTCGCATCCAGTGCCTG
>NZ_SRSR01000249.1:0-316 GCF_004792275.1 Mesorhizobium sp. M4B.F.Ca.ET.143.01.1.1
GCCTGGGCGGCCAGGCTTGCCAGGGAGACGGCGCCGAAGAGGCGACCGGACTGGATGTCTCTTCGCAACTTCTATCGAGCCTGCCCTATATCGTGACGATCGTCGTGCTGGGCATCATTTCTTCGAACCGGCGTCTGCTTAAGCTCAACGGCGTGGCTTCGCTCGGAGAGCCTTTCGAACAATAGTGTCGCTCACCGCCCAAGCGCGTTGGCCAATGTCAGCGGCAATCCATGCCGGCTTCAGGTAAGGAGGATTTCGAGTTCAGCGTACGACATGCTGCGCAAAGCAGAGGTCGTGATGTCGTCCGTGAGTCGCC
>NZ_SRSR01000250.1:0-316 GCF_004792275.1 Mesorhizobium sp. M4B.F.Ca.ET.143.01.1.1
TGCGACACACGGTGCAAATCCCGACTTTCTTGCTAGCGACCTACTAACGATTCATCGCCGCGCCCGACGAGATCAAATGGCGCCCAGAACGCGGGATGAGCAAAGCTTGGCTGGTCGCGCAGTTCTCGTGCAGCGGCATTGAATGCGCCGGCCATGGTCTTCTCCTTCGACGAGGCCAGAAGCTTCATCAAGTTGGTGGTTGCTCGCGTGTCAACCGGCCAATGTGAGATGAGGATAGCCCGCGCTCCTGAGTGTAAGAAGGCACGAGCGAGCCCGGAAAGTCCATCGGCGCCATATTCAAGTCGAGGGGCCGCAG
>NZ_SRSR01000251.1:0-316 GCF_004792275.1 Mesorhizobium sp. M4B.F.Ca.ET.143.01.1.1
CGCCGTGCTCAACGACCCGAATGTCGACATCATCAGTCTGAAGTCAGTGGCGCACCAGCAGCTGCACATGCATTGCGACGAGGGCCCGACGAAGGACGCCCGCGTGCGCCGCGCGATCGCGCTCTGCCTCGACCGCGAGAAACTCGCCGCCGGCCTGATGAAGGGACGTGCCGCGATCGGCAATGACAGCCCGTTCGCGCCGGCCTTCCCGGTCACCGACAAGTCGCTGGCACAGCGCACGCAAGATATCGCCAAGGCCAAGCAGCTGATGGAGGCGGCCGGCCTTGCCAGCGGCTTCGACATGACGCTGACGACG
>NZ_SRSR01000252.1:0-315 GCF_004792275.1 Mesorhizobium sp. M4B.F.Ca.ET.143.01.1.1
TGCCGCGACCGGACCTTTCCAGGTTCCCGTCATCCCGCCTCTCGTCCCCGCGGATAGCGGCATCCTGCAGATCCATTCGAGCGCCTACCGCAACCCGGCGCAGTTGCCGAAGGGCGCGGTGCTGGTGGTCGGCGCGGGATCGTCGGGCGTGCAGATCGCCGACGAGCTGCAGCGTTCAGGCAGGCGCGTCTATCTTTCGGTCGGCGCGCACGACCGTCCGCCGCGCGCCTATCGCGGACGTGACTTCTGCTGGTGGCTGGGCGTGCTCGGCAAATGGGACCTCGAAACGCCGGGACCCGGCACGGAACATGTCAC
>NZ_SRSR01000253.1:0-315 GCF_004792275.1 Mesorhizobium sp. M4B.F.Ca.ET.143.01.1.1
ATAAGGGTGGGCATCGCATGAAAGTATCATCCACGCCCACTCCGTAAATGGGAGCGTTTCAATGAAAAAATCACTCTTGTCCGCCGTTGCGCTGACCGCGTTCATCGCGTTCAGCGGCAGCGCGTGGGCCGCTGACATCCTGATCGGCGTCGCCGGTCCGATCACCGGCCCGAACGCCGCCTTCGGCGCACAGCTGCAGAAGGGCGCTGAACAGGCTGTCGCCGACATCAATGCGGCGGGCGGCGTCAATGGCCAGCAGCTCAAGATCGAGATCGGCGACGACGTCTCCGATCCCAAGCAGGGCATCTCGGTCGC
>NZ_SRSR01000254.1:0-315 GCF_004792275.1 Mesorhizobium sp. M4B.F.Ca.ET.143.01.1.1
GGCGCCTGCTTTCGGCTACCGGGCACGGCGAGCCCGGCGAGCCCGGCGGACCTTGGTTGCCCATTGGCATCGGCGTTCACTCCGGTACGGCTTACGTCGGTTCCGTCGGGGACGGATTGGTCGCCGATTTCACGGCAATGGGAGACGCGGTGAATGTAGCGGCGCGCTTGCGCAGGAAGGCCAGTTCGCCGGCGCGGCCGGGATCGAACAGCACGATCGCTTCGGCACACCAGCAGCCGTTCTTGGTGCCGCCAAAGGACAGGATATCAACGCCGCGCTTCCAGGTCATCTCGGCCGGGGTCGTGTCCAGCGCGA
>NZ_SRSR01000255.1:0-315 GCF_004792275.1 Mesorhizobium sp. M4B.F.Ca.ET.143.01.1.1
ATGAACTCGCCGGCTTGCCGGATCACTTCGTGATACATGCTGGCGAACAGATCGTTTTCGGAAACGCCGGGTTTGATCGCCTCACGCACCGCCGCCACCGCGGCCTCGGCGCCGGCCATCGAGGCCATCAGGCATTTCACCTCCTCCGGCGTCTTTACCGCGCGCACGGCCAAAATCTCGCCCTGGCAATCCTTCACCTCGCAGCCGCGTTTTTCCAGGGCCAGCGCCTGCAGGTGGCTGCAGCGGTCGAGCCCAAGCTTCATCGAGCCGCCGCCATGCTTCTTGAGCAACTCGGTGATCTCGTCGGCAAACGGC
>NZ_SRSR01000256.1:0-314 GCF_004792275.1 Mesorhizobium sp. M4B.F.Ca.ET.143.01.1.1
CGAACTCAACCCGGACGACGGCAGGGCGTTTCACAACCGGGGCTTGACCTGGGCAAGAAAGGGCGATGATGACCGCGCCATTGCTGACTATGACCAGGCAATCCGCCTCGACCCTACGCTTGCCAACGCCTACAACAATCGAGGCTCCGCATGGGCGCACAAAGGCGATTACGACCGTGCCATTGCCGACTATGACCAGGCAATTCAGCTCGATCCCAAACATGCCAACGCCTACTACAACCGTGGCCTCTCCCGGGCGGCCAAAGGTAACCAGGAGCGTGCTATCGCTGATTACAGCGAGGTGATAAGACTCA
>NZ_SRSR01000257.1:0-314 GCF_004792275.1 Mesorhizobium sp. M4B.F.Ca.ET.143.01.1.1
GATTGTCGGCCGCGGCATTGCGCTCGCCGTGCGCGTTCTGGATCATCGCCAGGTCGAAGCGCGCTTGATGGTCGGCGGGATTGGCCGCAAGCCGGCGCTCCAATTCGGCCGGATTGCCAAGCGCCGCCGCCTCCGCCGCAAGCGCCATCTTGGCGCGCAGCGCGGCCAGCGCCGGCGCGTCCTTCTTGTTCTCGGGCGCACGGGCAAGCACCGCTTCAGCGCCTTCCGCGTCCCCGGCATCGAACAGGATCTCGCCGAGGCCCGCGACAGCCTCGATCGTTTCCGGCGCCTGCTCGAGGATCGCGTCATAGATA
>NZ_SRSR01000258.1:0-314 GCF_004792275.1 Mesorhizobium sp. M4B.F.Ca.ET.143.01.1.1
CGAGAAGACCAATTCCTACTATCCGCCGGATACGATCGACTACACAATCGAAGAGCAGCGCGCGATCTATGACCGGATGTGCCGGGAGTTCTTTGCCGGCTATCCGCAAGGCGTGACGGCGGAAACGACAGGCATCGCCGACGGCATCCCGATCCGCATCTACCGCAACGCGGAGCCCGACAATGCAGCCATGGTGCTCTATATCCACGGCGGCGGCTTCATCCTTGGCGGGCTGGACAGCCATGATGATGTCTGCGCCGAGCTGTGCGCCCGCACCGGTTTCGAGGTGGTCTCGCTCGATTACCGGCTTGTGC
>NZ_SRSR01000025.1:0-54390 GCF_004792275.1 Mesorhizobium sp. M4B.F.Ca.ET.143.01.1.1
AGGGCAAGGAGCCGAAGGTCGCTCTCGTCGCCGTGGCACGAAAGATCCTGACCATCCTCAGCGCGATGATCCAAAACAACGAACCTTGGAATCCAAACAGGTCCTGACGAACACAGTTGCTCATCCGACCTCGCTTCGCGAGGCCACCTTCTCCCACAGGGGGAGAAGGTGAGTCCGCGCCTCACCCCTTCCCCATCCTCTCCACCTCCTGCGCCGACAGAAACCGCAGCACCACGTCCGACATGCCCAAGAGCGGCGTGAACGTCACGATCGTTATCCCGCCTGTCGCGTTGGTGCGCGTCAGGCCCTCGCTATAGATGTCCAGCGGCGGCTCCTCGTCGAACCAGACGCCGTGCAGGGTCTCGCCCTGCCATTTCTCGCGGCCCTTCTCGTAGGACTTGAAGGAGAGCACGCTCTCGGAGGCCTGGACGTCACCGCCGCCGCCCCAACGCACGACGACGCTGTCCAGCGCCCCCGGTGCGCCCCGTCCCATCACGGTATGGGCGATCGCGTCGGCGGGGATCATGCCGGTGCCCCAGTCGGCCTGCTGCTGCGGCGGGCCGATGAGCACGCGCTGCGGGTTGTCGCGCGTTCCCTCGCCGGTGACGCCGGCGGCCCAAAGCCGCACGGCCGTGTCGAACACCTTGCCACGCCACCAGTCCGGATAGCGTCCGGTGAGATGCACCGCCCATTCGGCGCCGCCTGCCCTGGTCTTGCCGAGCTGGTTGCCGGCCATGAACAGGCGCTCGCGGTTCAAGGCGCCCGCGGCATGGAACTCCGCCTGCCTGGGATACGGCCGGTAGGCGGCCAAAAGGTTAGCGCGGCGGCGGCGCTCCAGCTCCGTCAGCAGCGCCAGGTACTGCGTCCCCGAGGAACGGCCTGACGATCGCTTCGAGGGCGCGGATGCGGGCGCGGATCTGCTCATCGCTCAGCGTGTCCAGAGTGTTGGCATCGGGGTCCTTCGGGCCGGGCAGCACCGACAGCACGATCTTCAGATACTGGTCCGGCTTTTCCGCCCTGACCTTGGCGATGACCCCGGCGCCATGATCGCGAAAATCCTGGCGCAAAGCGGCGGTGAAATCATCGCCGATGGTTCTTTTCGTCCGCTTCGGGCGGCCAGCAACGCCCGCCGGCTCGCGCGCGCGGCGCGACCGCAACGGCGCATCAGCCATGGGACCCGTCCGGTTCGTTGCTGCCGGGCGCAGCTGCGACCGCCGGCTTGGCGGTTTTGCCGGCCGGCTTCCGGCGCTTGCCGGATTTGGCGCGCCTTGGCCTGGCCGGCTTGCGCACCGGCTTGGGCGCATCGCCCTCGGCAGATGCCGCCGCGCCGGTCGGCGCGGCTTCGATCGGGGCGGCGGCCGGCTCGCGCCTGTCGGGCCTCGCCATCCTGGCGATGCCGATCATTCGACCGCCCTGCGCCCCCAACGGAAAACCGAAACCGCCGACCGGGTCGACCGGCCCGCCGCGCACCATGCCGATCAGCACGCCCGGCGCGACTTCCTCGACGCATCCGGGGCGCAGCGGCCTGGCGGCGCCCTCGAAGATGCCGATGGCGCTGACGGTGTCGCTTCCGTCGTCGGCAGTGATGATGGTGGCGTAGCGGGGCATGGGGCGCTCGTGGGTGGTGTGGATTGATCTGAGAGGCGCGGTCCTTCGCGCCCCCTCTGTCCTGCCGGCCATCTCCCCCACGGGTGGGAGATCAGCAATCATGACGGCCTTCGCCAACCTCCAAGGTCGCAAAGGTGAGAGCCGGCGGCAAAGCTGCCAATCTCCCCCCTCGTGGGGGAGATGTCCGGCAGGACAGAGGGGGGCGCTGTCCCGCCAGCTTTGACCCGGAGGGCTAAGATCGAGGAAGGCTGAAACACAAAACCCGCCTCGCGGCGGGTCGTTGGCGCAAATCAGCACCATGGACAAAAGAGTAGCATAGCTGCCTGCAGCGGGCAATAGGTTATGGGTAAATTTTCCTAGGAATAATTGCTCCCCCCTCACCGCCCCTGCTGGCACTGCGGTATTCACAACATGGTTTTGACCCCGTCTGGCCATTAGCCGGCGCTTATGGGATCATTTTGCCCCGGAGACTCGGGGGAAGCAGCATGGACAGACCCGCCATGGCATCCGTCTTCAGGATGCGGCATCAGCCGGCAATCATTTCTGGCGTTCGCAGTCTTGGCACGGGCCAGGCCGATCCGGTCTTCCACTCGAGGCCGCTCGGCGAGGCGATCCGCTTCATCGTCCGGTCCGACGGCCAGTACGACCTCAGCGCCGTCGCCATCTCCTACGGCGACCGCGCCACCCCGCCGCTCGGCGGCCGCGAGGTCAGGGCGCTCTGGCAGGAATATGGCGAGCGCCTGCTGGAGGCGTAGGGTGAGCCACCCACCCACATCGGATCGGAAACGCCCCTTCGCGCGTTAAAGCGCAAACCAATGGGGAGGAACCGCCATGAACGTCGCCAATCTGCAGCTCGAGGGCCTGTTGATGGCCGTCGCGTCGATCAACCAGGTGCTGGTGCGCAAGGGAGTGCTGACCGTCGATGAGATCGACATCGCCTTGCGCCGGGCCGAGGCCAGCGAGACCGGCGAGGAACGCTCCGAAGGCATGTCGGCATCGAGCCGCGATGCCGTCAACTTCCCGATCCGGCTCCTGGAGCTCGCCAACCGCTGCCAGCCGGAGGCGGACATGCCGTCCTTCTCGAAGCTCGCCCGCATGGTCGGCCAGATGAAGGAACCTTACAACGATCAGATGTGAGGGCCGCGGTGCCAATCACAAATGCCGCGCCGCCCCTCATCCGCCCCTTCGGGGCACCTTCTCCCCGTGAACGGGGCGAAGGAACCGTTCACGCCCTGCCCGGCCAGCCCTGGCGCAGCGAAAGCACGCTGCCCGGTCCGTGAACGGCGGCGAAGAGCAGGCCGGCGGCGAACGGGAAATGCGACATGAAGGCGCCGAACTCGGCCTGGTTGCCGGCCCAGTGCGAAGGGCCGTGGAAGGCAAAGCCGAGGAAGGTGACATAGACCGCGCCGATCAGCGCCGCCGGGGTCAGCAAGGCGCCGGTCAGGAAGGCGATCACCAGCAGGGTTTCGAGGATCGCCGCGCACCATGCCAGGAACAGCGGGAACGGGAAGCCGGCGGCGGCGATGTAGCCGGCGGTGGCGCCGATATCCATGAGTTTGAAGGCCACGCCCATCGCGAACATGGCGGCGAAGATCAGGCGGGCGATGAGGATGACTGCGGTCTGCCAGGTCGATTGAACATTTTCCACGATAGTCCTCCGGATTGAAGCTTGTTGATGCTCCAAGGACGGAGGAAGGGCGATGGTTCCGACAGGGTCGGGAAATTTTGTTGCCCTTGAGGCCAAACAAGGCCGACGTCGGCGGGACAGCGCCCCCTCTGTCCTGCCGGACAGATCCCCCACAAGGGGGGAGATCAGATGTGACGCCAGCTTTCGCCAATCGCCAACGTTGCAGGACAAGCGGGGGCGCCGAAACAGCTAATCTCCCCCCAAGTGGGGGAGATGTCCGGCAGGACAGAGGGGGGCGCGAAGGAACTCGGCGTACGATCGTCTCGCGCCGCCGCCCTACCCCGCCTTCGCGTGCGGACAATGGCTGATCGACTCCCTGACCGTGCCGTACTCGGCGCCCCAGCGGTCGGTCATGTCGCAGCGTATATCCCACAGCTCGGGGAAGAAGCGGTGCCGGGCGCCGCCTTCCAGCATCTCCACCGGGCGGCCCTTCAGCGACCTGGAGCCGAGCCCGATCGAACGGTGGATAAGGTAGAGGTGGTTGGCGCGGAATTTCTGGAACAGTTCGTCGAACTCGATCAACGCCTCGGCGACGACATAGGCGTCGCCATGATCGTAACGCGCGTCATAGACATCCTCCACGGAAAGCCCGCGGCCGTCGAGATAAGCAGCCTTGAAGGCCCGCCAGAGGTCCGGCGGCATGCGCAAGAGCAGCTTGAAGCCGGGCGATTCCTGGCCGCTTCCATTGCCAAGCTGCAGGCGGATCTGCTGGTACTCCTTGGGCGACATGGTTTCGAGCACGTCGAGCTGCGCCGTCATCAGCCGCATCAGCCGGTGCACGCGGCCCATCAGGGTGACGATGCGGTGCGTGTCCGCCTTCTCCAGATAGTCGAGGACGTCGGCCAGCGTGTAGGCGATGAGCTTCATCCACAGCTCCTCGACCTGGTGCACGATCTGGAACTGCAGCTCGTCGGCATTGACCATTTCGGCCAGCGGCTTCTGGCATTGCAGAAGCTTGTCGCACTGCAGATAGACGCCGTAGTCGCGCATCTCCGGCGCCTCGATGCGGGCATGGTATTCGGACTTCAGCATGGCTCATCTCCCCTGCCCGGCCTGCGGCGCGGGGCATTCGTTGGATCTTGAGGTCCCAGAATAGGCTTTTTTCCTTGAACATTGTTCCTTTCTGTTATCCAGATACCGGAAATCGAAGGACGAACATGTCTTCTTTGGCAATAGTTGGAGAACGATCTATGCTGGATGCCCTTGACCGCAAGATCGTCGCGGCACTCGAGCGCGACGCGCGCCTCTCCTTCGGCGAGCTGGCCGAGGCGGTCGGCCTCAGCAAGACGCCGTGCTGGAAGCGGGTCAAGGCGCTGGAGGAAGCCGGCGTCATCCGCGGCTATTCCACCCGCATCGATCCAGCCAGCATCGGCTTCGGCATCGAGGCCTTCATCCAGGTGTCGATCGACTTCGAGGTGTCGGATGCCTTCGAGGCGGCGGTGAAGCGGCATCCGCTGATCCGCCGCTGCTACGCCACCACCGGCGAAGCTGACTATCTGCTGCAGATCGTGACGGTCGACATGAGGGCGCTCGACCGCATGCTGCGCGAGGAACTCAGCCGGCTGCCCGGCGTGCGCCGGACCATCACCTCGATGGCGATGCGCGAGATCAAGGGCGATATCTCATTTGCCGACGCGGCAGCGCATGCGCTGAGGAGATGAGGCGCGCGCCGCTCTTTCCGCAACGTTAGAGATTGGCAAAGGCGCGGCGTCTTGCCCTGACTTTTTCTGGGAGGGTTTAAGAACGAGCGTTGAACCGGTCTATAAGCCGGGACGGGGATACGCGGGTGGTGGATGTGATCTCAATCAGAATCAGTGCGGAGCCTGCCGGGCGGGCGATGGCAGGACGCTCAGGGTTTTTCGCACTCATGGCGAATGCCAATACCGCCCCACAGATCAGGCGTGTTCTGGGGGCGGCGCTGCTCGCGTCGACGATGCTGCTGCCGACGGCACCTCGGGCGGCGTCGGTCGTGCCGGGGCCGCGCGACGGATTCCACCGGTCGATGGATCCGGCAGCCCAGTTGCTGGAGGCCAAGCGCGCACTTCTGGCGCAAGCCGCAAGCGGTAATGGCGGCAACGGCGGCAATGGCGGTTCCGCTGGTGGCAACGGTGGGAATGGCGGCTCCGCAGGCGGCAATGGCGGCTCCGCAGGCGGCAATGGCGGCGACGCCGGCGGCAACGGCGGTGGCGCAGGTGGCAATGGTGGCGACGCCGGCGGCAATGGCGGAGACGCTGGCGGCAATGGCGGGAACGGTGGCAACGGCGGGAACGGCGGCTCCGCTGGAAATGGCGGAGACAGCGGGAGCGGAAACGGTGGGTCCGGCGGCAACGGTGGATCCGGTGGAAACGGTGGTTCCGGTGGAAACGGCGGCTCCGGTGGAAACGGTGGGTCCGGCGGCAACGGTGGATCCGGCGGCAACGGTGGCTCGGGTGGGAACGGCGGATCCAGTGGAAACGGTGGTTCCGGTGGAAACGGTGGTTCCGGCGGCAACGGCAGCTCGGGAGGCAACGGCAGCTCCGGCGGCAACGGCAGCTCGGGCGGCAATGGCAACTCCGGCGGCCATGGCGGCAGCCGTCACGATACCGGCCATTCGGATGGCGGGCCGCGTTCCTGCGCAACCTCCCAGGCATCGTCTTGCTGATCCGGCCTGGCCTTGAAGGGCGTCGCGCTTAAGCGGGTGCGGATGACGCGCTTCAGGTTCCTGTTTTGATGCATGGCGCCCGTGCAGCCGGGCGACAAACATTAGGCCCGGAACCGGGCGAACGTCGGAACGCGGCGGGTCGCTCCCTGGACCGCTACCGACCCGCGCGGTAGGCGAAATCGTCGATCGCCGCCTGCCAGTAATGCAGTGTCCGGATCTCGAGCCGCGTGATGCGCCTGTAGTCGGCCGCGAAGTAGACCTGCCCGTTAGCGGACAGCACGAACTGATCCTCATATGCGGGCTCATCGCCCCGCCAGGCTTTGACGATAAGCGTCTCGCCTTCCGCGTCGTCCCAGCCCACGCCGAAATAGGCGCCTGTGAAATCGAACGGCTTGTCGCTGAACACCTGCGCCGGGTGCCCCGAGCTGTTGTAGGCGATGAATTCGCCCGACATGGTGGTGTTGATGTAGCCCGGGCCAGCGGTGAAGCTCTGGTGCATGGCAACGAGGTTGTACCAGTTGAGCCCGCCATAACCGGACGGAATTTCGAACACGCCGGGCGACGTCATCAGGTCGTCGAAGCCGACAACATGCTGGTTGGGCAGCGGCTCCTCCTCAGGTCCGCCTTTGCCCGAGTCCGCTGAGATCACCACCGGCGCCGCGCCGACGACAACGAGCCGGCGCTGCGTCGCCCCGCCGACCGAGACGTCGACCAGCCATTCGCCCGATGTCGCGGGTGCGCTGAAGCGCCCGTCCGGTCCGACCTTGGCAGCGGCCGTGACGCCGTCCGGCCCTGTCAAGGAAACGCGCGATCCGGCGGCGACCGCGCCGCTGATCGTCAGATCCGCCGCGAGCCCGACCGGGTGCGTCGTGCGCAGCGCGATCATGTCGCCCGGCGATCCGGGCGAAACGACGTAGTCGCTTTCCTGCGAGGCGTTGCCGGTGGTGACGGAGAAGCCCGGCGGAGGCACGACCCGAAACGCGTAATGTCCGGGGTCGACGACTTCGAGATCGCGCTGAATGACCGACATCCGGAAATTGGCGAAGCCGTCGACATTGGTCAACCGCATGATGGTGCTGCCGTTCGGCTTGTCGAGCTCGACGGCCGCGCGCGACATCGGCCGGTCGCCGAGATCGTAGACGCCGTTCCTGTTGAGGTCGCGGAACACGAGCAGCGACGTGTTCATCTGGCCGCCGTTGAAGGAACCCCACGCGCGCTTGGGATAATAGGCCTCAGCACTGCCGGCACGCGCCGCGCCGCAGATCATGGCCAGACCGATGGCCCCCGCGGCCACGAGTGCGCCCGAAAACAACAAACCACGCTTCACGAAATTTCCTCTCCGGCAGTCCCCGCCATTCCGTTCCCCTGGAGACGCGCAATGACCTTGTCGACGGCATCGGCATCGAAATAGGCGAGATAGAGCAACGCCATGGTGGCGCTGAACGTATAGACCGGCAGCGTCAGATAGATGATGGCGTGAAAGGCCAGGCCAGGCAGGACCAGATAGCGCCTGCTGCGGCGAAACGGCAGGCCGAAGGCCAGGCAGTATTCGAGCACGACCACGGCGACGGAAACGATGATTGCGATCCAGGCAAGGCCGGCCGGATAGTCCGAGCCGGCGTAGTACCAGAGGAATATCTGCTCGATCCGCGCGCCGCTCAAAAAGGCGTAGCTCGACTTGTCGAAGGCGGCGAAGAAATAGAGCACCGAGAGCTGCACCACGATCAGCCGCAGCCCCCACAGATTGCCGCGTTCCGCCGGCGGTGGCAGGCCGGCGCGTTCGGCGCGCATCACCGCCAGGTAGCGGTCCAGCGAGTAGGAGCGGCCGCAGGGGGTGAGTGCGATCAGAAGGGCTGCGACGGCTAGCAGATAGACATGATGGTGGGTCCATGGCTCGTGGCCAAGCTGGAAGCCGAAATAATAGTACATCGCCAGCCCGACCGAGCCGGTCCAGACGGCGGCGATGCGGCTGTGATAGCCGACGAAGAGCAGCGCTGTCGCCATGAAGAAGTTGACGGCCAGAAACAGGCCGGCCGGCGATTGGTCGATGTAGAGCAGCAGTTCGCCCGCCCAGCGCGACCAGAACAGCATCGCCAGGCCGATACGGATCAACGCGGACGAACGCGACGAGCCCTCGGTGTCGACCGCCCAGCCGACGAAGCGTGCCGCCACGGCATCAATCGGACGCCAGCCGGCGATGGCGTCAGTCGGCGCAGGCATTTTCGGCATCGCTATGGATGATCTGCCAGCCGCCGCGGGCGGCCTGGCGCGCGCGGACACGGATGTCGGCGCCCTGCCCGGCGGCCGCGCAGAGCCGCTTGATGACGGAAGCGAGTTCGTCGCGGCTTTCGATCCGCTTAAGCCTGCCGTTGCGAGAGGCGCCGAGCATCTCGAAGCGGTCGAGCGGGACAAGCGCGCCGTCGGGCCGGCGGATTTCGAAGGAAGCGTCGATCACGCCCATCCCGATCGCGCTGAACATGGTCCAGGAGCGCAGCCATGCCGATCGGACCCCGAACACCTGCTCCGCGACCGGACCGGCGATCATGAACGCGGCGATGGCGATGAATGCGAACAACCGCAAGCGCCCTGCCGACAGCCGCCCGGCAGGCTCCGCACTCACCCTGATCGAGACGATATCCGTCACCCGCGCACCCCCGCCCCGATATAGACCGGTTCGACGCCCGTTTTTCAACTCCTCCCAGAAAAAGTCAGGGCTCGAGGCCGCGTTTGTGGCCGATGCGCGGTGCGCCACCGGCGGCGGTAGACTGCACCTCGGCGCTCATCTCATGACCAGCTCCCGCCCCAGCCGCTTCGGCGGCTCGGCCCGCAGCACCACATTCGTGGTCACCGCGCCGTAGCGGCCGATGCCATCGACGATTGCCTCGAGATCGGGCGGCGACGGGACGAGCACCTTGACCAGGAAACAGTCCTCCCCGGTCACGCGCAGGACCTCGATCACCTCCGGCATCTGCGCGAATTTCTTCAGGCAGGCCTGGATGTGCTCATGCGTGGTGCGCAGCCGGATGACGGCCATGGTGCCGAGCCCGAGGGCGGTCGGGTCGACCACCGCGCGATAGCCGGCGACGATGCCGCGCTCTTCCAGCCGCTTCACCCGCTCGGAAGTAGCGGGCTGGGACAGGCCGACACGCCGGCCAAGCGCGGAAATGCCGATGCGGCCGTCCTCCTGCAGGATCTCCACGATCGCCATGTCGGTGGGGTCGAGCCTCGCTCTTGTCTCGCCGTTTGCCATGCCTGCCTTCAATCCATCGGGAAACCTGCCTGCTTTCCGATGATCTCTCATTCCGCCGGCCGGCGAAAGGCCTAGAATTGCCGGCATCGCATCGACAGGAATGTCCATGAACGAATTCATCATCGTGCCCGGCATCGGCGGATCGGGCGAAGCACACTGGCAGACGCGCTGGCAGCGGGCGAACCCGGCCATGCGCCGCTTCAGCCCGGCAAGTTGGGAGCAGCCGGACCTCGACGACTGGATCGGCGCCCTCGACGCTGCGGTGGCGGCGGCGAATGCCCCGCCTGTGCTGATTTCCCACAGCCTCGGCTGCCTGCTGGTCGCGCATTGGCAGCTTGTCTCGAAGGATGCCTGCGCCGGCGCCTTCCTGGTCGCGGTTCCCGATCCGGCGAGCCAGGCCTTTCCGGCCTCGGTGCGCGGTTTTGCCGGCGCGCCGGCGGGACGGCTCCGCTTTCCCTCGCTCATCGTCGCCAGCAGCGACGACCCCTACGGCTCGCTCGATCATGCCGAGACAAAGGCCGCGCAATGGGGAAGCGGCCTCCATGTTGCGGGAGCGCTCGGCCACATCAATGGCGACAGCGGACTGGGTGATTGGGCCGAGGGAATGAAACTGTTGGCGGCTTTCGCGAGCGAGGCCGGGCGAACTGCGCTGCTGGATGCAGGCACGGATTGACCGGGCCGATGCTAGCCGGACGGGACCTTCGAATTCTGGGCCTCGCGCCTGGCAGCCTCCTCCTTCTGCTTCTCGGCATCGGCCTTGCGCTTCGGGCAATCCTCGAAATCGTGGTCGCGGCCGCCGCAGTAGGAGCAGCATTTCGCAGGCGTTTCGGGGTAGAGCATCGTGGCCATTCCCAAGAATGCACGAAAAGCTTTCCGGTTGCAGCAATTCGTGATGCGCACGAAGCTGCCCGCCCATGCTCCGATACTCTTGGAATTGCTTCAAAGGAGCTCGCCGCTCGCGCGGCGGGCTCCCAGTTAATCACCCGTCACGCATGCGCGTGCGGATGATGGACATCCCAGACCGCCCAGGCCGATGCGGCAACCACCAGAATGCCGAGGACAACATGGGTCGCCATCGCGTTGGCGTTTGCCATGAAGCCCAGCAGCCAGGGTGAGACGATCAGCCAAAGGCCGAGGACGAGATTGACCCATTCTTCCCACTCCGCGAACACCGAAAGCGTCGCCAAGGCCAGCGCGCCGAGCGCAACGCCTACGATCCAGGCGTTCCACGCGGGCATCGTCTCAGCGGCGAACCCGATGATCCAGGGGGAGATGAACAGGCAGATCGCGAGGACAAGATTGATCCAATCCTGGCCCCTCTTTCCTTCCATCATCATTGCCATAGACAACCTCCATGAAGATGAAGCTTGACCAAAGCACTACGTTTCGCGTGCAAGAGCACGCTTAGTCATTGATATAATTACGTTTCAAAATCCTTCAAGGTTTAGGCTACTTTTGCCTGACCCGCGGCCTCCGTGCCGCCGGCTGGAGATGCGTCGCTTTTTTGGAGGAACCCTCGGGCCATCAGCACGTTCGCCCATGACCGCATTGCAAATAGCAAAAATTTGCATTGGCAAACAAAGTTGCCATATTAGCTGACTAAACGATTCGTGGTATCGTGAACCGATGGCCAAGAAGAAACCAAGACCGATGCTTTCCGCGATCCCGGCCGCCTCCGCGGCCGAGGCCTATGAGGCATCCTACTTCGCCCGCAAATGCGGCCTGACCCGCGACGAGGCGCTCCGGATAATGCGCGAGGCGCAGGTCGTCGTGAAGGCACCCTCCGAAGGCAAGGGCAAGGGTTAGGCCAGACGGCAATCCCCTCCCGAAACTTTTTCGATGCGCAGGCACCCGCGCTTGCCAGCGGCTGACCCCATCAATAGCCGCCGACGATCGGCAGGATCTCGCCGGTGATGTAGCTTGAGCATTGCGGCGAGGCGAGGAACACATAGGCCGGCGCGATCTCCTCCGGCTGGGCCGGCCGCTTCATCGGCGTCTTGGCGCCGAACTGGGCGACATCCTCGGCCTCCTTCTCCGAAGGGTTGAGCGGCGTCCAGACCGGGCCCGGCGCCACCGCGTTGACGCGGATGCCCTTGCCGATCAGGTTGCCCGACAGAGCGCGGGTGAAGGCGTGGATGCCGCCCTTGGTCATCGAATAGTCGACCAGATGCTTCGACCCCTCGATGCCGGTGACCGAACCGGTGTTGATGATGGCCGAGCCCGGCTTCATGCGCGGCACGGCCTCCTGCGCCATATGGAAATAGCCGTAGAGATTGGTCTTCAGCGTGGTGTCGAAATGCTCCTCGGTGAGGTCGGCGAAATCGGTCGAATGAATCTGGAAGGCAGCGTTGTTGACCAGCACGTCGAGGCCACCCAATGCCTTCACCGTCTGCTCGACCGCCTTGCGGCAGAAGGCGCGCTTGGCGACGTCGCCGCGCAGCGCCAGGCAGCGCCTGCCCTCGGCCTCGACGGCGCGCTTCGTCGTCTCCGCGTCGCGATCCTCGCTGAGATAGGCGATGGCGACGTCGGCGCCTTCGCGCGCGAACAGCACCGCCACGGCGCGACCGATGCCGGAATCGCCGCCGGTGATCAGCGCCACCTTGCCGTCGAGTTTCTTCGAGCCCTGCCAGAACGGCGCGTCGTAGAGCGGCGCCGGCTCGATCGCCCACTCCTGGCCGGGCTTCGGATGATGCTGCTTCGGAAAAGGCGGTTCGGGATAGCGGCGTGCGCCGGCCTGCATGGCGGCCGGCTCCTTAGCCTTCGGGCTGCGGCGGTCGCGGGCGTCGACCTTGCGCTGCACCCGGCGCTGCTTCTGGGCGGCTTTCGACGTGTCGGACCTTGTCAGCATCGGTTTCTCCTTCGGTTCGAAGGGACAACGCATGCCGGCCGAAAAGGTTGGCGGGCGAAAACCTGGTCGCAAATGAACCGGGTCCACCCGTCCGACGGATACATCAAAGTTAAATGCGGCCGACAGGCGTGAGGTGGTAGGTCACTGGCGGCGGGGGCACTGGGAGGAGCCCATGGACGTTCGAAATCTGATCGGCAGATTGTCCTCCACCTTGCTGCGCCAGCGCGCGGCCGCGTCGCCGGCTGCCTTCAGGCCGAGCCGCGACGCGCTCGCCGACGTCCCGCTGAAGCCGCGACCGCGGCCACCATTTCGGCCGCAGCCGCCGATCCGGCCGGCAAGCAACATGTAGCCACCGACGCAGCCAAGGCGGAGACAAGCAGACCATGAAATGGGCAGGCATGAAATCGGCAGAGATGAAATCGGCAAACATGAGATCGCTTGAGATGACTCATCCGCTTCTGGTGCTTGGCATCGCCGCCTTCACGATCGCGCCCTTCGCGGGGCTGCTGTGGCGAACGAGGGAGTGGTTCGGCTGGTGAACGGCGATGAGCCGGTTCCTGCCCCTGACGATCAGGTTCGCCGACGGCGGCTCGATGGTCGTTTCATCCATCGCCGAGGCGAAGAAGGCACTCGCCAGGGCATGGAAGGACAAGGACGCGCCGGCCTATGTCGCAGCGGCGCGTCTGGTGGATGACGCGCTCGAAGGGATCTGCCGGCCCGCCGTCGCCTTCGCAGCGTTCAAGAAGGCCGCCGCCGAGCAAGGACTACTGAGGCCGGCCGCACCGAGTGCCGCGCTTACCATGCTGGACCAGTTGTGGTCGCCGGGCAGCAAGCCCGACCGAGAGCCCGATTGAACCACGCCATGGCCTGGGATGTACGGATCGGCGACGAAGTGATCGTGAACGCCACCGTGCTTACGCTGCTCGGCAGCGGTCGCGCGCGGGTCCGCATCCCGACTCACAATTATCCCTGTGCGATCGACCCGCCGGCCGGCGCCAAGGCCAGCGATCGGATCACCATCGCGGGTCACGTCACTGAGGTCGACCACGACAAAGGCAGGGTGACGTTCAAGGCGGGCGGCCTGGTCACCGTCGACATAGCGTCGGTCGCTGCCTGGAAGTCGGTGCTTCGCGATCCGCCCTGACGCCTATCGCGGCTCGCGGTTCATGCTGAGATAGGTCGGGTCGAACTCGGCCATCGCCACCAGCAGATCCCAGTCGAGGATGGTCACGATATAGTTCGACCAGCTGACCAGGCCGATATTGCGCAGCATGCCGATGACCCGGTTCATATGGACGACCGAAAGCCCAAGCACGTCGGCCAGTTCGGCTTGCGACAAGGGAAGCTGGAAGCTCATCCCGGACGTGCGCTTGACGACCTGGAGGCGGACGAACAGCTCGCAGATGAGATGGGCGAGATGCGAGGTCTTCGAACGCCGGCCCATGGCGACGATCCACTCTCGGTGAATGGCGCCGTCGACGAGCGTGTCCAGCCACAGGAGCCGGGTGAGATGGGGCGCCTGCTCGGTGATGGCGCGCAGCTTGGCGTGGTCGGCGGCGGCGACATGGCAGGGCGAGAGCGCGATGATGCCATGGTCCATTGTCTTCAGCAGGAAGGCGTGAAGGTCGACGAAATCGCCGGGGACCTGCAGTGAGGTGAACTGCCGTCCGCCATCCTCCAGCACCTTGTAGCGCGCGGCGATGCCGTCGAGGATAAGGGTGCTGTGGATCGGCCTCGACCCTTCGGAAACGATGTCCTGCCCCGTGGCGACATGTCGTTCGGTCGAGATGGCACCCGCCAGCAATTCCTTTTCCGCCTCCGAGAGGAGGTCGTGCTGGCCAAGGTTCAGATAGAGGGATTCGAGCATTCGGTTCCGATCCTGCGTGCACCGCCAAGAGCAAACGCCGCAGCGGGCGCCTGGTTGCAGCCAGCGCGGCTGACGATCGGCAGGCGCGCCGGGAGACTTGCAGACAGGAGAGCCGTCCAGACCTGCGCGCCGGGCGCCGTCCACGACTTGGGTTCACGAAATATTTCGGATGGAACATCCGTTCCCGGCCGCGCTTATCGTGATGCAAGGAAACGGCGCTTGCGATTTCACGAGCGCCGTTTCTTTGCCCCCTCAAGTCGCATCAAACGATGGAGCAAAGTGATGGCAAGGAAGAATTCGTCTGGCGCGGCGAACGGCCTGGAGAGCCTGTTCGTGGACGGCCTGAAGGACATCTACTACGCGGAAAAGAAGATCCTGAAGACGTTGCCCAAGCTGGCGAAGGCCGCCCAGTCGAAGGAACTGAGCGCAGCCTTCGAGAAGCATCGCATGGAAACAGAGGGACAGGTCGATCGCCTGGAACAAGTGTTCGAGCTGATGGGCAAGGCTGCAAGGGGCAAGACCTGTCCGGCGATCGACGGCATCCTCGAAGAAGGCTCGGAAATCCTCGAGGAGTACCAGGACGAGCCGGCGCTCGACGCGGGCCTGGTGGCGGCCGCCCAGGCCGTCGAGCATTATGAAATAGCCCGCTACGGCACGCTGGTCGCCTGGGCGGAGCAACTGGGCCTCAAGGACGCAGTGCCGTTGCTGCGCGAAACGCTGGCGCAGGAGTCCGCCACCGACGAGGCGCTCAGCGCTTTGGGCGAAAGTGGCGCGAACCAGCGGGCGTTGCAGGCGGCCGCCTGAACCGCCGCGCACGCGATCGTCCGCAATTGCGGTCCCGGTCGGCACCGGGGCCGCGTGCGATCACCAGGATTCCATGAACAACCGGGCGTATCGGCCGCAACCTGCTGCCGACGGGCTCAAGCTTTGGCACGACGCCATCGAGCATGGCGCAGCAGGCGGAGGATTTAGGGTTGGAACGAATATTCAACCGTGTCGCGGAGGCGGTCGCCCATGCCGCGGGTCGCCCCTGGGCTTTCGCCTCATGCCTGGCCTGCGTGGTCGCCTGGGCCTTGTCCGGACCGGTGTTCGACTTTTCGGAGACCTGGCAACTCGTCATCAACACCGGGACCACCATCGTCACCTTTCTGATGGTGTTCCTGATCCAGAACACCCAGAACCGCGATGGTGCGGCCATTCAGGCGAAGCTCGACGAACTCATACGGTCCGGACAGGGAAAGAACGACTTCATCGGCATCGAGCACCTCACGGAAGCCGAGGTGCAGGAATTCAGAAATCGGTGCGCCGAGGCCAAGCAGGCTCAACTGCGTTCTGAGGGCGCCTACTGATTTCGGGACGGTGCCAAGCAGCTTGGGAGGTAGGCGTGGGCGTCACATACAAATCAGTCCAGGAACGGCTTCGCGAGGCCGGGATTGTCATGAGCAAGAAGGGCGAAGTGCACAGAATCAACTACTTCGGCGGGCTCGAAGAGACGGCACTTTATACGACCAGCCTGGAAGAAGCCCTGACCATGGGGCTCGGTATGGCAAGGCCGGAGCGTCTGTGACGTCGGCCGACAATTTTATTTAAGCAATTGCTAACGGAACACAACCGGCCGTGCGATATTGATTCAAATTCGAGTATCGCGCGGGGAGTCCCGATGCCTAAGCCCGCCGGCAGGGACCGGTTGTCATTCATCGAGCCGCTGATGCCGACGCTCGTCGACAAGCCACCGGAAGGCGACGGCTGGATTCATGAAGTGAAATTCGACGGCTACCGCTCCCAAATTGTTCGGGACGTGGACGGCGTGCGCATTTTCAGCCGCCGCGGTCTCGACTGGACAGCAAAATATCGCGACCTTGCCAAGGCCGCGAGCGAGCTCGACGCTGAGGACGCGATCATCGACGGCGAAGTGATCGTCACGAATGAGGCAGGGCTGTCCGACTTCAAGGCGCTGCGCAAGGCCATCACCAGTCGGCAACAGGACCTCTATTTCGTCGCTTTCGATCTTCTCCACTTCAATGGCCGCGATCTCCGCGACATGCCGCTGGAGGACCGGCGCGAGATCCTTGCCGAGATGATCCCGCCTGGCGGGCGCATCCAGTTCAGTCAATCGTTGCCGGGCGATGCCAAGTCCATCTTCCATCTCATCGATCAAGCCGGCCTCGAGGGCATGGTCTCGAAGCGCAAGGAGAGCAAATATCGATCCGGCAATTCTACGGCCTGGCTCAAGGCTAAGTGCTACGCGATCGACGAATACGATCTGCTTGGCGTCGAGCGCGAGGCGGGCAAGCCTGCCTTCGCCCTCCTGGCGGAGCGCGGCACCGGGCGCTATGTCGGCAGCGCCTTTATCACCCTGAATAGGGAAATGCGGGAACGCTTGTGGCAGCGCGCCCTGGAGCACGCAGGCACGGCGCCGAACGGCATGAAGCGGCCGGCGACGCAGTGGGTAAGGCCAGGGCTGATTGGCCGTGTGAAGCATCTGCGGGGCGAGGACGATCTGCGCCACGCGTCTTTGCAGGACTTCCGCGAGGTAGGGACACCCTAGAGGCGGTCATAGGGGAACAGGCTCTGAAGTATGGTGAGGCGACGTTGACCGCCGCCTCACCAGCTTAGACGTGCGAAGGCCGCACCTTCCAATAAGGCGGCGGCATATTTCCGTCCTCGATAAGGATGTCCTTCTTCCGGGCAAAGGCGGCAAAGACTCCCCTGGCCGTCTCCGCGTCGATGTCTCCGACCAGTGCCGCCTTGCACGCGCGGATGGCAGCTTTCTGCTCGGGACTGTTGCCGCACCAATCGGTGGCAAACTGGTATGCGTCAACCACGGTGTTGAGCTGACGGGGAAAACCCATTCCAACCCAAACTCGGATCGGCTTTTCGAATGGCTTTGAGAGCATCGCGACCTCCATCGCGAGACTTCAAGCGGCTAGCCCACCGCGGCCGCCGACGCTGGCCATCCATGGCGGCGGTGCGCTCAGTTCTTCAAGAACCTTGGCTGATTTTGCGAAACCGCAGAAGGCCTCCCTTGCGGCGTTTCGCGGGTAATCGCTGTCGAATGCCTTTTGGCAGGCTCGCAGCGCAGTGTCGTAAATCGGGCCGCGCCTATTTTTCGGCCATTCGTAGAGAAATTCCAGGGCGTCCTCGATGCATGCGATTTCCTGGATCAGGCTGTTTCCGCTCTTGACGAAAACAGGGCTGTCGAACATCCGGTCGTTCATAAGATCCTCCAAATCGAACGAACAATTGAGTGTCAGGAGGGCCGAGACCTACGGCAGTATCCCTAGCCCAGCGGCGATATGGGTTTGAGGACTTTTGTCGTCAAGAGTGCTCTGCAACCTCTATGAGCTTGCTGCATGGACCTCGCCCGAATAGGACCTCGCCCGAATAGGACCTCGCGAACCATGCTGATCGCCAACGGCGTGGCGACTTGGTTAGCAAGCGGATGCTAATATGGATAGCTTACCGTTGGCCCGCCGGGGTGGGAGCGTCGTTTGCGAACCGACCTGCATCGCAGGTATCTCCGGTCTGCTTTGGACAAGGGTCATATTCGTCTCGCTGTCAGACACCGCTTGCTGGCAAAGCCAGGCGCCCACCATGTTCGAAAGGTAAGCATGGCAGGCACCCGGGAAGACCGACGACGGAGTGGGTCGGATTTGTCGGCGGCCCCCGCAATCAATGGAGTAGCGGTTTGCTGGTTGCCGCATCCAGTCCTTTGCCTTTGTCGCTGCGACTTCAGTCGCAGCGGGCTTGCGACTGCAGTCCCCCATCGGAACGAATGACATCAGGCCCCGTTTTGCGGAGCATTGAAGTCGGAGGGATTTGCATCATGAACCGGCGAGCAGTGTCGTCTTTCGACTGCGAGGTCCTTCGGTGTGCCTTCGTAAGATCGGTCATCGAAGACGGAATTCCTGAAGACAGATGGGCGGCCCACGCCGCGCTTTTGATCCGCGAGCTTACCGGCAAAAAGGATGTCGACCAGCGCCTGTTGGATTGGGTTTTGCAAAGCAGCAGCGTTCCCCAGTTCCAGGCGAAATAGCTCAAGGCTTAGACCTTGCGATCGGACCGACTAGGAGGTTCTGTTCGAGCCTGCAGCGCGATGGAATAAGCAACGGCCGAGCAATGGAAACATGGCGGCCAAACTGAACCCGCCATTCGGGGTTCGGGTGGCTGGCCTCTCCGCAGGATTTCAGAGTCAGATCCAAAAAGCCCGCCGCCAAGGAGTTAGCGGCGGGCAGTTCAGGGTTGCCGCAGATGGAGGGGATGATCTCCTGCGACTTCTACCAATGGACTGGCGGGCCGTTGTTTCCCGTGTTCGGACCTCTGCGTGCGGCCATCGGACCTCAGTCGCCATTACCGGGGACGCCAACCAAGTTTCGTTCCTTGCTGCAAGCGCCCACCATGCTGAAAGGGACACATGGCGGGCACCCGTGATGACCGCCGATTAGGGGCTAGCTGTCGACGGTGCCCTACCAATGGGTTGCCGGGATGTTGGTTGCCGCGCCTGGGCCCTTTGCCGCCGGAGCTGAGACCTCAGTCGGACCAAGCCATAGACCGTGGCCCAAGCCCGGGAACGAATGCAGGCAGGCTCCGTTGCGCAACGGAGGGATATCTATTTGGGAGAGGAACGATGGACGACAGAGACAACAGCGTTCTTGAGGCCCGGTGGCTGCTCGCCGTGCCCGCTTCACTGGTTCTCACAGTGCTCATTGCCGGCTTTCTGCTCGTGTAAACGGCCCATGGATCGATCCATTTTCCAGCGCAATTTTGACAGATCCAATGTCGGGGAACCGTGCGGCGGGGCATGCGTTTAGTCACGTCCCAAAAATCCCGTTGCCACCCATCCTTCAGATGGCAGCGGGGTTGCTGGATAGCCCGGTTTCCCTAACTCCTGTCACTCCGTGGAGGAGCAAAGCCGGGCTATTCGGTCCTACGCCGAATCGACTCGCTAACGTCACATTGCAGGAATACAATTCTCTCGTCGTCCGCACCCAACCGAGGCGAGCGGATGCTTGAAAGAGCAGATCACGCTTTCGCCCGGGTGAGGGAGAAAGCGTCATGGCTTTCAAAAAATACAGCAGCATATTCACGCCCGTCGATCTGGAGATTCTCCAGAGGGTTTTTGACCAATTATGCGCGGAGCGACGTCTGGCCCTCAAAGACCGGGAACAGAGGGAGCAGCTTGCCTACGAAGTCATCCAGGCGTTCGAGAACGGCATCTGCGACGAAGTCGCGTTGCGCCGGTTGTTTTCGAAACGCCGCGAGGCCATGGCCGAGTGAAAGCTCTCGGAGGCGACTTCACCGGACGCCTCCCGTTCCGGAGTTGCCCTCTTCCATCTCATCCGACAGAAGCCTGGCCAGATGGTCACGGCTCAAGCCCAGCGTTTGCTTCAGAACCACCAGGAAGGCGCGCGCCCTCTCTGTCGGCAGGCCGCTCTGCTCGGCCTGGGCGATGACCTCGAGCTGATGCTCCAACCGCTGTTCAATCTCGCGGATGTGCTGCTCGACCCTGGCGATGTCGTCCTTGATGCTCATGCCGCGAAGATAGCCCATTGGAGCTAGACTGACAGCCCTTCGTTCACGGAACGTCCGGCAGGCGTTCCTAGCTACGTTAGTTGTCGCTAAAGGCGCCGGGCTGGTCCTGTGCCGTTCCACCGGATGAACGCCACCTCCTTGCCGGTGACCTCCCGCACCGTCCTCAACAACGCCTCATGCAGAAGCTGGAGCGAGCGGTAGTGATCGCATTGCGGCGATATCAGCGGACCGACGATGCTCTTATGCAGCGCCTCCGCTGCCTGTAGGAACCGCTCCAAATCCGGACCGGATAGCTGCCTGGGCTTGTTGCGCCTGACCATTGCGATCCCCCGAGTATCGCCTCATATAGGATAATAATCCTATATCGCTTAATGGCTGTAAAGAGGGTGGATAAGGCGGAGCGGTTACGCCGCGGAATGCGCCAGCTCAAGTCGCTCGGCTCGGGCCCAGCCTTGCCGCGGAATTTCAGGGAAACGACCGACGGGTCAGAATTCGCGCTTGAGAAGTTGGAAAAGCGACTCCTCGTCCGATACGCCGCTGGCGAAGATATCCATTATCTGTGCGGCCAAGGTATGCGCTTCGCGGGTGCCGGGCAGAATGGCGAGGTCTTGGCAGATGCGGTCATAGACCCTCTGCAGGAGGGCCATATCCTCCGGGTAAGCCACGCCGCTGGTTTTGGTAGGATCGAACATCGCTTCCTGCCTCGTGCTGGGGCGGAAGCGCTCTGTTCGCTTGCTGTCGGCGATGCCCGTGTCAATTACCGCCGATGGTGGAGGATAGGCCGGTTGGGGGCCACGGCACTATAACAAATGATGGAGCGGACCGGACACCGGCCCTCTGCGCAGTTCGATCGGACTTCAGTCCAACTTCTCTTCCGGCGGCCGGGTCTGGGCAGCCGCGATGGCCGAGCGCATGCCTCAATGGAACCAGTTCCGCCTCCCTCAGTTCCATTAGGACGTCTCTCGCGGGTTGGCGGCCAAAAATGGCTCGGCTGCCCGAGGCCCGAGGACAGTTTTTTGCCGGAGGAACCGATGTCGCTGCACACCCTTCATCCCGAACATGTCGATGAAACCCGCATGAATGCCTATTCGACCTTCGCCCCTGCCCTTCTCAATTCGCTGGCGCTGCGGCTGGCCCGCTGCCAGGGAACGAAGGAACTGGCGGAGGTGGAGAAGTCGCTCATCCGCCTTGTCGAAGACTCCGACGTCGCCGCACCGCAGGTCGAGGCGATGAAGGAGTTCGCGATCGAACTGGTGGTGTCGACGATGAAGAACGTCCGCGACCACCCCGACTCCAAGAGCGATCTCGAGGAGATCGCCGGCCGCCGCACGCAGGGCCGTTCGGAAAGTCCGGACACGCTCGAGGAGCAGTTGGAGGCGGGCCTGGAGGACAGTTTTCCGGCCAGCGATCCGCCGGCCGTGGTCTCCACTGCCATTTCCGGCGGCGCCAAGGAGATTGTCGGCACCGACGAGGTGCTGCGGCAGAAGAAGGAGGCTGCCGCCCGGGAGGCGCAGAAGAACGAATAGCCGTCCCGGAATTTGGGTCAAGGCGAAGCGATATGGCGGTTCAGCCTAGCGCCAAAGCTCCAGGATGACCTCGACCGGAGCGACCTCGACATGATGTGAATATCTCTTGCTGAAAAGGCTGACGATGGCGTCGTAGGCCTCGTTCGAGGTGCTGCAGATCGCATCCTGAGCCAGGACCGTCCTGTAGCCGAAGTCGATCGCGCCTAGCAGCGTTGCCAGCACGCACATGTCGGCCTCGCCGCCACTCACGATCACCGTGTCGACGGTGTCCTGCGCCAGGGCCCGCTGCAGCCGGCCGCCAAACCAGGGCGAATAGACGAATTTGTCGAACTGGCGCGCGGGCGGAACGAACCGCCGCAGCTCCGGTGCAAGCTCGATGATGTCGGCGCCTGCGCGCTCGAGCGTCATGTCGGCCCAGCGCAAATAGTAATCGCGCCACTGGCCGGTGCCATCGCCCGGCCTGCGGGCCGGAATGAACCGCGTGAAGACCGTTCTCGCTGGCTGCCTTTCCACAAGCTGGATGACCTTCGGCAATGTTTCGGGGAGCCAGTCGACGGCCCACGGGCCCGGCGGCATGAACATTTGCTGCATATCCACGCAGATGTGGATCGCATTTGCCGGGATCGGACGGAGGATCTGGTTCTTCGTATTCTCTGGCATCGCCTCTCCCGCCGCCTGCGCGGCTTTCTACGGGGTGCCGCAGCCCGGCTGGTGCGACCTGCCGGGCTTCGTTGCAATGCGACGGCGCGGGCAAAGTTCCTGCGGGGGAACCTGATGCTTCGCGAAGGGTTCTCCTCCCAACAGGAAGGAGCACGCAATGAACAAGAACAAGGATGCTCGCGACAAGGATACTGGCGCCGCTGGCGCCGTTCCGCGGCGGCCCGGTGCGGGCCATGCTCCCGAGGCGACGGGGCTGCCCACCAAGGGCGGCGACGATCCGCTGGTGCGGTTCCTGGCGGAAAACACCGACCTTTCGCCGAAACAGGCCCGGGAACTCATCCGCGAGCACGGCCACGACCGGCAGCGGCTGCTGGAGATAGCGCGCACGATGAAGGCTGAGGGCTGACCGAGGACCAGGCAAGGAAACAAGAGAATGAGCATGCTGTACCGCGCGGCCAGGATCGCGCAGGAGGCGCATCGGTCGCAGACCGACAAGACCGGCGAACCCTATATCGAGCACAGCCGGCGCGTCGCCGAACAGGTCGAGACGCTCGACCAGAAGATCGTCGCTTATCTGCATGACGTCGTCGAGAAAGGCGAAGGCTGGACCCTCGCCCGGTTAAGGACGGCGGGCTTCGGCTCGCCCGTCGTCGCCGCCGTCGATGCGCTGACGAGAAGGCTGGACGAGACCGAGCAAGGGTTCCTGTGCAGGGCCGCGTCGAACCGGCTTGCGCTGCCGGTCAAGCGGGCCGACCTGAACGACAATCTCTGGCAGGCGCGCCAGGCCGGTGTTTCGACCGCGAAATACGAAACCGGCCTGCGCGTCCTCAACCGGCTTCGCGGCGCCAAGACCATTCCACCAAAGAGACGTGCCGGGACGAGGATGATCGGAACGAGGCTCGACGCCGGCCGTTCCCCTTGATCGGCATCCAATGGAGCAGAAAAATGCCACGCGGAGACAAATCGAAATACACCGACAAGCAGGAACGCAAGGCCGACCATATCGCCGAGGGCTACGAGCACCGCGGCGTGTCCGAGAAGGAGGCCGAGCGGCGCGCCTGGGCGACCGTCAACAAGGACGATGGCGGCGGCAAGAAGGAAGGCGGCTCGGGACGCGGCAAGCACACCGGCAACCCGGCCGCGCACAAGGGCGGCAGGATGGGCGGCAAGGCCTCCGGCGAGAGGCCGGCGGCCAGCCGGTCGGCCTCGGCCAAGAAGGCGGCGGCGACCCGCAAGCGCAACGACAGCCACACGCATCATTAGGGGCCGACGCCGAAGCTAAGGCCGGCGGGACAGCGCCCCCCTCTGCCCTGCCGGGCATCTCCCCCACAAGGGCGGAGATTGGCCGTTCCGCCCTAAAGCGGCATCTCGGAGGTCTGCTTGATCGTCTGGCTGGGCACCTCGGTCTTGACGTTCTGCACGCCCTTGATGCGGCTGAGATGCTCCGACTGGAAGCGGCGGTATTCGTCGATGCCGGCGGCCACAACACGCACCATGGCGTCGCAGTCGCCGAGCATCAGGTAGCACTCCATCACCTCGGGCAGCTTGGCGGCTTCGGCGGCGAAATGCTCGATCGTGTCCTCGTCCTGCTGCTTCAGCCAGATGCGGGTGAAGAAGGTGTGGCCGCGGCCGACCTTGGCCGGATTGAGCACGGCGACATAGCGGTCGATGACGCCGGCCTCCTCCAGCAGCTTGACCCGTCTCAGGCACGGCGAGGGCGACAGGCCGACTTCCCGCGCCAGATCGTTGTTGGCCATGCGCCCGTCGCGCTGCAGGGCGCGCAGGATGCGCTTGTCGATCTCATCCAGCTTCATGGCTCAGGATTCCATCTTTCTGCCTGATTGCGATATCCAATGCCAATTCCTGGCAGAAAAGGCGAATCTTCGCAACCAAATTGCTCGGCGTTTGGCCTATGCTTACCGGCATATAGTCATCGACATCGGATGGTTCGGACGCAGGCGGCCGCGAGGCGCGCCCGGCTTCGTTCGCGCAAGGAGTCCCATGAGCATCTCGCAAGCAAGCCTGACCCTGGACGAGGCGCCGTACCGCCAGCGGTCCGAATTCCGGCGCGGCGTGGCCGCCTCGACGCCGGTGCTGCTCGGCATCGTTCCCTATGCGCTGGTGCTCGGCGCGCAGGCCGCGCAGAAGGGCCTGAGCGTCGCCGAGGTTCCGCTGATGACCGGCATGAACTTCGCCGGTGGCTCCGAGTTCGCGGCGATCCAGCTCTGGACCTCGCCGCCGCATATCCTTCTGATCGCTGCCATCACCTTGCTGGTCAACAGCCGCCATTTCCTGATGGGGGCGGCACTCGCGCCGTTCCTGCGCGAGCTGCCCCTGCGCAAGGTGTTTCCGGCACTGTTCCTGATGTGCGACGAGAGCTGGGCGCTGGGCCTGGCGGATGCAAGGCAAAGGGCGGCCGCGGGCCTGAACCCGGCCTTCAGCCTGCCCTACTATGCCGGCACCGCCCTGCCCTTCTACCTCGCCTGGGTGGCCTTCACCACCGCCGGCGCAGCACTCGGCCCGGTGCTCGGCAATGTCGAGGATTACGGTTTCGCCATGGCCTTCCCGGCGGTGTTCCTGGTGCTGATGCGCGGCATGTGGAAGGGCTTTGCCGCAGCGCGGCCGTGGCTGGTCAGCCTGGTGGTGGCGGCGCTCACCTATCTCATCGTTCCCGGCGCCTGGTATGTGGCGGCCGGCGCGCTTTCCGGGCTGGTCGCGGCCTATATGTTTTCGGGAGACGAGCCATGATCGATCCGGCCAACCTCATCGCCATCGTGCTGATGGCCAGCGTCACCTATCTGACCAGGATCGGCGGCTATGTCGTGCTGCGCAACCGCACGCTCGGCCGCCGCGCCACGGCGGTGATGGAAGCCGCGCCCGGCTGCGTGCTGATCTCGGTCATTGCGCCGGATTTCGTCTCGAAGAACCCCGCCGACCTGGCAGCGCTCGCCATCACGCTGCTCGCGGCGACCCGGCTGTCGATGCTGCCGACCGTGGTGATCGGCGTGGCGTCGTCCGGGGTGTTGCGGTGGTTGATGGGGTAGTCACCTAGGCTGGCGGGGACAGCACCCTCTGCCCTGCCGGGCATCTCCCCACGAGGGGGAGATTGGCAGTTTCAGGCGCCGCGACTCAGGCGTCGCCGCCGCCTTCATGGCTGCCGCCATCGCCGCCGCTGTCGCCGCCGCCATCACCGCCGCCACCGTCACCGCCGCTGCCGCCGTCACCGCCACCATCGCCGCCATCATGGCCGTCGCCTTCATGATCGCCGCTCTCGTGATCACCATCGTGGTCGCCGTCGCCCTGGTCGCCCTCATGCGAGCCGGCGCCGGCGCCCTCGCCCTTATGATCGCCTTTGTGATCGCCCTTGTCGCCTTCATGGCTGGCGGTGGTGCCTTCGTCGACTTCGTCGGGCAGCGTCGCCGTCACCGGGCCGCCATGGTCCGAGAACTCGCCCGCGAGGGATTGCTGCGCCGCGAGAATGCCGAACAGGCCGACCGAGGCGGCCAGCAGCAAAGGAAAAGGCTTCATCATCGTCTCCCACCCGGCACGCGGCCGCCATTGTCGATGGCGGATCATCTGTCCGGCCGGATTACGGCGCCCTTAAATGCGCAGCTTCAATTTTAGCAGTCGCTTATTTTCGTGACCCGATGAGGAAGCCGGCACCAGGCCTGCCGTCCTTACGCGCAACCGTTCAGCGGCCGTAGAGACCGATCTCGTCCGGCTGGATCGGGCCGGCGGCCTTCCCCTCGCCCTTGGCGTGACCGCCAGCCTGCTTGCTCAGCGCCGCGTCCAGCCTGTCGCCATCGCTGCCTTGCGGATCGATGATCGCATTGACGAGCGTGTCGAGCGAAACGCCGAGCTGGTCCAACCCCAGCTTCTTTTCGATCGCGATGATCTCGGCAGCGGATTTCTGTTTCAACGCCTCGACCGCGTTCTTGACGGCCGTGCCGTAGGAAAACAGGGACTGGTAGTCGCCCTGGTCGATGCCGAATTCCTTGCCGACGCGCTCCATCAGCCGGACCTTCATTGCCGTGATGTTGAGGCTGTTCACGCTGAACATGGATCCGGAGATCCTGGCCTGCGCCTGCATCAGAGGCGAGCCCGAGCCGGAACCGTCGGGACTGGAAACGCCATCGATGCCGGCGACGAGACTGTCTTCAGCCGCCGCCGATTGCGGGCGTTGCTGCTGCAGGATCAGCAGGGCGGCGTTGTTCAGCGCGGACAGTGAGGACATTGCCGGTCTCTCGGGCACGCCCGTTCGTCATGCAACGGGGCACCGCACATCGAGCCAAGACATCATGCCTTGAGCGGAACAATCGGTCCGGCAGAGCATTAGCCTGACCCCGATTAAGAATTTCTTAGGCCGACCGGGTCAACCGAGCCGGAAGGGCCGCCTCGCCAACCGCCCTGGCGACGATCGCCTCCAGCGCCTCCGGCCGGTGCAGCAGAAAGCCCTGGCCGTAGGCGACGCCCATGTCGCGAAGGATGTCCATCGCCACCCGCTGTTCGACCTTCTCGGCCACGACGCTGCAGCCGAGGCTCCTGGCGATGCCGGAAATCGCCGAGACGATCTCGCGGTCGAAGCGGCTCTCGGCGATGTGCTCGACGAAGGAGCCGTCGATCTTGATGGCGTCGACCGGAAAGCGCCTGAGATATTCGAACGAGCTCATGCCGGCGCCGAAATCGTCGAGGCTGACCCGGCAATGCCGCTCGCGCGCCTTGCGCACGAAGGCCTCGGCGGCGTCGAAATTGGTGACGGCGGCGGTCTCGGTGATCTCGAAGCCGATGCCGGCCGGCGGCGCGCCGGTCTCGGCGATGACGGCATCGACGAACTCCCAGAGCTGCGGGTCGCTCAGCGTCTGCGCCGAAAGGTTGAAGCCGAGCGAAATGGCGCCCGAGCGCATCGCCGGACCGTGCATTTCCAGCGCCGCCCTGACGATCCAGCGGTCGAGCCTGGAAGCGATGCCGAAGCGCTCCGCCACCGAAATGAACTCGCCGGGCGGGATCATCTTGCCGTTGCGGGCGGAAAGCCTGGCCAGCACCTCGACCTGGCGGCTGTAGCGCCAGGGCTGGCCGAGCCGATGGATCTGCTGGCCGAACAGTTTCAGCCTGCCGTCCTCCATGGCATCGACGAGGTCGGCGGCAAGCCGCGCCGCGTTGAGGCCGCCGGAGCCGGAAGCCGTCTCGGCCGAGAACACCGCGAAGCGGTTGCGGCCGGCGGCCTTGGCCGCGTAGCAGGCGTCGTCGGCGCAGGCCAGTGCATCGGCTACCGTGGTGTCGCGATGGGCGACGAAGGCGATGCCGATGCTGGCCGCGAGCCTTCGCGTCGTGGCGCCGAGCTCGGCGTCGCGCACCGCGGCAAGCACCGCGCCGGCCAGCCGCTCGGCCTCGGCCTGGCCGCAGTTCGGCACCAGCAGCGCGAACTCGTCGCCGCCAAGGCGTGCAGCGTGCGCCGATGACGGCAGGCTGGCGAGGATGCCGGCGGCGATGCTCTTCAGCGCGAGGTCGCCGGCGGCATGGCCGGCGAAGTCGTTCAGCGCCTTGAAGTAGTCGAGGTCGACATAGAAGACGGCGAGCGGCAGCCGGCGCTGCGTGGCGATGTGGTCAGCCAGTAGTCGGTCGAAGGCGGCGCGGTTGAGCAGGCCGGTCAGGGCGTCGTGGTTGGCGGCGTAGGTGAGTTCCTGCGAGCGCTTCTTGTCCTCGGTGATGTCGCGCACGGTGCCGAGGATCTGGCCGGCGCCGCCGGCGCAGGCGATGAAGCGGACCAGCGATTCAAGGTGGCGGATCTCGCCGTCGCGCCTGATGATGCGGTATTGCGAAGCGGTTACCGCCTCCGATCCGGGCGGCGGCAGGTGCGCCTGCTCGGTGGCCTCCTTGTCATCGGGATGCAGATAGGTGTGCCAGAGGCCGGCCGAGACCTCGTCGGTATCGCTGACCAGGCCGAAGATTTCCCGGCTGCGGGCATCCCAGAAGCTCTTGTTGGTGGCGATGTCATAGTGCCAGATGCCGGTGCCACTGGCGGCGAGCGCCAGCCGGAAGCGCACATTGACCTCATCGAGTGCCGCCTCGGCCTGTTTTCGCCGGGTGATATCGGTCTGCACGCCCATCAGCCGCAGCGCCCGGCCCTCGGCGTCGCGCTCGACGATGCCGCCGCGGTCGAGCACCCAGACCCAGTGGCCATCCTTGTGCCTGAGGCGCAGCTCCGTCTCGATGGACTCCGTCAGGCCGGCGATGTGGCGCTCGCCGCTGGCCAGCGCCCGCTCGCGGTCGTCGGGATGGGTGAGCGTCAGCCAGAGATCCGCCGTGGCGGCAAGCTCGCCCTCGGCGTAGCCGAGCATCTTCAACCAGGTCGGCGAGTAGTAGCAATCGCCGCTGGCGACGTTCCAGTCCCAGACGCCGAGATGAGCACGTTCCAGCGCCAGCGCCCAGAACTCCCCCTTGCGTGTCTTGTCGTCCGCCATGCCCGGTTTTTATCCGCCCTGTTGCAGGGCAGTGTGCACAAAACCAGAGAAGAAACCGTTACCGCCTGGATCAGGCCGGGCGCGGCCTGCGATAGGCCTCATCGACGATGCGCAGCGTGCCGGGCATGGCCGCGAGCGCCGACAGCAGCGCGCTGTTGTCAAAACCGTAGACGCTTGGCTGCAGCACGGCGCGATCGATGCCATAGGCGTCCATGACCCGGCGGTAGTCCTGGACCGTGACCATCGCCGGCGTGTAGCCGCGCCGGGTCGAGCGGACAGGCCGAGGCGAAGACATGGGCATGGGCGTCGCAACTGCCTTCCGGCAGGCGCAGGGCGGTGCGCCGCGCCGGCGCCAGCGGCGGCAGGCACTGCCGGGCTCCGTCCCCGCCGGGAGATGCGCGGCGCTCATTCGGGGCCCTCCGCGGCGACGCCGGACGCGGTCAGGAAATCGAAGTCGCAGCCCTGGTCGGCCTGCAGCACGTGGTCGTGGTAGAGCCGGGCATAGCCTCGCGCCGGCCGCTCCACCGCCGGGCGGGCAATCGCCGCCCGGCGCGCCAGTTCGGCGTCGTCGACCAGCATGTCGATGCGCCGCGCCGGCACATCGAGGCGGATCATGTCTCCATTCTGCAGCAAAGCGAGCGGACCGCCGGCGGCCGCCTCCGGCGAGATATGCAGCACCACCGTGCCGAAGGCGGTGCCGCTCATCCTGGCATCCGAGAGACGCACCATGTCCTTCACCCCGAGCGCCGCCAGCTTCTTCGGGATCGGGATGTAGCCGGCCTCGGGCATGCCGGGCGCGCCGCGCGGTCCGGCATTGCGCAGCACAAGCACGTCGTCCGCGGTGACGTCGAGCGCCGGATCGTCGATGCGCTCGGCCAGGTCGGCGACGGATTCGAAGACGACGGCGCGCCCGCTGTGCCGCATCAGCGCCGGCGAGGCAGCGGAATGCTTGATGACCGCGCCGCGCGGACAGAGATTTCCCGACAGCACGGCCATGGCGCCCTGCCCAGTCACCGGCCGGCCGAGCGGCCGGATGACGTCCTGCGCATGCATGTCCCCGGGCTTCATGACCCGGTCGCCGAGCGTGCCGCCCTCGACCATGGGCGTCGTCAGGTCGAGGACATCGACGAGCTCGGCCAGCAGCCTGGGCACGCCGCCGGCCTGGTGGAAATGCTCCATGTAGTGTTCGCCAGACGGCTTCAGGTCAACCAGCACCGGTACCTCGCGGCCGATCCTGTCGAACTCGGCGAGATCGACCGGATGCCCGGCCCGGCCGGCGATCGCGGAGAGATGGATGATGCCGTTGGTCGAGCCGCCGATCGCCTGCATGACAACCATGGCGTTGCGGATGGCCGCCGGCGTGACGATGGCGCCGGGCAGCGGTGCGCCGGAGACGGCAAGCGTGGCGGCGGCGCGTCCGCTCGCTTCCGCCGAGCGGACGCGCTCGGCATGGGGCGCCGGAATGGAGGCGGCGAAAGGCAGCGAGAAGCCCATCACCTCGGCGATGATCGCCATGGTGCTGGCGGTGCCCATGACCATGCAGGTGCCGACCGAGGGCGCCAGCCTGCCATTGACGAGGTCGATCTCGGCGGCGTCGATATCGCCGGCGCGGTGGCTCGACCACAGGCGCCGGCAGTCGGTGCAGGCGCCCAGCGTCTCGCCCTTGTGGTGGCCGACGACCATCGAGCCTACCGGCACCACGACCGTCGGCAGGTCGGCGCTGATGGCGCCCATGATCTGCGCCGGCAAGGTCTTGTCGCAGCCGCCGATGACGACCACCGCGTCCATCGGCTGCGCTCGGATCATCTCCTCGGTGTCCATCGCCATCAGGTTGCGCAACACCATGGAGGTCGGGTGGGCGAAGGATTCGTGGATGGAGATGGTCGGGAACACCATCGGCAGCGCGCCCGAAAGCATGACGCCGCGCTTGACCGCCTCGATCAGCTGCGGCGCGTTGCCGTGGCAGGGATTGTAGTCGCTGGCGGTGTCGACGATGCCGACGATCGGCCGCTCCAGCGCATCGTCCGAATAGCCGGCCGCCTTGATGAAGGCCTTGCGCAGGAACAGCGAGAAGGCCGCGTCGCCGTAGCTGGTCACTCCCTTCCTGAGGCCGCGATACGGCAATCGACACCTTTGGGCTGAAACTCACGCTGACTGCGGGCGCCCGGGTGGGCTGCCGCTGACCGGAATCATAGGCCAACGGCTCATATTGTCAATAATTATGAACTATACTCCGGCGGGAATACCCAAGATATGGGCGGTTTTGACTTGCTATGCGTGTAGTATTATCGATTATCGTGACCGTTCCCTGCAGTTGCGGAAAGGCTCTGTCTGCGGCTAGAGTGACCGCAAAGGACGCGGCAAGGACAAGGGAATGCTCCACGTGGCAGACTATGGCGGCAAGGAAGCCGACGTCGTGCGGGCGCTGGAGGAGGACATCATCTTCGGCCGCCTGGCGCCCGGCACGCGTTTGGTCGAGGACGTGCTGCTTGGCCGCTTCCCGGTGTCGCGCCACACCATCCGCCAGGCGCTCTATCAGCTGGAGAAGCTCGGCGTCGTCACCCGCGAGCGCAACAAGGGCGCGATGGTGAGGCGGCTATCGCCGGAAGAGGTGCGCCAGATCTACGAAGTGCGCGAGCTCTTGCAGCGGCAGGCGGCGCTGATGATCCCGCTGCCGGCAAGCGATGCGCTGATCGACGAGTTGATGGAGATCCACCGGATCTACAGCGCCCATGTCGACGCCCACTATTTACGCGGCATCCACGAGGCCAACGACCGTTTCCACCTCACCATGTTCTCGGCCTGCGGCAACGACTATCTGGTGTCGTCGATCGACCATTACATGCGGCTCAGCCTGCCGGTGCGGGCGAACTCGCTCGCCGACCCGGACAAGCTCGAAGTCTCGCGCCAGCACCACTGGTTCATGATCGAGGCGATGAAGCGCCGGGACAATTGGGTGCTGGCGCAGCTCTGCGTCGACCATCTGCAGCCGAGCAAGATGTTTTATCTCGAGGAGATCGAGAAGGCGGATGGGGTGTAGGAGCCCCTATGACCCTGCCGCCAGCCGCCGCCGCGCCACTGCAGCATGGAATCGCGCGCCGTGCAGCAGGCCTTCGTCGTTGAAGTCGTAGGACGGGTTGTGCAGCGGCGCGCTGGCGCCATTGCCCAGGAAGACGAAGCAGCCGGGCACGTGGACGAGGAAGCGGGCGAAATCCTCCGAGCCGGTCATCGGCTCCGCCGCGGCGCCGACGGCGTCGTCGGCCAGCACGCTTCGGGCCGCGACAAAAGCCTCGTCGACAAGGCCGGCGTCGTTGACCAGCGGCACGAACTCGCGCGTGTAAGTGACGTCGGCAGCAACGTTATAGGCCTGCGCGGTGCCCTGGGCGATGCGGCGCATCTCGCTTTCGATCGCCGCGCTCACCTCGGGGCGGAAGCTCCTGGCGTCGCCGAGGATGCGGGCAAAGCCGGGCAGCGCGTTGCGGGTGCCGTCGGTGATCAGCTCGGTGACCGAGACGACGCCGATGTCGGCAGGGCTCAAGCGGCGCGAGACGATGGTCTGCAGATTGACGACCAGCGCGCAGGCGGCGACCAGCGTCTCCTGGCCGGCATGCGGACGCGCGGCATGGCCGCCGACACCCTTCAGCACGATCTCGAAATTGTCCTCGGCCGACATGATCGGCCCGACGCGGGTCTCGAAATGGCCGATGGGCAGGCCCGGCATATTGTGCAGGCCGAAGATCTCCTCGAAGGGGAAGCGCTCGAGGAGCCCGTCGTCCAGCATGGCGAGCGCACCCCTGCCCCACTCCTCGGCCGGCTGGAAGATGAATCGCACCGTGCCGTCGAAGCCGCCTTCATTGGCGAGCAGCTTGGCCGCGCCGAGCAGCATCGAGGTGTGGCCGTCATGGCCGCAGGCATGCATGGTGCCGGGCGTCTGCGAGCGGTAGTCCATCGTGCCCTGCTCGGCGATGCGAAGCGCATCCATGTCGGCGCGCAGCGCGATCGCGCGGTTGCCGCTGCCCCTGGTCAGCGTGCCGACGACGCCGGTGCCGCCAATACCCTCGGCGACCTCCAGCCCGAATTCGCGCAGTTTTTCGGCGACGAAAGCGGCGGTGCGCTTCTCCTCGAAACCGAATTCGGGATGGGTGTGGAGATCATGCCGCCACGCCGTCATCTCGCGGTGCAGTGCCAGTTCGTCGAGCTTGGCCATCTTCGTCCCTAAGTCTGTTCTCTACGCATCCGGACGGAAGCTACGGCGAAGTCGCCAAGCCTGCTACGGCGAAGTCGCCGAGCCTGCTACGGCGAGTCGCCAAGCCTGCTACGGCGAAGCTTCAGGCAAGCTGCATCAGCACGTCGTCCGGCCTCACGCCGACCAGTTCGGCATAGCGGCCGGCGTCGGTCGCTCCTTCCGAGTTGACGACGAGCACGCGCGAATGGCTGTCGAGGCCGAGTGCCGCCCGCATATGCCTGTCGCCTGCCGCGCGGATCAGTCCGGCGAGCCCCGCACCGCCGCTCTCGCCGGAGATGATTGCCGGATCGTTGCCCAAGGGTCGCGCCAGCCGCCTCATCACGGCGACCGCATCCTCTTCCTCCACCGTCATGAAGGCATCGCCGACGCGCGCCAGCACGCGCCAGGCGACCAGGGACGGCTCAGCGCATTCGAGCATCGCCATCACCGTCGACTGCTGATGCGCGATCGTTGCCGGACGCCCGGCTTCAGCCGAGGCGTAGACGCAAGCCGAGCGCCCCGGCTCGACCACCACGGCCTTCGGCCGCCGCCCGCCAAGCCTGATCGCCATATGGCCGGCGATCGCCGCGGCGAAGCCGCCGACGCCGGCTTGCAGGAAGATATGCGTGGGCGGCTCGGCCATGTGCCGCAGCGTCTCGCGCACGATCACCGTATAGCCCTGCATGACCAGGCCGGGGACCCGTTCATAGCCCGGCCAGGACGTGTTGGAGACGATCTTCCAGCCGCGCTCGGCGCCGACGCGGGCGACTTCGCGCACCGCATGATCGTAGCCGCCCTCGACCTGGACGATCTCGGCGCCGAAGCGGGCGATGGCAGCGACACGCTCACGGCTTACGCCAGCATGGACGAAGATCACAGAGCGCGCGCCGACCAGGCCGGCGCCCTGCGCGACCGAGCGGCCATGATTGCCGTCGGTGGCGCAGACAAAGATCATGCCGGACGCGATCTCGCGCACCTTGGCGTCGTTGATCTCGCCGATATCGACGATGCGACCGAGCCATTTGCCTGCCTCCTCCAGCACCAGCCGGATGACGGCATAGGCGCCACCCAGCGCCTTGAAAGAGCCGAGGCCGAGACGCTGGCCCTCGTCCTTGACGTGCAGTGCCGCGATGCCGAGCTCATTAGCCAGTGCCGGCAAGGCGTGCAGCGGCGTTTCGGCATGGTTGTGCCGCGCCTTGAGATAGTGCTCGGCCCGCTCGCTTCCCGCCACGCCGAGGGACTCGGCATCGGCCGCAACCAACGGCTGGTTATGTTCGGGTCGTTGGTTGAGCAGCAGCATGGCATTCTTTCTTCGAGGCACTGAACTTATTGGCGCGCGCGAAAATTCGCTGTCTAAACTCGCTGAATGATTGAAGTTTGTTTCGGCCCGATGTCGCCGGATGCGAACCCCTGCGAGACTCGACGCCTTCGGCCTGACTATTTTTGGTGGTGTCATGGCTTGGCAACACTGTGCCGCCGAAGCCGGCGAGCCGCGTTTTCTGCTGCTCAATCGGCCGCCAATCGCGCGGCGACGCCGAGCAGAATGTTGGCGCCGGCAACCAGTTCGCCAGCGGCGGTGAACTCTGCCGGGTTGTGGCTGATGCCGCCGCGGCTCGGCACGAAGATCATCGCGGACGGCGCGATGCGCGCAATCATCTGTGCGTCGTGGCCGGCGCCCGAGGTGATGCGCCGGCAGGAAAGGCCGGCGGCTCCGGCAATCTCCTCGATCAGCGAGACGATGCCGGCATCGAAGGTCACCGGCCCGAAACGCGCCAGGCTTTCAGCCCGGGCGGTGACGCCGGCGCCTGCAGCAAGGTCGTCGAGAAAGGCGGCGAGCGCCGCCTCTTCCTCGCGAAGGTGCGTTTCGTCGGGATCGCGGAGATCGACGGTGAAGGTCGCCCGCGACGGAATGACGTTGATGGCGTTGGGCTCGAAGGCGATGGTGCCGACGGTGGCGACCGTCGGCGTCGGCGAGGCGCCGGCGCGGTCCGCCAGGAAGCCGATCGCCCGCGCGGCGGCGACGCCGGCATCGCGGCGCATCGACATCGGCGTGGTGCCGGCGTGGTTGGCCTCGCCTTCGATCATGATGCGCTGCCAGGAAATGCCCTGCAGGTTCTCGACCGCGCCGATGGCAATGCCTTCGCGCTCCAACACCGGCCCCTGCTCGACATGCAGCTCGACATAGGCCTGCGGCTTGAGGAATCCCGGCTGATGCCGGCCGGCATAGCCGATGCGCTCCAGCTCCTTGCCCAGCACCGAGCCGTCGGTACCGACTGCCGCGAGCGCTTCGTCCACCCCGACGCCGCCGGCAAAGACCAGCGAGCCCATCATGTCAGGCGAATAGCGCACGCCCTCCTCGTTGGTGAAGGCGGCGACGACGAGCGGGCGCGCCGGCGCGAAACCTGCCTCCTTCAGGCTCTCGATCGCCTCGAGCGCCGAGAGCACGCCATAGCAGCCGTCATAGATGCCGGCGTCGATCACCGTGTCGATGTGCGAGCCGAGCATGACCGGCAGCTGGCCGGCATTGGCATCGTCCTGCCAGATGCCGAAAATGTTGCCGATGCGGTCGACGGCGACTTCGAGCCCTGCCTCCTGCAGCCAGCCGACGAGGCGGTCGCGGCCGAGCCTGTCCATATCGGAAGCGGCGACGCGGACGAGCCGGCCCTGCGCATCGCGGCCGATGCTGCCGAGCTCATCGATACGGCGCAGAAGACGGTCGGCGTTTATCGTTAGATTGCTCATGCCGGCTGCCTCGCCCGGCCAACCTCCTCCGGCGCCATCCCGACCAGATCGGCATAGCGGCCGGGATCGGTTGCGCCTTCGGAATTGACGATGAGCACGCGCGAATCGGCATCGAGCCCGAGGGCGGCCCGCAGCTTCTTATCGCCGGCAGCGCGGATCAGCCCGGCGAGCCCTGCCCCGCCGCTCTCGCCGGAGACGATCGCCGGATCATCGCCTGAAGGCCGCGCCAGGCGGCTCATCACCGAAACCGCGTCGGCCTCGTCCACGGTCATGAAAGCATCGCCGATCCGCGACAGCACCCGCCAGGCGACGAGCGACGGCTCATAGCATTCGAGCATCGCCATTACCGTGGGCTTGCTGTGCGCTATCGCGATGGGATGTCCTGCCTTTGCGGTTTCATAGAGGCAGGCCGCCCGCGCGGGCTCGACCACGATTGCCCGCGGGCGACCCTCGCCAAGCACGATGGCGAAATGGCCGGCCACCGCCGCGGCGAAGCCGCCGACGCCGGCCTGCAGAAAGATGTGTGTGGGCGGCTGAGCCAAGCGCTTCAGCGCCTCGCGCACGATCACGGTATAGCCCTGCATCACCAGTCCCGGTATGCGCTCGTAGCCCGGCCAGGATGTGTCGGAGACGACCGTCCAATCGCGCTCGGCGGCGACGCGGGCGGCTTCCCTGACCGACTGGTCGTAGTCACCGGCGATGCGCACGATCTCGGCACCGAAGCGGGCAATGGCCGCCACGCGTTCGTTGCTGACACCAGAATGGACGAAGATGACCGAACGCGCGCCGACCAAGCCGGCGCCCTGCGCGACCGAGCGTCCATGATTGCCGTCGGTCGCGCAGGCGAAGGTCATGCCGGCGGCAATCGCCTTGACGTCAGCGCTATGCAGCTCGGCGACATCGACGGTGCGACCAAGCCTCCTGCCAGCCTCCTCCAGCACCAGCTGCATCACGGCATAGGCGCCGCCCAGCGCCTTGAAGCTGCCGAGGCCGAGGCGTTGCCCCTCGTCCTTCACGTGCAGGGCGCCGATGCCCAGTTCGCCGGCGAGCGCCGGCAGGGCGTGCAGCGGCGTCTCGGCATGGTTGTCACGCGCGGCGAGGAAGCGTTCCGCTTCGACGGCCCCGGCCGTGCCGAGCGTCGCGGCGTCTTGCTCGGTCAGCGGCTGGCGATGATCCGGGTGGTGGTTAAGGAACATGGGCCGGCTTCCTCCGTCTTGATGGCGGAAATTTATTGCAAGGAGGGCGAGAAAGGCGCTCTGTTTTGCTGCCTGAAATGCAAGTTTGTTTCGTTTGGAACCCTCGCCATGTCCGCCTCACCCGATCTCGACGCTTTCGACCGCGCCATCCTCGCCGTCCTGCAGAAGGACAACACGACGCCGCAGCGGGTGATCGGCGAGGCCGTCAACCTGTCGGCGCCGGCGGTGCAGCGGCGCATAAAGCGCCTGGAAGAAACCGGCGTCATCCGCGCCAATGTCGCGCTGGTCGATCCGGCCAAGGTCAGCCATCCGATCACGATCTTCGTCGAGGTCGAGGTGGAGAGCGAGCGCGCCGAACTGATCGACGCCGCCAAGCGCGGCTTCGCCGAAGTGCCTGAGGTGCAGCAATGCTATTACGTGACCGGCGAGGCCGACTTCATCCTCGTCGTCACCGTGGCGACCATGGCCGACTACGAGGCGCTGACAAGGCGGCTGTTCTTCGCAAACAACAACGTGAAGCGGTTTCGCACGTTTGTGGCGATGGACCGGGTGAAGGTCGGGCTGGAGGTGCCGGTGGGGTGAGCATTCCCACTCACCACGGCAGCCTTTTGCCGTCGCGGAACAGGGCGCCGGTCGGGCCATCGTCCGGCAATGTCGCGGCCCAGACGATGCCGGCCGCCCCTGGCGCGACCGGACGGCCGTCGGGCTTGCCCTTGTCGGCCACCCAGTCAGAGCTGATCGCGTTAACCAGGACGCCGGCGCCGCGCAGTTCGTCCGCCAGGATCCGGGTGAGCGCATTGAGCGTCGCCCTGCCGGTCGAATAGGCCGGCGCGCCGACGTCCGTCGAGGCCGAGGAACCGGCCTCGGGAGAGACGATGACCAGCCGGCCATGACCGGAGGCGCCGAGCAGCGGCCCGAATGCGAACGCCACCCGCCAGGCGCCGACGACATAGGTCTCGAAGGCCTTGCGGCCCAACGTCCGGTGGGGCAGCAAGGCCCGAGCGGACAGGTCGTAGCGGATGGCGCCGTTGTTGACGAGCACGTCGAGCCGACCGAAACGGCGCTCCACTTCGGCCGCGGCAAGGGCCGGTCCATCAAGCGCGGCAAGGTCCAGCGCGATCGCCTCGACATTGCCCGCGAGCTTCTTCGCCACCGCCCCGCTCTTGGCGAGGTCGCGCACGCCGACGAGCACAGTGAAGCCGAGCGCCGCGAGCCGGCGGCCGGTTTCCAACGCGATATGGCGATTGCCGCCGGTGACGAGGGCGACCTTGCCGGAGTGTGCTGTCGTGCCGGTCATGTTGTTCCCTCAACGTCCTCACAACCAGAATGCGACATTCCAACTGCCGCGCCCAGTTGATTAGAGAAAAGATTTCGTTCGTTGCGCCAGTTCCGGCTGGACTGCCGCGAACATCTGGCGCCAGCGGTGGCCCCGCCCGGCGGAAACAATCCAGAAACAAGATTCAACAGTTGGGAAAAACTCGCGAAAAAACCGGGTGGCATAACCATTCCCGGAGCAGCCGGGTGCGGCCAGCGACATATCGATCTTCGAAAAGGAAATGCCGATTATGAAAAAGACCCTTCTCTCCGTTCTCGGCCTGGCCGTCGCGCTCGCTTTCGCGGTGCCGGCGCTCGGCACCAGCGCCGCCAACGCGGGCACCACCACCCCTGCCGCGACGACGACCACCACCACGACCACTGCTGCTCCGGCCGCGACCACCGAGACGGCGAAGCCCGCCGCCAAGGCCACCCATCACAAGAAGCATCACAAGCATCACGCCCGCAAGCATCACCTGAAGAAGCACCGCAAGCATCACGCCAAGAAGCATCACGTGAAGAAGCACCATGTGAAGAAGCACGTCGCCAAGAAGGCGGCCTAAGTCCCGATCTCCTCCCACCGGGATTGCTTTTTCATGGCCGGATGGTCCCGACCCCCCTGGACCATCCCACCCCGGAAACGCCGCCTCCGACCCGAGGCGGCGTTTTCCGTTGATGCCGGGCTGCGCCGGCCGAGCTATTTCTTGCCCTGCGGATGGATCGTCTCGCCGCGCTTCAGCATCTCGACGAGGTCGGCGATTTTCTTCCTGCGGCCGGCCTCGGTCTTCATGTTGTGGGTGCGGAAGGTGAGCGCGAAGCGGTTCTGGGCGTTGAGCCCGGCCAGCATCGCCTTCGCCTTCGGCTCGGCGTCGATGGCGGCCTGCAGGTCGGGCGGGATGGTCATTTCCTTGGCCGAATAGGCGCGCGCCCAGCGGCCGTCGGCCTTGGCCGCCTCGACTTGCCGCAGCCCATCTTCGGTCATGCGACCCGCCTCGACCAGGCGGGCGACATTGTCGACGTTGATCCTGCTCCAGGTGCTCTTGTTGCCGCGCGGCGTATAGCGCTGCAGGTAGCTCTTGTCGTCCAGGCTCTTGCGCACCGCGTCGATCCAGCCGAAGCACAGCGCGACGTCGATGGCCTCTTTCGGCGTGATCGAGGGCAGGCCGGAACCGACCTTGTGGATATTGATCCAGACCTCGGTCTCGCTGGCGTGGTGACGGGCGAGCCAGGCACGGAAGCGATCGGCATCGGCGAATTCATGCACCTTGCCGGGATCGACTTTTACGGGCGGCATCAGACGGGTCCTCGTTGCGCAGCGCCGAAACCGCCGATCTCCCCCCTTGTGGGGAGATGGCCGGCAGGCCAGAGGGGGGCGCTGTCCCGCCAGCCTATCAGCGAGTTACATCTCGGCTTCGTTCATGATTCTCTGTAGAGAATAGATCAAAGGATGCGATCCTTCGCGCCCCCTCTGCCCTGCCGGGCATCTCCCCCACAAGGGGGGAGATCGGCAGCTTCAACCTCACTGCAGATGCGGCTTCCTGAGAAAGCTGTTGCGGTCGGCGGATTTCACGCGGAGCCAGGTCTCGCGACCGTCGCGCACCACGCGCAGCGGGATTTCGGAGCCGGCCGGGTTTTGCCAGAGCTTGCGGTAGAAATCGGCAAGGCCGTCGACCTCCCCGTCCCTGACGTCGGAGATGATGTCGCCCTGGCGCAGGCCGGCCTTGGCGGCGGGGCCGCCTTCGGTGACGCTCATCACCACCACCACGCCGTTCGACTCGGCCGAGAAGGCGCCGAGCCACGGGCGCGGCGGCTTGACCACCTGGCCGCGCGTTAGCAGGTCGTCGAGGATCGGCGGCAGAAGGTTGATCGGCACAATCATGTTGATGTCGGCGACTTCGCCGGCGCGGCTCATCTGCAGGCGCAGCGAGCCGACCCCCAGCAGGTTGCCGTCCTTGCCGAACAGCGCCGCGCCGCCCCATGAGGGATGGGCGGGCGCGATGAAGATCGCCTCGTCGAGCAGATACTCCCAGTAGCCGGCGAATTCCTGCTTGGTGACGATATGAGAGCGCACGCTCTGGCCGATGCCGTCGACGAGCGTCACGGCGTCGCCGACCTTGGCCTTGTGGGCGTCGCCCAACGCCACCGCCGGCAGGCCGAGCGGCGACAGCGCCTGGACCAGGCCGAAACCCGATTCCTGGTCGTAGGCCAGCGCATGCGCGGGCACGACGCGGCCGTCCTGGTCGGTCAGCCAGACCTCCTCGGCTTCGGTGATGAGATAGCCGATGGTCAGCACCAGCCCGTCGTCGCGGATGACGACGCCACTGCCCTCGCGGCGCGTGCCTAGCGTGTTGGCGGTGAAGGCATCGTCGGGAACCGTGGCGCGGACGGCCACGACGGAGCGTGAAATCTGGTCGATGGTCATCGGTTCATCCTGGCAAGATCGTTTCCTCTATAGGTATGGCGGATGGGGGGAGGCGCAAGGGTTGCTCTCCCCTTCCCCTTGCGGGTGAGAACGGAAATGGCTGCGCCTCGACAATAGTTCAACAAATTTTGGACTTCCCTATTTGACGCGCGCTCGGTCGCACCTAAGTTTAGCTCGAACCGACCGATCAACCCGCACCCCGCCAAACCCCATAAGGCCTCCCGATGAACCAATACACACCGCCGAAAGTCTGGACCTGGAGCAAGCCCAATGGCGGCACCTTCGCCAGCATCAACCGGCCGATCGCCGGCCCGACGCATGAGAAGGAACTGCCTGTCGGCAAGCATCCGCTGCAGCTCTATTCGCTGGCCACGCCCAACGGCCAGAAGGTGACGATCATGCTTGAGGAGCTTCTGGCGCGCGGCCACAAGGGTGCCGAATACGATGCCTGGCTGATCCGCATCAACGAAGGCGACCAGTTCGGCTCAGGCTTCGTCGAGGTCAATCCCAATTCCAAGATCCCGGCGCTGATGGACCGTAGCGGCGAGAAGCCGATCCGCGTCTTCGAATCCGGCGCGATCCTGACCTATCTGGCGGAAAAGTTCGGCGAATTCCTGCCGAAGGATCCGGCGGCGCGGGCCGAAACCTTCTCCTGGCTGTTCTGGCAGATGGGGTCTGCCCCCTATCTCGGCGGCGGCTTCGGCCATTTCTACGCCTATGCGCCCGAGAAGATCGAATATGCGATCGACCGCTTCGCCATGGAGACCAAGAGGCAGATGGACGTGCTCGACCGCAGGCTGGCAGAGAGCGAATACCTCGCCGGGCCGGACTATACGATCGCCGACATGGCGGTGTGGCCGTGGTATGGCGGCCTGGCCAAGGGCCGCAGCTACAACGATGCCCACCAGTTCCTGTCGGTGCATGAGTATGAACATGTGCAGCGCTGGGCCGACGCCATCGACGCGAGGCCGGCGGTGAAGCGCGGCCGCATGGTCAACCGCCTCTCCGGCGACCCGGCCTTCCAGTTGCACGAGCGCCACGACGCCAGCGACTTCGAGACGAAGACGCAGGACAAGCTTCTGGCCAAGGCAAGCTGAGGGATGAGGAGCCAATCTCCGGGATTGGAGTTTGGCCCAGCAATTCCAGGAAGTGTGTTCAGTCTCAGCGTTTCCCTGAAACGCTGAGACGCCTCAAAGCATCGCCGACAGCAGCAGCATGGCGCCGACGCCCGCCATCAGCAGGCCCGGCCAGTTCCGCGACAGACCGAGGAAACCGAGTCCGCGCCGCCGCGGCTCGAGTGTCGGCGCGGCCAATCTTGACGCCGTCCGGTCGGTGGCTGTGCCGAGCGGTGTCGGCTCGCTGAGCCGCCCGCGCCCGAGCGCCGCGCCGGCCATATAGACGACGCCGGCAACGACCAGCAGCGCACCGATGAGGATCATCGTCATCCCTGCTCTCCTTGGGTTCAGAGCCCGGTGCGAATGAAACGCCAGGACGCCCCTGCAGGTTCCGGTGTCGCTGCCCCGCTACCCCAGCAGCTTCGCCAGCCGCGGAATGCCCTCGCCCACGGCGCGGCTGTCGGCGAGCGTGAAGCTCAGCCTGAGCGTGTTGCGGCCGGTGCCGTCGGCATGGAACGCATTGCCCGGCACGAAGGCGATGCGCACTTCCTTGACGGCGCGGGCAAGCAGCGCCGTGGCGTCGCTGCCCTCGGGCAAGGTGACCCAGACGAACATGCCGCCATCCGGCCGGCTCCACGTCACGCCCTCGGGCATATGGGCCTCCAGCGCGCCGAGCAGGCCGTCGCGGCGGGCGCGATAGGCGCCGATCAGCTTGTCGACCTGCTGGTCGAAGATCGCCTCGGCGGCGCGATGCATGGCCACCTGGTTGATCGAGGGGCTGTGGAGGTCGGAGGCCTGCTTCATCAGCACCAGGCGCTCCACCACGCGGCGCGGCGCGCAGACCCAGCCGACGCGCATGCCCGGCGAGAGGATCTTCGAGAACGAACCGCAATAGAGCGTGCGGGCATTGTCGATGCCGCCCGAGCGCTGGCAGTCAAGCGCCAGTATCGGCGGCACGCCTTCGCCGTCATAGCGCAGCGCGCGGTAGGCGGCGTCCTCGATGACGGCGATGTCGAGTTCGCCGGCGAGGTCGAGCACCGCTTCGCGCTGTTTCAGGCTGAGCGTCTCGCCGGTCGGGTTGGCGAAGTCCGGCACCAGATAGGCAAACTTCACTTTGCCGCCGGCGGCGGCTGCCGCTGCGTGGTAGGCAGCGGGCGTCATGTTGCCGCCATCTGGGGTCAACCGGTCGTAGCGCGGCTCATAGGCGTTGAAGGCCTGCAGCGCGCCGAGATAGGTCGGCCAGGTGACGAGCGCGGTGTCGCCCGGCGAAAGAAACAGCTTGCCGAGATAATCCAGCGCCTGCTGCGAGCCGGAGGTGATGAAGATGTTGTGCTCATCGCAGGCGACGCCGAGCTTGCCCATCTGGCCCGCCAGCCATTTCCTGAGCGGCAGGTAGCCCTCGCTCACCTGGTACTGCAGCGCCGCGCCCGCCTCCGGGCCGCCGAGCACCGAGGCATAGGCATCGCTGATGGCGTCGGCCGGAAACAGCGCCGGATCCGGAATGCCGCCGGCAAAGGAGATGATGTCTGGCTGGTCGAGCAGTTTCAGCAGCTCGCGGATTTCTGACGCCTTCATGCGCGAAGCGCGCGACGCCAACAGGTTCATCAGGGTCAAGGCCCACCTCCCAGTGGATGGTCATTCTTGCTCGGGCATGATCTTGTGCAAATCCGGGTTCCCGGTTTCCGCGATCATGCGCATTTAGGTCAATGTAGCTGACCTATTATCAGGCTCCATCGCCGGTTGGAATAGGCAGAAGGGCGTTCCGCGTGGCCCAGGGAGAAAAAAGCATATCAGCGACGATGCATGGAAAGTTGTTGCGCTTCATGACCGTCGATGCAACCGCGCCTTGGGCGGGATTGTCGTCATATTAGAATAGGCGCATATTGCTGAAGGCCGAAGCGTCGCTCCGGTTGCAAGGCGCTGTCGGCATGGCTGCCGGGCGGTCGAGGCCACGTCAAATGTCAGTGAAAGGACAAGCAACTCGGGTGCTGCTCAAACAATCCGGCAGCCCGGGACAATGATATTTGGAGGAGATACCCATGAAGGTCACCGTGTTGGCAAATTATGCATCCCACGCCGCCAAAGGACTGATGCAGGGCTCGGACCGGCAAGCTGCAGTCAAGGCGCTTTTTGAAAGCGTCGGCGGCAAGATGACCGGCTTGATGTTCACGCGCGGCGCCTATGACGTCGTCGTCAATGGTGAGGTGCCGGACCAGGCTGCCGGGATGGGCATCGCCCTTGCCGTGCGGGCAAGCGGCTCGTTGAGCGACTTTGTCATCCTCGAAGAACTCGACATGAAGGCCGTGCTCGCGGCCGCCAACAAGGCTGCCGGCGCCTACAAGCCAGCCGGCTGACCGCAACCGATCGGAGCAAGCCATGACCGCCTACAACGTCGTCCGCTTTCGCACCAAGCCAGGCAAAGAGAAGGCCTTCGTCGATGCGCATGAGAAGATCTCACTGACGGCCAAGGGTTTTCGCAAGGGCGCCCTGATCAAGACCGGCGAGCGCACGTTCTGCATGGTCGGCGAATGGGACGACATGGACAGCCTCGCGGCGGCGCGCCCGTCGATGATCGGCGTCCTCGACACGTTTCGCGATATGCTTGAAGACCTCGGCGGCGATCTCGGCGTGACCGACCCGGTGTCGGGGACGGTCGTCGCGGAAATAAACTAGGGCGCGTCGCCAATCTGCGATGGCCGGGCCGCCGGGCGCTCGGCCGTCGCCGTTCGGCTGGACGCGCGGCGGCATGTCGATCGCCGCGCGCCGGCCTCCTAGAACGGCAGCCGTATTTCGTGGGGCTGAACCGATTCCGTCCAGCCGATATCCTTCTGGGTCTCAGGCGGCAATTCGTTCAATTCACGCATTGTTTCTTTGTGCCTGGAGGCTCGCTTGAGAGCAGCTCCAAGCCTGCGAAGGGTTTTGAACATCGATATCCTCCGTATCGCTGCGGCGCAAAGAGCGATGCTGCCCTCTCACGCCGCACCGGTTTTGCGCCGCGTGTGTATCCGATCGATTGCACGAGAACGGTGAAAGACTTCACAAAACAGGCCAGCGCGAAACATTTGCATACAAATTGATTTGGAGTACGCGCGGCCTACAACACCGCCCCATCTTTCGCCACCACCCTGCCCGCCCGGTACACCGTACGCTCCCCTGGCACCGCCACCACCGCCTCCGGCACATGTTCGGCTTTGAGCACCACGAAATCTGCTCTGGCGCCGACTTCGATGCCGTAGCCTTCGAGCCCAAGCGCCTTCGCGCCGGCATAACTCACCACGTCATAGGCGGCTTCCAGCTCCCAATCCTCGTAGAAGCCGGAGCGGCAGCCGATCATGCTGGCGCGGTTCAGCATGTCGCCATCGCCATAGGGCCACCAGGAATCGCGGATGTTGTCGGAGCCGCTGAAGACGGTGACACCGGCCTTGCGCAGTGCCGCCACCGGCGGGAAGGCGTGGTTGCCGGGCGCGTTGGTCATGATGGCGACGCCTGAGGCGGCGAGCATGTCGCCGGCCCTGGCCAGCGCGTCGGCCGGGATGTCGCCCAGCGCGTAGGCGTGGCTGACGGCGACGTTGCCGCCCATGCCCAATGCCGTGGTCCGCGCCGCGATCTCCTCGATCTGGAACAGGCCGAGCGTGCCGCCATCGTGCAGATGGATGTCGACGCCGACGCCATGCTTTCCGGCGAGGCCGAACACCACGTCGAGATGGGCCTTCACATCGCGGTCGAAGCTCGCCGGGTCGAGCCCGCCGACGAGGTCGCAGCCGAGCCTTAGAGCTTCGTCCAAGAACTCCGGCGTGCCGGGCGACGACAGAATGCCGCTCTGCGGGAAGGCGACGAGCTGGATGTCGATCAGCTCGCGATATTTCTCGCATATGGCGAGGATCACTTCGAGATGCTTCAAGCCGACCGAACCGTCGACCATGACGTGACTGCGCATGGCGAGGCTGCCGTGGCCGATGCACAGCTCGAGCTGGTTTTTCGCGCGCTCTGCCATCGGTGCGGCCGCGCTGAGGTTGCGCGCCTGGAAGGCAACGCGCTCGCGCACGTCGAAGCCGTTGGTGCAGGGAATGTGCGGTCGCCAGGCATCGCCGTAGAAGGAGGTGTCGAGATGGATATGCCCCTCGACGAAGCCCGGCAGCACGAGCTGGCCGCCGAGATCCGTGCCCGCCGACAGGCCGGCCGCTGAGGCGGGCGTGATGGCGTTGAAGCGCCCGTCCATAACATGGAGGTCGACCAGCGAGCCATCGGCCAGCCTGGCTTTGCGGAAAATCGTCTGTTCGGTCAAGGGCGCCGTCCGGTCTGGTTGCTGCGCCAGTCGTCGCCGCTCGGCCGGCCAAGGTCAATGCGAGCCGGCCGAGAAACTGTTTCTTGCCGATGACGCAACCGGCGATCGCCATTTTCGCGCCAGGGTGGCAACTTCCAGGCCCGAATCCGCACAATCCCGCCGGCATATTCCGCTATCGCGGAAGTTCCGCTTCGTTGCCGATATGCGATGGTGTTTTCGCGGCGGTACGAGCCGCCCTGGTCGACGCGGGCCCGAAAGCACCCCAACATGCGCCCCCGCGGCCCCGTCGACCACGGCCGGCTCTCTTCAAAACGGCCCGCGCCATTGGCATGGCGCGGTCGTAGAGGGTTTTGGTTTCGATTGGTTCACGGAATGTCCGCTGGACGTTCCGCAATATTATCCAATTCGAAAATGCTGCTGTTCGAAAAATGCCAAGGGCAGCATCGACGAGATTGAGTGGTGGCAGCCCCCCGCTCCGCCGGTTAAGGCGCCAACAATGCGCTCAGCCGGCGGAGCCACCAGCTGCAAAAGCCTCCTTCGCGAGAGCCTGGGCAAACTCAGCCATCAGCGCGCCGTATTCCTCCATCGCCGGCAACGCCGCGTAGCTGTGCACGGCGGGCGTCGCCGCAAAGGGCAGTCTCTCGCTGGTCCAGGTCTCGACAAAGGGCGTGAACCAGCCTGGATCGTCGAGCATGGTCGGGCGCAGGTTGACGAACCAGTCGAGCCCCTCCGGCCGGGTGAACATCCAACTCATGCAATGCGGGCAGAAATAGTGGTGCGATGCGCCGTGCAGTCCGCCAATGACCGGCTCGCCTTCGGTGACCACGAAGGCCTCGCTCGGGATCGCCGCACTCAGCGAATAGGCGCTGGCCGCCATGCGCTGGCAGCCGGTGCAATGGCAGGCCATGGTCAACAGCGGCGGGGCGGTGACCCGCAGCCGAACGCGGCCGCAGCGGCATCCGCCTTCGGCGGGCAGGTTGAGGCTTGGCATGGTGGGGCCTCCCCGGGTTGGTTGAAGGGCGCCTGCCTTCTCCCTTCCGGGAGAGGGTTCAGCGTCCGCTCAGCGTCGCCGCCGTCGCCAGCTTCGCGCCGGCCTCTTCGAAAGCCGCGTTGTGGCGGGCGATGATCGCTGCGGCGCTCTCGGCAGGCGTATCCAGCGTCGAGTGCGCGTCGGACACCACGGTGACGCCGAGACCTCGCGCCATCGCGCCCTTCAGGGTCGCCGCGACGCAGAAGTCGCTCTGGGCGCCGAGCAGGATGACAGCGCCGGCGCCCTGGCCGGCCACCCACTCGCCAAGTGCGGCATTGGAGAAGGCATCGCCGACACGCTTGCCGAAGGTCGGCTCGTCATCGGCCTGGCCGAGCCCCGGCCATACCGGCCAGCCGCTCGCGCCCGGCGCCAGCGGATCGCCTTGCGGGCCGTCATGGCGGATGAAAGCGACCTTGCGGCCGGATTCTCGCGCCCAGTCGATCACCGCGCGGGCACGGGCGACAATGCCCTCCGCGTCATGGATCGGCGGCTCGAAGCGGCCGTCGAACATGCCGGTCTGGAGATCGATGACAATGAGCGGAGCAAGGCTGGATTCTGGCATGGGCGGGAAGATAGCGTGGGTGGAGGGTGGGTCAAGGATGGATGCTTCACCCGAAGGCGGAGATTGGCGAAAGCGGCGATGACAAATGATCTCCCCCCTTGTGGGGGAGATGCCCGGCAGGGCAGAGGGGGGCGCGAAAGATCGCGGCCTTCGATCACTTGTTCCTCAGAACCCTAAATCGTGCGCCGTAAGATTAGCTGAGAAGTCGGCGGGGCAGCGCCCCCCTCTGGCCTGCCGGCCATCTCCCCCACAAGGGGGGAGATTGGCAGCTTCAACCCCTCACCCGATCCCGCCCGCCACAGCATAGGAGCCAGCGCTGCGCCCATCCGGCAGCCGCACCACGACCGTGACGATCGACCCATAAGCGCCGCGCCAGACGCTGTGGAAGCCCTGATGCGTGGCGGCGGGCACGGAGACGCGGCCGGTGTAGCGGTTGCCGTCCCGCCGCATCGCCATCGGCTCGCCGTTGACGTGAACCTTGACGTTTGCCCCATCGGCAGCGCCGGCATCCAGCGTGACGACGATCTCGGCGGTGTCGCCGGCAGGAATGGTCTCGGCGGTGAGCGTGATGGCGAGTGGCGTGTCGCCGGACCGTGCTGGAATGACGCCGCCACCCGCAAACACATCGTCCGCCAACGCCGGCGTACGTGGCGCGGTGGTGCGGCGCCTCGTGGCGCGCTCGTAGTCGCCGGCCATCGAGAGCAGCGCCACATCCTCATAGGCCTTGCCGGCGAAGGTCAGCCCGACCGGCATGCCGATATCGGCCATCGTGCCCATCGGCACGGTGACCGTCGGGATGCCGAGATGCCGCCACACCAGATTGCCGTTGGCGACCCAGGTGCCGTTGCGCCAGGCCAGCAGCGCGGAGGCTTCGTTGACGTCGGCATCGGCCGGGCCGACATCGGCGGCGGCGGGCAGCACCACGGCGTCGAGGCTGTTGGCGTCCAGCCAATCCTCGAAATCGAGGCGGCGCGTTTGCTCCAGCCCCTCGAGGCCGGCGTGCATTGTCGGGATGCGCTCGAACGGCGTCACGCCCTGCTTCGCCCGCTCGACATAGTCGGCGAGGTCGAAGCCGTCGTCGCCGTAGCGGTCGGGCAGCGCGCCCGGCGGCTGCGGGAAGATTTTTGCGCCGTCGACCGAAGCGAGATCGGGAATCGCCGGATCGGCGTTGGCGCGCAGGAAATCGTCCCAGGACCAGATGCATAGGTCCCAGATCTCGCGCTCGGCGAAATCCTGCGGGACCAGCCCGCGCTCGACCATGGTCTTCGCGCCGGGGCGGTCGCGCTCATAGTTGGAGACGACAGGGAAGTCGACCTCGACCACCTCGGCGCCGAGCGCCTCAAGATCCGCCGCCGCCTGCCGCCAGAGGTCGAGCACCGAGGCGCGCGTCTCGATCGGCTTCGCCGCTTGCGCGTCGCGCCCGATGTACATTTTCGGCACGCCGAGCCGCTTGCCCTTGAGCGCGCCCGCCAGGGGAAGCCCGGCGTAGCTCGCCGGCCTCAGCGCCGAGGCTTTCGGAATCGGCACCCAGGGCTGCAGCCGCCAGAAATCTCCCCTCGCCTCGGCATCGTCGGCGACGATCACGTCGAGCAGTTCCAGCATGTCGGCGACGGAGCGTGTGTGCGGCACCACCACGTCCATGGTCGGCACCAGCGGCCAGTTGCCCCTGACGGAGATGACGCCGCGCGACGGCGTGTAGGCGACCAGCGCGTTGTTGGAGGCCGGCGCGCGACCGGACGACCAGGTTTCCTCGCCGAGGCCGAAAGCGGCGAAGCTGGCAGCCGTGGCGGTGCCGGAGCCGTTAGAGGAGCCTGAGCCGAATGCGGCGGTGAGATGGTTCTTGTTGTAGGGGCTTTCAGCGCGGCCGTAGACGCCGCGCTGCATGCCGCCATTGGCCATCGGCGGCATGTTGGTGAGCCCGATCAGAACCGCGCCGCCGGCGCGCAGGCGCGCTATGGTGAAGGCGTCCTCATTGGCGACGAGATGCTCGAAGGCAGGCGAGCCGGCGGCCACCGTCAGCCCCCTCACCTTGTAGCTGTCCTTGGCGGTGTAGGGGATGCCGTCGAGCGGCCCGAGTGTCTTGCCCTCGCGCCGCCGCCGGTCGGAAGCCTCCGCCTCCGCGAACATGTCGGGATTGAGCACCGGCACGGCGTTGAGCGCGATGCCATGGCGGTCGTAATGCGCGATGCGCCGCAAGTAGGCGCCCACCAGTTCGACACTGGTGACGGTCCCTTCCTCCAGCGCGCGGCGCAGGTCGGCGATCGAGGCTTCGACGAGGTGGAGGTCGGTCATGGGTGAATTGCGGCTCGTCATGTTCATTGCTGCATAGCAGGCATACATTTGCAGGTCGCGTTCCGTCACACCCCCCTCTGCCCTGCCGGGCATCTCCCCCGCAAAAGGGGGGAGATCGGATGTCGCCATGCTTTCGCCAATCACCTACGTTGCAAGAAAGGCGCCGCCGCCAGCACTGCCGATCTCCCCCCTTGCGGGGGAGATGGCCGGCAGGCCAGAGGGGGGTGCCTAGGCGCCGAGCAGCAAAGCCTCACTCCTGCGGCGCCCCCGCAAACAGCACCACCCCCTCCCCGCCGGCTGCCGGCCAGTCGCGGATGGTGCGGTCGTAGCCGCCGGTCAGCAGCGTGCCGTCCGCGGCGAAGGCGACCGCATAGATCGGGCCGGTGCCGGGGTCGAACTCGGCGATCTGATTGCCGGTGTCCATGTCCCAGATCCGCGCCGTGCCGTCGAGCGAGACCGATGCCAGCCGCTTGCCGTCGGCGGACAGCGCGATCTCATAGACGGTGCCGGAATGGCCTTCGAAGCGGCGCACTTCCCTGAAGCTGTCGAGGTCCCAGAGCTTGATCGTATAGTCGCCGCTGCCAGTGATCGCATGGTGCCCGTCGGCGGTGAAGAGGGCGCCATAGGCGCCCTGTTCGTGCCCGTGCCAGCTGCGCAGCTGCTTGCCCGAAACGATGTCCCAGAGTTTCAGCTCGCCATCGATGCTGCCCGACAGGGCTTTCGTGCCGTCGGGCGAGACGGCGACCGAGCTCACCGACCAGTCATGGCCGGGCAGCACGTGCAGCACGTCGCCCTTCTCGAGATCCCAGACGATGACGGCGCCAGTGTCGTGGCCGCTGACGGCCAGCTTGCCGTCGGGGCTGATCGCCATGTTCCTGACGCCGCCGTTCTGGCCGGCGGAAAAGACGTGCAGCACGGCGCCGTCGGCAAGCTGGCGCAGCACGATCTCGCCGTCGTCGCCAGCGGTCAGCGCCGTCTTGCCGTCGGGCATGAACAGCGCCGTGCGCGCCATGTCCTTGTGCTCACCCAGATTGCGGATCAGCCGCTTGCCGTCGATGTCCCAGAGCTTGATCATGCGGTCGGTGCTGGCGCTCATCACCTCGCGCCCGTCTTGCGAGACCGCCAGCCAGACGACGGCGTCGCGGTGGCCCTCAGCCTGGGTCGGCAGCGGCGGCGGCGCGGGCGGCAGCGGAGCGACGGTCTCGGGCGGTGAGGCCGTCGCGGGTGGCGGTGCCAGTTGCGGTGGCGAAGGAGCCTCGGGTGGCGCGGCGGGAGGCGCCAGCACGGTCTTCGGCGGCTCGGCAGGCGCGGCAGGCGGCGAAGCCGGCACGGCCGGACTTGCCGGCGCTGGCTCAGCCGCAGGCGGCGTCTTTACCGCCTGCTCCGGTGGCGCGGGCGCTAGAGCCAGCTCCGCCGGCGGCGTTGCGAGGGCCGGCGGCGCGCTGACGACATCCTGTCCGACCTTCGGTTCGTTCGCCGCCTCGCCGCCCCGCCAAGGCTGGTCGGCGAGCAGCGCCAGCACAGTGACCGCCGGCAGGACCTGGAAGAAGCGCCTGAGATGCGGCCGGCCGAGCTCCTGCACCTCCGCCGCACGGCCGAACAGTGGCGCTCCGGCCTGATGCGCCGGCCGTCCCGGCAGAAGGCCGGCGAGGAACAGCAACGCGCCGACCACCAGAGCGAGCGCCGCCACCAGGAAGCCGGTCAGCCGCATCGAGGCGGAATCGGCCAGCGGATGCCCGGTGGCCAGAAACGGCCAGGCATGCATGACGCAGGCGATGGCCGCCGCCAACAAGGGAAGCGAGAGCAACCTGTCCGTCGATCTGTTCATATGATGCCCCCCGGCCACCCTCTCCCGCGTATGGAGAAGACCATGTCGACATCCTAGCCCAGCTTTCCGCGCAGGCTAAGTGTCGGAAATCACACGTGCAGGATTAAAATTGTGATCCGTGCATCCGCTCGGCAGAACAGTGCCCCACGTGACTATCCGGGTTCACGGAGTGTCTTTGATGCAACGCAACTGGGATAACGACAGAAGAAACGCCGGATTCCCCAAGAATAGACGGCAACATCGGGCCTTCAGGTTGACAGGGGACGAGAGTCTGACATCATCCGACCGCGATTAATGGAGAGTTGGATATGAAGAAGACCTATGAAAAGCCGGTCCTGCTCAAGAAGGACAGGCTTTCGGCGGTGACGGCGGGCAACGGCGGTTCCACCCCCATCCCCCAATGATTTCAGCCGGCTAGCGCCTCGAACATCGTGGCGTAGCCCAATTTGACATTATGCAGTTGGAATGTCGGAGGCCATGAAATGAAGAAGACCTATGAGAAGCCGATGCTGGTCAAGAAGGACCGGCTTTCGGCAGTGACGGCGGGCAACGGCGGTTCCACGCCGATCCCAGGCTGATCCACCCAGCAAGAGCGCTGGCTAGTGACAGTGTTCGTCGGTAAGCGAGCACTGTCGGCCTTTCGAGAGGTGGCTCCGGATATTGGAGAGTGTGGGCATGAAGAAGATTTATGAGAAGCCGATGCTGGTCAAGAAAGACAGGCTGTCGGCGGTGACGGCGGGCAATGGCGGCTCCGGCCCGATAGGGCCGGCAGGCTGATCCCGGCATGAGTGCGCCAAATCATACGCCGACACTATCCGTCCCGGCACATTTCGAGGATTAGAGCATGAAGAAAACCTACGTGAAGCCCGTGCTCGTCAAGAAGGACAGGCTTTCGGCGATCACCGCCAATGGCGCGGGTTCGAACAACCTGATCTGATCCCTCGCCGGCCTCTAAAGATTGTTTGCCGCAATTCCGGACGGAAAACCGCTACGCACTTTTCCTGGAATTGCTCCCTAGAGGACCAGCACCAGGTCATCCACCACAAGCTGCCAATGGTGTTTCGTCGACAGACGAACACGCGTTACGGCCTTGAGCATCGGCGCGTAGTGGCACGGTGTCAGCGCCGACAGCGTGATCTCGTCGCTGGCGATCAACGCGTCGCCCAGCCAGCTTTCGACCAGCGCCGTCTCCCCCTCCGACGCCAGCCAGGCTGCGGTCAGCATCATCGAATGCAGGCCGAAGGGCTGTTGCCGGCCGAATTCCGCCTGATGGCCGCTGCTCGTATAGGCAATGTAATCGCCCGAGACATTGCCGTTGACGTAGCCCTCGCTGTTCTTGGTGTTGTCGCTCGCCATGGCGTTGATATTGCGCCAGGAAAGCCCGGCATGGCCCATGGGAACCTTGCGCAGGCCGCGCGTGGTGATGTCGTCGAAGCCGATGGTGCTGAGTGCCGCACCAGGCGCGATGGCGGTGGGCGTGAGCAGGCCAAGATCGGTCGGATAGGCTGACAGCGCTAGCTGCCGGTCGAGACCGCCGCCCGTCACCACAATCGCATCAGCCTCGCCGGCAAGCGCGAAGCGGAAGCCTGCGCCGGGAGCAAGTGTTCGGCTTTCAAGGACCTGGCCTTTGTCCATCACCGCTAGCGTCGCCTCTATGGCGGCCGGGACTCTGCCGTTCAGGAACCGCCCGGGCGCAAGGCCGACCGGTTTCGGCAAGTCCTCTCCGACGAGGCCAGCCACGGAGCCGGGCGCCTCCCGCAGGCGTATCGACTGGTTCTCGTTGGCGCTGCTGGCGCGCCAGCCGGGCGGCACCGAGACCGAGAAGCGGTAGGTGCCGGCCGCGCGGATCCTGGCCCGGCGGCGCCTGGACGACATCGGGAAATTGGCGAAGCCGGCGGGGTTTGTACGCGCTGCGGCGATGAAGCCGCCGCGCTCGTCGTAAAGCCGCACCATGATGCCGGCCATCGGCCGGTCGGCGAGGCCATAGACCCCGTCGCCATCGACATCCATGTAGACATAAGAGGAGAAGTTGAGCTTGCCGCCGGCGGCCTGCCAGGTCGAGCGCACCGCGTAGTCACGACTGGGATCGGCCCGGCGCCGCATCCGCCGGCGCTCGCGCGCCTGCCAGACGAGAAAGGCAAGCAACACTGCGGCAGCGAGAAGGATACAGGAGATGACGACGGTCAGGCTGGGCAAGTAGGAGCCTCGGCGGGGATGATTGCGGCACCCTAGCTTGCGATGTGGTGGCTGCACAGGGGGGGCGCGAAGGATCGCGGCCGCCGCGAGGTCAGCTCTCCACCTCCACCCACACCGGCGCATGATCGCTGGCGTCGTCCTGCCCGCGCACATCCCGGTCGATACCGGCCGCCTTCAGGTTGCGGGCGAGCTTCTTCGACAACAGGATATGGTCGAGCCGCAAGCCGGCGTCCCGGGGCCAGCGGTTGCGGCGGTAATCCCAGAATGTGTAGAGCGTCTGCTTCGGGAAGGCTTTGCGCAGCGCGTCGGTCCAGCCCTGCTCGATCAGCGCGGCGAAAGCGGCGCGGCTTTGAGGCTGCACCAGCGCGTTGTCGTCATAGGAGCGGGTCGGGTAGATGTCGCGCGGCTCTGGCACGATGTTGTAGTCGCCGGCGAGCGCGACCGGCAGGCCGGTATCGAGCAACTGACCGGCATGCGCGGCGAAGCGCTCGTGCCAGGCGAGCTTGTAGTCGAATTTCGGCCCCGGTTGCGGGTTGCCGTTCGGCGCGTAGAGGCAGCCAACAACGACGCCGTCGACCGCCGCCTCGATGTAGCGCGCCTGGCGATCGGCCTCGTCGCCGGGCAGCGCGTCGCGCGTCAGCACGGGTTCTGCGCCCTTTGCCAGAATGGCGACGCCGTTCCAGGTCGGCTCGCCCTTCCACACTGCGCCGTAGCCGGCCTTGGCGAGCCTGGTCTGCGGAAACTGCATGTCGCGCGCCTTGAGTTCCTGCAGGCAGACCACATCGGGCTTTGCTTTGGCGAGCCAGGCCAGCAGGTTTTCCAGCCGGCTGTTGATGTTGTTGATGTTGAAGGTGGCGAGTTTCATGTGGGTCATCAGAACAAGAAGCCGGCATGCGCGGCAAGTGGCCGCCTTACGAGGAGCATTGGAGCTAGCCCTTCAGCGTAAGCGCCGCCCCTCACCTGCCTGCCGGCATCCTTGTAACTTGTCCCTTGCCGACTCTGCTATTGCAGCAGGTGCGGTGGCGGACGAGAGACCGGAGCATCTTTGGGCCTTGAAGCCCGTGGGAGAGCGAGGGTCTTCGTCCGCCGTTCCATCGACCCCG
>NZ_SRSR01000259.1:0-314 GCF_004792275.1 Mesorhizobium sp. M4B.F.Ca.ET.143.01.1.1
ATGTCGAGGCGGCCGGCCTTGGCGAGCGTGTCGGCGACCAGCCTGTCCGGCGCTTTCTCGTCCAGCATCTCGGCGGCGTGAAAGTCGAAGCCGAGGCCCGCGAGTTCCTGCCGCGCATCATCCTTCATCGTCCGGCCCGCAACGACGACGCGTGCGCCGGCTTCGCCGAGCGCCTTCGCGATGGCGAGGCCGATGCCGCGCGTGCCGCCGGTCACCAGCGCGACCCTGTCGTCCAGTCGGAAGCGGTCGAGGATCATGATCGCGGTTCCATCGCGCGGTTTTAGGGACAGCTCAGATGTCGACACTCTGCGGCT
>NZ_SRSR01000260.1:0-314 GCF_004792275.1 Mesorhizobium sp. M4B.F.Ca.ET.143.01.1.1
CGAATCAGGCCCGCCCACACCGATGGCGAGCCCCTGGCCGTTACAGACAGGTCCGCCGGCATCCAACGATCCATGGATTCATCGATTCCCGCCATGCGGCGCTTAAATCACATCGTCCGGTTTCCGGACAGCCCCAACCCCCGAAGCTTACAAAAAATATGCCTACGCCGCCATTACAAGACCAAGATTGAGCCTGAATTTCGGCATCCCCTATCCCCCCTCCCAGGCGGAACAGTCGCCAATCAAGCCCTGCCTGATATCCCGGATTTCAGATGCGTCATCAGCATGCCGTCATTCACCACCGCGCGCTCGAC
>NZ_SRSR01000261.1:0-313 GCF_004792275.1 Mesorhizobium sp. M4B.F.Ca.ET.143.01.1.1
GTGCGAGGAGAAGGAGGAGCCTTTCCCGTTTGACCCTCCAGCGCTCCGTCTATAGCAGTCGTGGACGATCTCGCGGCTAAGGCGTCCGTTCCATGTCGAGCAATCCAGATTTCTCCGACTTCTTCTATGCCGCGCCAGATGGGCTGAGGCTTCACGCGCGTGTCTATGGCGAAGCGAGTTCCGCCCATTGGCCGGTCGTCTGTCTGCCTGGCCTGACGCGCAACGCGCGGGATTTTCACGAGCTTGCGCTCTATCTCTCAACGCGATCCGCCCTTGCGCGCAAGGTTGTCGCTTTCGACTACCGCGGACGCGG
>NZ_SRSR01000262.1:0-313 GCF_004792275.1 Mesorhizobium sp. M4B.F.Ca.ET.143.01.1.1
GAGAAAACACGCTATAGACGCCGCCCAAAAGGCAAGGCCGACCGGTATCCACGGCGAACATCTCCCTGAAGCTCGATGAACTGATCGACGGCGAAGCCTTGCGCGGCGCGATGACCGCGCTGACTGCGGCTACCGGCGGCGACGGTTCCAGCCCGGCCATCCGCGCGGCTGTTCTCCAGCTTCTCAAGGCCCGGCTCATGGAAGGCCGCAGGACAGCCGAGGCCATGCTGAAACAGGATGGCGGCGGCAACGCCTGTGCCGAGCGGCTGTCGCATCTGATGGACGAGCTGATCCGCGCGCTCTATGATTTCGC
>NZ_SRSR01000263.1:0-312 GCF_004792275.1 Mesorhizobium sp. M4B.F.Ca.ET.143.01.1.1
GGACGGAATCCGATAGTCGGCCGCCTTCCAGTCCGGCGCCGGCAGTTTCGAGACGGCGCCGTCGAGATTGTGGAACATGTAGGCGTAGGTGACGGCATCATCCATGCCGTGGAACTGAGCCGCGCTCATCCTCGGCCCCATGCGCAGCGGAAATTCATGCAGCGAGCCGACATGGTCGAGATGGATGTGCGTGGCGACGACGATGAGCGGCTTGCCGGTCGGCGTGTCGATCTGAGGCGCCAGCGGGCAGATGCCCATGCCGGTGTCGACCAGAAGGTCGGCGTCGCGCCCCTTCAGATGCCACATATTGGC
>NZ_SRSR01000264.1:0-311 GCF_004792275.1 Mesorhizobium sp. M4B.F.Ca.ET.143.01.1.1
GGAACTTGTGCGAAGGCGGGCCAAGGCAATAGCGCAGCGCTGGCAGCGAGAGCCAGAACGAGGACGGTTCTTGCGACGCGCGCTTTCACTTCAGCCCCCAGCCAACCGCGCTTACCTCAAAGCAGCGTGACTCTTGGGAAGAATAGGACCGATTTCTGTGAAATGGATCACGTCTTCTTGGATTATGGTTAAGTTCAAAGCAAAAGGAGCCGCATCCCTACGGCGCCTTGCTCTGGCCCGGAGCCGTGAGGTTCAGGCGGCGTTGCGGGCAAGCGCACGCTGGTTCGAGGCATAGATCGTGTCGCGTTCCG
>NZ_SRSR01000265.1:0-311 GCF_004792275.1 Mesorhizobium sp. M4B.F.Ca.ET.143.01.1.1
CGCACGCTTTCCGGTGCCGACAGCGGCAAGGGCGCGGCCTATGCCTGGGAAGGCAATTCCAAGGCCGGCAAGGGCCGCATGGAGATCACCGGCTCGGTGCCGTCCTCGCAGGTCGCGCTGAAGCTCGATTTCGAAAGGCCGTTCCGGGCCAACAACACGGTCGATTTCTCGCTCTCGCCGTCCGGCGACGGCACGACGGTCACCTGGGCCATGCGCGGCGCCAGACCCTTCATCGCCAAGCTGATGGGCCTGTTCATGGATTTCGACAAACTCATAGGCAAGGATTTCGAGGCCGGGCTCGACAATCTGAA
>NZ_SRSR01000266.1:0-311 GCF_004792275.1 Mesorhizobium sp. M4B.F.Ca.ET.143.01.1.1
ACACCAGCGCCTGACCGGTGCTGGTCGCCTTGCCGCTCGAGCCTGCTGGCGGTGTCGGCTTCGATCCGGCGCACGCCGCCGCCTCGGGAGCCCGATATCATGGACGCATCGTTTCGGTGCGTGACGCCGTCCAGGGCGGTTCGGATCCCGAAGAAATCGAGATCGCCCGTCCACAGGCACTGCTGCTTGCCCCTGGCAAGTCTGTCGGTGGCTACACGGCCTTGCCGATAGCCGACGTCAAAGGGGTTCGCGCCGATGGCGGCATCTCGCTCGACGAGACCTTCCTGCCGCCGACGCTGGTTACCGGCGCG
>NZ_SRSR01000267.1:0-311 GCF_004792275.1 Mesorhizobium sp. M4B.F.Ca.ET.143.01.1.1
GGATGGTGTAGCTGCCGACCGGAATATCGCGCGTCGCTTCGATCAGGAAATGCCCATCGGCCGAGGTCTTGGCATCGCCGAGCAGGATGGCGTCGGCATAGGCGCGCACCTTGCGGCCGGGATCGGCCGTGCCGGCGACGAAGATCTTGCCGCCGTCGATCTCAACCGCCTCGACGGCGATCTTCGGTTCGTCTGCGGCGGCGTTCTGGGTCGCGGGAGCCGAAGCCTGATCCGTAGCTGCCGGTGCCGTTGCAGCCGGCGCCGCCGCCGGGGCAGACGCCGCCGGCGCGGTTGCGGCCGGGGCCTGCGCG
>NZ_SRSR01000268.1:0-310 GCF_004792275.1 Mesorhizobium sp. M4B.F.Ca.ET.143.01.1.1
ACTGGAAGGAGCTGCAAGACACCGCCAGGCTGGTCATGGACAAGGAGCGGGCTGCCGGCAACAAGGACATCTGGGGCTTCGTCTTCCAGGGTAATGCCTATGAGGGGCTGACCTGCAACGCGCTCGAATGGGTGATGTCGAATGGCGGCGGCGGGATCATCGAGCCGGACGGCGGCATCTCCATCAACAACCCCAAAGCCGCTGCCACGCTCGAGATGGTCAAGAGCTGGATCGGCACGATCGCGCCGCCGGGCGTGCTTGCCTATCAGGAGGAGGAATCGCGCGGCGTCTGGCAGACCGGCAACGCGGT
>NZ_SRSR01000026.1:0-12725 GCF_004792275.1 Mesorhizobium sp. M4B.F.Ca.ET.143.01.1.1
GAAATCAAAACTGGGTGCCCCGCGATGGCAATCCACAGGGATCGGATGCTACACAGCCGCACTACAGTAGAGTTCATGATCCGTTCACCCTTAGCGTACGATTTCGCACTGCTCTTGTTCCGACCCCAATAAATGGTTCGGGCACGAAGCCCGCTTTTTTGCACAGGGCTTACGGCATGCTGATCCACTGTTTCGTCATCACTATTCCCGAGCCTTGCAATCGAGCCGGAGCGTCAGGCGAAGGCAGGGTCCCTGCGTTCGTAGAGCGCTCCCGGCTTGGTCAGGACAATCCAGATGTATGGTCCGCCCCGTCCGTGCAAGGGTTCGCGACATCGCCGATGACGATTCCAGTTGCATAAATGTATCCGGCCTCTCGCGAGTGAGCTGCTGTTGCAGCCAGGCCATGATGAGATCCGCGCACGCCGTTCCCAATAAATGGTTCGGGCACGAAGCCCGCTTTTTTGCACAGGGCTTACGGCATGCTGATCCACTGTTTCGTCATCACTATTCCCGAGCCTTGCAATCGAGCCGGAGCGTCAGGCGAAGGCAGGGTCCCTGCGTTCGTAGAGCGCTCCCGGCTTGGTCAGGACAATCCAGACAATGCGCGCCATCTTGGCGGCAAGTGCGACAACAGCTTTGTTCGGGTGCATACGGCTCTGCAACCCGTCAAGCCAGCTTCCCAGGCGATCCCGGGTTCGATCCAGGTGACGGAAGCATGATCGCGCCCCATGAACGAGCAGCTTGCGAACGTAGCGGTTCCCGCGCTTGCTGATACCGAGTAGCTTCTGCTTGCCTCCGGTCGAGTATTCTCGAGGGACCAGCCCCAGCCATGCGGCCAGGTCGCGAGCCTTCTGGAACTGGTATCCGGTGCCGACGGCCGCCAGTAGCGCGGTGGCTCCCAATGCTCCGATTCCGGGGATCGTCATGAGCCGGCGGGCAACATCTTCTCGGTCTGCGATCGCTGCGATCTCCCTCGTCACGTCGTTGATGCGCTGCTCCAACTGGCGCAGATCTGCGAACAGGTCCACGAGCAGTTTGCGCATTGCCGGCGAGAGGTCATTCGAAAGGTCATCGAGAACCAGTGGCAAGTCGAGCTTGAACAGTCCGGCGCCCTGTCTCAATGCGATTCCGTATTCCAGGCAGAATGCTCGCATCTGGTTGATCAGACGGGTTCGCGTGCCGATCATCTGGTCGCGCACCCGATGCAAAGCTTGGAGGTCGGCTTGCTCCTCGCTCTTGATCGCGGCAAATCGCATCGTCGGCCGCGTGGCTGCTTCGGCGATAGCTTCGGCATCGATGATGTCGCTCTTGTTCGACTTGACGTATGGCTTCACGAACTGCGCTGGGATCAGGCGAACCTTGTGCCCCAGTGCCTGAAGTCTCCTGCGATCCATTGCGATCCAGCGCACGATTCCATCCCGACGATTGCCGGCGCTGCCCGCTCAAAGAACTTCATCAACGTATCGCGTCGGAAGCGAACTCGCTGGACGGGCTCGCCGTCGCTGTCCAAGCCGACGACGTGGAAGATGTTCTTGCCGATATCGACACCATAGACGGCCGCAGGGCGCGGCGCATTGCGTGGGGACATTGCAACCTCCTTTGTTGTGACTGCCCAGATGATGCTGCGGGAGGACGGGGCGGACCATCCCATTAATGGTAGGGCCTGTCGCCAAGCGCGAAGCCGTCGCGCATTTGCAGGCCGTCATGGGCGTGTCGGAGCGTCGGGCCTGTTCCTTCGTCGGTGCCGATCGCAAGATGGTCCGCTATCGGTCCCGGCGTCCGCCGGAGACGGAGCTGCGCATAAGGTTACGCGACCTCGCCAACGAGCGCCGCCGCTTCGGCTGTCGACGCCTGTTCATTCTGCTCCAGCGAGAGGGCGAGCCATCAGGGGTCAATCGCATCTACCGGCTCTACCGCGAGGAGGGCCTGACGGTACGCAAGCGCCAGGCACGGCGACGAGCGGTCGGCACGCGGGCGCCGATCCTGGTTGAGGCGAAGCCGAACGCGCGCTGGTCGCTGGACTTCGTCCATGACCAGTTCGCCTGCGGGCGGCGGTTCCGGGTGCTGAACATCGTCGACGACGTGACGCGCGAATGCCTTGCCGCGATCCCGGACACGTCGATCTCCGGTCGGCGCGTTGCTCGGGAACTGACTGACCTGATCGCCCGGCGCGGCAAGCCGGACATGATCGTTTCCGACCACGGCACAGAGTTCACCTCGAACGCCATCCTCGCCTGGTCGAAGGATCATCGCGTCGAATGGCACTACATCGCGCCGGGCAAGCCGATGCAAAATGGCTGCGTCGAATCCTTCAACGGCCGAATGCGCGACGAGCTGTTGAACGAGAGCCTGTTCTTCGGCCTCGACCACGCCCGCAGTGCCATCGCCGAATGGAGGCAGGACTTTAACCACGGCGAGGCCTCATTCCTCGCTCGCCTACCAGACCCCGGCGGCCTTCGCCGGAACCCTCGCCGCAACCGGCTATGCCGCTCCGCTCGATATGGGCTTCGCGTCTCCGCCGGTCGCTCAACCCGCGCCCTACGGCGTAACAGAAACAGCTGAGGCTCTAATCGCCGCCGGATGACAGTTCAGTGGCAGGTCACCGATAGCGTTCTTTCGAGCACACCTTCCAGCTCACGCCGTCCGCCCACTCCCGAGAACTTAGATCAGCCTTGCCCGTGCCCGCATGTGCAGTCTAAGCGCGGTCAGTCGGGGTTCGGTCCGCAAATATGGCATATGCATAAAATCGGCCAATTGACGTACGAAACGCTCATTCGCAGCGAGAAAATACCCGAGCCGATAGGTGTTGATGTCGGATGGCGCCGCACCAGGCGTTCCGCTGATGACCCGCTAACGCTTGTCGACCCTAGAAGATCGTGAATAGTCACGGTATCGTTCGTCCAGTGATAGTCCGCCGCCGCCGCAACCCATCCACCTATGCGGACAGGCGTCGGGATTGAAACGATCGTGACAGTATTGTCGGTCGCTCTTTGCACTCGCGCTTCCGGAACGCCAGAATCGTCCTCCCGCAACACCGCCCGCGCTTCGGTCCCAACGAAAGCGACCGCGATATTTTCGCGCGCCTTCGATGGAAAACCGTTCGTCACCTTCCACAGCGCGGCGAAACTGTATTGGCCGGTGTTCAGAGCGCCAAAGCCCAAATTATTGAGCGAATACCCGACCGCGCTGGCGGTAAGGGTCGGATCGAATTTTGCGACATTGAGACCGTTGACGGCTTCCACGATCGCATAATTTTAGTTCGACGGCGCACCATACAGCCCCCCGTCGATCATGTTGACGAATTCGTTGATTTCGCCGGCTTCAAGGGTCACGCCATCGGCATTTAGCCGGATGCCGCCCGTGTCCATAAACCGAAACTGTTTGCTGGTCGGCAAACTGGCCGGAGCCGGGGCGTGAGCTATCTGAAAGCAGCGACAGAATGGAAACCGTCACCCCCGCCGAAGTTCGATTGAGCTAGAAATTATTCCCTCAGGGGCGGCCGGCGTTGAGTTCATCCCGGAGGAAGGCGGCGGCGCCGGCGTGAGGTTGAGGAAGGAACGAACCTGATGGCTCCACGAACAATCAGCATCGACGAAATGGATGGCTTTCAGATCGACGATGACGGCCGGCTGTACTGCCGCGGCCAGAGTGTATTGCTCGAGCGGCGCATCACTTTGCGAGGCTTCGAACTGATCCTCGCATCGACGGCGGCCGTAGGAGCGCTCTTAGCCGGCGTTCACCCGTTCGGTGCATCTTTCGGATGGTGGTGAGCGACGAAGGTGACAGACGACCTGCCAAGATTCCCGATGACAGTAGTCGCCCAAGCCAGGAGAGAGACCGGCGGGCGAACTGCTAGCGCGTTCCAAACGTCTGATCTGGTGATAGATTTTTCCCCGCCGGCCGGCCGCCTCGAAAAGCTTCCAACTCCCCCGGTGCTCGATAAAGGGGTAGCGCTGCGATGCCTGGTTAGGCGTTATGTCAACCAGCTTGCCTTCAACCCGCACGACGGTATGGATAGCGAACTGCACCCACGGCATTAGGCCCCATACGCAAAGTGTAGGAAGCCGCATAGAGATCGGCCGCGAGGGCTTCGATCTCCGAATCGGCAACCTCATCCATCCTGCATTGCACATCTGACGAGCTGATCCGCCAAGGTCAGCGGCAATCAAATTTTTTGGTATGCGCAGGCGATCTACTTTTCAGCCGCCATCGGCAAACCGGCGGCCACTCCCAGCCCGATCGCCCAGCCGGTGGCAAGGCTCCATAGCAAAGCTTGCAGCGCAGGGTTGCGTCCCCAGATCCTAAATGGTCTACCTTTGCCCCTCGGGTGTGGGATGGGGAAAAATGGCCGACTATAAATTCCAGGTGCCGCGTCTTAGAGACGCCGATCTTCTTAGCTTTTTGCAATCAGCGTCTGAAATGGTGGACGCAACCAGTTGCAGCATTAGTGAGATTGGATCGGCGCGGGGTGAGCAGTTTCCGATTAGCGATGAAAAATGGCGCACGCATCCGCTAGCTTCATCGGATCGATATACGATCTACTCGGCTACTATCGGCGCTGCCAACTTCAACCTCGTCGTTGAACGGAACATCGCGTCAGATGCAGATTTTGCTTTCGATGTTCTGAGCATCACAAACAACCCGAAGGACGGCGTTCCGCCTGAGAAAGTGTCGCGTCTCAACCAGCTAATCAGCGATTCATTTCTGGCAAATACTGACCAGAATGCCAAGCTGTTTCATAATTCCCAATCTTTTACGCTGCTCATGAAATCGCATCAGAAGATGATCGAGCAGTTGCAGCGCACTGTGGCCAACGTTGGTGAGCAAGCGGCAGCGGTTCGCCTCAGACTTGAGGAGGAATATAACGAACGAAACGCTCAGCTTGATGCACAGTTCGCCACTCGACAGACGGAAGCGGAAAAAACGATCGAGGAAGCAAAGCGAGCTCTGCAAAGGACAGAAGAGGAACTGGCGGCACGGCAGAAAGATTTAGACGACCGCAGCAACACACATGCGCGGCGTGAGCTTCACCAAGAGCTGAAATCGAAGATCGTTGCACGCTCAAACAAGTTCCAAATTACGCCAGAGACGAAAAGCAACCGGACTCCGATCCATTTGGGTGTCATCGGCTCATCGGCGGTGTTGGTCGGCTTTCTTGCGTACTACGCGAACGCTCTGAGCTCGCTTCCTGCCGGCGCTACGACGGCTCAGGTTATAATCGCAGGTCTGAAGCCTGTGGGCCTGACTGTCGCGCTTCTCGGCCTAATTGCCTGGTATCTGCGCTGGATGAACAGATGGTTTGAGCGATACGCAGACGCGGAATTTCAACTTAAGCAGTTCGATTTGGACATTGATCGAGCGAGCTGGGTTGTTGAGGCGGCGCTGGAGTGGAGGCTTTCTCAGGAAAAGTCAATGCCAGAACACTTGCTTGAAACCATCTCACGCAATCTGTTTGCGAGAGGGGAAAAGGATGAATCAGCTGACATGCACCCGGCTGATTACTTGGCTTCGGCGATATTAGGGCGCGCCTCGGGAGTGAACCTAAAAGTGCCAGGAGCTGAAATATCGCTGACCGGCAAAGATTTGAAGAGATTACAGACGGATGAAGGCTAACTGTCGCGATTCGACACCCGAACGCCAGGTCGAGCTATCTAACAAGCGCGGAAAGCAAGAAATGATCTCACTGCCGGATTGCAAGATCACCGAGACCGATGGCCATTTGGTTCTGTCGCCAGAGCGCACTGACTGGCCAAGCATACTGGCCTTCGATCGCTCGGTGAAGGCGTTTCTGTCACTCAACCCCGAATATGAGGTCCTCATTCACCACGCCTCCAGCGAACGCGGGAATGGCGAATGGGATATGGTGATCGTCAAGCCGCCATCTTGACACGCCGAACAGTGGCGCGCGCCTGCAGCGTCGAGACTGATCACGCCGCATAAACGGAGCGCTATGATAAGCTTCCCGGAAAACGAGAAGAACTTCGATGCTGTCTGCGCGGCATTGAGCAACCATCGGAAACGTGAAAGCCGCACCCCGGCCGGTACGTTGAACCGCCTCTTTCGAAAGAACCTTAAAGGCCTGTTCCCGCCAGATGACCTACCGGTGCTCTCAGCGTCGAACACGATCGTGGTGCAAGTTACGCGACCGAGGCTCCAGTGGGCGAAACTGGCCAATCGGACCAAGCCAGACGCACACCCGAGCGAAGCGGCACTGATCATACTGGTCTATGGTGACATGGAACGGTTAATCGATGGGAACCACCGCTGCCGCTACTGGGATCAAACCCACTTGCACGTTGGACGCGCATTCCCCGTGCATTGGTGCCATTCTTCCTCACTGGAACCATTCAGAGTGTCCTTCTGGCAGCATTCGGCCAAGCTGTCGTGCATCTGGGCAACATTGAGCGGAACACGGATGGCTTTCGGGACCTGGTGAGGAGAGTTGCCGCGTCGAAGGCCGCACCACAAGCCGCAACAGGCATCGAGGACGCCCCGGCGACTGCTCCTTCCCGACAGCAGTTGCGGTCAGAAACGGTTCACAACGGCCGAAAGGTGACGATTTACACTGACGGAACGGTCATGGCCCAAACTATCACAGGCCCAACGAGCTTTGCTTCGATTGATGATTTTGACGCATATATTACCTAGGCTATTACCTGACCACCGCTAAAGCGTCGGGCCACGTCGTATTGTGTGCTTTTTTTGGAAGCGGCCCAACTGTCGCTGCTGTAGTAGGGCAACAGACGCCCTTCACTGACTGTCTGCAGCTCGCCATCGCGTGACGTGGCGTTGTCCAGCTTGTCGAGAGCGTTCTTCTAGGCTCTAGTCCGGGTTGCCGATTCTGGTATCGCTCTGTTGGGGGAAGGTAGCTACTAGGTGTCGAACGAAGAACTTAACCAGCGAGGTTATCTGGCGACAGGCACGATCAAGGGCAACAAGTTCGGTGACTTCGAAGACTTAAACATCGGCGCGACAAGCGTTCGCGAACTGAGAGCAGTCGGTATCGATGTTGTCATCCCGACATCCATAGATTTTCCTTTCACAGCCTACAAACCGCTAAAGGCCCCGGGAAGCGCTAAGCCGGATCGCGTATTCCTCCGACGACAGGGGAACAAGTTGAAGCCTGTCGCCACGGGAGAGGACAAGGCCCCAACAAAGATGCGCTCGGCGGCTGAGGTGCTGAAAGCCTCAGAGCAAGGACTCTTCGCGGCAGCGGCGCTTGGCGCACCAGTCGCCGTCACATCAAACGGTAAGAGTTGGCTTTACCTCGATGTGATGCAATCGTTGGCAGGTAAGAAGCTCGTTTATTTTTCTGACAAACGCGATTTCGGCCCCGGCGTCCTTTCGAACCTATTAGCTGGCGATGCTGGCGTGCTGAAAGACCCCGCGCCGCTTGCGGAAAAGGTCTGGCAGACCATCTGGCACGCAACAAAGGAAGAGCCAAAGCAATGCTTGCTCACGTTCGTCGAGATTTTCGTCCTGAAATTCCTATCGGACAACCTACCATTATCGACCCTGCCGGAAGCATATAGGTTCTACGGCCTGATATCTGATCCAAAACGGTTTCAAGAACAGCACGGAATGACGGCGATCGAATATTACTCTGAGAAGATTAGGCCAAAAATTAAGGAAATATTTAAAGACAGCACGATTGTACACGACGAAAAAGTTGCGGACGTCTTTGGTCTGAGCACTGTAGTGTCAAAAACTTCCGTAATAAACGGTTTTGCATTTCTGCGATCTTCAACGGTAACACTGGCGGGCTTCAATAGAACATTTCTTGATATCCTGAATGACTTTCAAGAGTTTGGTCCGCTGACGACTATTGACCCGGAATTCAAGCTTCGGCTCTATGAAACATTCCTCCGGCGTAGCGCACGGCAGCAGAAATTGGGCCAGTTCTTTACACCAAGGAATGTCGTTCGACCGATGATACGCATGGCCCGGCTAGACAAGCTGGCGGAGGGTGCAGTGGTCCTCGATCCGGCGGCCGGTGTGGGTGGCTTCGTCTTGGAGCCGCCGCTTATCGTCCCGTCCCTTGCCAACAATACGACGTTCGTCAGTGGACAGCCGAAGCGCCGCATTCGTTTCATCGGCGTCGATGTAGACGCGAACACCCATATCCTCGCGAAGGCAAACACCCTCATTCATTGTGCTGAGATGGTGCGCGATCCCGCCATCACCATGGACGCGCTCAATCAATTGATGGCCCAAACCTTCGTGTTGATGAACTCAAACGAGACCTTAGGGTCTCTCGAAAATCCACCCAGCGGGTCCATCGATGTTATCCTGACTAATCCGCCCTACGTCACCAAGGGGAGCGGGGTCTACAAGGATGAAGTCAAAGAGGCTGGAATTGGTGGCAACGGTGTCGATCTGCGGGACTATTATGACAAGTCCGGATTGGGCGTCGAAGCTTTATTCCTGCGCTACATTGCGGGGGCATTGAAGGCGGGCGGCCGCGCTTTCGTTATTGTCCCCCTGGGCCTTCTCAACCGGACCGATCCAGGCCCGAAAAAGCGGATTCTGGATGATTGCAACCTTATTGCCTCGATTGCCCTGCCCCGAAATACGTTCTTCAACACCGCTCAGCTCACGTACATCCTCGTTCTGGAAAAGCGTCACACGGCGGCCGATCCGCGCCCCGATGTATTCTGCGGCATCGCCAGGACGGTAGGGGAAACGCTGAATTGGGAAAGGGTCCCGACTCCGAATGAGAACGATCTCGCGGACATCGCAGAAATGTTTGTCAAGTTTGCAAACGGCGATGCAAAGGCTGCGGATGGAGCGACCATTGCCAAGGTCGTTGGCGCAGATCAGTTCACCGAGAACGATAGATGGGACGTCATGCGGTTCTGGACCGAGGACGAGCAGGTCGCTCTTGGTCAAAAAGAATCGGCCATTGCTCGCGTCGATTTTATCGACGAGACGATGCTGGAGATTGAGGAAATCACCAAGGAACTGGAGGTAGCGAAGAAGGAGCTACAATCCCTCACCTCGGGTGAAATGCAGACTATCCGTGTCGGTGATACCGCGCATTTCGATGTGAGGTCTGGAACGCGCGTTACGGGCAAGGAGATACGAGAACATCCCGGTGACCTGACGGTATATAGCTGCTTCAAGACAGAGCGCGAGACGAAGGGGAATGTCGATGCGGAGTTCTTCAAGAACGTTAAGGGCGGGCACGTCGAGGAGAAGCCTATCGTCACGGTTAACGCAAATGGCGCAAGCGTTGGAAAAGTTTTCGTCCGAAACAGCCGATGTGCTATCACTGATGACGTTATCATTGTCGAACGAAAGATCGAGAAGATAGACCTCGAATATTTAGCAGTCGCCCTGAGGGCTGCCGTCTACAAAGGCGGATTTCTATACGAGGCCAAGTTGTTCGCTGCCCGTGTAAAAGGGCTGGAAGTCGACATCCCGATCAAGGAAGACGGGACTTTCGACGAGACGCAGCAGCAGGCCATAGCAAGCGCTGTGCGGCGCTTCGACGCTCTCAGGACCCGATTATACGATCTCGGTACCAGAAGCGAAAACGCGAGAGCCGTCTAACGCATGAAAGACGGCCAAAGCGAGCTGGGACCCGCATCGATGACTACCATCAGGGGGGCATGATCGACCGCGGCCTCTTTAATCCTCGTCCCTCCAAATGACCCGCCGAACCTCCCTTATCTCGACAAGCCGCCTCATGCGGATGCTCTGCCGTTCTCCGGCCGATGGATTTTGTGTCTCGACATGCATGAACTCGTTCTTGCCGCATCGCTCGCATGTCATTTTGCTCCCCACCATTTCTGCCTCAACATCTCCGAAGATTTCCCTAAGGTCCCCCGGCTGATACCAGCGCTTTGACGCTGCAGAGCCCGCACTGGACACGCACAAGCTGCCCTGCCTCGTGAGCCTTGCTGAGCTTCCATTCGCTGCCGCGCTTACGTCTTCCACGAGTATCAGGCATCACCCAATTTAGGAAGGCATTCCTCTTCCGGTCAATTCACTCTTGACAGTTTTGTTCCCATTTTGTTCACTATGCCAGCGCCGCATAGGGCTCACGGTGGGAGGCGCCACAATGGGCATTATGCATCTGGACCCTAAGACCAAGGCGGAACTGCACGCGGAGGCGGAGAAGCTGATCGCTCGCTACGGCAGCCCGCTTGAGACCGTGAAGGCGCTCATGGCCTACAACTGTGAGCTTGAGACCCACATAGTCGCCCTTGCTCACCGCCATCCGGGGCTTGTGCACGTCAGCTACGACGACACGCCCGCCATCTTAGGGTGACAGCGGTGGGCGCTCACGCGAGGACGATGTTGCCCGATGCATGACCTTATCGCTTTCCTAGTAGCCAACTCGGCGCTGGTGCTGGCGAACCCGGCCGTCTTTGCGACCTTTCTCTCTTCGGAGGCGGAGGCTTCCTGGTCGGCCGCTACTTGCTGACCGAACGCATCGCCAATCTGGAAAGCCGAATAGCAGGACGTGACGAGGAAATCGCAGACCTAATGGGCGAACAGAAAGCGCCAAAGCGGAAACTGTCGATGGTGCCTTTGATCGGTGCCACTGGAGTGAACCGAAGCGACTTCCCATGCCTGCTGTCGCTTGGCACTTAAACGGGGTCTTCCTCAATTTGTGTGGTTCATCCGCTGTTAGCGACGCTATCGCTATGGGCGGGCATGCGAACGAAATCGAAATGGTCGCCCGGCCCAGGGGTCAGAATTCTGGGTGTCGCGCTCACTGATGATCACAGTTGGGTTGTTTCCGCTGCCGGACCAGCGATCGGCATTTGCCCCGATTGTGGCCGGCGAAGCCGCAGTCGGCATGGCTGGTCCTGACCTGCCACCGGATTTTCATCCAGCCGCAATTAGAGCCTCGGCGGGTTTTACGCCGTATGGCGCGGGTTGAGCAACGGGCGATCGGCGGAGCTGGTCGGGGTTGCGCAGCCGATCGTCCGTTGCGGTGAGATTGGCGGCATAGGCCGCGGGCGTGAGATATCCGAGCGCTGAATGTGGGCGTGATCGGTTGTAGTCGTCCCTCCATTCGGCAATCGTCGTGCGGGCATGGTCGAGGCCGAAGAACAGGGTCTCGTTCAAGAATTCATCCCGCATACGCCCGTTGAAGCTCTCGCAGAAACCGTTCTGCATCGGCTTTCCCGGTGCGATGTAGTGCCATTCCACCTGGTGGTCCTTCGACCAGGCGAGCATGGCGTTCGAGGTGAATTCCGTGCCGTGATCGGAGACGAGCATGCCGGGCTTGCCGCGGCGGGCGATCAGGTCCGTCAGTTCGCGCGCCACACGCCGGCCCGAGATCGAGGTGTCGGGGATCGCCGCCAGGCACTCTCGCGTCACGTCGTCGACGACGTTGAGAATGCGGAAGCGCCTGCCACAGGCGAACTGGTCGTGGACAAAATCCAGCGACCAGCGCGCGTTGGCCCGGGCCTCCACCAGGATCGGCGCCCGGGTGCCGACCGCACGCCGTCGCGCACGCCGTTTGCGCACCGCCAGCCCTTCCTCGCGGTAGAGCCGGTAAATGCGGTTGATCCCCGCCGGCTCGCCATCCTGCCGCAGCAGGATGAACAGCCGCCGGTAGCCGAAGCGGCGGCGTGCGTTGGCGAGATCACGCAGCCGGCCGCGCAACTCCGTCTCCGGCGGCCGCCGCGGCCGGTAGCGGATCATCTTGCGCTCGGCGCCGACAATGGAACAGGCCCGACGCTCCGACAGACCCAGCACGGTCTGCAGATGCGCGACGGCTTCGCGCTTGGCGGCGGGCCCTACCATTTTTTTGACAGGAGCTCGCGCAACGCCGAGGCTTCCAGCATCTGGTCGGCCAGAAGCTTCTTCAGCCTGGCGTTCTCCTCCTCCAGCGCCTTCAGCCGCTTGGCGTCGGAGACCTCCATGCCGCCATACTTCGCCTTCCAGTTATACAGCGTCGCCTCGGAGATCCCGTGCTTGCGCGCCACATCGCCCGCCTTCGCACCCGCCTCGTGCTCGCGCAAAACCGCGATGATCTGCTCTTCCGTAAAGCGCTTTCTCTTCATCTGTCCGTCCTTCAATCAGGCCGGACTCTAATCAAAGCCGGAGGAAATTACCCGTGGCAGGTCAGTCCAACCGCAGCCTTCAGGATCTGCCGGTCCAGGGCAAGCCCGTGACGGTGAAGCTCCTGCTGAGCCGCTGGCGATGTGCACATCAGAAATGTGAGCGACAAACGTTCACTGATCGACTCCCGACGGTTGCTTCCCCTTATGCGCGCAGGACGACGAGGGTCGCGAGATTGTCGGCTTGCTCGGCCATAGCACGGGTGGACGTCCTGGCGAACGCCTCATGCAACGGCTCGGCATGCCGGTCAGTGACGACACCATCCTGCGGCAACTGAAGCGGGATGCCGCGGTTACTCACCGCGCCTCCGAGATTCGGGTGATTGGCATCGATGACTGGAGCTGGCGGCGAGCGACGCGATACGGCACTATCATGGTTGATCTCGAGCGTCACTCGGTCGTCGACATTCTCGATGATCGGAGTGTCGATAGCGCAGCCAGGTGGCTGCGGAATCATCGCTCCGTCGAGGTCGTCAGCCGAGACCGCTGCGGCCTTTATGCGCAGGCCGTCCGTGAAGGCGCACCGCAGGCTCACCAGGTGGCCGACCGGTTTCATCTGGTCCAGAATCTTCGTACGGCAATCGAGGAACAGATCAGCCTTAGTGGACGTGCTTCAGGAAGATCCATCCTGTCCGAGGACGCTCT